>JBDTMZ010000013.1:0-35838 GCA_039934035.1 Candidatus Solibacter sp. | reverse complement strand
CGGCGACGAGGCCTTTGCGATCGGGGCTGTGAATTCGAAGAATGGCGGACCTGGAAATCATGGTTCCCTCTAGCGTAGCGTGGTGGCCGCGCCGCCTGCGAATGAGAGCGCGCATCCTCGTCCGCATCTCTCCGGTCTCTCCAACCGTGGTAAATTCGAGCCGTGAACATCCTTCTGGTCGATGACGACACCGAACTCGCATCCCTGCTGGGCGAATTTCTCCGCCGCGAAGGCTTCACCGTCGAAGCCGCGGACGATGGCCACAAGGGACTCGAGCGCGCCCTGCAACCGGGCGTGGACCTGGTAGTTCTCGATGTCATGCTGCCGGGCATCGACGGTTTCGAGATCCTGCGCCGCCTGCGGGAGAAGTCGCGCGTGCCCGTGCTCATGCTCACCGCGCGCGGAGAAGACGTGGACCGCATTGTCGGCCTCGAACTAGGCGCCGACGATTACCTCGCCAAGCCCTTCAATCCGCGCGAACTGGCCGCCCGCATTCGCGCCATTCTGCGGCGTCTCGAACCTCGCGCCCCCTCCACCGCCGGACGCCTGGAAGCCGCCGGCATCACGCTCGACCCCGCGGCGCGTGAAGTATTCGCCCACGGAAAACGCATCGACCTGACCACGTTCGAATTCGACATTCTCGAAATGCTGATGCGCTCCGCCGGCCGCGTACTCTCGCGCGATGCCCTGATGGAGAATTTCTACAATCGCAAGGCAACCCCGTTCGATCGCTCGATCGATATGCACATCAGCCACTTGCGGAAAAAACTCGAAGGCGGCGACGACTTGATCAAGACCATCCGCGGTGTGGGCTATCAGTTCTGCCGCACGCCTGAAGACGCCGCCACCGAATGAATTCGCTTTTTGCCAAAATTCTGCTGTGGTTCTGGTTCGCGCTCGCCATCACCGTGGTGGGGTCGGCGTTCATATCCGCCTTCAACGTCAATGAGGATGCCAGCGACGAAAACGCCCCCGTCGCGCGCCTGGTCCGCTTTCAACTGGAAGAGGCCACCAGCGCCTACGAAAGCGGGGGCCGCCCCGCCCTGCAATCTTTCCTCGACACCCTGCACCGGGTATACGACGCCCGCGGCGTGCTCACCGACGAGAATGGCCGCGACCTGATCACCGGAGCGGACCGGTCGGACCTCATCCGCCGCGCGCAGCGGCGCGCCCTCTACCAGATTTTCCGTACCGGTGACGCCACCGTGACCCGCCAATCCAACGACGGCCGCTACTGGTTCTTCTTCATGGTGCCGCGCCCGCCGGTGGGCTCGTGGTTTCTGCAGCCCGAACATCTCTTCGTGATGGCCGCCGCCGTCGGCCTGTGCTACTGGCTGGCCCTTTACCTGACGCGTCCCCTGCGCAAGATCCAGAAGGCCGTGGAGCGTTTTGGCCGCGGCGATCTTTCCGCCCGCGCGCAAGCCGTCCGCCGCGACGAACTCGGCGAACTGGCCCGCACCTTCGACCGCATGGCCGACCGCATCGAAACCCTGCTCGCCGCCGAACGCCGCCTGCTGCTCGATATCTCGCACGAATTACGTTCGCCCCTGGCGCGCCTCGGCGTGGCGGTGGAACTGGCGCGCAGCGGCGACGATACCGACGCCGCGCTCAATCGCATTCAAAAGGAATCCGACCGCCTCAACTCGCTGGTGGGCCAACTGCTGCAAGTGACGCGAGCAGAGGGCGATCCCGGTTCCCTGCACCGCGACCCGGTACGCCTCGATCAACTGGTGCAGCAACTGGTGGACGATTCCGCCATCGAAGCCGCCGCCCACGGTTGCCGCCTGCAGTTTCCGCCCGCCGACGCGGTCACCGTCCCCGGCGATCCTGAACTGCTGCGCCGCGCCGTGGAGAATGTGCTGCGCAATGCGATTCGCTATGCGCCGCGCGAGACCACGGTGGAAGTCAAGCTCACGCGCACGCCCCTGGCGGCGATCGTCGAGATTCGCGATCACGGTCCGGGGGTTCCCGAGGACGCGCTGCCGCGCATTTTCGATCCCTTCTATCGGGTGGAGCCGGACCGCAACCGCATCAGCGGCGGCATCGGTCTGGGTCTCTCGATTGCACGCCGGGCGGTGGAGTTACACAAGGGGATGATCCGCGCCGCCAATGCCGCGCCCGGCCTGCGCATCGCCATGGAATTTCCCGTGGCGTAGTGGTGGGGTTCGCAGTGCTCGCGGCGCTCGCGGCTAACGCAAAGCCGGTGCCAGCTGGGAACTTGCCGGCCGCAGCGCCCGTCTCGCCGCCGCCGCATAGCTGGCGATGCCCAGTCCGAGTCCCGCGCTGAATACCCACCAGTTGAAATCGCGCGGCGTGCCGCCAGCCATGATGTTCCGATAGTCCAGGGCGAACGCCACGATGATGATGACCGCGCCCAGCAGCATGCCGCACCAGTGCGCCGGCCCAATGGTCACGGGAGCGCGCAGGTGCCGCGCTCCGGCCGCAATCATGGCCGCGGAGACCAGCACTGGAGCCAGCACGGGTCCCACCCAGGGCACCGGAATCAGGAACAGAATGTCCCAGGTGAACAGCGACGCAGGCCAGTCCACCAGCACTTTGAGGAAGACGTAGAAGGTGATGTCCCAGATGCCGAAGGCGATTACAAAAGCGGCGGCCCACTCACCCGCGTTACGCGCCACGGCCAGCGCGATGCCCGCCAGCATGAGGATGGTGGCAGCTTCGCGGCCGAGTTCGATCAAGAGCGTCCGGCTCTGGTCCGTGGCGGGGGCGTGCAATTGCTCGAGGGTCAGCAAGGGGAACAACTCGGCAGTTGGCCGGCCGGGGTAGAAACGCTGGCGGGCAGGCTCGTGCAGAGCGCGTAGGTAACAGACCACCGCCGCTTCGAGATAGCCGAATGCCGTGCCGAACAGCAGCAGGGCGAATAAGGTTCGCTTCCAGGACATGGACGTTCCTCCATTATCGATGGTTTTCAGGCAGCGCCGCCCGCACCGGTTCTACAATGAAACTTCATGAACGGCCTAGTCCCAATTGCCGCCTCCGGTGCGGCATCCGCGTTGCTGGCATGGGCCGTTCGCGGCAGGTCCGCGCAGGTGTTCGGCCACTCGATCTGGCACGGCCCGCGCGATCGCCGGACTCTTGCCCTCACCTTCGACGACGGCCCCAGCGAAGGCACGCCGGAACTGCTGGAAGTACTGGCGCAGTACCAGGTCCCGGCCACGTTTTTCCAATGCGGGGCGAACGTGGACCGGGTGCCGGCGATCGCGCGCGAGGTGGCCGCGCGCGGGCACGAAATCGGCAATCACACGTACAGTCATCCATACCTGTTTTTGCGTACTCCAGGGGCCATCGAAGAGGAATTGCGGCGCGCGCAGGAGACCATCGAACGTCATGCCAGCACCACTCCGGGCTGGTTCCGGGCCCCTTACGGCGCGCGGTGGTTCGGGCTTTCCCGGGCGCAGCGCAAACTGCACCTTACCGGCGTCATGTGGAGCACAATCGGCTATGATTGGAGTCTGCGTACGGAAGAAGTGGTGGAGCGCCTGGTGGCAGGTGCGGCGAACGGTGCTATTCTCTGTCTTCACGATGGACGCGAGCTTTGCGAAAGGCCCGATATCCGCGTCACCGTGGAAACTGTGCGCCGCGTAATTCCCGCGTTGCTGGAACGGCGCTACAAATTTGAAACGATTGGCCGACTCATATGTCCGAAGATCTAATTCAGCGCGTGACGAAGGTGATTGCCACGTCCAAGCGCATTCCCGTCGAAACGGTAACCATCGATAGCCAGTTCGAACAACTTGGTATCGACTCGATGGACGCGGTGGAAATCCTGTTCGCGCTCGAAGGCGAATTCGATATCAGCATTCCGGATGAAGAAGTGCGCACCGTGCGCAATGTCCGCGACATGTGCGCGGGAGTAGAAAGGCTGGTCGCCGCCAAGAACGCCAACGCGCCGGCCGGCAAGTAGCGCGATGCGACGGGTCGCCATCACCGGGGCGGGCACGATCAGCGCTCTGGGGCGCAATGCCTCTGAATTCGCCGCGGCGCTGCGCGAGGGGCGGTGCGGAATCGGGCAAATCGAATCCACCGATATCTCCACTCTGCGTTTCCAGAATGGAGCCGAAGTCAAACAGTACAGCCATCAGCCCTACTTCGAGGACCGGCGCGCGGATTTCATGGACCGCTTCGCTCAATTCGCCGTGATCGCGGCGCGCGAGGCCGTGGAATCTTCGGGCGTGCAGTGGACTCCGGAACTGCGCGAAACGTCGGCGATCATTACGGGCGCGTGCGTCGGCGGGCAGAGCACCGAAGACGCGGGCTTCGTCGAGATTTATAAGAAGAACACCAACCGCGTGCACCCGCTGACCATTCCCAAGACGATGGCCAACGCGGGCGCCAGCCACATTTCGATGGAGTTCGGCATAACCGGGCCCGCCTTCACCATTTCCACCGCCTGTTCCTCGGCCGCGCATGCGATCGGGCAGGCGTATCAGATGGTGGCCAGTGGCGCCACGGACCTGGCGATTACCGGCGGCAGCGAAGCGCCTTTCAGTCTGGGCATTCTCAAGGCATGGGAAGCCATGCGCGTGGTCTCGCAGGAGACGTGCCGTCCGTTCTGCAAAGACCGGCGCGGCATGATTCTGGGCGAAGGCGCCGCCATGTTCGTGCTCGAACCGATGGAAGCCGCGGTCGCCCGCGGAGCGCGCATCCACGCCGAGATTGTGGGCTTCGGCATGAGCGCCGATGCCTGCCACATCACTCAGCCTTCCGTGGATGGCGCCGCGCGCGCCATGCGCGCCGCCCTGCGCAGCGCGGGGCTGGCGGTGGAGCAGGTGGGCTACATCAATGCGCACGGTACCGCCACGGCGGTGAATGACGTGACCGAGACGGCGGCAATCCGCCAGGTGTTTGGCGCGCAGGCGGACCGCCTGGCCATCAGTTCCACCAAGTCGATGCACGGGCACGGACTGGGCGCCGCCGCGGCACTCGAATGCCTGGCGACCTTGCTCGCCCTGCGCGACGGCGTCCTGCCGCCCACCGCGAATTTCACGACGCCCGACCCGGAGTGCGATCTCGACGTGATTCCCAATGTGGCCCGCCGGCAGCAGGTGGAATACGCGCTCTCCAACTCGTTCGCCTTCGGGGGCCTCAACGCGGTCCTTGCCTTACGAGCCCCTTAGAACGCGGGCCTGGTGGCTGCCGTCTGCAACTCGCCCTTCGTGCGGCGCCACAGGCCGCGAATGGCGATAGCCCGTCCTGCCTGCGGCTTGCTACCATCGAAAGTTGAACCCAACACCGCAAATTATCGTCCTCGATGCCGGGGGCCAGTACTGCCATTTGATCGCCCGTAAGGTGCGCGATCTCGGCGTCTATGCGGAGGTCCGCGCCAGCGAGACACCGGCCGCCGAACTGGCGATTGCCAAGGGCGTCATCATCTCTGGCGGACCGAGTTCGGTGTATGACCCTGAGAGTCCCACGGTCGATGCCGGCATCTTTCAACTCGGCATTCCCGTGCTCGGCATTTGCTACGGGCAGCAACTGATGGCGCATCTGCTGGGGGGCGAAGTCCGCAAGGGCCTGAAGGGCGAATACGGCCTGGCCACGCTCGACCTCGCCGAAACGTCCGACCCGCTCTTCAGCGGGCTCGCGGGCCGCCAGCAGGTGTGGATGAGCCATCGGGATGTAGTGGGCCGCCTGCCTGAAGGTTTTACGGCCACCGGCCGCACCAGCACCTGCGAAATCGCTGCGATCGCCGCTCCTGAACGCGGCTTCTATGCCGTGCAATTCCATCTCGAAGTGGTCCACACCACGCGGGGCAAAGAGTACCTCTCGAACTTCGTCTTCAAAGTGTGCAGCTGCCGCCAGGATTGGGACGTGACTCACCGCGCGCCGCTGCTGGAACAGGAAATCCGCGACACCGTGGGCGCGCGGAGCGTATTCTTTTTCGTCAGCGGCGGTGTCGATTCCACGGTCGCGTTCGCGCTCTGTACCCGCGCCCTGGGCGCCGGCTGCGTGCGCGGAGTCTACGTGGATACCGGCCTGATGCGCGAAGGCGAGACTGATTTCGTCGAGCGCATGGGCAACCTCACCGTGGAGCGCGCGCAGGACCAGTTTCTCACCGCGCTGGCCGGTGTCACCGATCCGGAGCGCAAGCGCCACATCATCGGCGAGGAATTCGTGCGTGTGCAGGAGCGCATCATCGCATCGCGCCGCCTCCTCGACCAGCAATGGATTCTCGGCCAGGGCACCATCTATCCGGATACCATTGAAAGCGGCGGCAGCGCCAAAGCGGCGCTCATCAAGACCCACCACAATCGCGTCGCCGGCATTCAGAAGCTGATCGAAACCGGGCGCATCGTGGAGCCGCTGAAATCGTTCTACAAGGACGAGGTGCGCGCCATCGGCCGCGAACTCGGGCTCTCCAGCGAACTGTTGGACCGCCACCCCTTCCCCGGTCCGGGTCTCGCCATACGCTGCCTGTGTTCCGATTTCGACGCGCCGCTGCGGCAGACGCCCGAAGGCTTCATCGTGCCGGTGAATTCAGTGGGGGTGCAGGGCGACGCCCGGACCTACGCTCCCGTGCTGGCGATCGATTCGCTGGATCACGAACGCGCTACGGAACTGATCAATGCCATCTCCGGCGTGAACCGCGTGATCGCGCCGGTGGAGACCCGCCTGCCGGTGGATCGCATGGAGGTCCGCGCCTGCTCTTTGACTGCGGCGCGGCTGGACAGGCTGCGCCGTGCCGACGCGATTGTCCGCCGGCTCACCCACGAAACGGGCTACGATCACGAAGTCTGGCAGTTTCCCATTATTCTGATCCCGCTCGGCTCCGCCGAGTCGCCCGATTCCGTGGTGCTGCGTCCGGTGGATTCCGTGGATGGTATGACGGCGCAATCCGTGCTGATGAAGGCGGAACTCCGCGAACGCATCAGCACCGAGTTGCTGCACATCGAGGGCATCGCCGGCGTGTTCTACGATCTGACACACAAGCCGCCCGGCACCATCGAATGGGAGTAGGCGAGCGGGAGTAGGCGGTACGACTGGCGAAGCTCTATTTCGCCGGAGGCAGATGGAAATCGATGCCCATCTCGCGATTCAACCGGTCCGTCAGTTCCCGATCGATGAGCGCGAGTGACGCCTGGTTGTGCGTGTTGCCGTTGGTGAAATAGTGCAGCGTGTCGCCGTCTGCCCAGTACGCCACGGCGGAATAGATGGTGTGGTCTTTGAAGGCGAGCAGGTAGCGCGTAGCTTCCGCCGGAGTTTCGGGCTCTTCCGCTACCTCGCGGCGACGGGGTTCATACACCGACGTACGCGAAGGCGTAGTGGTGTACTCGCCATCGGGGCCTGCCTGAATCATCACCGGATTGGCCTGCTGTTGCGGCGGCATGATGATGGTGATATTGGGCGACGGCTGCTGCACGGGCGGAGCCATTTCCTGCTGCAGATAAGAATTGTCGTAGCCGCCCACGTAGACCGGGTACGCATAGACATAGCCTGCCGAGCCGCGGGAACCGCCACGATTGCCGCCCTGGATGGGATAACGTCCACCGCCCCCCTGACCCTTGCCCGGAGCGCTCGCCGGACCGGCAGGCACACCCGGACGCGTGACGACCGCGGACGCGCCGCCGTTCACCGGTGCCGATTGGGTTCCGCCCGGGAATACGACGCTGCCAAAATTGCGGCTGATGTTGGGGGAAGTGCTCGACGTACCGCCGGGGAAGACCACGCTACCAAAGCTCCGATGCACGGCCTGACCGTACGCACCACTCGCCATGGCTGCGGCAAACACAACCGACAGGACCTTCATGGAATACCCCCTTGTCCGAATTGTACCGCTCAATTAGGGCACAGGAGAGGGCCAGTCTCGTCCCAAATATGTTATTTCTTTTTGGGAGCGGGCGCGGGCGCCGCCGGCCTACCGGCCAGATCTATAAAAAACTGCTCAGTTTCCCCACCAGAGTATTGGCGAACCCCAAAAAACGGCAGCACAGACTTGTCCGCCAATTCGCCGGCGACTTTATATGAGCCTGGGCCAAGTGGGACCGTGACCTTGCCGTGCGCAGAGACCACTTCCTTGCGGTCTGCTGGACCCGAAAAGTAAACGGTCAATGTTGATGAGGTGTCATTCTGGACCGTGATGGGGCCGCTTCCTGAACCCTTCTGCATTGCGGGCATCGACGCATGT
This sequence comes from Candidatus Solibacter sp., assembly GCA_039934035.1. Taxonomy (GTDB): domain Bacteria; phylum Acidobacteriota; class Terriglobia; order Bryobacterales; family Bryobacteraceae; genus Solibacter. The sequence continues at coordinate 27,692 of JBDTMZ010000013.1, read as the reverse complement.
CGGCCAGCCTCAATACGAGCAATTGTCGCAGACACGCCGCCCGCAGAACCATCGGCGCCTGAGTTGGCCTGATCGTAGAGCTTCACGATATCGCCAGTGATGTCGACAGCCGACGCCGCCCACAGTACCGGAGTCTGCGGATTGCTGACATCCAGAACCACGGCATAGCCGTTGGCGGTGGCGAACTTCTCCAACACAGCCATAACCTTGCCGCCCAGGTCCTGCATGATCTTGCCCTGTTCGGAATCGAGATCGGCCTGCGCATCTTCCGTGTCGCGCTGCAAGGACTTATTCCCGGCATCGATGTCGCGCATGAGCTTCGCCTTGGCGTCTTCGCTCATGGTGGCGCTGCCCTTGCGGAGTTGATCCTGCAGAGTCGCAATTTCGTTTTGCTTCTTGTCCAGTCCAGCCTTTTTCGGAGCGAACCGGCCCTGCAGTTCGTTGGCGGCCTTCTGCCCATCCTTGGTCTGCAGAATGGCGTTCTGCACGTGGATGATAGCCACCTTGGTCGGCGCAGCCTGGCCGAAGGCCATCGCGGCCATGCCAAGCACCAGGGCGGGGAAAACAACAAAATTCTTCTTCAAGCTGAAAACTCCTAAGTGTGAAGATACTAGCATATTGACGCGCGCCGCTCCAGGTTAGAACGTCCTGCCAATTGTAAAACGAAACATCGTCCGTTTTTCGACGAAAGGATACCCGACCCCGAATTGCGTCACGCCATTGATGAAGGTGTTCTGATTTGGGAAGGCGGACCGGTCCGCCACGATCGGCGGCTGCAAATATTGCTGCACGATCAGCGGATTGTAGGCGTAGTAAAGCCGGAACGGGGCGTTCACCACTGGCAGCATCACCTGCAGTTCGATGCCGTTCGACATACGCCACTTTTGCGTATCGGGAGCGATAATCACCTTGCCATCGAACCCCGCCTGCGGGAATTGAGTGTTTAGTTCGTTGACCCGGCCGGGCTCCATCGTGAGCTGACTGGGCCGCAGAATCCGGTTCACGCCCGCGTCCGTGAAAAGCGCCATCGTCACCGGTCCGACAATCGGGATCCGGTATTCGAAGTTGCCGATGAACTGCGTGTCCCCGCCGGGCGTGATCAACTGGTAGCGGGGAACGTTCATAGTCACCGGAACGCTGCTGATGATGCCGTTCTGGATGACCTTCTGGGTACGGGGGCTGCCATCGTCATTCAAAACGTTAATCGCCGCGCTCGAAGGCGCATAAGCCAGCGGCGTGATCCCCCAGATTTCGAAACCACGGATGTCCTGCTCGCCGCCGATGTAGGTGCGCGAGAAGGGCGCGATGTACTTGCCGCCGTATCCCGTGATCACCGACGCCATGCCGTGGAAGGCCAGGATATGGCTGCGGTGCCACGGAGCGGACTTGAAGTACTTGACGTCCAGGGTTGGCCGGAGGGTGTTGATGTTGCCGCCCAGAATGCTGCCCGCGAAATCGATCGAAGCGAAAATGCTGCGTCCCGCGGTGGGTGAGATGGGATGGTTTACCGTGTTGTAGGTGTACGAGGGAACGATATGGCTGGTGCGGATGCCGCTGAGCGAGTTCGGTCCGGCAACGCCGCTGAAGTTGATGTACTCGAAGTAGCTTTGCGCCGCCTGGGTCGAGGTCACCACGTTGGAAATATCAAAGCCGTAAGTGACACCCACACGCGCAAAACTGCGCTTGATCGGATACGATGCCGAAACTGAGAAGCCGTGGCTGTTCTGCGAGTAGTTCAACAGGTTCTGCGAACCCAACTGGTTGTACAGCGGGACCAGGTTGCTGCCCGAAAGGATCGACGCTTCACGGCCCTGGTCGAAATTAAAGCGCCGCAAGTAAACCACAAAACCCAACTGCAGCGGACGATCCAGGAAGTACGGTTCCGTGAAGCCCAGGCTGACGTCGCGCATGCGGGTGCCGAGCTGGCTTTCCACCGACAGCGTCTCGCCCAAACCCAGGAAGTTGTTGGTCGAATAGTTGAAGCCGATGAAACTGCCCGCGATGCCGCTGACGCCGCCGTTCAAACCCACGGAGTTCTTGCCGCGCTCTTTCACCTTAAGCGTGACATCCACCGTGTTCGATCCCGGATTTCGCCTGGTGTCGGCCGCGTCTTCCTTCTTCAGCATTTCGAAGTAGCCCAACTGGTTCAGGCGCAGGATGCTGTAGTCCCACAGTTCCGTGTTGAACACGTCGCCCTCGTCCAGCAGGATTTCGCGGCGGATGACCTTATCGCGCGTCGTCGTGTTGCCGGAGAAATCGATGCGCCGGATGAAGAACTGCTTGCCTTCGTCCGCCGTCAGGGTCAGGTCGATCTGATCGCTGCCATCCGTTGCCGGATTGAAGTCCGGTTCCGGCACGAAATCGATGTACCCGAACTTGCCGTACAACTTGCGCATGTTCTCGATGCCCTTGCGCAGCTTGTCGGTGGAGAAGACGTCGCCGGTGCCCATGCCGAACAACGGCCTCATCAGCGCTTCCGGCGTGCGGAACAGCTTCACGCCACTGAAATTCATATTGCGCAGATGGTACAGCTTGCCCTCTTCCACCGGCAGCGTGATGTCGGCCGTGATACCCGGCTTGTTCATCTTGAAGATGGGGAAGCGCCAGCCCTTGCCGCCGCGATGCTCAATGTCGATGGATTCTTCCAGCGTCTTGGCCGCGAAGTAACCGGCGTCCTGGTAAGCCTGGCGGAGGCGTTCCTTATCCTCGTCGAGTTTGGCGCGGTCGAAAGTGGCCGGGAAAATACGCTCGAAATAGAGCGAGTGCGGAATCCCGATGCCCTTGGAGTTCTTCATGGTACGGATTACCCAGCGGTCGTCCATAGCCACATTCCCTACGATGTCGATGTTCCCGACCTTCACCTTCGGGCCTTCGTTGACCACGAAGGAGACCTTTAACGACGAGGGCGGAATCTGCTCGATCTGTGCGTCTACCGAAGCGTATTGCCGGCCGCGCTCAGCCAGAAACTCCTTGAGCACGACGGCGGCGCGCTGCACCTTGTTCGGGTCGTACTGCGATTCCACGCTCAAGCCGACTTTTCTTTCCTTGAAGCGGTCCAGAATTTCCGATACCGTGACGCTCTTCGCGCCGGGGTATTCAATCGAGCGGATGACACGCCGTTCGGTCACCACGAAGCGCACAATTAGGCCCAGCCGGCCCGGTTCGGTCTCCAGGCGGATATCGTCGAAGCGGCCGGTGTTCCACAGAATCATGAAGTCGCGGCGCAGGGTTTCTTCGCTGTAGAAGTCTCCCGGCTTGGACACGATCAGGGCTTTCAACGTGTCCTGCGGGACGCGCCGGGCGCCGCGGAATTCAAAGCCCTCAATTACCTGCGTATTCTGGGGCGCCGGCGGTTCCGCTGCTTCCTTGGGAGCTTCCAATTGCGGGCGCTGTCCGGGCTGCTGGCCCGCGGGTGGCGCGCCAGGGGCCGGCTGCTGCGGCGGCACTACCGGAGTGGGCTCGGGAGTGGGCGCGGACGGGATAGTTTCGAAGGGACTCGCCGGCCGCGGCGCTGCAGGCGGAGTCGCGGGAGGCGTTTGCTGCTGCGGCTGCGCGGGTGGAGTCTGCGGTGCCGGCGCTTGCCCAAACAGGGCCGAGCTCAGGCACACTACGCAGGCATAGACCGGGATCACGACCAGGCGGAGACGCCTGAAACACTTCATGCAAGCATACCTTTCCACTCTGCGCGGTTACGATGACGTTGAGACAAGGGCACCGATTTCACAAGTACAGTTGAGGTTCCAAAGATGGTAAGCCATTATTTTAGCGGATCTTCGGGGCAGTCAACAACGAGTGTAGCAGGCTACAGGTGTGAAGGTGCGGCACGCTTTTCGTAGGCTGGACCCTGATTTCGCCGTCGATTCCGTGCCCGGCCCCAGTATGGCCGGGATCTCCAGGCCAACCAGCGGTGGACCGGTGAAATTCGCAGCATTCCCGCACCAAACCGGCTCGATCCGGACCCTGCCCGAGGGAAGTGTAAAAACTCCGTGCCTTCCCCACGGCACGGCCGCAATTCGCTGGCTGCCGCGAACGGGGAGAGCCGGCATCGGGGTCGCTCGCTTCCCGTGATCCTGGCGTTCCCGTGGCCCTGTCTTTCCCGTGGCCCTGTCTTTCCCGTGATCTTGTGTTTCCCGTGACCCTGACCATGGATATCGTCAGGTCCGGCCACGCCCCCGCCCGAGGCCCTATTCCGGCGAGCCAGGCGGCCCGCCTGCCAGGGGAGCCGCCTCACCCACCGCGCCGCGGATGAAGGTGACGATCGCGTCCAGCGAGGCGCCCGGCTGGAAAACCGCCGCCACACCCTGCTTCTTCAGCGCCGCCGCGTCTTCGTCCGGCACGATTCCCCCGACGACTACCTTCACATCCTCCATCTCCTTCTCGCGCAGCAGTTCCATCACCCGCGGCACAATCGCATTGTGCGCCCCGGAGAGAATCGACAGCCCGATTACCTGCACATCCTCCTGCAGCGCCGCATTCACGATCATCTCGGGAGTCTGCCGGAGTCCCGTGTAGATCACTTCCATGCCGGCATCGCGCAGCGCCCTGGCGATTACCTTAGCCCCGCGATCGTGCCCGTCCAGCCCGGGCTTCGCCACCAGTACTCGTATCGGTGCGCTCATGATCTAAATATGTGACGTCTCCGTGTAGGTGCCGAAAACCTCGCGCTGCGCGTCACAGATCTCGCCCAGAGTGGCGTAGGCCCGGACCGCGTCCAGCAGATACGGCATCGTATTCTCCGTGCCTTCCGCCGCCCGCCGGAGGGCGTCCAGGGATTTCCGCACCCGCCCATTATCGCGCCGGGAGCGCAGCGCCGCCAGTTTGGCGATCTGCCGCTGCTCCGCCGTCTCGTCGATCTGCAGCAGGTCGATGGACGGATCGTCGCTCTGGAAGCGGTTCACGCCCACAATCACGCGCTCGCCGTTTTCCACCTCGCGCTGGTACCGGTAGCTGGCCTGGGCGATCTCCGTCTGCGGGAAGCCCGCTTCAATGGCTGGAATCATTCCGCCCATGGCATCGATCTGGCGAATATACTCGTTCGCGGCCGCTTCGCTGTCGAGCGTCAACTTCTCCAGGAAGTAGCTGCCGCCCAACGGGTCCGCTACATTCGCCACGCCGCTCTCGTAGGCCAGCACCTGTTGCGTGCGCAAGGCGATCGTCACCGCGTGCTCGCCCGGCAGCGCGTAAGCCTCGTCCAGCGAATTCGTGTGCAGCGATTGCGCGCCGCCGAGTACCGCCGCCATCGCCTGCAGCGCCGTCCGCACCACGTTATTGTAGGGTTGCTGCCAGGTCAGCGAGCAGCCCGCGGTTTGCGCGTGGAAGCGCAGCTTCCAACTGCGTTCGCTCTTCGCGCCGTAGCGGTCGCGCAGGGTGTAAGCCCAGATTTTGCGCGCCGCCCGGTACTTGGCGATCTCTTCGAAAAAATCGCTATGCGCGTTGAAGAAGAAACTCATGCGCGGCGCGAAATCGTCAATCGCCAGCCCGCGCTCGAGCGCCCAGTCCACATACTCCATGCCGTCGCGCAGTGTGAATGCCAGCTCTTGCACCGCCGTGGAGCCCGCCTCGCGAATGTGATACCCGCTGATCGATACCGGATTGAACTTCGGCGTGTGCCGCGCGCCGAACTCGATGGTATCCGTCACCAGCCGCATCGATGCCCGCGGCGGATAAATGTACTCCTTCTGCGCGATGTATTCCTTCAGGATGTCGTTCTGCAGCGTGCCATTGAGCCGCTGCCAGTCCACCCCCTGCTGCTCCGCCACGGCGAGATACATCGCCCACAGGACCGCCGCCGGAGAGTTGATGGTCATAGAGACCGACACCTCGCCCAGCGGAATTCCGCGGAACAGAATCTCCATGTCCTCCAGGGACGAAATCGGGGCGCCGCATTTGCCCACTTCGCCCTCGCTCAACGCGTGGTCCGCGTCGTAGCCCATCAGGGTGGGCAAATCGAACGCCACGGAGAGCCCGGTCTGCCCCTGCGACAGTAGATAGTGGTACCGCTCGTTCGTCTCCTCAGGCGTCGCAAACCCGGAAAACTGTCGCATCGTCCACAGTTTTCCGCGGTACATGTCGCGATGAATCCCGCGGGTGTACGGAAACTCCCCGGGATCGGGATTCCGAATCTCGCCCGGACCATATACGGGCTCGACCGGCACCCCGCTGATTGTCGTAAACTGACGTTCGGCGGACTTCATAAATGCACCCTGGAGTTCCCAGCTACCGTTATCTTAACGCCACGCTATATTGAAGTACGAAACGTCCCATGTTCAAACCAACCATATTTCGTGAATACGACATCCGCGGCATCGCCCAGGAAGAACTGCCGGACGAAGATGTCGTGCTGCTCGGCCAGGCTTTCGGCACCTACATGCAGCGCCACGCCGGCAAGCGCGTCAGCCTGGGCCGCGACACGCGCCTGTCCTCCCCCCGCCTGCGCGACGCCCTGATGCGCGGCTTGAAGGCCAGCGGCTGCGACGTCATCGATATCGGAATCGTCCCCACCCCCGTCCTGTACTTTTCCGCCTTCCACTTCAAGACCGATGGCGCCATCATGATCACCGGCAGCCACAACCCCCCCAACATGAACGGCTTCAAGACAGTTTGCGGCGACTCCACTATTCACGGCGCCGCCATTCAAGAACTGCGCCGCATGATCGACGATCGCGATTTCGTCAGCGGAGAAGGCTCCGAGACCACCGGCGATGCGGTCACTCCTTATGTGGATGAAGTGGCGGCCCACTTCAATTTCCCGCGCCGCATCCGCGTGATCTTCGATGCCGGCAATGGCGTCGCCGGACCCGTCATGCACCGCCTCATCGGGAAACTCAATATCGACGCTACCGAGATGTTCTTCGATATGGACGGCAATTTCCCCAATCACCACCCGGACCCCACCGTCGAAGAGAACCTGCGCGACCTCGTCGCCAAGGTGCGCGAAACGGGAGCCGATCTGGGCATTGCCTTCGATGGCGATTCCGACCGCATCGGCGCCGTCGACGAAAACGGCAAGGTGGTCTGGGGCGATCAGCTCATGATCATCTACGGCCGGGAAATCCTGACTCGCAAGCCGGGCGCCACCTTCATCGGTGAAGTCAAATGCTCGCAGCTCATGTACGACGATCTGCGCGCCCGCGGCGGCAACGCGATCATGTGGAAGACCGGCCATTCGCTCATCAAGGCAAAGATGAAGGAGACTCACGCGGAACTGGCCGGTGAAATGAGCGGCCACATTTTCTTCGCGGACCGCTGGTACGGGTTCGACGATGCGCTCTACTCCGCCTGCCGCCTGATGGAAATCGTCTCCAATTCCGGGCACGCGCTATCCCACCAGTTGGCCGATATTCCCGCTACCGTAGTCACGCCGGAAATCCGTTTCGATTGCCCCGACGAACTGAAATTCGCCGTCGTCAGCGAGGCCATTTCCGTCCTGCGCGCCCGTCACCGGACGGAAGATATCGATGGCGTGCGCGTGCTCTTCCCGAACGGGTGGGGGCTGGTGCGTGCGTCCAATACGCAGCCGGTGCTGGTGATGCGCTTCGAAGCCACCACCCTCGAGTTGCTCAACGAATACCGCAACGAAATCGAGACGGTGGTGGCAGCAGCGAAACAGCATGCCCAGGCGGCGTCCGCGTAGGACAGGCCTCCCAGCCTGTCCACTTGACTCTTGGTGAAACAGGCCATCGTTTGTCGTGGCCTGTTCGCTTTTCCGCGTGAATAATCCCGAAAGAAACAGGGACCAAACGGGGGAGATACGACGGTGCGCAGGGTCTCGCCGGACCTAGTTCTTCGAGCCCACCGTCTCCGTGCGCCCCGCCAGCGGCTGGATGGAACCCGCGCCGCACACCGCGACCCCGTTCTTCGTCAGGGCATTCAGGAAATTCAAAAACAAATGATAGAACACCTGTTCCGTCAGCGCCTGATTGCCCGGCAGCCGGAAATTCGCCGGCAGTTCCTTGCAGATGGAGAGCTTTACGGAATTCACCTGCGCCTTGCCGCTGCGATCGCGCTTGTTCGCCAGCGTCATCGGCGTCTGCATCACCGCGCCGGTCCGCCCGTCCACATAGAACTGGCAGCGCGAAAACCACCCGAGGTTCGATGCATCCGCCGCGTCGAACAGCAGTAGCGGGCCTTCCCGCACCGGAGCGCTCAAATCGAGATGGATGGTCCGCTGCGAATCCTTGGCCCTGGTCTCAAACCCGGCCTGCCGCGCAATACTGGCCACCATCTCCGGTTGGAGTTCCAAATAGATAAATTTGTGCTGCCCCGCCTGGAGTACCTGCATGGTCGAAGGGCCATTGTATCGCAGGCGGGCCGCCAGACCCTAAACCGCGGTCCCGGGAAGGCCCTCGCTGCCGCCGCTTACCACCCACCCGTCCGCCAGTTGGATCACCCGGTTGCCGTAGCCGGCGTTGTCCACCGAGTGCGTCACCTGCACGATCGTGGTGCCTTCGTCGTTCAATTTCTTGAACAGTTCCATGATCTCCTTGCCCTGGCTTGAATGCAGATTACCCGTCGGCTCGTCGGCGAGTATCAGTTTGGGATGCGCGATTACGGCGCGCGCCACCGCCACCAGTTGCTGCTGTCCGCCGGAGAGCTGGCTCGGATACAGATCGCGCTTGCCCACGATGTGGAAGCGGTCCAGCGTGTCGCACACCATGCTGGCGCGCTCGCTCCCCTTCACATTGCGGTACGACAGGGGAATGTCCAGATTCTCGTACACCGTCAGATTGTCGATCAGGTGATAGCTCTGGAACACGAAACCGATGTACTTCTTGTTCAGTTCCACCCGCTCCTTCGGTTTCATCCGGTGCACCGGATTCCCGTGGAATTCAAACTCCCCCGTCCAGGCGCCGTCCAGCATCCCCAGAATGCTCAGCAGCGTGGACTTCCCCGCCCCCGACGGACCCATGATGGTGACGAACTCACCTTCCTGAATCTCCACGTTGACGCGGCGCAGCACATAGCTCCGGCCGTAACCGCCTTCGTAAAACTTCTCGACGTTCCGCAGTGTGATCATCCGTCTTCCTATTCGCGCCGCAGCGCTGTTACCGGGTCCAAAGCCATCGCCCGCCGCGAGGGGACGAAGCTTGCCGCCAGCGCGACCCCAGCCAATAAAATCGAAATCGCGCCAAACGTCCAAATGTCCGTTGGACTGACGCCGAACAGCATGCTCTTCATCCAGCGTGTGATTACCGCCGCAGCGATCCAGCCGGCCACAATTCCATAGACGGTCAACCGCGCGCCTTGTCCCAGAATCAGGCTGCGCACTTCTTCGGGCTGCGCCCCCAGTGCCATACGAATTCCAATCTCGTTGGTCCGCTGGTTGACATCATACGAAATCACGCTGAAGATCCCTACCGCCGCCAGCAGGAACGCAATGGCCGCGAAACTCCCCAGCAGCGTGGTATGGAAACGCGCTTCGGCCACCGCCAGGTTCACCACCTGTTCCATGGTCCGCACGTCGGCCAGCGGTTGCTCGGCGTCCAGTTGCAGCACGGTCTTACGCACTGCGGACACCAACCCCTCGGGCGCACCGGCGGTGCGAACCACCAGCGTCATCCCGGAGATGGGCGATTGCGCGTAGGGGCTGTAGATGACAGGCCAGTCCTCGCGGTCGACCCCCTCGCTCTTCACGTCTCCCACGATGCCCACGATTTCCGCCACTCGTCCGCCCTGTTCGATCGTCAGCCTGCCACCCACCGCGCCGCCCTGCGGCCAGAAGCGGTGCGCCAGGGTTTGATTCACCACCACCACGGCGGGCGCTGGCATCACGTCCGCATTGGTAAACTCGCGGCCCGACACCAGCGGAATCTTCATCGTCTGAAAATAGGCCGGCATCACCGAACGCGCCAGCGCTTGCGGCCGCTGCTCCGCGGACGGCGCGGGACGTCCCTCCACGATGAAGGTCGCGCCGGTCCCCAGTCCGTTCAGAGGAAGCGAACTAACCGCGCTCGCCGAAACTACGCCCGGCAGGACCGCGATGCGCGGCGTGAGTTGACTGAAGAATGCGATCCGCCGTTCGGGAGTCGAGTTGCGCCCGCCCGAGAGAGGCAGGCGCACGGTCCAAACGCTCTGCGGACGAAACCCCGGGTCCACCGCGCGCAAGCGCAGGAAGCTCTGCATGAGCAGCCCTGCGCCAATCAGCACCACCACGGCCAGCGCCACCTGCGTCACCACCAACGCGTTGCGCACGCGGCGCGCCGTGCGTCCTTGCGAGCCTCCGCGGCCGCCCTCATTCAGCACCGCCGTCACGCTGCCCCCCACCGCCTGTAGCGCCGGGGCCACGCCGAACAGTACGCCCGTTGCCACCGAGACCGCCAGGGTGAACGCGAACACCCGCAGGTCGAGCGATGCCTGCGCCAACCGCGGCACGCTGGCCGGTCCGCCGTGCGCCAGCACGTAGATCGCGCCCGCGGCCAGCACCAGCCCTGCCGCTCCGCCGCCCAGCCCCATCAGCAGACTCTCGGTGAACAACTGGGCCATGATTCTCGCCCGCCCCGCACCCATCGCACTGCGCAGAGCGAGCTCCTTGCGCTGCGACGCGCCGCGCGCCAACAGCAGATTGGCGACATTCACGCACGCCATCAGCAGCAGGCACCCCACCGCGCCCAACAGCACCCACAGGGACCGCCGGACATTGCCTACCAGTTCCTCCTGAAGAACAAAAACGGAGGGACGCCAGCCGTGGTTCAGTACGGGCATCGCCTGCTCCATCTGTTCTCCCACGGCCTCCAGTTCCTGGCGCACTTCGTCGAGTCCGGCGCGCCGCCGGGCGAAAACCGTTAGAAACCGGTTGTTTCCCGCCCGCCTATCGGCCGCATTCAACGCCAGCGGCAGGTACAGATCGACACCGCTCTCGAGAACCGCAAAATCCCGCGGCAGGACTCCGAGCACGGTGTACGGCTGGTCGCGTAACCGGATGGTCTTGCCCGCGATATCCCGGTCTGCCGCGAACCGCCGCTGCCACAACGAATGGCTGAGCACCGCAAAATTCGCGTGTCCCGGTTGATCCTCTTCCGGGCGAAACGTGCGCCCGACGGTCGCCTGCACACCGAGCAGCGGGAACAGGCTGGCCGACACGCGTTCCGCCTTCAGCTCTTCGGGGTCCATATGACCGTTGGGTCCGCCCGTCAGGTTCAACCGTGCGTCCTGCATCGCTGCCATGTCCTGCAACGTGCGGCTGCGCTGCTGCCATGCCAGAAAATTCACCGGCGAGACGAACAGCCGGAAACGATTTTGAGCCCGATTCTTCTCCCAGATCACCAGCAACCGGTCCGCCTCCCGGAACGGCAGCGGCTTCAACAAAACCGCATCCACGACGCTAAAAATAGAAGTTGCAGCACCCATCCCCAGCGCCAGCGTCAGCACGGCCAGCGTCGTGAACGCTGGAGCCCTCCGCAATCGCCGCCACGCATAGGACAGGTCCTGCAAAAATACCATGGCCTGTCAGGTTAACAGGTTTCGTACTGGGCGAGGCAGTACGGGGGAGAAGAAAAGTACTCAGTTCTCAGTCGTCAGTTTTCAGTTCTCAGTCGGCAGTTCTCGCTACCCGAAGCACTAACCGCTGCTGGGTGCCTCTGTGCGGCACCCCCCAGGGTTTGCGATGAGGTTGATCGTGCTGTGCGGTCCTGTGCTGGCGCCTGTGACCGCACCCGCTTCTAAAGGCCACCAACTATTCAATCCGGCGACGCCGGAGGCGGGACTGAAAACTGATAACTGAGCGCCAGGCGCTCCGCGCTTCGCTCCGCGCTCACGACGCCGGATGCACGCTGCGTCGGCTCCAATTCGAGTAAATCGAAATCCCGCCGTTCACATTATGCAGCTTGATCTGCGTTCCACCGCCATTCACGGCCGCCTCAAAACGGTTGCCGTTGGACGCGCGCCACGCCTGGCCGAAATCTGAGTTGATTCCACCGCTCAAGTTGTGCGCGCTCACATGCGCTCCCGCGCCCGAAGGCAGCGACACCTTGATCGGACCGTTCACCGAACTCAGCGAAATCGGATTGCACTTGGAGATACGCTGAAAGCCCGCTTCCAGAAAGCCGTTCACCGTGGAGAGTTCCACTGTGCCCTGCATTCCTTCCGCGCGAATGCTGCCGTTCACCGACGATGCCTTCACTGAGCCCTTCATCCCGCTCAGCGACAATCCGCCATTGATCAGCTTGACGTTTTCCAGTGTGGCTCCACGCGGCACCTTGATGCGGTATTCCACGCTCGCCGGATGGTCCGCATCGCCCCCTGAATACTGCGTGCGGATCGAAACCAGCCCCGAGGAACTGTCCACCACAATCTGCGCGTCGTTCAGTGCCGAGGCGTCGGCCGAGTGCTTGGTCGCCTCCACCAGCACCTCGTCGCGGTCCCAGGCGGTGATCTGCACGTCTCCGTACAGGTTGTGGATCGATACCCGGCCGTTGGAAGCCAAGGCATAGCTTGCACGAAAATCGGGACGCGGCGTCCCTACCTTCATGGCATGCAAGTTGCCGGCGGCCAGTGCCATCAGCATGAAACTCGTTCCCCTCAACGTTGCAGTCATCGCCCCTCCTCATACTTCCGCGCCACAAGGGCGCGGCACTACCCCAGTGATTAATGCTTCGCCGATTCGATATTCTCTTCCACCACGCGGCCGTCAAACAGCCGCACCTGCCGGTCCGCGAAATCGGCATAACGCGGATCGTGCGTCACCATGCAAATGGTCGAACCGGCCGCGTGCAGTTCCCGCAACAGGTTCATAACCGCCTCGCCGTTGGCCGAATCCAGATTGCCCGTCGGCTCGTCCGCCAGCAGGATCAGCGGATCCCCGCTCAAGGCGCGAGCCACCGCCACGCGCTGCTGCTGGCCGCCCGAAAGCTGCGAGGGATAGTGTTTCATGCGGTGCGACATCCCCACCCGTTCCAGGGCCTCCTGCACGCGACGCTTGCGCTCCGCCCCGGGCATGCCCCGGTACGTCAGCGGCAATTCCACGTTCTCATAGACGGTAAGGTCGCCAATCAAGTTGAATGCCTGGAAAATAAAGCCGATTTCCCGATTGCGAATGCGCGCCCGCTCGCTAAGCTTCAAGCCCGTAACCGGCTTGCCATTCAAATAGTAAGTGCCGTCCGTCGGAGTATCCAGCAGCCCGAGAATGGCCAGCAGGGTCGACTTTCCGCAACCCGAAGGACCGGAAATCGAAAGGTATTCCCCTTTCTTCACATCGAAGTGTATGCTCTGCAAGGCATGGGTTTCCACTTCGTCTGTGACGAACACCTTACTCACGGCGTCCAGGCGAATCAGCGGTTGCGAGCCGTTTTCCATAGTCATTTACCCCTTTTACGAATCTCGTGAGTTTCTAGTTCAACTTTATTCGGTCGTAGCTATCGTACGCCGACATATCCGACAGAATCACCTGATCCCCTACCTTCAGGCCATCCTTGATCTCGATGGTGTTCACCGAACTGCGCCCCAACGCTACCTTTACCTTGCTTGCGTATTTCCCGTCCGCTTCCAGCTTGAACAATTGCACCGTGCTTTCCTGCTGTCCGAAGACCGGCCGGCCGACAAATACCACGTCGTTCAGCCGCTCCAGTTCGATCGTCCCGTCCACGCTCAGGTCCGGCCGTGCGCCCTGCGGCAAACCTTCTTTCCCCACCAGCAGCGCCACATCTACCGTCACCGTGCCATTGAGAATCGAGGGATCGATGCGGGAAACGCGCCCTTCAATTAATCCATTGCGCGTATCGATCACCGCGTGTTGACCGATTACGACATCTTTTACCTGTGTTTCGGCGATCTTCAATTCCGCCTTCAGTTTCGAGGCCTGCGCCACCTTGCCAAGAGGCGTGCCGGCGGCCACCTTCTGACCCACTTCCACCGGTGTCGGAAGTTGCTGCAGCATGCCGTCGAACCCGGCGCGGACCTTCAACTGGTCCACCTGGCTCTTCTTCAGGTTGAACTGCGCATGCAACTGGTCCACCTTCACCTTGGCCGCCGCCAACTGGGCCTCTTCGGCGTTGGAATTGATGGCAATCCGTTTCTTTTCGAGATCCAGCCGGCTGCCGAGTTGCTGTGCTTTCACGGCCGAAATCTTGGCGTCCACCTCGCTGAACAGCCCTTCCTTGGCCAGCGCCGCGTCCCGGTCGCCCTGCAGTTTGGCGGTGTTGAAGTCCGCCCCTACCTGAGCCACCGTACTCTGCATGTCCAGATTCAGTTTCTCTAACGTTACCTTCAGGTTGGCGTAGTCGGCTTCGGCTGCTTTCATGCCGAACTCCGCGTTCAGAAGTTCCGTCTCCAGCTCAGGACTGGTCAGAATCATGACCACCGACGCGGCTCTCACCGGAGTGCCGGGGCGAATCAGGATGCTCTGCACCCTCCCCTCGGTGGTGGCCGGAATCAACATGGTCTCTTCCGGCACCAGCGTGCCGAGACCGCGCACCTCGCGCGTCATCGGCCCGCGCTTCACGGTATCTTTCCAAACCACCGAACCGTCTACGGACGGCGCCGCCGGCTTCAGACGGTTGACCATCACCGTCGCCCCGCCCGCCACCGTGAGCAAAACGACTCCGATGATAATCCTGCGGATCAGGCGCTTCTTCCCGGCGTCTTTGCGTTGTATGTCCATTTGGGTTCCTGTGCCGGAAGGGCACGGCTCCTGCCAATCGCCGTATAGCGTAACACTATGACGTTGCAGTCTCTAGCGGGGATAGGTTGGATCTGGGGGTGTCCGCTTGTGGGACGCTGCGTGCCGAAAGCAAAAAAATGGGCGCTCAAGCCGCGAGCGCCCATTCCTTTACGAAGTTGAAGAGAGAGGAGGAGAAGTGTCTTACCGGATAACGATTCCGCGATCATCCAGCAGCGAGCCGGTCTGCACCAGCAGGTTGATCAGGTTCTTGCGAACCTGAATCGAATTGCTCACTACCTGCGATTCCGCCTGCACCTTGCGGTCCTGTGCGTTGCTCACGTCCAACTGCAACCCGGTGCCGAGTTCGTACTTCTTGTTCGCGGCATCCAGGTTCTTCTCGGCGTATTCCAGGGCGATCTTCGCCAGTTTCACCGATTCGCGGCTCGATTCCAGGTTCGTAACGGCATTCAGCACGCTCAGCCGGATGGCTTGCTGAGTATTCCGGACTGCCAGGGCATCCTGCTTCTTGCGCACGATGGCGTCAGCCATGTCCGCGGAGGCGGCCCGATTGCGAATCGGCAGCGTCAAACGCAGCCCTAACTGATAGGACGAGAACCCGAAACCGAACATCTGATCGAGCGCATCCGGCAGCCCCCCAGGGACGGAGACGAGGGGAGTATTCCCTCCGGCTCTGACCAGGAGCACGCCGCCGCGGCCGTTGGATGTGTAATTGCCCGTGAGCGCCAGGTTAGGCATCAGGGCATTGCGCGACTGGGCCAGCGAAAGATCGTCTATATCCAGATTCTGCAGGTTCGATTTCAAGTCCGGCCGCGTGTTCACAGCCTGCTGCACCATCGCCTCGCGGTCGATTGCCACCTCCGCTGACGCCGGAACATCCACCGTCTCGGTCAGCACGATTGGCACGTGCCGCGCCTGCGGATCCAGGTCGGCCCCGATCTGTTTGCGCAGTGTGTCTTCCAACTGCGCCAACCGGAACTTCGCCTGCGCCACATCCAGTTTGCGCGAGGCGTAAGTCTGTTCCGCCTGATAAATGTCCAGCGGAGACAACGCACCCAGTTCCAGTTGCTTCTGTTGCAGTTTCAGGAATTCGTTGGCCGTACCCTCCGCGCTGACCGCAACGCGCAGGTTTTCACGCGCGGAGACCACATCCCAGTACGCATTCTCAGCGGCCGAAACCAGGTTGATGAACTGCGTCGTCTGCGTGAACTGGCTGCCCTTCAGGCGACTGCGCGCGATCATCAGGCTCAACTTGTTCACATACGAGCCCCGGTTCTGAAGCAGCGGCTGCGAAAAGGCGATCGCCATGTTGCTGGTCAGCGCCGGATTGAAGAAGTTATTTGAGCTGTTGCTGACGTTTTTCGCGCCGCCCCAACTCGCGGTGTAGCTGGTGCCCGTCGATAGAGTTTGCGTCACGCTCATCGTCAAGGGCTGGGCCAGCGTCTTCACCACCGCCGCGCCTTCCAGCGTGCTGATCGGCGGCGTCGTCGCCCGGGTGCTATTGAACTGGGCCGTCGCCCTTGGGTCCCAAGCGCCGAATGCCCGCTGTATCGCGTTCTGCGGAGCTTCCAGGCTCAGCATCTGAATCTGGATGTCCGTGTTGTTCGCAACCACCAGCGCCAAATAGTTCTTCAGCGAGAGCTCCAGGTTGTCGCCGACCACGAAATCCTTCAGCCGCACCGGGTCTTTTAGTTCGACCTTAGGCTGCGTTTTGCTAAACGTCTCGCGGAAATACGAGGGCTTGGGAAACGACGACACCTGCGCAAACGCGCCGGCCGCCAATATTGCTCCCGTCGTGATAATTCTGAACGTCGTAGGTCTCAACAGCATATGATTACTCGTAACGAATGGCCTCAATCGGATCCAGTTTCGCGGCCTGGACGGCCGGATAAATTCCAAACAACAAACCAATAAATACAGACACGCTGAAGGCAACCACGATCGATGACGTCGTCACCACCGTGCTCCACCCAGCTGCTGTCGCAATCACACGCGACAACGTAAAACCGAACGCGATCCCGATCAAACCGCCGACAATCGAAATCAGCACCGCCTCCGTCAGGAACTGACGCACAATGTCACCCTGGCGAGCACCGATCGCGCGCCGGATGCCAATTTCGCGCGTACGCTCCAGCACCGTGGCCAGCATGATGTTCATAATGCCGATGCCGCCCACCAGCAGCGAGATACCCGCGATACAGATCATGACGATCTCGAAGATGAAACTCTGCTGCCGCCGCTGTTCCAAAAGGCCGGCGGGAACCACGACAGCGAAATCGCCCGCGTCTTTGTGGGTGTTGGCGAGAATCGCTTTCACCACGTTCGAGGTTTCGATCGAATCTACGCCGGGACCCACCTTCATGAAGATGCCGTCGATCTCGTCCTTCAGGTAGCTGGTGTTGTCCTCGAAGCGGCGCATTACCGTGTTCAGCGGCGAGATGATGAGGTTGTTCTTGTCCGTCGCCTGCATACCTTCCAAGTCGGTATCGCTGGTAGCTTGCGGGGTCAGCACGCCGATCACCTGCAACCAGGTGTCGTTGACCTTCACGTACTTGCCTACCGCGTTGTCGTAGCCCAGCAGGTTCACTTTGGTGGTTTCGCCCAGCACGCACACCGGCGCCGAAGCGGTGTTCTCTTCGTCGGTGAAAAAGCGGCCCTGCACCAGCTTCAGGCTGTTGATTTCCACATAATTCGGCAGCACGCCGATCAATTGCGGCTGCTCCTGGCTGGTCTTGGGCAGCAGTTTCTGCGGCTTGAAGCGCTTGCGCGGCGTGATCGCCACCAGGCCCGAAACGTTTTCTGAAATCGCGCGATAATCGCGGAAACTCAGTCCCGGCGATACCGCGCGCACGGTCTGCAGTTCGTTGCGATCCACGCTTTCGTGGGCTTCCACGATGATGTTGTTCACGCCCAACTGGTCGATGAAGCTCATCATCTCTTTCTGCGCTCCGGCGGTGATCGAAAGCATGGCCACCACCGCGCCTACACCAAAAATCATGCCCATCATGGTCAGCAAGCTGCGCAGTTTGTGCGCAAACAGGCTGGCCATTCCCATCTTTAATTCAGGACCAAGATTGGAAATATTCATGGCTTATTTGCCCCCGCCCATGCCGCTCATGGCGCCGGAGGCGCCGCCGCTGCCCTTCTTTTCGTTCTTCTTGTTCTTATCGGGGGTCGGGTCGGCCATCGCGACGATCTCGCCGGCCGTCACCCCGCTCGAAATCACCATCATCGACTCGCTCTGTTTCACTAGCTGCACCGGACGCTCTTCGAACTTACCGTTCTTCTGCACATACACCAGGTACTGGCCGTTCTTGTTGAACACCGCCTGCGCCGGCAGGTGCAGCACGTCGGGCAGTTTCTCCACCTGAATCTCCACGTCCGCCAGCAATCCCGGCCGCAACAGCAGCGATACCTGCGAATCCTGCGCCGGAGGTAAGGGCAATTTGGCGGCGGCGCGGTCTTCTTCCGTGTATCCGGCCGCGGTCACGCCGCGCTTCATCAGCAGTTCCACCTGCTCCATACCGCTGAGATTGCTGTCGCCACCGCCGCCGCCGCGACCACCGCGCCCGCGACCCTGTCCGCCGCCGCCCGCAAATCCGCCCGGTCCGCCTTGACCACGTCCCTGGCCCATACCGAGTTTGGCCATCAGGTCCGTCAGTTCCTTCTGCAACTTTTCCTGATCCGCCCCTTTGGCGGTCTGGATCTTCTGCCGCAGGTCCGTCATTTTCTTACGGTCTTCCTCGCTGATGTTGAGACCGCCGCGTCCGCCTGCGCCGCCCGCTCGTGCCTGTCCGCCCGCGCCGCCGCCACGTCCTTGTCCGTCTGCGCCGCCGGCACGTCCCTGCGCTCCGCCCTGTCCGCGGCCCTGCCCGGCAGCGCCATCGCCGCCGCCCCCTGCGAAGCCGCCATCGCCGCCACCACGACGACCGCGTCCGCCGCCTTCACCGGCATCCCCAGCCGCAGTTTCCGCAGCCGCAGCCGCAGCCGCGAAGGGATTCACGCCCTGGTTAATGCCCTTTTTCGAGTTGGCTGCCGCCACCGCCATGATCTTGTCGATATCCGCCGGCTTCATGCCGACGCCGGTCAGAAGCTGCACCATATCCACCGAGAATATGACGTCGAACTTCTTCGAGGGGTCGCCGCTGAACACATCGCTCGTCGCCGTCCCGCTCATGGCCTTGATCTTGCCGTTAAATCGCTTGTCGGGAATCGCGTCAAACTGCAGCGTCGCTTCCTGACCTTCCTTCAGATTGGCGCGATCCAACTCGCCCACCTTGGCCCAGACTTCCACTTCGCTCAAATCGAGCACATCCGCCACCGGCATTCCCGGCTGCAGCGTGTCGCCTTCGCGAATGTCGGGCATCGAGGTTCCGAAATTGAAATTGCCCGCGCGATTCTGTCTGACCGCCACCAGGCCCGTGATGGGCGAAAGACTCTTGCACAATGCGATGCGCTGCAATTCGCGCTGCACATCGATCAGGCTGCGATTGCGCTGCTCGTTCAAGACCGCAAGCTGGGAATCCGCCTGCTCCTGACGCGCCACCATGTCGGTCTCCAACTGCAGCAGTGCGCGCTTCTGCTGTTCCAGCGTCAGCACGTTCTTCTTGCCGTCGATTTCCGCGATAATCGGATTGCGCTGCACATCCAGTTCCGCGCGGCGCACGTTATATCGCGTCTTGAGCAGCGTCACCTGGTCCTGGCTCTGCTGAATCGATAGATCCGCCTTGGCGCGCTTGATCTGCTCATCGACCGACTGCACGCTCAGCCGCGCTTCTTCCAGCGCGCTCTGGCGTTCACTGTCGTCGTACTCAACCAACAGGTCTTTTTCTTTGGCCAGGGCTCCCACCGGCGACAGGTCCGTCACCTGCACGGTGCCGAACAGGTTCGGCGCCACAATCGTCACCGTACGCGCCGCGCGCAGTTCGCCGCGCGAATAGGCGCGGATCACTACGTCGCTGCGCTGCACCTTCGCCGTCGGGATCAGATCCTGACGCGCCGGCATCGACTTGTAGTAGCTGTAGCCGTACCACGCGCCACCAGCCACAATCGCCAACATCAATATACGAAAAATTGCCTTTTTCATGGAGAATCAGAATTCCGCCGGAACGCCTCCCCTGCGGAAGGCGCTCCTGCCCCGTCTACAGTTTCTTCTTGGCCCGCTTGGCCGCTTCCGCCGGACTTTCCAGAGTCACGACGTCGCCTTCCTTCAATCCGCTCGTCACGACCACATCCTCGTCGTTCTGCTTGCCCACTTCGATCGGCACCGTGGCAAACGTCTTGTCCACCTGACGGTAGACTGCCGGCTTCCCGTTCTTGGAGAAGCTGGCCCGCGACGGGATCAACAGTACCCCCGGCTCTCTCTCGATGATGATTTCCGTCGAAGCGCTCATACCAGGGCGCAGACGGGGATCCAGATTGGTCACGGTCGCGCGCGCCGGGAAAGTCTTTTCCGCCGTCGAGCCGCCCTTGAAGACCAGCGCCGCAATCGGGCTGATCCAATCCAGCGTCGCCGTGAATTCCTTGTCCGGAATCGCGTCCACCCGGATGCGGACATCCTGGCCCAGCTGTAACTTGCCGCGATCCACTTCTTCCAGCTTCAGGTCCACGAACATCTCCGACAAGTCCGGTATTTCCGCGATTTCCGCGCCCGTCCAGGCGTTGTCGCCTTCCTTGAAGGGAGGCGTCGACTGGCCGAACGAGCCCTGCGAACGGAAGTTCGGCAGCACGTTCACGATACCGTCGATAGGCGCGCGCAGCTGCATCATGCCCATGTACCCCTGCGCCGTCGCCAGGTCACGCACCGCTTTGTCCTTGCGTTGCGTCAGGCGGCTCAGATCCGCCGTCTGTCCCACCTGGTGCGCGTTGATCGAAGCTTTCACGGTCTGCAGCGAACCTTCCGAGACGCCCACCTGAATGCGGTTCTTCTCGCCTTCGATCGCCGAGAGCACTTCCGCCTTGCTCGCGTCCAGCTTGGACCGCTCCAGGTCGTACTCGCTGGACATCTTGTTCATCGCATCGGCTTCGTCGTTGATCTTCTGCGTCGCCTTGGTTTGCGTGATGTCGCCATCCGCCGCGCGCACCGAAGTGGTACGGGTGATGACGTTCTGGTCCTGCTGCGAACCATCGAACTCCACCACGATGTCGCCCTTCTTCACCGGACGTCCCGCCGGCGCCAGGCGCACGATGCGCAAACCAGGCACCTGGGGTGCCTTCAACACCAGAGAGCGCGCGCTCTTGATGTCGCCGCGGGTGCGCACGCTGATCACGAAATCACCCTTGCGGACGCGTGCCACCGGCACTTCCACTTCCGTGGTTCCCGTGTACTTGTATGCCGCTACCGCTCCGCCGCCCAGGACCCCGAGGGTCACGGTCCACATAATGATCTTGAAACGCCGCGGGTTACTTTTTCCCAGTCTCTGGCTGGGACGCCGATCTTTTGATGCCATTTGTTCGATTCCCTGTTAGCTTCCTGTTACTCTTCTCGCCTCACACCCTTACATCGGGCGCTGGAGCGCGATCACGTCCCCTTTGTTGACGCCGGACTTGATCGAAACCTGGGTGAAGCTCGGCACGCCGAGTTCTACCTTTTTCTTGATCCAGCCTTCGGGGCTCTGCACGAACATGAACGTTCCGGCCTGATCCGCGAACACCGCCGCACGCGGAGCCATCATCGTATTGCGCTCCGTGCTCATGATGATCTCGGCGCTGCCCGTCAGATCGGGAATCACCCGCGCATCCGTCTTTTCCAGCTTGATGCGGATCGGGATCTCACCCACGTACTGGGCGCGGAAAGTGCTCGCCTTTGCCATCGCGCCGATTCCGGTCAGCGTCCCCGGCAGTTCGATATCGCCATACGCGTCCATGTGGATGATCGCCTTCATGCCCAACCGCAGCTTCTCGGCGTCCACCTGGTTGACCGTCGCGTTCAACACCATCGAGCTCGGGTCGACAATCTGCACGAACGGCTGGCCGGCGGCCACCTGGTCGCCCTCGCGAATCTGCCCGAATTCGCCGTTGCGGGTGGTGGTCTGCATGACCACGATACCTTCCATCGGCGCCTTCACTATCATCTTGCGGACGTTGCCTTCAGCGCGCGACATTTCGATCTTCGATTGGTCGCGATTCAGTTCGTTCGAGCGGATCTGCGCGCGCTGCGATTCGTCCACCATTTCGGCTTCGGCCAGCAGCTGCTTATAGTTTGCTTCCGCCTCTTCCACCGTCAACTTGAACTTCTCCGCGTCGATCGCGGAGCGCACTACCGCGGTCTTGAGGTCCAACTGCGCCCTCTCCCAATTCGCCTTCGCCGTGCGGACCTGCTGATCGTGAGATTCTTTTACCGCGGCCAGATTGGCCAGCATCTTCTTGACCGTGTTCTCCTGCTGGATGGCCGAATCTTTGTAATCGTCCAGACGCTGCAACTGATTCTGCGGGTCGAACTCCGCCACCACATCGCCGTTCTTCACGCGCACGCCGGGTGCCGCCAGTTTCATCAGCACGAGGCTGAAATCGCCGCCTCCACCGCCGCCGGGACCGCCGCCGCCCATCATTGCCGCGCCGCCACCACCACCACCGCCGCCGGGGCCATCGCCGCCACGATTCATTCCCGACCGGCTGCCCAGAATGCGCGGCGCCATCAAGGCCGCGAAATGCTCCGCGCTAATCGTCCCGTTCACCCGAACCGTGGCATTCAAATCGCCCGTGCCCACCACTCCCGTGGAGACCGAAACCAGACTGCTCTTCGTCGCTTCCTTGGCGTCGCTCTGCGATTTGTAATAGTACGCCCCCGCGCCTACGACCACCAGCGCGATCACTCCCCAGAGCGCCGTTCGCCGCGGGGGCTCCTCGATGTGCCGCTCTCTCTGTGGAACGGCGGAGGGCCCGGGCGTGGGTTGTCCCTGCGGTACTTTAGGATCGGGCACACTACTCGGATTCGGATGCATGTCTTCCTTCCAAAACTTAGGTCGCTCGGATTTGCTGCGTGGCTTGTTGCAATCGAGAAGACGATTTCCAGCCCGGAAAGGTTATCTCTGGATGGCTCGAAAGTGCATTTTTTTGTAGCCCTTAAGTCCGGAACTTTCCGCCCGGGCTGCTATCGGCCTTGCACACTAAGCCTTACAAACCGTATCTGGAAGAACCGAAAGCACTTAGGTTTGCGGGACACCACGGAAACGCGCCTCAGCCCGACGCCCGCGAAGGCACCCGAAACAGCCCCGGGAAGGGAGGGACTTGCAGAATTTCCAGATCTCGGGCGCGCGGACAGGCCTCCGGCACCCGTCCGCTCGTAAAGCATACAAAAGCTTACAATTACCGAACCCCTGGCCCTGGGAGCCTTTACATCGGCCGCTGCAGTGCCACTACGTCGCCCTTCTGCACCCCGGAGCGAATCGCAACATGGACAAAACTCGGTAGCCCGATCTCCACTTTCTTCTTCAGCCAGCCCTGTTCTCCGCCATGAACGTACACGTAGTGCGTCCCGTCGCTTTCGTGGAAAACCGCCGACCGCGGCGCCACCAGCGTGCTCTGTTCCGTGCTCAGCACGATTTCCGCGCTCCCCGTCAGATCGGGAATGATGCGCGGGTCGGTCCCTTCCAGCTTCAACCGCACCGGAATTTCGCCTACATACTGCGCGCGGAAACTGCTCGCCTTGGCCATCGCGCCGATGCCGGTCACAGTGGCTTGCACCTGAATATCCGGGTATGCGTCCATGCGGATGGTCGCCTTCATGCCGAGCCGCAACCTCTCCGCATCCACCTGATTCACGGTGGCGTTCAGCACCATCGAAGTCGGATCCACCACGATCACGAACGGCTGGCCGGCCGCGACTTGGTCGCCTTCCCGGATCTGGCCGAATTCGCCGTTGCGGGTGACGCTCTGCAGCACAATGATGCCCCCCATCGGAGACTTCACCTTCATCTTTTCGACGTTGGTTTCGGCGCGCGCCATTTCGAGCTTCGACTGGTCCCGGGTCAGTTCGTTCGCCCGCACCTGAGACCGCTGGGATTCATCCACCAACGACGACTGCACCAGCAGTTGCTGGTAGTTGGCTTCGGATTCCTCCACCGTCAGCTTGAACTTCTCCGCGTCGATCGCCGACCGGACCTCGGCCGTTTTCAGATCGAGCAGCGCCTTGTCGCGGGTCGCCTTGGCAACACGCACCTGTTGATCGTGAGATTCCTTCACCGCGGCGAGATTGGCCAACATCTTCTTGACCGTGTTCTCCTGCTGCACCAGGGTGTCTTTGTAATCGTCCAACCGCTGGATCTGGTTCTGCGGGTCGAACTCAGCGATCACATCGCCAGTCTTCACGCGAATACCAGGCTTGGCCAGCGCCATCAGCACCAGGCTGAAATCGTTCATCGGACCGCCGCCGCCCATCGCCCCGCCACCGGCCGCACCGCCGCCACCGCCACCACCACTGGCCCCCCGACCGCCGCCATCGCCGCCGCGATTCATCCCGCTCCGGCTGCCCACAATGCGCGGCGCCATGATGGGGGCAAACTTCTCCGCGCTGATGGTCCCGTTGACCCGCACTGTCGCGTGCACGTCACCCAAACCCAACACCGCTGTCGACACCGACACCAGGCTGCCTTGCGCAGCAGTTTTGGTATCGCTCTTCGCCTTGAAATAATAGGCCGTACCGGCGCCGGCAACCAGCACCGCAATGATCCCCCACATCGCCGTGCGTCTGGGGGCAGGCGGGAGTTCGTGCTCCCGTGGCGCAACCGGCAACGGTCCGCGTGGTTGACCCGGCCCGTCGGGGGCGGGCACGAAATTTGGATTAGGCTGCATTGAAATCCTTCCAATGATTTATCGTTTGTCCGTCTTGCGTCGCTTCTTCTGCGCGTAAAGACGACGTAGCGATCCGAAAAGTTATGTACGGATAGCCCTAAAGTAGCACTTTTTTTTGGCCCGCACGGGATTTTGGCGTTTTGGCGCCCTTTCTTCAGAAGAGAATCGTGGTTCGCGGAGAGCCGAATCAAGCCAAAATGGTGGCGGAGCGCGGACTCGAACCGCGGACCTACGGATTATGAGACCGTCGCTCTAACCGGCTGAGCTACTCCGCCACAAGGAAGAACCCTCATTCTACCAGACAGGGCCCCGTATTTGCCTGCATTTCGGCAGCGAAACCACGTCCCTGGACGCCCCTGGGGAGCTCGGGCGGGTACATTCGGGAGACCCCTTATGCCTGTGGAAATCCCGGGGATATGACGCACATTCCCCAGTTGGCGCCACGCAACCACCGCTAAACTGCGCCATTTCCCCCTAACCCTAAGTGCCTCAAGCACTAAACGCAATTGCTGCGCGCTGGGTCAATTCGTTGTAAGTGACAATTATTACAGCCCTTTAACCAAACCCAAAGAGCGTTTCCAACAGGGATTTCCACAGATCTGTGGATTGTCAGCGAGCCCGCAGGCGGCGTTCCACGGACTCCGGAAGTTCGGCCTCTACCAGTACCCGCGTATCTGTGTAGCGGGTCGACAGCACGCGTCCGAATTCATGCAACATCGCCAGCGTGGCCCCATCGCCGGCATCCAGGTCCAGCGTCGTGCGGACCAGTGGATCCAGCGGCAAGGCATCGTCAATCGCGGCCAGCAGTTCCGGCAAGCCCGCGCCGGTCATCGCCGAAATCGACACCGCGCGCTTGGCTTCGTGGCCGGCGGCCTCACCGGTCAGGCGCCGCTCCAGGGTGCCGGCGTCCGCGGTGCCTTCCACCCGGTCGATCTTGTTCAGCACGAGCACCTGCGGAACCTGCCCCGCCCCGATCTCGCTCAGCACCTTCAGCACGTGCGCCGTATGCTCGGCGGCCACCGGCGACGATGCGTCTACCACGTGCAACACCAGCGCCGCTTCGTTGACCTCTTCGAGGGTGGCGCGGAACGCCTTGACCAGCGTGGTGGGCAGATTGCGAATGAAGCCGACCGTGTCGCTCACCAGCACCCGGCGGCGCGAAGGCAGGATCAACGGCCGCACCGTGGGGTCGAGCGTGGCGAACATCTTGGCATCCGCCAGCACCCCAGCCTGAGTCAGCCGGTTGAATAACGTGGATTTTCCCGCATTCGTGTAGCCCGCCAGGGCCAATGTCGCCAACGGCACCGCCGTCCGCCTGCGGCGATGCAAGGCCCGCCCGGCGCGCACCCGCTCCAGTTCCACTTCCACCGTCTTGATGCGCTTGGAGATTCGCCGGCGGTCCGTCTCCAACTGGGTTTCCCCAGGACCGCGTGTGCCGATGCCGCCGCCCTGCCGCGTCATCTCGACGCCGCGTCCGGCCAGCCGGGGCAGCAGGTAATTCAACTGCGCCAGTTCCACTTGCAGGCGCCCTTCCCGGGTACGCGCGCGGGACGCGAAGATATCCAGGATAAGTTGCGTCCGATCAATGACCTTGGTGGCCAGCGTTTTTTCGAGATTGCGCTGCTGGGTGGGGCTGAGGTCCTGATCGAAAATCACCACGTCGATGGACCCGCTCTGCACCGAGGCGCGCAGTTCTTCCACCTTGCCGCTGCCAATCAGGGTTGCCGCTTCGGGAGCGGAGCGAGTCTGCATGACACGCTCAACGATGCTTGCCCCCGCGCTGACGGCCAGTTCGGCCAGCTCTTCCAGGGACTCCTCGGCTTCCAAAACGTTGGTGCGCCCCGTTCCGGTGCGCATTTTCCAATCCAGTCCGACGAGGATGGCCCGTTCGGCTGGAGTATGCGGTGCGGGCGTTTCTATGCCTCCGAAGCGTCCGCGTGGACCACGGCCCCGGGGGCACCCACTGGCGAGGAACTGTGCGCCGGCGAAACAGTCGAACTTCCGGTATAGGAATGCGTCGACTTTTGCGTGACTACCGTAGAGATGGCGTGTTTAAAAATCAACTGTTCCTGATTGTTGGTTTCCAGTACCAGGGAGTACTTGTCGAAGCTCTTGATACGGCCGGAAAGCTTTACGCCACTCATCAGGTATATGGTCAGGACAATCTTGTCCTTCCTGGCATTGTTGAGAAAGCTATCTTGAATATTTTGCGCCGGTTTGTCCATCACATCCCCCAAAAAACCCTTACGGGTGAGCAAAACAGTTGTTACGAACGGCACTTCATTGTACAACTATTCACCCTGGGCGGGCAGGGATTTCCCTGGCGGGTTGCGGGACAAGTGTGTGTCTTATTCCTCGTCGTGCTCGTCATGAGCCGCCGCCGCGGTGGGCGACATTTGGGTCATGGCGCTGAGCTCCGCGCGACTCAACGGCGTCGGTCTGGTTTTCGCACCCTTGGCGCCCGCGACCGGTACTTCCTCCAGCACGAATTCCGTGGCGCCGGCCAGTTCCGCCTCCAGATTGAAATCGGGAGACGCCTGGAGTTCTGGTACCCGCGCAATCCCGGTTTCCGAAATTACGCACTGCATTCCGTTCTTCAAACCGAAACGGATGGTAGCCCGCTTGCGAATCGCGAGTTTGCGCAGGTCCACGAGATTCATCGTCCGGCTTCCTGGTATTCGTCGATGATCTCGCCATCGGCGATGCGCGCTGCAATCTGCTCCTGGCAGGTCACGCAGTAGCGCGCCCACGGCACCGCGTCCAAACGCTTCGCCGAGATCGGCTCTTCACACTCCGGGCAGATTCCATACTGCCCGATATCCATGCGATGCAGGGCGTCGGCGATTTCGCGTAACAACTTCATGTCGATCGTATTGCGGTTGAGAAAAATCCACTCTTCGTGGTGGTGCTGGCTCAGATCGCCCTCGTCCGACGGGATATCAATCCGGGATACCACTTGCGCCGCCTTTTGAGCCGACATGCTGTAACGCACTTCCTCCGCCTTCTTTTCGAGAATCTTGCGGTAGGGTGAGGTTTTCGTTTTCATAATTGCTTTCGAACCATCTCAGACTTGGATTCACGCGCTGCTGCCATGAGTGCAGATTCCTAATGACGCAATCTCACCTTATGACGCAATCTCACCTTCAAAAGTTGCAGCCTTTGAGGGGAAACTTCGGGGCGCGGTCTGAAAAGTATACGCGTAGCGTACCTGGATTGTCAAATCCGCGCCGCAATTTGTCAAGGCAAAGTAGAAATGTCCCCTCGCTGGCAAAGTAGAAATGTCCCCTTT
>JBDTMZ010000012.1:0-27885 GCA_039934035.1 Candidatus Solibacter sp. | reverse complement strand
ACGGCGTTATCGTAGATCATGCCTGGAGGAACTGATCAACCCCAATATCGGCCTGTTTCAGAATTGCGCGTAGCGTTCCCTCAGGCATGTCGCCGGGGTGGTTGGGAACCGTTGTGTAACGGTTGGTCGTAGAGTTGAACCAGATTTCATGGCTGCCCGCAGCCTGACGGTCGAAGACGAAGCCGGAGGCTTTCAGCTTACGGACAATGTCCTTGTAGCGGAACCCTGCGAGGCGGCCCATTCAGGCTGCGACTACAATCGTGTAGTCCCGTCGTTCGCTGGTAGTGGGCAGGTTCGGAACACCCTCGCGTTCGCGGCGCGCCTCGATTAGTTTTCGCGCTACATCCCGAGCGATTTCGAGCGCCTCGGCAACCGTCCGACCCTGAGCCACCAGCCCCGCGAGTTCATCGGAAGTCGCTAGAAATAAGCCTTCGGGCAACTCCTCGACCTGTATCCGAATCGCCAGTTCCATACGAATAAATGCTACCACTTTCATCCATCCACCGAATCGCGAGTGATAGACGGCGTTACCGGAAACAATCGATATCCACCCGGACCCATAGTCGCCGACTCGTACTTTGGCTCGAGCGAGTCGGCCAAATCCGGCGTCCTGAGCAATAGGTTCTGCCTGGTCGCCAGTGTTTAGGAATCCTCCGGACGGTGTGGTTCGCCTCCGCACCAAAGGATCGAGTCCCAAAATGGCGCCGGAATAAAAGCATAACTTGCCAAACGGCAAAGTTATGCTTTAAACCACACAAAAGAAGCGAAAATCGCCGCGGCGGTATCATGGGCGCAGTGGCCAGACAGCAGCTCTTCCTCATCGATACCTTCGGCTTCATCTTCCGCGCCTACCACGCCCGCGCTCGCACCGGAGCCCCGCCGATGCGCACCAGCACGGGCTTCTCCACCGAAGCCGTCTACATCTTCAACAACATGCTGCGCAAGCTGGCAAAACAGTACTCGCCCGCCTACATTGCGGCCATTTTCGAGACTGGCGAAGCCACCCATCGCGTCCAGGAGTTCGCGGAATACAAGGCGAATCGCGTAGAAACGCCGCCCGACCTCCTCGACCAGATCCCCTTCGTCCGCAAGGTGCTCGAGGCGATGCGCATTCCCATCCTCGAATACCCCGGTTTCGAGGCCGACGACGTCATCGGCACCCTCGCCCTACGCGCCGCCAGCCTGGGCACCGACGTCGTGATCGTCTCCAGCGACAAGGACATGCTCCAACTGGTGAACGACCGCGTCACCATGCTCAATCCGGCCAAGGACGATGAACTCTACGACGCCGCCAAAGTCAAAGAATTCATGGGCGTACGCCCCGACCAGGTGGCCGACCTGCTGGCCCTCAAAGGCGACGCCGTGGACAATATTCCCGGCGCTCCCGGAATCGGCGACAAGGGCGCGCGAGACCTGCTCGACCGCTTCGGCTCGCTCGACGCCCTGCTGGCACGGGCCGCGGAAGTGGAAAAGCGGGGCTACCGCGAGAGCCTCCAGAACAACGTCGACCGCATACGCATGAGCCAGCGCCTGGCCACCATCGCCACCGCCGTCCCCGTGGAATTCACCATCGATTCCGTCAAGGCGCAGAAGCCCGACGAGGCGCTGCTCAAGGCCGTATATAAGGAGCTGGAGTTCCACAGCCTGCTGAAAGAGCTCGGCCCCAGCGAGGACACGCGCGAACGCCGCTACGGCGTGATCGCGAGCGACGACGAACTGCGCGACTGGCTGGCCGCCGGCCAGAACGCGCCTGTGGCCGTGGCGATCTCCAAATCGGCGGAAGGCCAGTTCGCGCTCGACACCATCGGCCTCGCCTGGAAAGAGGGTGAGGCGCGCGCGGTCCGCAGCGAGCATTTCGCAGCCCTCAAGCCCTGGCTGGAGGACGAGCGGGCCGTCAAAATCGCCTGCGACGTCAAGGGCGCCACCCTCGAACTTGCCCGCCTCGGCATGGAGGCGCAAGGCTTCCAGCACGACGTCATGCTCTACGCCTTTCTGCTCGACGCCGAACCATCGGGGTGCGCGCTCGACGAGCAGGCGCGCCGCCGCATGGATCTCAAGATCGGCTCCGCGCCAGAGCAGCACGCCGATATCACCCTGGAACTGTATCGCCACCTCTCGCCCGCGGTGGACGGCCGCGGCCTGCGCCAACTCTACGACGACATCGAACTGCCCCTGACCCGCGTGCTGGCGCGCATGGAGCGCACCGGAATCCGCATCGACCCGGTGGAACTGCGCCGCCTTTCCGCCCTGATGGAAACCGAGATCGCGCGCCTCACCGGGGAGATCCACGAACTGGCCGGCAAGCCGTTCAATATCAGCTCGCCCAAGCAGCTCGGCGCCGTGCTGTTCGACGACCTCAAGCTGCCCGCGCCCCGGGCGGCGAAGGGCAAAGCCGTCTCCACCGCGGCGGACGTCCTGGAAGAGCTCGCCGCCGACCACGAGATTGTCCGCAAGGTGATGGACTATCGCCAGCTCACCAAACTCAAGGGCACCTATGTGGACGCCCTGCCCGCGCTGCTCGACCCCGTGACCGGCCGCCTGCACACCAGCTTCAACCAGGCGGGCGCGGCCACCGGACGCCTCTCCTCCAGCAATCCGAACCTGCAAAACATTCCGATCCGCACCGAACTGGGGCGCGAGATCCGCGCCGCTTTCGTGCCGCGCCAGGGCTGGAAACTCCTGGTGGCCGATTACTCGCAGATCGAACTAAGACTGCTGGCCCACATGTCCGGCGACGAACTGCTGCTGGACGCCTTCCGCAACGGCGAGGACATCCACACGCGCACCGCCGCGGAAGTCATGGGCGTGCCTCCGATGATGGTGACGCCCGACGCGCGCCGCGATGCCAAGGCCGTCAACTTCGGCATCGTGTACGGCATCAGCGGCTTCGGATTGGCGGCCCAATTGGGGATTTCGCGCGCCGAGGCGGAGAAGTACATCAAGAACTACTTCGTGCGCTATGCAGGCGTACGGCGCTTCATCGACCAGACCATTGCCGAAGTGCGGCTAACCGGCGTCACCAAAACGCTGTTCGGACGCGAGCGGCCGATCCCCGAAATCAACGGCCGCAATCCCAGCGCACGAGGCTTCGCCGAGCGTACCGCGGTCAATTCCCCGCTACAAGGCACTGCCGCCGACCTCATCAAACTCGCCATGGTGCGCATCGACGCCGCGCTGCGGGCGGAAGGCCGCCAGTCGGCGATGCTGCTCCAGGTGCACGACGAACTGGTGTTCGAATGTCCACCCGAAGAGTTGCCGGAAGTCTCCGCCATGGTGCGGCGCGAGATGGAGGGCGTGTGCGCCTTGCAGGTCCCGCTGGTGGTCGACGTGGGCACGGGGGACAACTGGCGCGACGCCAAGTAGCGGTTTACCTGCCTATTTTCGGTTAATTTTCGATGACGTTGTGAGCCGCATCACGAAATCCGGCACTTGCACGCACGGATTATCCCCTCCATAGGATTTTCCGATTGGAGCCCTCGCGTCTTTCGCGTAGTGTGAGAGAAAGGTCTACAGTCTCTCGGCGCGAGGAATTTTCATGTTCCAACGAATCGCATCTTGCCTGCTTTGCACGGCCCTACTTGCCATTCCACTGTCCGCGCAAACTACCGGCGCGGGCACCATCACCGGAACCGTCACCGACGCCAGCGGCGGCGTCGTGCCTTCCGCAGCCGTCACCCTCAGCAACACAGCCACCCGGTCCGAGCGCCAGCTCGCCACCAACGAAGCGGGCATCTACGCCGCCCCGTTCGTGCAGCCGGGCTCCTATGAACTCACCGTCACGAAAGCGGGATTCTCCAAAGCGACGCGCACCAACGTCATCGTTCAGGTGGGGCAGACTCTCACCGTCAATGTTGCGTTGGCCGTGCAGACGAACGCGGAAGCAGTGACAGTCGAAGCTGTCAGTGCCACGGTGGATACCGAGAAGACGGAAATGTCGCAAGTGGTCTCGCAGACCATGAAAGAGAACCTGCCGATCGCCGGGCGGCGCTGGGAAGGCTTCGCGCTGATGACGCCCAATACCACCACCGATGGCGGCAACGGCCTGGTCTCCTACCGCGGCATCTCCGGGCTTTATAACCAGAGCTCGGTGGATGGCACCAGCAATACGCAGGCGTTCTTCTCGGAAACGAAGGGTCGCACGACCCTCGGGTACGTCTACAGCATGGATTCCGTGCAGGAATTCCAGGTCGCGTCCAGCAATTACAGCGCGGAACTCGGGCAATCCGCCGGAGGCGTGATCAATGCGGTGACCAAATCGGGCACCAATGCGATGCACGCCGATCTCTTCTACTACCTGCGCTATCCGACCCTGAACGCGCTCGATTCCCTGCAGAAATCGCGCGGCATCTTCACCCAGCCCATCCATCAACAGCAGCAGTTCGGCGGCAGCGCGGGCGGTCCCATCGTCAAGGACAAGCTATTCTTCTTTCTCACGTACGAGGGTCTCCGCAAGGTCAACCCGATCAGCTATACCAGCACTTCGTTCAACGGTCCGCAGACCTGTGCGGCGGTGATTCCAGCGAACATCTGCGCGGCGGCCAACAGTTACATCGCAGCGCAACTGGGCGCCTTTCCGCGCAGCACGCAGCAGGACGTCGCCTTCGCCAAGCTGGACTACCAGTTCTCCCCGAACAACCACCTGAGCGCTTCCATGAACGGCCTTAACTTCAAGGCGCCGAATTCGTACCGCACCAACGCCACGCAGAATAACGAATCGCCCAGTGCCAACGGCACGGCGGTGACGCGCGAGCGCATTTTTGTGGCGAATTGGGATTCGGTCATCAAGCCCACCGTGACCAATAACTTCCGCTTCCAGTGGTCGCGCGACCTGGAAAAGATCTCCGAAAACGGCACCGCGCCCAGCGTGACGATCACCAATTACATGAACTACGGCTTGCCGAATGCTTTGCCGCGCACGGCGTTCCCCGATGAGCACCGCCTGCAATTTTCCGACGTGGTCTCGATGACCCACGGGTCGCACACCTTCAAGACGGGCGTGGATGTCAGCGCCATTCACGAACTGCTGATCAACCTGTTCCAGGGCGCCGGAGTCTACACCTACTCGGGCACTAGCAACGGACTCAATAATTTCTCTGCCTGGGTGGCCGACGTCGCAGGCATCAACGTCAACGATAATTTCACCGGCCGCCACTTCACCACCTTCGTGCAGGTGACCGATCCAGTGACCGGCGTAGGCAAGGACGACTTCTACAACACGGATGTCTCCGGTTTCTTCGAGGATAGCTGGAAGGCCCGGCGCAATCTCACGCTGAATATGGGGCTGCGCTACGAGGTGCAACTGATTCCGCAACCCGAGATGCCCAACACGGCGACGCCGCTGACCACGCTTTACACCAGCAAGATCAACATCGACCACAACAACTTTGCGCCGCGCTTCGGCGCCGCCTGGGAACTCCGCAAGGGCACCGTGCTGCGCGCAGGGTACGGCATCTTCTACGCCAAAACCACCAACAGCACGTTCTATGCGACCCGCGTGGAAAACGGCGTGATCCAGCAGACCTTCAACTGCACGGTCACCACCTGCCCCACGCTGCAATTCCCCAACCTGATCTTCACCCCTCCCGGTGCCACGCCGGTGGCCCCTTTCCCGGGCGCCGCCACTCCCAAAGTGGTGCCGTTCTCCCCACCGGCGCTGACGCAGACTTCGCGCGGGCAGCAGCCCGATTGGGTGAACCCGATGGTGCATGAAGGCGAAATCACCCTCGAACATCAACTGCCCGGCAGCATGAGTGTGTCGGGGTCGTATGTAGTGAGCCGCGCACTCCGCCTGCCGATGTTTTACGACGGCAACATCGCCCCCACCACGCTCACCCGCAGCTATGATGTGACGGATGTCGCGGGCGCCACGCAGAGCACGTTCGCCGTGCCGTTCTATCCCGCCGGCGGCCGCATCAACACCACCACCGGACCGATCCTGGTGGGCGTCAGCGACGTCAACTCCTGGTACAACAGCTTCGTGCTCACGGTGAAGAAGCGCATGCATTCCGGCCTGGAATTCATCGGCAACTACACGCTGGCCAAGGCGACGGATGGCGGCCAGGTGCCCGGCCAGTTCGGCACCTTTAACGGCACCGATACGCCGGTCGATCCCTACAACCGCAAGCTGGAATACGCGCGCAGCGATCTCGATCAGCGGCACCGCTTCGTGGGCAACGTGGTCTTCATTCCACAGTTCACTAAGAAGATTCAGAGTCCCAGCCTGCGCTACCTGCTGCACGGCTACGCTTTCTCGAGCATCGTGACCGTGGCTGCGGGACAGCCGGTCACGGGGACCATCAGCGGCAATCCGTCGGGCGCGGTGGCGGGCGGTCCCACGGGCGGCGCGGTCAACAATTCCGGCACGGCGACCGGTGGACGTTCGCCCGGCCTAGCTCGCAATCTGTACACCGGTCCGGGCATGAGCAATGTGGATTTCCGGATCAGCCGCGAATTCGTCTTCCACGAGAAGCTCCGCCTGTCGCTGTTGGGCGAAGCCTTCAACATCTTCAACCATACGAACGTGTTCACCGTGAACACCCAGCAGTACACGCTGGTCACTTCGGGCGGAGTTTGCAGCGGCCACACCAATGCGTGCCTGGTGCCGGTGCCCTCTTTCCTCACGCCGAGCGCGACGAATAATAATCTGTTCGGCGCGCGCCAATTGCAGGTGTCGGGGCGCCTGAGTTTTTAGTCTTTGTGATCCGGCCTGCCTCGGATGCGTATCGGGTCGCGGCTGAACCAGGGCGTCCCCGCCGCCGCAGACCGCCACTGTGTCCGATTACGTGGCGCGAGACTGGTATGCGATTCCAAGCCCGGCGGCCAACCTGGCTAGATGTTGGTCTGCTGTCCACAGGGGTGTATCGGCGACTACGGCAGAAGCGAGCAGGTGCGCGTCGATCCATCCGATCCCTCGGCCGTACAGCTTGTGCGACCGTACGAACGTCGCAACCTCTGCATGAACAACGGACGGCAGCCGGCGAATGTGCTCGTAAGAACGCAAGAGCGGAACTTGCCCGCCACTCTCGCCGATCAGCAACTCCCCGTACACCAGTTCGTGACCCGCCACCTCGTCGCGCCCAAGTAAGAACTCCAACTCGGCGGCGAACGGCCTGCGATTCACCAGAAAACGAATCCAGATGGATGTATCGACGAGGACCATCAGGCTGCCGTTCTGGGTTTCCGGAGCGCCGGCCTGCGTCTCGGAACATCGGTCGCGCCGTGGTCCGAACCCCTCAATTTTCGTAGTCTCTCGTAAGCTGCATGCCGGATCAGAGCTTCGAGGCCGAGACGCACGGTCTCCGTATCGGTCGAGGCGCCACACGCTTCCTTCGCGGTTCGGAGAATGGTGTCATCAATATGCAGCGTCTTCTTCATACATCTCATACCATACTGATATGGCAGAAAATGCCATACCGCCGTGCCACCGCGCTTTCGAGATCTCTCACAATCGCCTGACAACTATCGCATGAGAATGCCAGTCGTCTAAACTCGAAGGAGCATTGTTCTATGCGATGTAGCGGCGCCAAGGCGAGTTGTTCTGTGATGCCTCGAGCCATCCTGCCCTTCCTGATTACGCTAATCGCCCCGGGCGCGTGGTCGCAGCCCGCTCCTGCCGTTCAAAGTGAACCGAATCCAGCGTGGGCCGGGCGCCGCATCGTCACGCTCGAGGGTTTTGGAGACTATTTTGCGCCAGGCCCGAATGGACAGGCCCAACTCGTCAAGCCCGAAGGTCTCGGCGTGAACATCGTAGCCGTAGTCCAACGGGTGGAGGGCGATCGTATTTGGATCAAGGCCAATGGCGCCGGGGATGAGGCCGTCGGGTGGGTCAACACGAGCAACGCGATCCTGTTGGATAACGCGATCCCTTACTTCACGTCTCGAATCGAACATGGTCCGAAGGATTGGGATGCTTATCTCCGCCGCGCCGAATCGGAACACGCCCTCAATGAGCGCAACGCCGCCATTGCCGATTACACCCGGGCGATTGAACTGCATGCGGACGAACCTTTTTTATTCCTGCGGCGAGGTCGCGATTTCCGGATCGCCAAGGCCTGTTCTCAGGCTGCCGCCGACTTTGAAGAAGCGGCTCGCCTCAAACCCCAGTGGGCCGAAGCCTACAACCTGGCGGCCGGCGTTTATGCGGATTGTCCGGATCCCGCACGCCGCGATCCGAAGAAGGCAATTGCGCTCATCGAACGTGCCATCGCCCTCTCCACGAATCCCACTTATCTGACCGTCCTGGCGCTGGCATATTTCCGATCCGGGAATCTGGAACAAGCAGTAATTACGCAAAGACAAGCATTGGAGTCGCCAGGATTTCCTCCTGGCTATCGTCAAGACGCCCTCCAACAACTACTCGAATACGAAAGTGCGCTCGCTGCTCAGAAGCACTAAATGCCGATTCTTATCCCGTGCAGCGAACCGCGTAGTTTTCGTCGCCGTATGCTCCCGCACCATGGAACTGATCACGATTCTGAACAACCCACGAGTGTGTCTGATGAGCCATATGTTGAACAAAAGTGGCACGAGGCACAGGCTAGCGGTCCGGCCGTACTCGGGCCAGCACCGCAGTCAAAACCAATGCCACCACATACGCGGGAACACCCGTGACGAGCGGCCAAACCAATAGTGCGATGCTCATCAGGCGCAAATTGCCCGTTCCCGTCAGTAACGTACGGACAATCGCAGCGGCAGCGAGCCCCGAGGCTCCGAGAGCAGCGCCGACCGCGACATGCAGCGCCGTTTCATGCGCTGTGCTGCGGAGTCGGAAGCGCTCGTATCCAATATGAACCGCGTAGATAACGGCGCTGACGATCCAGGCCGCGAGCCTCCAGAAGAACACGGACGGCACCGATAGCGGCGCGAAGCCTACACCGATGATCAGGTAGAGAGCGCTCGCAAGGAGCGCCCTGGGAAGCCACCCGGCCGGAATCCACATTGTGCATATTGTAGGCTTTGTGGCCGGCCATTAGACTGCGACGGCTTGCCGGCGGCAGCAAGAGTACCGCGCTGGGGAAGGCCGGCGAGTTTCAGGGCCGCCGAATACGACATTGGTGTCGAGTCCAGGTCAAAGGGAAATTACCGGCGCTTCGATGTTTGAGCGCGGGCGGCCTTGATCACCTGGTTAAGCTGCCGGGAGGCGAGCTTGTCGGTGCCATTGCGTTTGGAACTCTCTTCGATGAGCCTGAGCACTTCCGGTTCGGGCGCGGCATTCTTGACATAGTCGCGGATGCTGAGGAGTACGGCCTTGGGATCGTCTTTCAACCGGCGCAACACTTTGCCGGACGCGTTGCGCAACTCCCCCGCCATCCCGACTACTGCTCCATCGCCATCAGCATCAGCGAACTCGGGCGGGCGGGATCGTGATAGATCGTTTGTGTGGCCTTCACCAGCTGCGCGGCCTGTTCCACCGGGCCGCCCGTATTGGCATTGCGGTCGAAGCGCGGGAAGTTGCTGCTCGATACCTCCAGCCGGATCCGGTGCCCTTTCAGAAACACGTTGCCCGTCACGCCCGCGTCCACCGTCACGCGATAGATCTCGCCGGGCTTCGCCAGTTCCGGCTTCTCCAGCGAATTGCGGTAGCGCAATCGTAGAATGCCGTCCGTGAGATTGATCGCCCGCCCGTCGGGGAACACATCCACCAGCTTGGCGGTGAAATCCGTATCGCGCGCCGTCGAAGCGATATACAGCACCGCATGCACCGAACCGATAACCTCCAGATCGCGCTTCAGCGGCTTGGTGCTGTACACCAGGACGTCCTTACGCTGCTCCACCCCGCGCTGGTCCATCGGTCCCCAGGGGAAGACCTTCGGGTTGCAGCACACCGCGCCGCCGCGCGTCGGCACCGGCACATAGGGGTCGAACACGAACTGGTCGGCCTGCGTATTCTTCGGCGCTTTGTCGTTCAACGCGCCATCGCCCCCGAGCGAGTTCGCCTTCCCGTTGCTGGACAGATAGAAGGTCTTCAGCCGCGCATCGGCAGGCGGCCACTGCTGCTCTTCGCGCCACTTGTTGGCGCCCATTACGAAGATCTTCACCGGCGGTTTGGAAAGCAGGGAAGAGTCCTTCTCCTTCAGCCACTGGTCGAACCACTCCATCTGGAGCGCGCGAATCGGAATTGTCGAATCCGTACCGAAATTGGCATGCTCCAGCACCGCGGTCATGTTGTGCGGCCATGGCCCTATCAGCACCCGATTCACTCCACTGCGCTTATGCAATTCGGTAAAGGCCTCCAGATCGCTCTGCACGAAATTGTCGTACCACCCGCCCACGGAAAATACCGGCACGCGAATCTTGTCGAGGTGTTCCCGGGTGCTGATGGCGCGCCAGAAACTGTCGAAGGCGGGGTGCTCGATCACTTCGCGAAATAACGGCGAGGTCCATCCCAGCGCGGCGACATCGGCGGAGCGCACCGGAAGATGCAGAATGTATTTACCGAAATCCTGGCGATACCCGGGAGCGCGTAGATTCTCCGCCATCCACTCCAGCCGGTTGCCCAGTTTGAGCGCCCCGCCGGTCGAGTAATAGCGGTCGCGGTAATCGTCGTAACCCGAGACCACGGGGAAGATCGCCTTGAGGTGCGGATTGTTGGCCAGCGCCGCTTTCCACTGCACGATGCCCACATAAGACCCGCCCATCATGCCGATCTTGCCGTTGCACCAGGGCTGGTGCGCCACCCAGTTCAAAGTATCGTCGCCGTCGTGGACCTCTTGCGTGAGCGGCTCAAACGCTCCCTCGCTTTCGTACCGCCCGCGCACGTCCTGCACCACCACGGCGTACCCGTGTTCGACGAATGCCTGGTAGTGCGGCGTGATGTCCGCACCCTTGCCATAAGGCGTGCGCACCAGAATCGCAGGCACTTTAACATTCTCGGAAGCCAGGTAGATATTGGCCGACAGACGCACGCCGTCGCGCATGGGCACGGGAATACTGAAATGTTTGACGAGCGTTTTGGGCGCCGCCGCGGCCACGGCGGCAAACAGCGTCAAGGCTAGCAGGCAGCGGGGAAAGGCCCGCCGCACCGTGGGCGGAAACGGGGCCGCGGGCTGCCACGGGGACAGTACTCCGGCCACCGGCGCACGTCGCGCGCGGGCGCGATTCCAGGCTGCGCGGCTCGCGCCACGTTGACCACGAACTGCTAGATACAGCTTTCGCACAGAAGATCCCAAAAGCGTTTTCCGATCAGGTCCACCCGGTGTTGCGAGCCGATGTGTGCGGCCGCCCGGCGGCCGATTTCGCCGGCCACGTCTGCCACTGATGTTAACAGAACCATGTGGTGCCACAACGAATCGCGCTCGCCCGGTCCGGCGCCAATGCGCAGGCAGGAGTCCTCGGGAAAACGCGAGGCTTCCGCGCCTTCCGTGACCAGTACCGGCTTGCCGATCCCCATCATGCGGATGGCAATTCCCGAACTCTCCCCGGCGGTGGGATAGCGAAGATTGATGCAGGCATCTACCGACCGCGCCGCCAGCCAAAAATCGTGCTCCGCCAGATACGGCAGGCGGAACACACCGGGCTCGCGCAGCAGCGGCGCCGCGGCGCGTTCCAAATCGCTGGAGACGAACTGGCCGGCCACCAGCAGTCCAGCGCGCGGCACCGTGCGGCGCAGCGCCTGAAACGCCTGCAGCACGTTCATCACCCGCTTGCTCTCGCGCAGATAGCCGAAGAGTCCGAACAGGAACGTCGCCGGCTCGATCCCCAGTCCCTGGCGGTAGCGCAGCACGCTGGCATCGTCCGGCAGCGGCGGGGGAGCAAACAGGTGCGGAATTTCCACGATACGGGCCTGCGGAGCATGTTCCTTAACGATGGCTGCGGCAGCAGGATTGTGCACCACCACGGCGCGCGCCCCCCCGGCAATGCGCTTCAGCATGCCGTAGCGGAAATAGCGCTCATCGGCCGCCGCGGCAGCGCGCTCGCGCCACAATTGCTGCCCGGTTCCGCGATTCCACTCTCCGTAGTTGTAGACGAACTCGTCGACGTACGCGGTTTCGCCGAGCTGCCCCAGATGGAAGTGATTGAGTGCGGCATCGTGCAGAATGACCACTCCGGGCTGCGCCAGGGCGCGGCGATAGATCTCCGCGTGCAGCCCGTTATTGCCCACGTGATACAGCGCGATGTCGCAGTGCTCCGGCGCCACTTCCACCTTGCCGTGCCGCCGCAGTTCGGCCAGCAGGGAGGCCGCGTATTCAGCCACACCGGTGCGCGCCGGCGGCAGGGGAGAGAAGTAGCCGGCCGTCATGCGCGGCTCACGCCTTCCTGCGCCTGCCGAAAAGCGCGGTGCCCACGCGCACGCAGGTGGACCCCTCTTCGATGGCCGTCTCCAGATCGTTCGACATGCCCATCGACAGCTCCTTCATGCCGTAGGGTTCGGCGAGCTCGCGCAATTTGCGGAAGTATTCGCGCGGCGCTTCGGGATCTTCGCTCCAGGGGGGCATGGTCATCAGGCCGCGCAGGCGGAGGTTTGGGCAGGCGCGGACGGCGTCCACCAAGGCTGGCAGGGAAGCCGGATCGGCTCCGTGTTTGGCCGCTTCGTCGCTGAGTTTGATTTCCAGCATGACGTCGAGCGGGCGTCCGGTCTCGTTCAGCCGGCGGGCGAGTTTCGGCGAATCCACGGTTTGAATGGTTTGGAACAGTTCGGCGGCCTTCGACGTTTTGTTGGATTGGAGGTGGCCGATGAGGTGGAAGCGCGCGCCCGCGAGGTCTGCCACCAGGGGCGCTTTGCCCTCGAACTCCTGGACGTAATTTTCACCGAACTCGCGCAGCCCCAGGTCGTAAGCGGCGCGGATGGCGTCGGCGGGGAAGATTTTGGTGACCGCCAGTAGCAGGATGTCCGCGGGATCGCGCTGCGCGCGCGCGGCCGCCCGATCGATGCGTTCGCGTACCGCCGCTAACCGTTCTTGAAGGCCGTCCATGCGCGCGTTCCCGTCTTCAAGTATGCCATGCGCAAAACCGGACGCAGGGGTCCGAAAATGACGAGCGCTGGGGCGCCTCCACTGCCGGTTGGTGTCTTCCATAAATGGAATATCACATCTTTTATTTTCAGTAACTTGCGGAAATAATTGAGGTTAGCTAAACGGACAGAATTAACCGAAAAACAGTACCGTTTCCACGGTTTTGAAACAGTTATTTTGCTAAACTGAATGTCTAATATGGACAGGGTCTCAAGAGGACAATTTATGAAGCAAGTGCTCGCTCTATCTCTTTGCGCGCTCACCTTCGTGGCGGGCGCATACGCACAGGCAACTGCCGGACTCGGCTCGGTTTCCGGTACGGTCCGCGACGCCAGTGGCGCAGCGGTTCCCGGCGCGACAGTAGTAGTTGCTAACGAAGATAAGGGTATCAAGCGCACCATGACTTCCACGGACGCAGGCGTCTTCGCCGCTCCGGCGCTGGTTCCTTCGTCGGGTTACAGCGTCACCGTGACCAAGGCGGGGTTTAGCACCTACGAAGTGAAGGCATTCGAAATCGCCGTCGGACAAAACGTAGACTTCAAGATCGGTCTGCAGGTGGGTGCGGCCACCACGAGGGTGGACGTATCGGCGGAAGCGCCCCTGGTGGAAAACACCAAGCAGGGTGTGACTTCCACGGTAAGCTCGGACCAGATTTTGAGCCTGCCGATTAACGGCCGCCGCGTGGATAGCTTTGTGCTGCTCACCCCCGCCGTTACCAACGATGGCGAGTTCGGGTTGCTTAGTTTCCGCGGCACTGCGGCGGGCAACTCCTTCCTCACTGATGGTAACGACACGACTAACAGTTTCTATAACGAAAGCGCGGGACGCACCCGCATCGGCAGCCAGGTTTCGCAGGACGCCGTGCAGGAATTTCAGGTGCTCTCCAACGGATTTTCGGCGGAGTTCGGGCGCGCCATGGGCGGAGTGGTCAACACGGTCACTCGCAGCGGAGGTAATGATGTACACGGAACCATATACT
The DNA here is from genome assembly GCA_039934035.1 of Candidatus Solibacter sp. Lineage (GTDB taxonomy): Bacteria > Acidobacteriota > Terriglobia > Bryobacterales > Bryobacteraceae > Solibacter. The sequence goes on along the minus strand of JBDTMZ010000012.1, from coordinate 13,956 downwards.
GGTTCTTCCGCAACCGCACCCTGGAAGCGGCAGACCGTTATGCCAACGGCGTCAAGACACCCGAGTGGCGCCATGCCACCGGCATGAGCCTTGGCGGGCCGATCAAGAAGGACAAGCTTTTCTACTTTAGTAACTTCGATTTCACCAAGCGGAACTTCCCCGGTCTCAATCGCATCGTGAATAACACCATTACAGACGCGACGGGTAACTTCATTCCTGCTTCGGCCTGCCTCACCAGTGGCTCCGCCACCGTCGCCACCCCGGCGCAGTGCGCGGCTGCCGCCGCGTTCGTGCAGAAGCAGATGAATGTCGTGGTGCCTCGCGGTTACGATCAGTTGATCGGCTTCCTCAAATTGGATTGGCGTCCCAACGACCGCCATACGTTCAGTTTTTCAGGCAACGTGATGCACTGGGATTCGCCCCACGGCAACCAGACTCAGGCCGTTGTGACGAATGGCAGCCTCCTCGGCAGCAATGGCAACTCCACGGTTGAAAACCGCGTTGCCAAGGCCGCTTGGACCGTGGTGGTGAACGCCAATGCCGTGAATGAATTGCGCTACGGCTGGTTTAAAGACCGCTTGGCCGATTCGGCAACCGGCGACTTGTTCCCAAAGGAAACCGGTCCTCTTACCGTCTCCATCGCCGGATCCAGCGTGGGCGCCGCTATTCAGTATCCGCGCATCAAGCCCAGCGAGAACCGCTCTCAAATCGTCGACAACTACAGCTGGACGATCGGTGCCCACAGCCTCAAATTCGGCGCCGATTTCTCCACCACCTCCGATTACATCAACCAGTTGGAAACCGGAGCCGGAAGCTACAGCTATACCAACATGACCAACTTCGCGCGCGATTTCAGCGACAACACGGCAGGCGTTCGAAGTTACTCCAGCTTCACCCAGCGCTTCGGTCAACCGGTGCGCCAGTACCGCACCACCGATATCAACCTCTATTTTCAGGATACCTGGAAGATCTCGCGCTACTTCACCGCCAGTTACGGAGTCCGGTATGAAAAGGCATGGCTGCCGCAGCCGCCGTCGGCCAACAAGGACTATCCGGACACCGGCAGCATTCCCTCCGCGAGCAAGAACTTCTCTCCGCGCTTCAATCTGTCCTACTCGCCCAATGACCGCACGGTCTTCCGGCTGGGCTATGGTATTTTCTACGCCAGAATTCACGGCAACCTCCTGGATACCCTATACCTGGGCAGCGCCAACGCGCAGTCAGTGATTTTTATCAACAACACCCAGGCGGGCGCTCCCTTGTTCCCCAACGCATTGAGCAGCGGCGCCGGCCTGCCTACCGGTACTGTCAACCTGAATACGGCGGACCGCACCTTCCACAACCCGTATACGCAGCAGGGCACGCTCGCTGTCGAGCGCCAGTTGACCCGCGACATGGGCCTGACCGTCAGCTACATCTGGACCCGCGGTATCGGATTGTTTGTGCAGCGCGACCTCAACCTGGCAAATCCGGTGGGACCCTACACCTACCTGATTGCCGACGCCGCCGGCAACAACGTTGGCAGCTACAGCACCATGGTGTTCCCCGGGCGCCGCGACTCTCGTTATGGCAAGATCCTGCAGGTGGAAAACGGGGCGCAGTCCTGGTACAACGCGCTGGCGGTACAGTTTCAGCGCCGCTTCTCCCACGGCTTCCAGGCCCAAGTCAGCTACACCTGGGCGCACGCCATCGACAACGGCAACGAACAGGGCGCCAGCTTTAACATCGACGGTACGTTCAATAACGCGATGTTCAACGGTGACTACAAACAGGACAAAGCTTCCTCCACCTCTATCGACCAGCGCCACCGCGCCAGCATCAACTGGATTTGGCGGCCCACGTTCACCAAATCCACATCGTTCGTTGCGAAGAACCTGGTGAACGGCTGGGAGCTTTCCACCATTACCACCCTGGCCAGCGCCAAGGGCGCCACCCCCACCGTGAACTCGCCCAGCACTGCCCTCGGTGCGGTCTTCCCCGGCGTGGCCCTTGCTTACGGCACGGCCAACGGTTCTGGCGGTTGGAACCGCGTTCCCTTCCTGCCGCCGTCCAGCCTGGACATCGATCAGACCTATCAGTTCGATGCGCGTATCACGCGCAGCATTCCAATCAGCGAGCGGGTCAAGCTGAACCTCTCGTTTGAAGCTTTCAATGCTGCCAACACAATTCGCAACACCTCGGTGCAGACGGCCGCGTACACAATCTCGGGCAATGTGTTCCGCCCGATCCTGACCAACGGCGTCTCCATCGTGGGCAACGGCACAGCCAGCCAGGGCTTCCCGGACGGCACCAACGCCCGCCGCGCCCAGGTGGCTGCGCGCCTGACGTTCTAAACGCAAAGCACCAGCAGGCAAACCCAGAGGGGCAGCCGCGCAAGCGGCTGCCCCTTTTCCTATCATGTGGACTTTATCCTTGTGCTTACTGGTCGCTCTCGATTACCTGCCGGACTTCCGGGACGTAGAATCGGTTTTCGCAGAAACGGCAGTGGCGGGGGATTCTTCCCACTCCCCGCATGATGGCATCGCGCCAGCCGCGCGGCATGGAGGGCACGATGTCCTTCCCGAAGCAGCGCGGGCAGCGCAACTCGCCGGGCTGAATGTTCAACGGTTCGCGAACCACCACTTTATCCCTGCAAGTCTAACAGATCGAATGGCACTCCACTTCGCCAAAGTGACACCATCAGTGAGTGGTGTTAGCCTATGGCTGTGCGTGCCTTCTTCCTGTTCCTGTCCCGCCTGAAATGGCTGCGCGGATGGATGGAAACCTCTTCCGTGGCGCAGCAGCTGTCCAAGCGCTTTGTCGCCGGCGAGACCCTGGAGCAAGCCCTCGCGGTCGCCCGCCGGCTCAATTCCGAGGGTATTACCGTGACGCTCGACCATCTGGGCGAAAGCGTTACTTCGCTGGCCGAAGCCGCCGAGGCGCGCGACGTCTATCTGCGCACGCTGGCTGCGATTCACGACAACGGCATTCAGGGCAACGTGTCCCTGAAGCTGACCCAGTTCGGGCTCGATCTTTCCTACGAGCAGTGCCTCGATAACGTCGATCGCCTGGTGCGCCGCGCCGCCGAACTCGAGAGCTTTGTGCGCGTCGACATGGAATCCAGCGCCTATACGGACCGCACGCTGGAACTGGTGCATACGCTTTTTGCGCGCCACGGCACGGTGGGCGTGGTGATCCAAAGTTATCTGTATCGCAGCCGGGCGGACGTCGAAAAGCTCTGCGCCGAACAGATTCGCGTGCGCCTTTGCAAGGGCGCGTATCTGGAACCGGCGAGTGTGGCATTCCCGGAAAAGTCGAAGGTGGACGAGAGCTACCTCGAACTCACGAAATACCTGCTGGAGCACGGGGACTATCCCGCGCTGGCGACCCATGACGAGGCCATCATTCGCAAGATCTGCGCGTTCGCCGCGGAGCGCAAGATTGCGCGCGATGCCTTCGAATTCCAGATGCTCTATGGCATTCGCCGCGAGCTGCAACGCGACTTGGTCAAGCAGGGCTACCGGCTGCGATTGTACGTACCGTTTGGGAAGGCCTGGTATCCCTATTACATGCGCCGCTTGGCCGAGCGTCCCGCCAACGTCTTCTTCATGCTGCGCAATCTGTTGCGGAAGTAAGTTCTCAAGAGGAACACAGATTCTCACGCAAAGGCGCTAAGCCGCCAAGGGAACAAAACCGCCAAGGAAACAAAACCCTGCCATGAGATGCCAGATCGTTGGGCGTCCTGCGGCACGCGCAATCCGCCGGCGAAACATAGATCTTCACGCCAAGGCGCCAAGCCGCCAAGAAAACCAAACGGCGTCCCGACGCCTTCGCATTTCCTTATTCCCCTTTGCGCCTTGGGAATACCAGGATAAGCCTGGCTGATCTTGTGAATTGAAAGGAATTTACCATGTAAATTGCTCATTCGTGCATGTAGCGGAACAGGAGCGAGTCGGAGCAATCCGGCTGGTGGAAACCGGGGAAGCAAACCTGCGAGCCGTAACGCAAGTGAACCCGATTCGGCCTCGCGACGCTATTGGAGGTGGCCAGTCTGCCTAAGATGATGAAGCCTGATATCGGCGGGGAAGCAATGAGCAAGCACCCGCCGGACCTTCCGGGGGTGGTTGGGGACAGCGCGCAGAAATAGAACAGTCGAGGAACCTGGGAGACCCGGCAGGGCGGGGAAAGGGAAACCGGACCCCCACGGCCCGAAGGAATCCATAACCGAGGGAACGGTCCTGGCCGGGAGTCGGAGAGGCTCGTAGTGTGCGCTGAGCAGCGCGTAGTTCAGGAGGGTTGAAGTCCCTCTGGCGCTCGGATGAGGAGCGCCATATCCAAACGCGGGGGTAATGCCTCGCGGGCCGGGAGAGAGGCAGGTATGGAGAAGCCTAAACGGGCACGAAGGCGAAAACCGGATACAGATCAAGGTGGAGCTGGAGCCACCGCTTGCAGGTCCCGGAGGGAAGGGTGTCCATCGCGAGGTGGAATCCGAAGGGCATGAGGAGAAGTACCGGGCTGTAATCGACGGGGGCCACCCCGAAGATGAACCGGTCGGCCAAAGGTGGGGCAAGGTCGAGCCTGCACTATGAAGGCGAAGGCGTTCTCATTCACCCACCGCACCAAGGTGCTTGCGGATGGCACGGTACGGAAGAACAGCGCGTGACCTCAGGAGGACTGGCAGAGTCTGCGGGTGGCACCGGAGTAAGCAGACCTATAAGCGAGAGCGAAGTGGCGAGCAACGCTCTGTGACGGCTGTGTAGTACCACAAGCGCGGCGAAAGCCGCGTGACCGGGAGACCGGTGGTGGAAGTGGGCCGGGGAAGGCAGCCGGCGAAGACGGTTGGGAAGAGAGAGAAGACCAGATGAGCAAGGGCGGGGATCAGTTCCATGAGTGAAATACCCGTACATTCTCGTCCGAGGAGACTGGTGGACTGGATCAACCCGACAGGTGCAGGGAAGGTCCATTCATTAATTGACAAGGTATATCAGCGGAAGAACTTGGAGATGGCTTGGGAGACGGTAAAGGCCAACCGGGGTAGTAGTGGAGCGGAGTGTTTTGAAGCTGATCCGGATGTGGCTGGAAAGCCCAGTGGTAGAGCCGGAGAGCGAAGGCAAGCCGGGAAAGTGGAGTCGCCCCCGCAAGGGGACTCCCCAAGGTGGGGTATCTCTCCTACTCTACCGAGTTTGGCGTGAGATCTTTTTCCAGCGTGAACTTTCAAGGCGCTTTTCACCCAAAGCCGGCAAGCGCGCCAAAGAAAACCCGCATATCGCGAGGCGTGATTGCTTTTCCTGGCGGGCCTGGCGTGAGGCCGTCTTTGTGTGAGACGGACTCCCTGTTATAGTAAGCGTCAAATGTCCGAGCACTCGAAATTTCTGCTTGCGGATAGTCAGATCCCTTCCGTGTGGGTTAATGTTCTGCCGTCGCTGCCTGAACCAATGGCCCCCCCACTGCACCCCGGCACACATCAGCCGCTGACCCCACAGGACCTGGCCCCGATCTTTCCGATGGAACTGATCGAACAGGAATTCTCGCCTCACGCGACCATCGATATTCCGGGCGAGGTGATGGACATCTATCGCCTGTGGCGCGCCACCCCCTTGTATCGCGCGCGGCGCCTGGAAAAAGAGCTGGATACGCCCGCGCATATCTATTACAAGTACGAAGGCACCAGCCCGGCAGGCAGTCACAAGCCCAATACCGCCGTGCCGCAGGCGTACTATAACAAGCGGGCCGGCATGAAACGCCTGGCCACGGAAACGGGCGCGGGACAGTGGGGCAGCGCGCTCGCGCTCGCCTGCCAGCTGTTTGGTTTGGAATGCACCGTCTATATGGTGCGCGTGAGCTACGACCAGAAGCCCTACCGCCGCATGATGATGCATACCTGGGGCGCGGAAGTGTTCCCCAGCCCGAGTCCGCATACCAATGCCGGACGCGGGATTCTGGCGGATTCCCCCGATTCGCCGGGCAGCCTCGGCATCGCCATCAGCGAAGCGGTGGAAGACGCCGCCACGCACCCCGATACCAATTACGCACTGGGCAGCGTGCTGAACCACGTGATGCTGCATCAAACGGTGATCGGGCAGGAGGCCAAGCTCCAGATGGAACTGGCCGACGAGGAGCCCGAAGTGGTGATTGGCTGCTTCGGCGGCGGCAGCAACTTTGGCGGGCTGGCGCTGCCCTACGTGCTGGATCGCCTGGCGGGCAAAGGGCCGCGCATTGTGGCCGTCGAACCATCCGCCTGTCCCAGCCTGACCAGGGGAACTTTCGCCTACGATTTCGGCGATACGGCCAAACTGACGCCCTTGATCAAAATGTACACGCTGGGCCACGATTTCGTGCCGCCGGGGATTCATGCCGGCGGACTGCGCTACCACGGCGCCTCCCCGCTGCTCAGCCATCTGCTCAAACTGGGACAGATCGAAGCCAAGGCGTATCCGCAACTACCGGTTTTCGAAGCCGCTGTCACCTTTGCCCGGACGGAAGGCATTCTGCCCGCGCCTGAATCCTCGCACGCCATACGCGCGGCGGTGGACGAAGCGCTGCTGGCGAAGGAAGAGGGCCGGCAGCGCAACATTCTCTTTTGCCTGAGCGGTCACGGCCACTTCGACCTGGCTGCGTACGAGAATTACCTCAGCGGGAAATTGCAGGATTATGAGTACCCTGGGAGGGATGTGGCGCAGGCTTTGGCGGGGAATTAAGCCCGCATCGGAGTGGGAGGACCCGGCGGCCGAGGGGCTCTGGCCCCGGGCGATCCTGCGACTTTCCATCCTCTTTGCGGTGCTCTTTGCGGGCGTGTTTTTCGCCTTCTGGTGGGCCGGGTCCGCGGTGCGCTTCTCCGCCGCGCGAGCCGCGGACCGCGTGGTCCCCACCTGGAACATCTCCGGCGTGGTGCTGGATGCCACGACCCATCAGCCCATCCCGTGGGCCCGCGTGGAGGACGATCCGGCGGGACAGCCGCCCTTCTTTGGTACTGATGCCGACGTACGGGGGATTTTTTCGCTGGCTACGTTGGCCGAGTCCCATCGGGTACGGTGTTCTGCCCCCGGATATACCCCAAGGCTCCTGGCCATCGGTAGGGCCTGGTTTCTTTGGCTGCCGAGGGGGGCGGAATACCTTAAGATAGATCTCACACCGCTTCCCTCCTGATTCCTATAGACTTAAGGGTTTTCCTAGGGTGGCAAAATGGTGCGAAAACAATCACAAATTCAATTCGAAATTTCTTGCATGGAGTTAACTAGGGTGCTAGACTCGTCATGGTCAGTCTAGTACTCAGCTAACCTCTGGCTACTAATTATTTAGATGCTAACTAGCGTTTTTATTATCGTAATTTCGGGACTCTTATTCGGCTATTGGCTCCGCTATAGCGTGATTATGCTGTTACGCAACGCGCAGGAACGAAGCCAAGGTGCAGTCGCCGAGGACGACCGTTTCTCGTTTTCCGCGGTTCTTGAGCGATTGAAGACCGAGAGCGATCTAGACCCGCTGGAGCGGACTCTGGAGCGCGACTACCTGGTAGTCACCTACTTCATCGAGCATGCCGCCGACCTGGAAGTTGCGTCCGTCGAAAACAAACTGCTGGTGCTCGATTACAAACTGATGCGCATCTGGTCGCGCGTGACGCGCACCATGGCGCCAGAGCAATCGCGCCGCGCACTGGCGGAGATGGCGACAGTGTTGCACGTTCTGGTTTCTCAGATGGGCGATCAGGACAATCTGCAGCTCGAAGCATAGTCTTCCCCTTCCCTTCCGTCCCTCCTATCATCGATTCTTCAGAATTCCCGCGATTTCCCGCGTAACCCAATCGGTGAGAAGCCGTCTGCTGCTCTACAATGAAGAACGTGGGATCCGACGCGACTCTGCAGGATGCCGTTGAACGGATGAACGCCGTCCGGCGGGAAATAGCCAAAATTATTGTAGGACAGGATGACGTGGTGGAAGGCGTCCTGATTTGCCTGCTGGCCGGGGGACATGTTCTTTTGGAAGGCGTCCCCGGACTGGGCAAGACCACGCTGCTGCGCACCCTCGCGCGGACCCTGCGGCTGCGATATTCGCGGATTCAATTCACGCCCGATCTGATGCCCGCGGATATTGTGGGCAGCATGATCATGGAGAGCGACGAGCGCGGCGGCAAGACGCTGCGCTTCCAGTACGGCCCGATTTTCGCCAATCTGGTGCTGGCCGACGAAATCAATCGCGCCACCCCCAAAACGCAGTCCGCGCTACTGGAAGCGATGCAGGAACGCACCGTTACCAGCGGCACTACCACGCACGAACTGGAAGCGCCGTTCCTGGTGATGGCCACGCAGAACCCAATCGAAATGGAAGGGACCTATCCGCTGCCCGAAGCGCAGTTGGACCGGTTCCTGATGAAGATTCTGGTGACCTATCCCAGCCGCGAGGAACTCAGCCGGATTGTGGAGCGCACGATTGCGCGCGAGGAAGAGACCCCGGTGGCAGTGATGGACCGCGACGCGATCCACCAGGTACGGTCCGTATGCCGGCAGGTGATGGTGGCGGCGCATGTGCGCGAATTCGCCATCCAACTGGTGATGGCCACGCAGAGCGAACAGAAAGAGGCGCACGAGATGGCGCGCAAATACGTGCGGTTCGGCAGTTCGCCGCGCGGCGCGCAGGCCCTGGTGGAATGCGGGCGCGTGCTCGCGCTGATGCGCGGCCGGGTGCACCTTTCGGTGGAAGACGTGATGCAGGTGGCTCCCGCCGTCCTGCGCCACCGCATCATCCTCAACTTCGACGCGCATGCCGACGGGCAGACGCCCGAGACGATACTGCAAGCCATTCTCAAGGGAGTCCGCGCCCAGACCTCCGTGGCGTAGGTGACGTATGGCCTCCGCTCCTTTGCTCGACCGGGAGTTTCTGGAGAAACTCGAACGCCTGACCATTCACTGGCAGAAGTCGTTTGCCGGACTGGTGGGCGGACATAACAGGTCGCGTTTTCCGGGCTCGGGGCAGGAATTCCTGGATCACCGCAATTTCCATCACGGCGACGATCTACGCGCGGTCAACTGGCGCGCCTACATGCGGCTGGAAAAGCTGTTCCTCAAAATGTTTCAGGTGGAACCGCGGGTACCGGTGCGTCTGCTGCTGGATACCAGCGATTCGATGCTGGCCCACGGGGGCGCAAAATTCGATCTGGCCCGCAGGTTGGCGGGCGCACTCTGCTATGTCGGGCTGGTGCGCCTGGACACCATCGAGATTCAGGGTTTCTCCGGCCGACTCGGGCCGCGCGTGATCTCTACCGGCGGGCGGCATCGCTTTTCCGGCGTGATGAATGGGCTCACCTCGATGAAAGCGGGGGGGACGACGGACTATCTCAGCTCGATCCGCGAATTCATCGGCGCCAATTCGCAGCGCGGCCTGGTGATCCTGATCTCGGATTTTCTGGACGATCGCAATTGCGAACGCGCCCTGCAATATCTGACCGATTTCGGCCACGAGTTGATGCTGCTGCAGATCTGGGCCGATGAAGATCGTATGCCACCGTGGACCGGGGAGCTGGAGTTGAAAGACGCCGAGACCGGGGCCTGCATGAAACTGGATTTTGACGACGATGCGCGCCGGCGCTACACGGCCGCCTTCGATGAATTCAGCGCCGGCATACAGACCATCGCCCTGCGCAGCGGAGGCCGCTATGCGGGCATCGCGACGTCGCAATCGCTGGAGAGCGTGATTTTCGGCGATTTGATTCGGGTGCGGGGAATCGCATGAGGGTGAGGTTGGCGGCGTGTATTTTCTAAATCTCTCCCTGTTTCAATTCCTCGCTGTCTTCGGCGGCATCTCCGCGATTTCGATCGCGCTCTATCTGCTGGATCGCTCGCGCCGCAAGGTGGTGGTTTCGACCCTGCGATTCTGGATTGCGGCGCAGCATCCGGCGGCGGCCGCGCGCCGGCGACGGGTGCAGCAGCCCTGGTCCCTGCTGCTGCAACTGGCCAGCATGGCGCTGTTGTTGCTTGCCATTTCGCAACTGCGCTGGGGCACGCCGGCACAGGCGGGGCGCGACCATGTGATCGTGCTGGATTCCTCCGCGTGGATGGCGGGGCGCAGCGGCAATCGCACCCTGATGGACGTGGCGCGCGACCGCGCCCGCCAGTATCTGAAAGCTCTGCCGGCGCGCGACCGCGTGATGCTGGTGCGCGCCGACGCGATGGCCACGCCCGCCACGGCCTTCGAAGAGGACCGCAAGAAATTGGAAGCGGCCATCGCCGCCACTCAGCCCGGCGCCACCGCGCTCAACGTCGATCAGGCGCTGCTTTTCGCGCGCCACATACAGGGGCAGGACGGCCGGCGGGTGGGCGAGATCGCCTTCATCGGCCCGGGACGCACCGCGCCGCGCGATCCCGCTACCGCCGCGCTGCCGCACAATCTGCGCGTGATTGCGATCGCGGACAACGTGGAGAACGTGGGCCTGCGAAAGGTGGGCATGCGGCGCAGCGGGGCCGATTCCGAACTCTGGGAAATCTTCGTGGCCGTGCGCAATTACGGCACGCGGCCGCATGCGGTCAATCTCTCGCTGGATTTCGGTCCGCCGGGCACGGCAGGCCGGGTGGCCGCCGGTTCCAAGCCGCTCACGCTGGCGGCAGGCGCCGAAGCGGAAGCATCATTTGAATACCGCACCAGCGCCGGCGGCATGCTGGGGGTCCATCTTTCGCCGCACGACAGCTATCCGAACGACGACCACGCCGAGTTGGAACTGCCCGCACAGCCAGTGCTGCCGGTGGTGGTGTACTCCACGCAGCCGGAACTCTTGAGGCCGGTGCTGGCTGCCACTCCGCGGGTGGCGGCCGTCTATCGCCGCCCCGAGGAGTACCGCCCCGACGATAAGGGCCTGGTGGTGCTGGACCGCTTCATACCGCCCACGCGTCCGCAGAGCGATTCGCTGTGGATCGAGCCGCCCGCCATGGGCTCGCCGGTCCCGGTGCGCGCCACGGTGGAGCAGGCAGCTTTCCAGCGGTGGGACGCCGAGCACCCCGCGGCCGCCGGACTGCATACCAAGGATTTTAAGCTGGAGCGCACGGAGGTCTTCGAGGCCGGCGTGAGCGACGCTCGCGTGGGCGAGGTGGCGGCGGGGCCAGTGATCGTGGCGCGACCGGGGAAACCGAAGATCATCGTGATGGGCTTTCATCCGGTGCTGAGCACGATGCGCTATCAACTGGCCACGCCGCTGCTGTTTGCCAACGTGCTGCGCTGGGTCGCTCCCGAGACTTTCCGCCGCTACGAGGTGGCGGGCGGTTCGGTGGGCGCCGTGAAGGTGGAACTGGATCAGGAGACAGCGGCCAAGGACGTTAAGGTGACGGCGGAGGATGGCTCGGATGTGCCGTTCACGGTGAAGGAGCGGACGCTGAATTTCTTCTCTGGCGCGGCCGGCGGAGTCAAAGTGGTGGCCGGCGACCGGGAGTACATTTATTCGCTGACGCTGCCCGAACTCTGGGAGTCGAAATGGACTCCGCCCGCCGACGCGCATCTCGGGGTGCCGCGATTTGCGGAAGTGATGGAGGGGTCGACGGAGCTGTGGCCCTGGCTGGCGCTGGCCGGGGCGCTGGGATTGCTCGCCGAATGGTTCCTGTATGGGCGCTTCCGCCGGGGCATGCTGCGCCGCGTCCCGGAGATCACGGAGGTGAGGGCGTGAGATTTGCGGAGTACAGGGAGCACACGGATTCACCGCAGAGACGCGGAGAACGCAGAGGAAGCGCAGAGAAGACAGGGATTGAGAGACTGGGGGCGGGGTCGGTAAGATGCACGGATTATAAGGCGTCGCGGGGACGCAATGACGAAGAGCACGCATGGCCCTCGAATCGAAGAAGGCTACGACTCCGTGTTGCGGGGCGCAGGCAGGAGCGCTCGGCTTGGACACTCCAGTTCCGGTTGCGGGCGCGCCGCCTGAAAGGCGGCGGCAGGCAGGAATGCCTGCCCCACATGGGCGCTTTGTCTGTCTCTGCGTTGTCCTCTGCGTCTTTGCGTCTCCGCGGTAGAAGCTTTGCAACTCCCGCCGTACGCCCTGCCCCACAGGGGGACCGTTCGTGAGCTTTCATCGTCCCTGGGTGCTGCTCGCTCTGCTTCTCCCGCTGGCCTGGGCGGCGTGGGAATATCGCGATACCGCGCGTCGCCTGGCGCTGGCGTTGAAGACCGCGACCTTTTTCTGCATCGTGCTTGCGCTCAGCGGTCCGAGCATTGTCATTCACCAGACCAAGGTCGCGGTGGCCGTGCTCGCCGACACGTCGGCCAGCGTGTCGCCTGCGGACCTGGCGCGGGAATCCGGGATCGCCAACGAGGTGCAGCGCCGGGAGGGCCGGCATTGGACGCGCATCATCCCGTTCGCCCGCGATACGCGTAGCGTGGCGTTGAGCGAGAAATCCAAAGACGGGGTGCACTTGAGCCACACCGCCGGCGCCACCGGCCGCGGCACCGATCTGGAGACTGCCATTCGCAACGGCGTGGCCGCGCTGCCCGCCGGCCTGGTGCCGCGCCTATTGCTGCTCTCCGACGGCAACGAGAATATGGGCAGCGTCGCGCGGGCCATCTGGCAGGCAAAGCAGTTGGGGATTCCCATCGACACGGTGGCTCTCGCCGGGCGTCCCAAGCCCGGATTGCGCCTGGAAAGCGTCACGCTCCCGGGGCAGGTCTTCAGCGGGGAGCGTTTCCCGATCGATGTGGCGGTGGAAGCGCCCGCCGCGGCGCATGCGCGCGTGGAACTGACGGCGGAGGGCAAGACCATCGGAGGCAGCGAGGTGGATCTCGCCGCCGGGGTGAATCGCGTTCGCTTGCAGGCGTTGATCAATGCCGTGGGCGCGGTGGCGCTGGCGGGCAAGATTGCGTCCAGCGGACTGGGCGAGGCGCGCTTTGAGGATTCCGTGACGCTGCGCAGTCCGCGGGTGCTGCTGGTGTCGCACGATCCGGCGACCAGCGAAGAGCACATTCTGCGGGCACTGCACGCCAACCAATTCGAGGTGCAGCAGGCGCCGGGCGGCGTGCCCGCGAAGCTCGACGATTTCCAACTGATCGTGATCAACAACTGGGATATGGAAGCCATCCCGCTGCCCGCCAAGACGGCGCTCGAAGAGTATGTGAAGAAAGGCGGCGGTCTGGTGTGGATTGGCGGCGAGCACAACACCTACGTCGATAAGAAGGGCAAGCCCGAAGACGCCCTGGAGCGCAGCCTGCCGGCCAAACTCGCGCCGCCGCGCTCGCCGGAAGGCACCGCCGTGGTTCTGATTGTCGATAAATCCTCATCGATGGAGGGCCGCAAGATGGAGCTGGCCCGCCTCGCGTCGATCGGCGTGGTGGAGAATCTGCGGCCGATCGATTCCGTCGGCGTGCTGATCTTCGACAACTCTTTCCAATGGGCGGTCCCCATACGCAAGGCGGAAGACCGGGCCGCCATTAAGAAATTGATCGCCGGCATTACGCCCGATGGCGGCACGCAGATCGCGCCGGCGCTCACGGAGGCGTACCAGCGCATCCTCCCGCAGACCGCCATGTACAAGCACATCGTGCTGCTGACCGACGGCATCTCCGAGGAAGGCGATAGCGCGACCCTCGCCAAGGAAGCGCAGAACAATCACGTCACCATCTCGACGGTGGGGCTCGGCCAGGATGTGAATCGCGCTTTTCTGGAAAAGGTGGCCGCCAATGCGGAAGGAAAAGCGTATTTCCTGAACGATCCCTCGGGGCTGGAACAGATTCTGCTGCGCGATGTGGAAGAGCATACGGGCGTCACCGCGGTGGAAAAGGCGATCACGGTGAAGGTGGTGAAACAGGTGGAGATTCTGGAGGGCGTCTCCATGGAATCGGCGCCGCAATTGAAAGGCTATGTGCGCTTCCAGGCGCGGCCGACGTCGGACACCATCCTGATGGCGGACCGGGAAGATCCGCTGCTGGTGCGGTGGCAGTACGGGCTGGGGCGCGTGGCGGTCTTCACCAGCGACGCCAAGAACCGGTGGGCGGCCAACTGGGTGCAGTGGC
>JBDTMZ010000011.1:0-83321 GCA_039934035.1 Candidatus Solibacter sp. | reverse complement strand
CTTTCATTCGCTACTCCATGCCGGTTTATCCCGGCGCTATCCAGACGATCGTTTTCTGCCGTCTGTCCTCCCCGCCTCGTTCATCCGCAACTGTGCACGAATCGTTTGTCTACCGCAGTGGGACGATCATTTTTCTGCCGTCTTCGCCCCTTAATTCGAACGGAACGGCGATGCCGGCAGTCCCTCGCTGTTGTACAAATTCCCTTCCGGCGCGTCGTCCCAGTCGTACCGCACGAATGCCGGGTCGGCCACTGCACTGCTCGAAACCACCACCGTATTGCCTTCGATCCGCGCTTCCGCCGCCACGAACTTCTTGTCCGCGCCCGCCACTTCAAAGCCCTTCAGCGCGCCGCCCTTCCCCTCCATACTCCGTCCGGTATGATCGAACCACACCCGCATCGCCCCGCCTTCCCGCGCCGCCGTGCGATACAACGGACCGCTCCATTCGATCTTCTCCCCGTACGCCACGCCCCGCGCCGCAATCGCCATCCGCACCCCCACATCTTTCTTATTCGGCGGATGCAGATTGTCTGCCGCGCCCACGTCGATCGTCACCGCCATGCCCGTATTCGCCAGCGCCAGCGACTGCAATTGCGCCTCCCGCAAATCCGGCCACCAGCCGTTCTCTTTATAATTCGGCAACTGCGCCCAGATGAACGGAAAATCGCCCAGCCCCCAGGCCCGCCGCCAGTCGCGGATCATCGCCATGAAATTCCGCGCGTATACCGGGGCCAGCGCCGGACGCGCATTGCCCTCGCCCTGATACCAGATCACTCCTTTGATCGGATACGCCACAATCGGCGCGATCATCGCGTTGTAAAGCGACGCCGGAGTCTTTGGACCGCCCGGTCCCCCAAAAGGCGCGCCCGGACGGCGCGGCGCCGCTTTGCCCTCCGCCTTCGCTTTCGCCGAATCCGCCTCCCACTGCTTCACATCCATTTCGTACTTCTGCGTCAGGGCCCCCCAGCCTTCGCCCACTCGCGCCCAGTTGGCGAACATCGGCATCAATCCCGGATCCTCCGCAATCGCCCGCAAACTCGTCCACGCCTCCACCGGCGTGCCGCCCCAGAAACTCTCGATGATGCCCACCGGTACGCCCTGCTGCGTCTCCTGGATGTGCCTGGCGAAGTAATATGCCACCCCCGACATCCCGCCCGCATTCTCCGGCGTCGTCGCGGTCCATGGCGTCGCTCCCTGTTCGTCCAGCGGATACTCCGCCGTCTTCCGGTCCACCCGCGTGCGCCGGATCTTCGGAAAATTCGCGTTCTTGATCTCCGCCTGCGCGTTCCCCGACCGGATCAGCGGCAGTTCAATGTTCGATTGCCCCGAAGCCACCCAAACGTCGCCCACCAGTACATCGTCATACGCGATCGTGTTCGCCGCCTGCACCGTCAACGGGAAGGGCCCGCCTGCCTCACCCGCCGGCAGATACAAACTCCACTTGCCCACCGGGTCCGCCTTCGCCGTGGCGCTCGCACCCCGGAAAGTAGCGGTCACGGATTCCCCCGGCGCCGCTTTTCCCCAGAGATGCGTCGGCACACCGCGCTGCAAAATCATGTGATTCGACAGAATCGGCGGAAGCGTTACATCGGCCCGCAAACCCGTAACAATCGCAAACAATGGCAGGAAGCGTAAGAAGCTCATAGCGGAATCATCTTATAACAACCAGCCATGCCGGTTCGAGTGGGATAAGGCTCTGCCTCGTCCATCTGGGCGAAAGCTCGGACGGCAGTCGCAAAGGAAGAACCTAAAACCGAAGCGGGTAATTCACCTTGCCAAGGAGACCGAGATCAGTGGCGACGATCATCATCATCATCGTCGTCGTCGTCGGGAACCGAGGGCAGAAAGGCGCCCTGCTTCAAAATGGGATAGGGAGTCGCCCAGCCGCGAACACTGGCCCAGATCATGCGATTGAGCTTGTCCCAGGGCGCGGCGTCGGGTTCGCGAAAATTCATGCGCGCGGCCGCCAGCGCGGATTGGCGGGCCGGTCCGGTCAGCGCAGACAACGGCGGATTCACATCGTAGAGCGACTGCTTCGGAATTTCGGCGCTGTATGGAGCGTAATCGGGCTCCTCCTGAAAGCTGGCGCGCATGTCGTTGGCGATCAGATCGAAGAGCGTCATCGAGGGCAGTCCGAGAATCAGTTCCGCGGTCTTATTGATGGAGGTCTGCGCGTAGAACGTGGAATCGACCGAGTGCCGCTTAATGTATGGACTCATGGCGAGGGCCACGGTGCGGTGTCCATCGACGTGGTCGGGCCCGGCCTGCGCATCGTCTTCCACCACGACGATCAGCATTTTCTTCCAGAACCTGGAGCGGGTGAGGGCTTCGACCACCTGACCGAGAGCGAGATCGTTGTCGGCGAAACAGGCTTTCGGTGTCGAGTATCCGGCTGTGGTTCCGTTGGTGTGGTCGGAGGGCAGATGCATGAGGACCAGGTTGGGCATTTTACCGGCGGCCTCCCATTCCTGCAAGTGGCGCTCGAAAATCCGCGCGCGCACCACGTCGGGAACCTCGAGCGTGTAGGCGGGATAATCTTTGGCGATGTAGGGATTGAGCGCGGTGATGGGAGCGACGGTGTGAAAGGTATCCTTGAACTGCGCGCCATCGCGGTATTGCTGCAGCACGTCGGAGCGCTTCATATGCGGCAGCACGCCCACCAGTTCTCCGAAATTGCGGAAGGTGCGTTTGTGGAGCAACGCGTTGTCCCAAAGGAAGCCGCTGCTGACGAAGGCCAGCGGGTCTTCGCCGCTCTTCGGGTAGCTGCGGCCGTTGTATCCGGGCCAGTGAGTATAGCCGGTCTCCGCGGATTGGGTGACCCACTGGTGCCCGTTCGCGCTGACCTCGCCATTGGCGTAGAAGTTATCGAAGAGGACGAATTCGCGCGCCAGTTTGCGATGATTCGGGATCACGTCATCGCCCACCAGCAGGAGCGAGGCATCGCCGTTGCCGTGCGCCAGATCGCCGAAGTACTGATCGTACGAGCGATTCTCCTTGACGATGTACACGACGTGCTCGATGGGCGACGGATCGCCGGCGCGGACGGGCACGGGGATGGGCTTCGCGGCGGCAGTCGCGGCCTGTCGTGCGCTCGCCGCGGCGGGAGGCGCCATGTGATTGTTCTCCACCACAGCGGTAGTGTAATTCGCCAGTTGCGCCGCGTCAGGCACGGGAATGACATGGACGGTGCCGCGGTTGGCTTTGACTTCGCGGCGATTCGCGCTCTGCCCTTCCCGGCTGCCCGGACCGACGCCGAGCAGGGTGGAGACTGCCAGGTATTTTCCGTCCGGGCTGAGCGCCACGTGACTGGGGAGCCAGGCCACCGGAATCAGGCCCTCAATGCGGCGGGCGTTGCGACTGACGCTCAGCACGGCTACCGCGTTGATTCCCGCGCAGGTGACGTACAAGTTCCGGCCATCGCGCGAGAGTGCGAGCGATTCGGGAGCGATTCCCGAGACTTTGCGGAAGAAGGGCTGTAGCGGGATGGTGGCGGCGACCGTGCTGGTGTTGAGGTCGATCACGGAAAGCGAGTCCGAATTGCTGTTGGCGACGTAGAGCAGGTGCGCCGCTTCATCGAGCGCCATGCCGCTGGGGTGAAGCCCGGTTTCGATGACGGCCGTGACTCGGTTGGTCTTCAGGTCGACACGGGCGACGGTCCCGCTGGCGGCGATGCCGCGCGCATCCACCACCACGGAGTCGGCCGGATTATCGTTGCCGGTTCGCGCGGTGCGGTCGTTGGGACGCGGGAAGCGGCCGCCCCAGTTGGAGACGTAGGCTTCGCTTTCGGCGGCGTTGGCGATCACGCTGAACGGAGCGATTCCGGTCTTGACTTTGGCGGCCGTGCCCGTGGCACGGTCGACGATGGCCAGTTCGTTGCTGAAGGTGAGGGCGATGAGCGCACGCGCGCCGCGATCGAGGAGGGCGAGACCGCCAACTGTGCTCCGGCCCAGGTCGGCGGCGTCGATGTGAGCAGCCGTCTCTCGTGTGCTCACCAGGCGGACGATTTGGTGAGTGACGGTTCTGGCGGTTTGCGCGGAGGCTCCGGCCGCCGGGGCTACGGGGACCCGGACGGCGGCGACGCCGGTGATCACGGGCTCGCCGGAATTTGAATCGAACACGATGGGCTGCATACCGGGCAGGACGCCGGCGCGGACGATGCGCACGGTCTTATTGGCGCGCCAATCCAGCTGATAGATCAATGAACTGCTGGTCGCCGCGGCGACGGCGTAGATGGTGTCGGACGATGGGCCAAAAGCGACGCCGTGCACCTTGCCTTGAAAGACCATCTGAATTCCGGCGGGAGTGATGGTTTGGCGGGTCGGGATGACGCCGGGGTCCACCACACTGCGCACCGGCGGTTTGGGCGCGGGCGGAGGAGTGGTGGCCGTGGTGGTGGAGGGGTTCTTTGCAGGTGAGCTCTGAGCGCGGGAGGAATGCCCCGTGCAATGGATCGCGGCGGCGATAGCGAAGCAAGTGATCCACCTGGTGAGGCTCATTGCCGCATACGTTAACATCCCGCATGTTTGCGCAGGTAAGTATCGAAAGGACAGTTCAGCTTCAACACCGGAAACAGGCCACGGCAACCACCCGTCCACCTCAAATGGAATCAGGCGCGACTCACCCGCGGCCTGTGTGGCTTTCCATATGACGGCGTCTCCCCACCGTCCAAGCGCCATAATAAAAGGAGATGCTCAAGTACGCCGCGATCCTGGCCCTCCTCGCCATTCCATTACCTGGCCAGCAGTCCCTCATCGATGAGGGGTTCACGCAGTTTTACAATCTCGATTACGATCAAGCCCTGGTCTCCTTCGAGAAGGCCATCGCCGAGCATCCCAACCTGCCGGATCTCCACAACCATCTCGCGCAAACCCTGATTTTTCGCGAGATGTACCGCAACGGCGCCCTCGAAAGCGAACTCGTCTCCGGCAGCAACTCGTTCCTTCGCCGCCCCAAGCTGAATCCCCCGCCGGATCTGGAAAAGCGCATTCTCGACGAGATCGCCAAAGCCATGGCGCTGGCCGAAACCCGCCTCAAGCAGAACCCCAATGACACGGCGCTCATGTACTCTCTCGGCATCTCCTACGGGCTCCGCTCCAACTATTTCTGGGTAGTGAAAAAGGCGTGGCGCGATTCCCTGCGCGACGCCACTTCCGCCCGCAAACTGCACAACCGCATCTCCGAACTGGAACCCAACAACGTCGATGCCCGCCTGGTGCAGGGGCTGCACGATTACATCGTCGGCAGCCTGCCCTGGGGCTTCAAGGCGCTCGGCTTCCTCGTCGGCGTCCACGGCGACAAAGAGAAGGGCATTCGTACCGTGCAGGACGTCGCGAAGAACGGCAAACTCAACCGCGTCGACGCCGAGATCTTCCTCTGCGCGCTCTACCGCCGTGAAAATCAGAGCAAACTCGCTGTCCCCCTCGTGCAGGACCTTATCCGCCGCTACCCGCGGAACTACCTTCTGCGCATGGAACTCGGGCAGATGTACAGCCAGTCCGGCGACGGCGTACGCGGATTACAGGCTGTGGAAGAAGTGGCGCGCCTCAAGGCCAGCCATGCGCCCGGCTATGACCGCGTGCCCTGGGAAAAGATCTACTATCAGCAAGGCTCCATCCAGTTCTGGTACAACGAGCTCGATAAATCGCTCGAGAACATGAAGAAGGTCACCGCGGCTGGTGATGAAGTGGATCTGAATATGGGCGCCCAGGCACGCCTGCGCATGGGCCAGATCTACGATATGAAACAGCGTCGCGGAGAGGCCCTCGCCGCCTACAAACAAGCTATCGCGTATGCCCCCGAAGCCGAGGCCGCGCAAGAGTCGAAGAAATACTTATCTACGCCGTACCGCAGGATGTAATCGCGGTCACTACTCGCAGTCAATGCTCGCGGTCACTGCTCGCGGTCACTGCTCAATCGTAACTTTGACCGGCTGCTCGATCAGCTTCGGTTCCTTGCTGGTGGTCAGGATCATGAGCGCCATGCGCCCGGTGGCCTTCGCCGGAATCTTGATCTTCACCGCGGTCGCCGTCTGCTCCGTGATTGTGCATTCCAGGTCGTTCTTCCCGTCGGTCAGATAGACCTTGCCGATGCTGGCCTTATCCAGGTTCTCCCCGGAGATCGTGACCTCGTCTCCGATCTTTCCATTCGAAGGCTCGGCGGATGACATGCGCGGCATCGCTTCCTGTCCGTACGCGAGACTGGCAACCAACAGAAGCAGAATTGAAGACAGTTTCATCTGAATTTGTTTCCTTTGATTCTGATGTTATGTCCATTACCTCCGAAATTCAAGCGTTACTGTCGGATTTCTCGGCGAAAAAAGACGGCGTTGGTCTCAGGGGGCCCAGGACCGACGGCGTTCGGCACCTTCCGGCGCTATCGCCGCAGCCGCGATTCCGCCAGCCGGATCCAGGCGCAGCACAGATGCCACTGCCCGCTAGACCGCGCCTAAATCGCTTCCAGTTCCTCTTCCAGCATCTGCTTCTGGCTGAGCGCCGCGTAATAGCCGCCCGCCGCGATCAATTCCTCGTGCGTACCGCGTTCCACAATCCGCCCGCGCTCCAGCACCACGATGGCATCCGCCTGCCTCACGGTGGACACGCGATGGGAAATCAGGATCACCGTGCGCCCCTTCATCACGCCCGCCAGATGGGTCAGAATCTGCTCCTCCGTCTGCGTATCCACCGCCGACAGGGCATCGTCCAGAATCAGGATTCGCGGTTCGCGCAACAGCGCCCGGGCGATCGCCGTGCGCTGCTTCTGTCCCCCGGATAGCGTGATCCCACGTTCCCCCACCAGGGTGTCGTACTGCAACGGGAAGCCTTCGATATCGCCCGCCAGACCCGCCATCTCCGCCGCCCGCCGTACCGCTTCCCGTGAGGCCCCGTCCACGCCGAACGCAATGTTTTCCGCGATCGTCGCGCTGAAGAGGAACGTCTCCTGCGGTACGAAACCGATCTGGCGCCGGATGTCGGCGGGATCCAGTCGCCGCAGGTCGACGCCATCCAGCAGCACCGCGCCTGCCGTGGGGTCGAACAGGCGCGGCGCCAGATTGACCAGCGTGCTTTTGCCGCTCCCTGTGTGACCGACCACTGCCAGCGTGGTTCCGGGCGCGAGAACCAGCTCCACCCCGTTCAAAACCGGACCGCTGCCGTAATCCACCGTCACGCCGCGGTACTCCAATTCGCCGCGCACCTCGCCCAGTTTCACCCCATCCGGCGGCGCCGCAATCGTGGGCTGTTCCTGCAGGATGTCGTTGATCCGTGCCAGCGACGCGCCGCCGCGCTGCATCAGGTTCACGACCCAGCCCAGCGCGATCATCGGCCAGACCAGCATGCCCATGTAGGTGTTGAACATTACAAAGCTGCCCACCGTGATCCGCCCCTCGATCACCTGCCGTCCGCCAGCCCACAGCACAATCAGGAAGGTCACGCCGATCAGCGCCTCCAGCATCGGCTGAAACAAGCCCTGCACCAGCACCAGGCGGAGATTCTGCGCAATGTAGCCTTGGTTCAGTTCCTCGAAGCGCCGCATTTCCGCGCGCTCCTGGACGAAGGCGCGGATCATGCGCACGCCCGCCAGATTTTCCTGCACCCGGCTCGAAATATCGCCAAATAGCGCCTGGATTTTCTCGAAGCGATCGTGGATGCGGCGCCCGAACAGGATCACAGCGATGCTCACCAGCGGCGCCGGCAGCACGGCCAGGAAAGCCAGCCGCCAGTCGACGCTGGTCATGATGGCGATGGCCAGGACGAACGTCAGGCTGGTCTCGAACCAGTACATGACGCCCGGACCCAGCATCATGCGCACGGCGTTCAAATCGTTGGTGGCGCGCGCCATGATATCGCCGGTCCGGGTGCGTGCGTAATATTCGGGCGAGAGGCGAATCAGGTGCGCGAAGAGATCGTTGCGCAGGTCGAATTCAATATCGCGCGAGGCTCCGATCAGAATCACCCGCATCCAGTATTGGAATATCCCTTTGACCAGCGCCAGCCCCACCAGGTAGGCGGCAAAGCGCACGAAGACCGTGCCGCCCAGGTGAAAGGAATCCACCGCGCCGCGGATCATCAGCGGTTGCAGGGCCTGTGCCAGGTCTTTCATGACCAGGCAGACGCCGCCCAGCGCCATCCCGCGGCGGTAGCGCCACAAGTACTTTCTGACCGTGCGCAGCGATTCCCACATGGCTAAGTCCCGTTGTGAGGCAGTCTTGCGAGCTGTCCGCCGGCTGTCAGAGGGGGCGGAGCGCACGGAACGGCCGCATACGCAACTCCGGCCCAGCTGTTTGAAAACGTCGCCATCCCCTAGATCCCAAAGCCCGCCGTCAGCGTCTTCGCCCACTCCATGAAGACGCTTTTCCGCCCCTGGCGATTCTGCCACCAGTGCGAGGCGCTAAAAAAGCGGTCGTCCGAGGCCACCGCTCGCAGCGCCGGACCCCCACCGCGATCTTTTTCCGCGCTCAGAAAGATCCGCCGCGCCCTGCCCGTGTGATAGCTGCTGGTCACCAGCAGGAAACTCTGCACGTGGTGCTGCGCCAGCCAGTCCAGCACGTATTTCGCTTCCTCCCGCGTCGAGAGCGCCTCGTGGCGCAGCGGCACAAACCACGCAGCCGGATAGCCCTTGGCGATGGCGAACGGAATCGCCGCGTCCGCCTCATTGATGCCGTAAAAGCCCGGCGGACCGCTCACCAGCACCTGCGGCACATAGCCTTGCCGCACCAGTTCCGCGCCCTTGGTCAGCCGGTACCCCCAATAGTCCCCCGCCAGCACCACGGCGATGTCCGCCTTCGCTGCCCCGTCGTCATGGATCAGGGCACTCCCCATGGCCTCCAGCCACAGATTGCGCGCCAGATACAGCACGACGGCTACCACCGCTAGAGCCAATAGGAATTTGGAAAGGAAACCGCGGCGTGCGCCCACGAACTACTTCTCGTCCGTAGAATTCTTCTGGTCGAGATTGCCGACCGTCTTGAGGCGCTGGTACAGCCGTTCCACTTCCGCTTCGTCCTCGGGACGCAGAATGCGGTAGCGCGGCATGGGAGGCTGTTGTTTCCGCTCGTTAGCCGGAGTGAGCACTTCGCCCCAGTACTGCCGGTAGGGGATTCCATCAATCAGGGCGTCGCGGGACAGGCGGCGCAGGTGGCGCAACAGGCTGTTGCAGCTATCCAGGTCGCCGGGGTAAATCAGCAGCAGGCGGGAATCGTCAAACAGGGTTATTCGGATGATCAGCGGGGAAATCCAGCCGGTGCGGTCCAGCCGCCGTATATCCATCCAGGGGATAATCCGCCCCCCGATCGAGACATACCCTTCGTGGATTTCAATTGCCGGGCGCAACGCCATGCCGAACAGCACGCCTGCGGTCAGCATAAACAGGGCGGCCGGAATGAAAGCAATGCGGACTTCCGTGCCCAGCCAGGCGCTGAGCCCCGCCAATATCACCGCGCTCATTCCAAACCATCTGTAATGCCGCGCCGGTAAATAGCGAGTCATGCCAAAGCTGTCCTTGCTTTTAGACTACTCCCACACGGTCAACCCGTCAACGTGTTCGCAGCGTTTGCACGCCGCGCATCGTATAGTGTGTACCGCTCCAAACCGTAAAACCCGCGCTGACCCAAAGCGTTGCAGACGAAATGGCATGCAATACCGTAACCGGCCAAATATTTGTCACCATCCACGCCACCGCGGTCACAATCTGCGCAAAGGTGGAAAGTTTGCCCCAGCGGCTGGGCGGGAACGTCCTCACTTTAGTTAATGCCACGACGCCCACCACCGCCAGGAGGATGTAAATATCCCGGCCGAAGACGATGGCTACGAACCACCACGGCACGGTCCCGGTGGCGCCCAATGCCAGGAAAATACCGCTCAGCAGGCATTTGTCGGCGATCGGGTCCAGATAGGCGCCCACCCGGCTTTCCATCCCGTAGGACCGCGCCAGCGCTCCGTCGATCACGTCCGTCAGCGCGGCTACGAAGAACAGGACCAGGGCGTGTCCATGACGGCCGTCCAGGATCGCGATCACGATGTAGGGCACCAGGAACAGCCGGAATGCAGTGAAGAAATTAGCGAGATTCAGCCAGCGCGGCATGCCTTATCGAGTGTAACCCGCGGCGCCGCGTGCTAAATGCCAAATGGAGCAGGACCGGGTCTGGAGCGCCCGGCCCTATGGATCAAAGGACTAAGGACTACGCGACAAAAAATCATCCAAATACGACACAGACAGGGTCTGACCGCACCGGAGGACATTCTCATTTTGTCTATTTGGCTATCTAGTCACTCGCGGCCCGGGATCGTCTCAAGTTTCTTCACTTCGCTCGCGCCTTCCGAGGGCTCGCAGCGATAGATTCGCGGCGTGACGCCGGTCTTGTCACGGTACGCGTTGGCGATCGCAGCGCGGAATGCGTCCACCGCATCGATGCGCAGGAGCGTCACGGTACATCCGCCGAAGCCGCCGCCCGTCATGCGCGAACCGTACACGCCAGCCAGCCCCACGGCCGTGTCCACCAGGAAGTCCAGTTCCTGGCAGCTGACTTCGTAATCGTGCTGCAGGCTGCGGTGCGACTCCACCATGAGTTGGCCCATCTCCGCCACATCGCTGCGTGCGCTGGCGTCCACGAAGCGGCGCACCCGCGCGTCTTCCGTCACCACGTGGCGCGCGCGCCGCGCCACCACATCCGGCAGCCGGCCAGCCACCGCGTCGAACTGCTCCCGGGACACGTCGCGCAGGCTCTCCACCTCTTTGTACACGGTGCGGATTCCTGTCACCGCTTCACCGCACTCGCGCACCCGGTCGCGATACGCGGACCCCGACAGCTCGTGTTTGACCTCGCTGTTGACCGCGAGGAACGCGATGCCCTCGGGGAGTTGGACCAGGCGGTTCTCCAGGCTGCGGCAATCGATCTCCACGGCGGCATGCGCACGCCCGAAGATCGAGATGTACTGATCCATGATGCCGCAGGGCATGCCGACGAAATTGCGTTCCGCGCGCTGGCAGAGCCTGGCCAGTTCCAGCGGGTCCATCTCGCGCCCGGCCAGCATGGCCAGCGCGGAGGATACTTCGAGCGCGGCCGATGAACTCAGGCCCGAACCATGCGGCACCGTGCTGCGGATCAGCAGATTCATGCCGCCCACCGGCACTCCGGCGCGCACCAGTTCCTGCGCCACGCCTACCGGATAATCGGTCCATGCGCCGCGGCGTTCCACCGTGCCTAACGTGGAGGCATCGAACTCCTGCTGGTCGTCCTGATTCTCGGAATAGAGGCGAAGTTTGCCCTCTTCATTGGGCGCTGCCGCGATGAAGGTGGCCAGGTCCAGCGCCACCGGCAGCACGAAGCCCAGGTTGTAATCCGTATGTTCGCCGATCAGATTGACCCGGCCCGGTGCCCGATACACGCGCGGCTGTTCCAGGGACCCGAAACGCGCGCGAAATTCAGCAATCATCATCTGAATTCAGTGTGCCACAGGATGAGCGTAGGACAGTCCTGCGGGCTGTCCCGCTGCGCCCAAAGCAGCTTAAGCCACGGGTGGTTAAGCCACGGGTGGTTAAGCCACGGACGGACGCGACTCAGACAAAAGGCGCAGATGCTAAGCCCGCCGGGTTTACCTTCTTCCCGCCCCTGTAGACTACCGCCCTCCCCGGCCGCCGCTGGGACCGGGCGGAATTGAATCCAGCACCAGATATGCGGGTCGATCGGTATCCGGTTCGGCTTTCGACACCACATTGATGTTCATCCGCTGATAGTTCGTCTTGGCTTCGTACGGCGGCCAGTTGGGCTGGCCCGCGCCGTTCGGATTGCCGGTCTTGATGAAGTTCACGAAGTAGCCCTGCATTGTCTGAGAGACCTTGCGGTCGTCCTCATTCCACGGGTACCGCATATCCAGATCGAGATTGCCCATGGCGTACTGGATCTCGGCCGAGTGCACTGCTCCGCGCGAGGCCGCGGCATTTTGCGGTGGCGGCTGGCCGGGCGTCCCCAGGAACTTCGGCCGGACGCGCGTATAGAAGTAGCGGTACGCAGGCTTCCCGCTGGTCTTCGCGTGCATTTCCGTGAACTTCCACGTTCCCAGGGAGATGAACCGCGCGCTGGCCAGCGCCATGGCGGCGTTGAGAACCTCGTCCGCCGTCTTGGGGTTGTAGACCTTGAGAAGCTCATCGGCGTTGTTCGGGTAGAGCCTCTTGATGGCGGCAGCGAAGTTTTCCGGCGTGGGCTCGGCCTGCCCCAGAACGGAACGCACGCCGGATTCCTCGGAGTTCGACCCGGCCATCAACGGAACCTTAGCCTGTTCGGCGGCTTCGAGCACCTCAGACTGCTGCTTCGTCATGAAGTAGCCGTCCACGTTCACGCCCAGCCCAATTCGGATGCCGGACTTCTGGACCGCCTCCTGAAACTGCGTTGCGCTCAGGGCGCGTAGCGCGGCCAGGTTGGGCGCGCCCACGGCCTCGGCGAGTTTGGCTCCGCTCTTCTCGCTATCGGCGAATGGCGTCAAGGTCGCGTTGGAAACGTAAGAGCCGCTCTCGCAGATCGCCCCGGCGATCATGTTCTTTGTGAGTGGGGAAGTGAGCAGCAGGCTGACGGACATGGAGCCCGCGGATTCGCCCCCTATGGTGACGCGCTTCGGATCGCCGCCAAACGCCGCGATGTTCTCCTGCACCCACTTCAGCGCTGCATACTGATCCAGCAGACCGTAGTTGCCCGACGCGTGGTGCGGAGATTCCTGAGTCAGTTCGGGATGGGCAAAGAAGCCGAAAATATTGGTCCGGTAGTTGATCGACACCGCCACCATGCCTTTGCGGGCCATGGCCTCGCCATCGTAGCGAGGCTCGGAGCCGTCGCCATTCTGGAAGCCGCCGCCGAAAATATAGACGAAGACCGGCAGCTTCTCATTGCCGGCCTTGGCGGGAGTCCAGACATTGAGGTAGAGGCAGTCTTCGCTCATGCCGTCGCCGCGCATCCAATAATCGCCGTTCGGGCCGAGGCGCTGCATGCAGGTGGGGCCGAACTTGTCCGCGTTGCGCACGCCGGTCCAGTTCTTCACCGGCTGCGGTTCGCGCCAGCGGAGGTCGCCCACGGGAGGCTGGCCGAACGGGATGCCCTTAAAACTGCGAACGCCGTTCCTGGCGGGCGCGGTCGATTCGAGCACGCCGTTCGCTGTCTTGACACGGTCAGCGGCAAGCGCCTGTCCGGATAGGCACCCGGCCAGAATCACGCCGCAGGCGCTCATTACTGCAATTGAGGTATTCATAGGTCTTAACAGTATTCTAGCCCCCCGTTGCGCCCCAATCGCAGCAAGCAAAAACGAAATAGAACCCGCAAGAGATGCCAACAGGGGGATGTCCTACTCCACCTTCAACTGTACGTTCGCGCGCCCGCTCTCTTCAAGCGACACTTTCTCGCCTTCGTACGGCTTAAGAAACTCCGCATCCATCCACGCGCCGGGCTCCACGTCTTCCCAGGCGTACGCCCGGTACTCGCCGGGAGTCAGATCTTTGAACGCGAAACGGCCGGCAGAGTCCGTGGTCACATTCTTGTAATAATCAGCGCGCGCCGTCCGCGTCTTGTCCTGCGGAACCAGCACGACGATCGCACCGGGCACGGGCTTCTGCGTTTTGGCGTCCAGCGCCACTCCGGTCACCTGTGCGGCACGCGAGCTCAGCAAGACCTCCACCGGAGCGGGTGGGACGCCCGCAACCTCCAGCCCGTTCTGCAACACATCCACCTCTCCCGAACGGATGCTCTTCACGTAACACCCTTCCGGCAATCCGGTGACAACCACGCGATACCGCTCGGAGCCGACGTCCTCAGCCCGGAAACTGCCGTCCTCCATCATCTTCGGAGCGGGTAGCGGTCCATACTGAATGAGGCCCGTCTCCTCCGCTGGCAGCCCGATGCCGATGTGCTTCAGGTCCGCCGGCGCATCGCCCTCGATCTTCACTCTGCCCGTCAGCGGAACGCCGCCGCGGATGGTCACAGCGAGTCCTTCCACGTTGCCGCTGCTCACTTGTACCGGCAGCCTCGCGGACACCGCTCTGGTGCCACCCGACGCAATCGCGGTCAGTGTATAGGCGCCGGGCGTGACTCCCCTGATGTCGAACGTGCCCTGCGGAGCGACGGTCGCGCTGCGCGCATTGCCGCCAGTGAAGCTGCCCGATGACGGCATCAGCATCACGGAGAGGCGCAGGGGTGCTTCGCTGCCGGGCGCGGGCTGGACCTCGACAGTGATTCTCCCGCGCACCGCCACCGTGCGCACGCGGCGCAGCGTGACGTCGATATTGCGCGCCTGTCCGCCCGGCGTCACTTCCACCGGACTGGCAGCCGACGAATCGGTGGTGCGCGGGAAATACGTCATGACGTAATCGTCGTCAGCGTCCTGAATGAGCGGATTGCCTCGCCCCAGGACGCCAATATAGTAGCGGCCGGGTTTCAAGCCGAAGACACGGTATTCGCCCAGGTCATTGGTGTTCGAAGCGTTGGCGCCGGTGAGTTGCTTCTTCCCGTTCACATACTGCTGGCGGAGAATCTGCACGCTCGCAGAGACCACCGGTTCGCCGTCCTCATCCACGATGCGTCCCGTGATCACCGAATGCGGCGTTAAGCGTAGAGCCACGTCGTTCAACTTTTGCCCGGCCTCGATGGTCAGGAGCGCGCCCGACCCACCCGTCGCTTTCGTGCCGTAACCCTGCGTGAGGAATCCACTGCGTTCCGCCGACAGACGGTACTCGCCGGCAGCAATGCCGGTGAGCGAGAATCGCCCCGCGGCATCCGTGTAGGCACCTTGCGCTGCCTGAATCGTCCCCGAGGTGCGTGAGATCGTGATGCGCCTCAGAGTCACCCCGGCGCGCCGCACGGGCTCTCCGCTCACCGAGTTGGTCACCACACCACTGATCGCCGCCGTATCTTCCGGCTTGCTCTGTGCCGCCAATGCTAGCGGCGCGAGCAGCACGATAACGCGAAGCCATCGCATTTCCTTAGCGTGCCACAAATACACCCGGGATCACACTGGCTACTTACTCCAGGGCGCACTCCCGCTCGCCGTAGCATGCTGGCCGCACCGTTCTTCGTCCGCGACCTGAGCAGCGCCCCGCCCGGCGGGCCGGGTTCGCCTGAGCGCACTCGGCGCGGGCGGGATGGCGTTTGTCACAGGCAGTCCAAGAACTCGCTAGTCCGGCATACCGCCAAAGCCTCGATTGCCTTTCTCCGGCGCCGCCTTTGTCCACCGCTTCCCTCTTTTCCTGTAAACTCACGAAACATGAAACTTGGGGTCGTTCTGTTTCAACTCGGTGGTCCTGACTCGCTCGAAAGCATCGAGCCGTTCCTGTATAACCTGTTTAGCGATCCCGACATCATCGACTTCCCCTTTGCGCGCATCGCGCGTCAGCCTCTGGCGCGTCTCATTTCGACGTTTCGCGCCAAACACGTGGCACAACACTACGCGCAGATCGGCGGCAAAAGCCCGATCCTCGAAAATACAGAGCGTCAGGCCACGGCTCTGGAGGCCGAACTGCGCAAGTATTTCGACGCGCGCGTAGTGATCGCGATGCGGTACTGGCGTCCGTTCACGGCGGAGGCAATCCACCAGTTGGAGGAATTCCAACCGGGCGAAGTGGTGCTGCTTCCGCTTTACCCGCAATACTCCAGGACCACCACCGGCAGCAGCCTCAACGAATGGACGCGACATTTTCGTCCCAACGGGTGGCGGCCGCGCCTTCACGCGATCGAGCAATTCCACGAGGATCCTGCCTACCTGGAAGCTCTCGTCCATACGGTGAACTGTTCGATCGGCGAATTCGCCGATCCGCGCGACGTGGATGTCATCTTCAGCGCGCACAGCGTGCCTGTCGCTGTGATCGACAACGGTGATCCTTATCAGCGGCATATCGAGCGCACGGTCGACCTGGTCTGGCAGCACGGCAGATGGCCGGCAAGGCGCCACCTTTGTTATCAGAGCAAAGTGGGCGCTTCAAAGTGGCTGGCGCCGTCGATGCATGAGACGGTCTGCCGCCTGGCCTCGGAGCATCGCAGGCATCTGCTGATTGTGCCGGTATCTTTCGTCTCCGATCACGTGGAGACACTGTATGAAATCGATATCGAGCATCGCGAGCAGGCGCGGAGCCTGGGGATTGATGACTACCGCATGACCCCCGGCCTGAACGATTCGCCGGCCTTCATCCAGGCGCTCGTCGGACTGGTACGGCGAACGCTACAAACATAACGGAATCGCTTCGTGGCATGACTTTCATTAGCTGCTACGTCCTGCTGGCTACCAACGTGCATGATATTGGCGCGAGGTTGCCATGAATAACGCTAGCTTAGTGATAGGGAAGACAATCAATGCTCTGGACGGTGAGATTGGTTCCGTCTACGACTTGTATTTTGACGACCAGACTTGGAGTGTACGGTATCTGGTCGTTGACACAGGCAAATGGCTGCCCGGAAGAAAAGTGCTGGTCGCGCCCGAAGCGATCGTGAAGCCGTGGCACCACCAACCGGCGATCGGCGTGAAACTGACGACGGAGCAGATCCGGTCCAGTCCGGATATCGACACGGTCACCCCGGTATCGCGCGGGGCCGAGGAATTATTGCATCGCCATTACCAGTGGACTCCCTATTGGGACTCGACGATTGTGCCGGTCCCGCCTATGTCTCCACCCCCGCCCGCACTCACCGTCGAAGAGGACCGCCAGGAGGCCGGAAAGACGGCGGAGTCTCTGGTCGAGGTAAGGCTGCGAAGCGCAAACGAGTTGGGTGGATATGACGTAAAGGCGGGCGACGGCGACGTCGGGCAGGTACAAGACATGCTACTCGACGATGATCTCAGCCGCATCCTGTTCCTGGTCGTCGAGGTGAAGGGATGGCTTTTCGATAAGAAAGTTTTGGCGGGGCCCAGCATGATTTCGAGTGTGGATTGGGCGACTGCCACCGTGAATGTGGACGCGAATAGCGAAGCCCTGAAGAAAGCACAGGAATACGATCCGGCTGCGTAGATCGTCGTCAGTAGTAGCGGTCGGCAGGAACCATTCCCGAAGTGAAATGCCGTGGGCGCATCGCCGGCGCCGTCCCCATCTTTCGGTCTACGATTCCCACCGTAGATGCCGGGTGCTACGGTAGCGCTTTCTGGAGGTCGGTATGTGCCTGGCAGTTCCCGGTAAGATCCTGGAGGCGGCGGAGAGCGGGTGGAACCGTGTCGCCAAGGTGCAGTTCGGCGGTGTCACGCGCCAGGTGTATCTGGATTTTGTGCCGGAGGCGGAGGTAGGCGATTACGTATTGGTGCACGTCGGCTTCGCCGTCAGCAGGATCGACGAAGAGGAAGCGCAGCGGACCTACGAACTACTGCGGCAGATCGGCGAACTGTCCGAAGAGGGCGCCGCTACACCGTCAGAATGACTTTGCCGATGTGGGCGCTGCTCTCCAGATAGCGGTGCGCTTCGGCGGCTTCAGCCAGCGGATAGGTGCGGTCGACCAGGACTTTGACGGCGCGCGATTCCAGCAGGGGCCAGACCTGCTCGTGTAGTTCGCGCGCGATTCTTCCCTTGTCTTCGACGGGGCGCGGGCGCATGGTGGAACCGGTCAGGGTGAGGCGCTTCTGCATGACCTTGGCAATATTGATGGTCACCTTCGCGCCATTCTGCACGGCGATTTGCACCAGGCGTCCCTGCGGCGCGAGCACGTCGATATTGCGGGCGGTATATTCCCCGGCCACCATGTCGAGCACGAGGTTGATGCCGCTCAGTTCAGTGACAAAATCCTGCGTCTTATAGTTGATGGCGCGTTCGGCGCCGAGTTCGACACAGGCCTGGCATTTGGCGTCGCTGCCCGCGGTCGCGTAGACAACGGCACCGAAGGCGAGGGCGAGTTGGATGGCGGTGGTGCCAATTCCACCGGTGCCTCCGTGCACCAGGAAGCGCTCGCCGGCACGCAGTCCGCCGATCTGGAAGACGTTGGCCCAGACGGTGAAGAAGGTTTCGGGGATGCCGGCTGCCTCGATCATGGAGAGTCCGCGTGGGATGGGCAGGCACTGCACGCCGGGCGTCACGCAATATTCCGCGTAGCCCCCACCCGGGACGAGGGCGCAGACGGCATCGCCTTCCCGCCAGCCGGAATCGGGCGCGGCGGCGGCGACGGTGCCGGCGACTTCCAGGCCGAGGATGGGTGAAGTTCCGGGCGGAGGCGGGTACTTGCCCTGGCGCTGCGCGATGTCGGGCCGGTTGATTCCGGCGGCGGCGACTCGAATGAGGACTTCGCCCGGCGCGGGAGCGGGCGTGGGCATTTCGGCGAGGTGGAGGACGTCGGCGGGTCCGGGTTCAGAGATCTGTATGAATTTCATGGGTGGATCGTAGCGTTGTGACTGTCTAGCCTGCGCAGATTTCCGCGGCCGTGCACAGCGCGCCTCCCGCAGATTGGATTTCGGACAGGGCCGCGGCGGAGGCCTCACTCGTGAGCGCGGCCACGGCGTCGGTGACGATGGTGAGAGGCTGGCCGTATTTCAACAGCCCGCGGGCAGCGAAGAGGACACAGATTTCGGTGACCACGCCATAGACGATGAAACCGCAGGCGGCGTCATGCGCGAGGAAACGTTCAACGATGCGCGCCAGGTTGGGCGCGGTGAAGACGTCGACGTGCTGCTTCTCGACGATGATCTGCTGCGCGCCGTCCAGATCCAGCGGGCCCTCCCGATTGGGGATGACGATGCGTTTGTCGAGCAGGGTGGCTTCGGCCTTGTGCTGCCCGGTGGTGCCGGCGATGCAGTGTGGCGGCCAGGTTCGAAACTCCGGATCGTTCTCGGCGTGGGCGTCCACCGTGGAGATGACGGGAATCTGGTGGGCGGCGGCGTAGCGATTGAGGCGCGCGATGTGGGGCACGATGCGTTCCGCGCCGGGTACGTAGAGGGCTCCGGCGGGATAGAGGAAATCCAACTGGGAATCGATATCGAAGAAGAGCTGTTTCATCCGCGCCAGTTGGCCCGAGTCTGGCCGATGAGTTCGCGGAGTTCCCGGCTCTGGATGACGGGCCACGGCTCGGACAGTTCCAATTGTCGCAAAGCGGGCGGCAGCATCGCGATGCTTTCGGCGGCGCGGACACGCGCCTGCTCGAGCGTGGGCAGGGGTTCGATGAGGTGGCCGCCGAGCAGGATGGGACGCAGTAGCGCTTCGCCTTTGCCGCACTCGCCGGAGCGGGCGAGCACGTCGCGAGCGACATCGCGGAAGACCTGTTTGGCGCCGGGTAGGGAAGACTTGTCTTCGGCGTACTTGGCGGTGAAGCGTTTGATGCCGCAGATTTCGACTTCCACCATTTTGTAGATGGCGCTCATGTGCGGAGCGTCGGCGCTGGTGGCGAGTTGGGTGCCGACGCCGTAGGAATCGATGGGCGCGCCGGCGATGACGAGTTCGCGGATGCGGTACTCATCGAGGTCGCCGGATACCATGATTTTGGCCCCGGTGTGTCCGGCTTCGTCGAGGATGGCGCGGACCTGGCGGGAGAGCGTCAGGAAATCGCCGCTGTCGAGGCGCACGCCCCACATGGGTCCGCCGAGTTTGGCGGCGCGGCGCGCGCCTTCGAGCGTGTCGTAGGTATCGAGCAGGTGGACGGTGGACGGGCCGAGGACGCGCTGGAGTTTGCGGAAGGCGTCCATCTCGCAGGGGAAGGACATCACCCAGGAATGCGCGGCGGTGCCCATGACGGGGATGCCGTAGCGGAAGCCGGCGAGCGTATTGCTGGTGCCGGCGCATCCGGCGAGGTAGGCGGCGCGGGCTCCGAGTGTGCCGGCCTCGGGGGTGTGCGCGCGGCGGGTGCCGAATTCAACGACGGGGCGTCCGGCGGCGGCTTCGACGCAGCGTGCGGCTTTGGACGCGATCAGGCTCTGGAAGGTGATGGTGCTGAGCAGGTACGTTTCGGGGATTTGCGCTTCGATGATGGGCGCGCGTACGGTGAGCACGGGTTCGCCGGCGAAGAGGACGGTGCCTTCGGGCACGGCGAACAGATCGCCCGTGAAACGGAAGTCGCGGAGGTAGTCGAAGAAGGCGGGCGAGGCGTGGGCGAACTGCGGGAGGGCGCGGAGGTAGGCGATTTCTTCGGGCGCGAAGCGCAGGTTCTGGAGGTAGTCGACGATTTGGGGGAGTCCGGCGGCGATGACGTAGTTGCGGTTGGCGGGGAGGCGGCGAATGGTGAATTCGAAGGTGGCTTTCTCGGTGGCTTTCTGCGAGTCGAAGTACCCCGCCGCCATGGTGAGTTCGTAGAGGTCGGTGAGGAGGGCGTTCATTGCGTGCACCACAATGGATAGCAGCAATCGCCCAAGCGCCGCCGGGTGGAAGAAATTCCAGAGGTGTAAGATCTGGCGGCGTGGCTGGGCATCTACTTCTTCTTTGGCGCGGGTTCCGGTGCCGCCTCTTTGACTTCGGAGGCGGCCTTCTGGAGATCGTCCACGGTTTTGGCGTCCAGTTCATAGATGCTGGGCTCGCCTTCACGTTGCGCGAAAAATTGGGCGCTCTGTTTGGTGATGGTGACCTTTTCCGTACGTTTGCCGGAGTTCGATGCCACGGTGGCGGTGAAGATGGCCTCGCCTCCGCCCTTTTCCACGAACTTGGTGGCGGCGAGATCGCGCAGTTTGTCGATTAGACTCTGCACGGAGGCGTTGTCCATGGTCTTGCCGTTGGAAGACCACTTGTCGCCCTCCTTGGTATAGGTCGCGCCTTTGAGTTCGACACGGGTGGGATCGCTGAAGCCGAAATCGAACACCTTCTTATTGCGGAAATCGTCGGCCGATTTTTCGACTGCTTCGGCGAGGTCGGAGTTGACCTTGAAGATGCCTTCGACCGCGGAGCTCTTGACGAAGACGTTCTTGTCTTTGTCGCGCCGGACTTCGAGGGTCTGCGTGCCGCCCGCGTCGGTGAGGCTGACGCTGGCAACCTTGGGGGCGGCGGCGAAGAGCTTGGCGGCATCAGGCTCGGTCAGATCCATTTTGGCGTCTTTGAGCTTGGAAACCAGGCCATCGACGGCTGAGCCATCGGCGCGCAGCGGACGCGGCTTGACGATCTGCCATTCATTCTGCCCGCTCCTACCGAATTCGACGGCGGGTCCTTTGGCCGTGAGTTCGACACGCGAGAGCTTCTCGGCATCGAAGGTGAGGAGGCGCTTGTCGCGCAGGTCGTCGGGGCGCTTGTCGAGCGTGGTCTTGACGGTGGCGGCGACGGTGACTACCTTGGCGTCGCCGGCGAGCTTGGCATAAGCGCCGGAGCCGTTGAGGGTGTCATCGCCGAGCAGGACGTGCTCGGTCTTGCCGTCCTTGCGCGCGATTTCGATATCGAGCGTGGGGAGATCGAGGCCATACTGCTTGAGGTCGGTGGCCTTCTCTTCGATGACTTTGTCGGCGCTGAGGCTGCCCAGCGTGGTGACCATGGAAGAGACGGCGTCCTGGTCCGCGGCCATCGGCGCCGGCGCGGTCATGGCCCATTTGCCGTTGTCGCGCTTGAGGTCGATACGCTCGCCAGTCACCTTCTTGATGCGGATTTCCTGAAACTGATCGTCCGCCAGGGTGAGCAGTTTGGTAGCGGCGTCGGTTGGCGTTTTGGCTTTATCGGCCTGGCTCTTGTTGCTCCACCAGGTGAGTCCGCCGAGCACAGCCAAAAGAACGACGGCAATGAGGAGTCCCTTCGGCTTCATACGCTATCTCCGCTTCCACCAGGTGGCGAGGCCGAGGCCGACGATGCCCAGGGGGAAGATGACGACGCTCAACCAGAAGACCAGATTCAGCCTCCCGGTGGTGAGGGTGAGCGGACGGTCTTCGGCGGTTTTGGGGCGAATGCTGATCAGGTCTTCGTCCGCGCTGAGCCAGTTGATCATGTTCATGAACAGATCGCGATTGCCCAGGGAGCGGGACCCCATGGCGCGATTTTCGGCCCACTGCGAAGTGCCGACGACGATGAAGCGACCGGCCGGCGTACCTTGCACGGTACCGGCAGCGGCCAGGGTGAAGGGGCCCTTTTTGCCCTTCTTGGGATCGATGCCGCCGCTGGCGGCCACTTCGTTGACCGAGATGCTGTCTTCAGTGGTGCCGAACAATTTTTCGACCGTGGACTTGCCGCCGGATTTGATTTCGAGCGAGCGCGGCACCGGGAAGGCGGTAGGCACGCGGGCGAGGGGCCGTGTGATGGCGTGCGAGTCGTAGGCGAGGATGACGGGGATTTCGGGACCGGCGCCGAACAGGTTACCGACGCCGGAGAGGTCGAGCACGAGGTCCTTATTGGGAGTGACGCCCCACTCCGAAAGCATGCCGGCGAGCTCGGGATTTTCGGCGGTGGGTTCACCGCGGCCGATGCGCATCACGTTATCGAGCAGGAAGAGGGCGTGTCCGCCGCCTTCGACGTAGGCCTTCATGGCAGCGACTATGGGTGCGGGGTAGGCGAGCTGGGGTCCGCCGACGACGAGCGCGAGGCAGTCTTTGGGGACTTCGACGGCCGCCGCGGTGGGCGTTTGGCCGATGGCGAGGGGCTTGCCGGCTTCGGCGGCGGGAGGTTTGAAATCGATGGTGCGCGTCTTGTAGTTGTCGCGCTCCAGAAGCTGCTTCATGAGCGAGTAGCCGGTATTGCCCTCGTCGTCGATGGAGTGCTCGGTGGCCGCGTTGACGAAGCACACGTTGCGCTCGCCCGACTTTTGGGAGCGGATGATGGCGCCGGTGACTTCCTCTTCGGTGAGGCTCTTGGCCTCCTCTTTGCGAGCGCCGTTCTCCACCAGGATGGTGACGTCGCGGCGGTAGCCGGCGGATTTGGCCTGCTGCGGCTTCTTTGTGGGATCGATGAATTCGACCTTGAGCTTGGGAGAGAGGACGGTGTAGCGGTCCAGCAGGTCGCGGGCCTGCGGGAAGCGGGTGCTTTCGTCGAAGTAGGTGAGATGGATATCGCTCTTCAGGTTGCTGACCACCTTGATGGTCTGGTCGGAGAGCGAGAACTGTTTGTTGCTGGTGGAATCGTACGTCTTGCTGTAGCGGTTGGCCAGGAAGTTGACAGCGCCGAGCACCGCGAGTACGACGATGATATACGTGGCGGCGTACGCCGTGTATTTGGTTTGACGGGATTTCAGAAAACTTGCCATGTTATGACCTCCACCTGAGGGATTCCATCGCCCGGGAGGTGATGAAGAGAGAGAAGAAGATCATGGAGAGATAGAAGACCACGTCTTTGGAGTCGAGCACTCCCTTACTAAAGTTTTCGAAGTGGGTGACGATAGATATGTAGTTGACGACCTGCGACAGCGGGCCGGAATCGAAGGCGGTGAACCAACTGAGCAGCCAGAGCAGCAGGCAGACGAAGAACGTGACGCCGCCGGCGACGATCTGATTGCGGGTGGTGGTGGAGATGAACGTGCCGATGGCCAACAGGGTGGCGCCTTGTAAGAGGAGGCCCAGGTAGGCGATCAGGACCGGCTTGAGGTCGGGCTTTCCCCAGGCGAAGAGCATGGCGACATTGAGGACCGACATGAACATGACGCAAGCGTAGAGGGCGACCGCG
Source organism: Candidatus Solibacter sp. (assembly GCA_039934035.1). GTDB lineage: Bacteria > Acidobacteriota > Terriglobia > Bryobacterales > Bryobacteraceae > Solibacter. The sequence continues at coordinate 59,834 of JBDTMZ010000011.1, read as the reverse complement.
CCGAACCATTTACCGAGGATGATCTCGATGTCCTTGATGGGAGAGGTGAGCAGGAGCTCGATGGTGCCGGTACGCTTTTCCTCGGCGATCAGCCGCATGCTGATCATGGGGACGAGGAAGAGTGCGATGGTGGAGGCGAAACCGAGCAGCGGGCGAATGATCTGGTCATTCACGTTCATGGGCTGCTGCTGTCCCATCATTTGAGCCTGGAAGCTGAAGCGGACAAAATCGCGGGTGGCGGTAAAGAAGCCGAAACCGAAGATCAGGCCGAAGAAAGCCATCAGCAGGTAGGCGATGGGGGATGCGAAATAGCTTTTGAGCTCTTTTTTGCAGATGAGGAGAATGTTCTTCACTTCGTGTCCCCTTCTTTCTTTTCGCTGGTAGTGAGTTGCAGGAAGATGTCTTCCAGGCTGAGGCCGACGGGACGGAGTTCGGAGAGGTTCCAGCCGGAGTTGACGACGCTGCGGGCGAGTTCGGAGCGGATGTGGCGGCCTTGCAGGCTTTCGATTTCGAAGGCGACGCGGCCATCGCGGGGTTCGCGCATGAGGACGCGGCTGACGCCGGAGACCTGTTCCAGCCGGCCGTGAATTTCCGCGGGGCTGGGATTTCCGTCGGCAGTTTCGACCTCGATGCAGACGGCTTCGGCGCCGCGTAGGCGGTTGGTGAGGTTGGCGACGGAATCCTGGGCGACGAGTTTGCCCTGGCTAATGATGATGACGCGATCGCAGGAGTGTTCGACTTCGCTCAGGATGTGAGTGGAGAGGATGATGGTGTGATCACCGGCGAGGGCCTTGAGGAGGTCGCGGATTTCGATGATCTGTTTGGGGTCGAGGCCGGAGGTGGGTTCGTCGAGGATAAGGACGTCGGGGTTATGGATGATGGCCTGGGCGATGCCGACGCGCTGTTTGAAGCCTTTGGACAGTTTGCCGATGAGCTTGGTTCGGACGTCGCCGAGGGAGCAGCGGCCAATGACGTCGTCGGAGCGCTTGCCGATGTCGCTGCGGGGAATGCCTTTGAGCTGCCCGACGAAATTGAGGTATTCGATGACCTCCATTTCGGGGTAGAGGGGCGGGGTTTCGGGGAGATAGCCGATGCGCTTCTTGACCTCCTGCGGGTTCTCCAGCACGTCGAAGCCGGCGATGTTGGCCGTGCCGGACGTGGGCGGGAGGAAGCAGGTAAGGACGCGCATCGTAGTGGTCTTGCCGGCGCCGTTAGGGCCGAGAAAGCCGACGATTTGGCCTTTTTCCACCTCGAAGGAGATGTCGTCTACCGCGATGGTGCGTGCGTATCGCTTGGTTAGACCTTCGACTTTGATCATATTGATGTTCCAGACCAGACAGACGTGGTAGTTGCCATTTGGGCGCAAGTTGGCGCAAATTGGGGCTGCGCCTGGCCGTGTAGCTGAAGTTCCATGATATGAAGGCAGCCAAAGCTTGTCAAATGTAGTGGATATGTGGGAGTGCGCATGGTCCGGAAGGGCTAGTGGCGGCGGCGAGGGCGGCCGGGCGGTTGACGGAACCAAGCCAATTTCGCACAAGTGATTTAGAGTGAATGGGATGGCTGGTAATAAGGGCGGCGAGCACGACTGGCCGGGGCAGTTTTCAAGCCTGATTCGGGCTTGCCGAATTAGGGGCTACCGTCGAACGAGGTGAAATGGTAGGATTGCCCTCGTGTGGGAAGTAGAGCACGAACGGATTGAGTCTTTCCTAAAACAGCGTCTTGACGTTGCGCGGGCCGCATACCAGATCTGCAACGCTGGGTTCGACGCAATGGTCCAAAGCGTTCCGACTGGTCTCCCCCATCCTGACGGCGTGGAATTCATTAAGGGTACTGGCCGAAATTATCGTTTTGCTCTCGATGCCTATTCGACGGCGCTGAAGCAATATTCGGACTTCATCATGCACGGTGCGATCCCAGACGGGTTCCCGCCGCCCGAGTAGTTGCCCTGTCCTATGCTGAGAGCCGGGAGAGTGCCCAGCGGGCGTGGTTTGCGATGATGGCGTCGGGATGGGTGGCGAGAGATTCCAGAATGGGACGGTAAGTCTCGAGCGCCGCGTTGCCCATGGCAATCGCCACGTTGCGGAGGAAGCCGGAGTAGCGGGCGCGGGAGAGGGGCGTATCGCGGTACATGGCGCGGAATTCGGTTTCGGTGATGGCGGCGAGGGCGGCGAGATTCGGAGCGAATTCGCGAGGCGCAAAAGCGGGATCGTCCGTGACGGGGGCGCGGCCATTCCAGGGACAAACGTCCTGACAGATATCGCAACCGAAGACATGATTGCCAATCGCCGGACGGTGCTCTTCGGGAACTTCGCCGCGGAGTTCGATGGTGAAATACGAGATGCAGCGCGTGGCATCCAGGCCGTGCGGCGGAATCAGGGCCTCGGTGGGACAGGCTTCGACGCAGCGCATGCAGGTGCCGCAGCGATCGGCGGGCGGCGAATCGGGCATGATTTCAAGCGAGACCAACAGTTCCCCGAGGAAGAACCAGGAGCCCTGCTGCTGATTGATGAGGCAGGTATTGCGGCCGATCCAGCCGAGCCCGGCAAGCCGCGCATAGGTACGCTCTAACAGGGGCGCGGTATCGACGCAGATGCGCGATTCGAACGCCGCGCCGGTCTCCGCGCGCAGCAGAGAGGCCAGACGTCCCAGGTCGCGGCGGATCACGTCATGGTAGTCCTCGCCCCAGGCGTAGCGGGAAATCCAGGCGCGATCGGAATCGTGAAAGCGGGTGGAGTGCGGCCAGGGAGTCTGGTAGAGTTTTCCGGCGACGATGATGGAGCGCGCGGAGGGGAGCAGGTGGCGAGGGTCATCGCGCACGGCGGCGCGGTGGCCGGCGAGATAGCTCATCTTCCCTTCCCTGCCCGCGGCGACCCAGGCGTGATAGCGGTCGCGATCGGGCGCGGGAAGCGCGGCGGCGACGCCGGCGAGTTCGAAGCCGCAAGCGCGCGCGAGTTCGCGGATGCGGGCGGCGGTCAAATCTCCAGACCCACCTGGCGCATGAGTTCGATGGCGTTGCTCTTGCGGACAACGCCGGGGCGCATGTGGTAGTCGAAGGAGATCTTGCCGTCTTCGATCTGATCTTCGAAGTGTACGTTGGCGGCCGCTACGCCGAGTTCATCGGCGATGTCGGCGAGCGCGAGATCGTGGGTGGTGATGAGGCCGATAGCGCCGCGGCGCACCAGTCCGCGCACCAGCGCCGCGGCACCGATGCGGCGATCGTGCGAGTTGGTGCCGTTCAGGAATTCATCGATTAGGAAGAGAACAGGCAGCGGACCGCCGGTTTCGTCAAGAATCTGGCGAAGGCGAAGGATCTCGGCATAAAAGCGCGAGACGCCGCCCTGGAGCGAATCGGTCAGCCGGATGGAGGCGCCGACCGAAAGGGGCGATAGCCGGAGGCTGCGCGCGCGCACCGGAGCGCCGGCCTGCGCCAGTACCACGTTGACGCCAAGAGTGCGCAGCATGGTGCTTTTGCCGGACATATTGGAACCGGAGACGACGATGACGCGGAGGTCGCCGCCCAGCGTGAGGTCGTTGCGCACGACCTTGCCGGGGGGCAGCAGCGGGTGTCCGATGGCTTCGGCCTGCAGGCAGGGTCCCTCTTCGACAAATTCCGGGAACGGGTCTTCAGGATGCTCGAAGGCATGGCTGGCGAGGGAACAGAGCGCTTCCATTTCGCCGGCGGCGTCCAGCCAGCGGCGCACGGCGGCGCCGGAGTGCGCGCGCCAGTCTTCCACCTTCAGCGCGCAGTGCGGGGTCCAGAGGACGAAAGGTTCGAGCACGCGGACGAAGACGTTGTCGCGGGAATCCAGATTCTCGACGATGCGCTTGAGGCGGGCGAGGCGGCGGGAGGGAGGCGCGCCGGCGGAATCGAGCGAAGCGCGCAAGTCGGCGAGCAGCGGGCTGGTGAACGGCTCGCCTTCCATGCGGACGAGCACCTCCGACAGCATTCCGAGTTCATGCGCGGCCTCTTCGACGTCGGAAACCGTGGCCCCGAGCACCCCGCTGTGCCGGTAGAGAAACCAGCCGTTGACCACAAGCGCGACCAGAAACAGATCGAGCAGCAGAGCGTCGACGGGGTCGGAAAGGACGATCAGGTTGGCGGAGCGGACGAGGTGGACCCAGAGGGCGGTGAAGCCAGAGATGCCGAGCGCGGTATGCAGGCGGACGCGCAGGCGAAAGCTGGCCTTGCGCAGCGCGGCGGGAAGTTCGCCCCATTCGGCGAGGCGAGCTGGATCGACTCCGGAGCGCGCTTCCTCGGCCACCACGGCGAGCTGCTCGCGAAGGTCGACGCGGGGACGAAGTTCGTCGACAGCGGCATGGCGGGCGCGCACGACGCCGGGGGCAGCCGGGAATTTCAGCCAGGCGGCCAGGCGGTCTTCGCCGATGCGGGTGCGGGCGGTGCAGAGCAGTTCGAAAATGCTGCCCTTACCGAAAAGGTCGAGATCGATGGCGTACGGGTGTTCGGGATTGGCGTGGCGATCGCCGGGCTCGCCGGTGCCGGGCCAGTTACCGTCGAGGCGCGCGAGCGCATTCTCGTAGAAGCGCACGGCACGGCGGCGGCGTTCGCGTTCCCCCAGCAGCTTTTCGTGGGCGACGACGAGGGCGACGAAGCCGGCGATGGGGACAAGCACCCACAGGATGGAAGAGGCTTCGCGCGCCAGGGCGAGCCAAATCAGGACGAGGCCGGCGGCGGCCATGGCGAGTTTGCCGTGACCGAGCAGCCGGTGGCGGCGTTCGAGGGCCTCGATATCGGAACGGCGTTCGGTTAGGCGCTGCGTGTACAGGCTGCGGGGGTCGGCGGTCATGAGACTTACTTATTGTCGCGCGAAGCGTTGGCAGGTGCTGCGCATTCGAGATGGCGGGCGCTGGAACTTCCGGTCAGGCATCGATCCGCATTCGCCCGGGGGGATCGCGGGGCGTTGCGCGATAATCGGGGTTCATGCTGCTGACCGTGACGGCCGCGCTATCGCTCGCAGTCTGGGTGTATTTGCTGGCGGCACGCGGGGGCTTCTGGCGCCTGCGTCCAGACCCGTTCACGGGGGTTGCGGCGCATGACGCGCCGGCGGTGACGGCCGTGATTCCGGCGCGCAATGAAGCGGATGTGGTGGGGCGCAGTTTGGGCTCGCTGGCGGCGCAGCGGTATGACGGCAAGTTCGGGATCGTGCTGGTTGACGATGCGAGCGATGACGGTACGGCGGACGTGGCGCGGGCGGCGGCCCCCGATGTCCGCGTGGTGGTGGCTGGTCCCCTGCCCCAGGGTTGGACGGGAAAGATGTGGGCGGTGTCCGAGGGCGTGCGGCATGCGGACGCCGAGTACCTGCTGCTGACCGACGCCGACATTGTGCATCCGCCGGATCACGTGGCGGAACTGGTGGCGCGGGCGCGGGCGGGCGATTACGACCTGGTGTCCTATATGGTGCGTCTGTCCTGCCGGACGCTGGCCGAACAGGCCCTGATACCGGCCTTCGTGTTTTTCTTCTTCCAGCTCTATCCGCCGGCGTGGATCCGCGATCCCCGGCGAAAGACCGCGGGCGCGGCGGGCGGTTGTATCCTGATCCGGCGCGAGGCGCTGGAGCGGATCGGTGGAATCGCACGCATTGCCGGGGAATTGATTGACGATTGCGCGCTGGCGCGGGCGGTCAAAGGGTCGGGCGGACGGGTGTGGCTGGGTTTGAGCGGAGAGGCGTACAGCATCCGGGAATACGCCACGTTCGGCGAGATCGGGCGAATGGTGTCGCGCACGGCATACACGCAGTTGCAGTATTCTCCGCTACTGTTGGCGGGCACGGTGCTGGGGCTGGTGTTGACCTATCTCGTGCCGCCAGTGTTGACCTTGGCGGCGCCGCCGGGAGCGGCTCGCGGCCTGGGCGCGCTGGCATGGCTGTTGATGACGCTGTGCTACCTGCCGGCCGTGCGCTATGGGGAGCGTCCCTGGTATTGGGCAGCGCTGCTGCCGGCCATCGCCGTGTTTTACCTGGGCGCTACGCTGTATTCGGCGGTTGCGCACTGGCGCGGCCGCGGCGGCATGTGGAAGGGGCGCGCGCACTCCGCCGCCTGAAATCCATGCCTTCAGGGTGGTACCCGAAGCATCGTGTTACGCTCAATCTTTACGTCACTTGAGGCCTATATGTCCTATTTATCCGTTCGCGATCTCGACCTGAAAGGCAAACGAGTTTTCATCCGCGTGGATTTCAATGTGCCGCTGCAAAAGAATGAGCAGGGCGTCATGGAAATTACCAGCGACAAGCGCATCAAAGCGTCGCTGCCCACGATTCAATATGTCCTGGAACAGGGCGCCGGCGTGATTCTGGCGTCCCACCTGGGCCGTCCCAAAGGCAAACCGAATGCGGAAATGAGCCTGCAACCGGTGGCCGCGCGTCTGCGGGAACTGCTGGGCAAACCGGTGACGATGGCGCCGGATTGTGTGGGGCCGGAAGTGGCCGCGATGAAGCCCGCGCCGGGCGAGGTGCTGCTGCTCGAAAACCTGCGCTTCCACGCGGAAGAAGAGAAGAACGATCCGGAATTCGCCCGCCAACTGGCGTCGCTTTGCGATCTCTACGTGAACGACGCGTTCGGTTCCGCGCACCGCGCGCACGCTTCCACGGAAGGCATGATCAAGTACGTTCCCCAGGCCGCGGCCGGGCTGCTGATGGAGCAGGAATTGAAGTACCTGGGCATGGCGACCACCAATCCGCCGCGCCCGTGCGTGGCCATTCTGGGCGGCGCCAAGGTCTCCGATAAGATCGAAGTTATTCAGAATTTGGGTAAGGTAGTGGACACGCTGGTGATCGGCGGCGCCATGGCTTACACGTTCCTGCGCGCGCAGGGTCTGCCCACCGGGAAGTCGCTGGTGGAGGAAGACAAGATCGAGCTGGCGAAGCAACTGCTCGCCACCCTGGGGAAGAAACTGCTGCTGCCGGTAGACCATGTGGTGGTGTCGGAGATCGCGGCGGGGGCGGCCCACGAAGTGGTGACCACGATTCCGGATGGCAAGATCGCGGTGGATATAGGACCCGCCACTGTGGCGGCGTTCCAGGCGGCGGTATCGGGCGCCAAGACGGTGATCTGGAACGGACCCATGGGGATTTTCGAGAAGCCTCCCTTCGATGCCGGGACCGTCGCGCTGGCCAAAGCGGTAGCCGAATCGGGAGCCACAAGCATAGTGGGCGGCGGCGATTCCGAGAAGGCGATTAAGGCGGCGGGCGTGACCTCGAAGATCTCGCACGTATCGACCGGCGGCGGGGCTTCGCTGGAATTTCTGGCGGGCATGGTACTTCCGGGCGTCGCGGCATTGAATCGATAAGAATTCCCGAGCTCCGTCTCCCACAGGGAGGGCCAAGGCCCTCCCTGTATTTGTTTTGCATTACAAAATTGGATGTTTTGCGACCCGCCTCTGCACGGATGTAACAAACCTCACTTAACTTCAACTCTAATCACAGCTTAACGATCCCATCACGGACCGCGTAGTTTTGTACTGCGGAACGCGGCACGGCCGCGGCGATTCGCTTTACAGAGTATTACGGTCGGCATAGAATTACTGCAACTTTGGTGGACTAGGTTGGCTGGCAGCTTTCACGGGCGCCGGTGCAGCCCAAGATAGAAATGGGCGGGTTTGCTCCCGCCGCGGTTCGGACATTTTTAGGGAATAGAGGAGTCTCCATGCCTAGTCGCATTTACTCAATGATCGCCATTCTGTGCCTGCTGATCGCGGGCTCGGCTTGGGCGCAGGACACAAAAGGTACGATTTCCGGGCGCGTTACGGACCAGAGCGGCTCGGTAATCCCGAATGCGGCGGTGACCGTCACCAATTCCGGGACGGCCGCCAAGACGGACATCACAACCAATGCCGAAGGCATCTACCGGGCTGCGGCGCTGGCGCCGGGCGAATACCAGGTGGCGGTAACCCAGCAGGGCTTCAAGAAGGCGATCCGCAACGTCGAGGTGCGGGTGGCGGACCGGCTGGATATCAGCATTCAGCTCGAAGTGGGGGGAGCGGAGCAGACCGTGACGGTGAGCACCGAGACCCCGCTGCTGAGCACGGAATCGGCTTCCAACGGCACGGTGATCGACTCCAAACGGATTTCGGATCTGCCGGTTTCCTATGGCAATCCCTTCCTGCTGATCGGCCTGACGGCGGGCGTGACGTTTAATGGCAGCGTGCGGCTGGATCGGCCTTTCGAACCGACGCACATCGTGAACTTCTCGATGGGCGGAACGCGGGGCAACCTGAACGACATCACGATTGACGGCGCGCCCGCGACGGCGACGGCGAACGGCAACGAAGTGACGGCGTCATACGTGCCCATGACGGACATCGTGCAGGAATTCAAGGTGCAGACCAACACGTTCGATGCGGGGTTTGGGCAGACGCAGGGCGGCGTGACGACAATCAGCATCAAGAGCGGCACCAACAATCTGCACGGCAGCGTGAACTACAGCTTCCAGCGCCCGAGTTTCTGGGCCAACGATTTTTTCCTGAATAAAGCAGGCACCCCGCGGCCGGACTTTTTGTTCAACCGGTGGGGCGGTTCGTTGAGCGGCCCGGTATGGTTCCCGAAACTGTACAACGGCAAGAACAAGACGTTCTTCCTGTTTGGCTACGAGGGCATTCGCGATTCCCGCCCGCGTCACGACGACACGACGAACACGATACCGACGCCCGCGATGCAGGGCGGCGATTTCTCGGCGCTGCTTTCCGACAAGATCATTCCTGCAACTTCGCGGATCACGATTTACGATCCCAGCACGCGGCAGGCGATCGCCGGCGGGCGCATTCAATCGACGCCGTTCCCGAATAACGTGATTCCGTCGAACCAATTCGACCCGGTGGGTAAGGCGATCATGAACTACTACCCGAAGACGGAAACCACGCCCGGCGATCCGTTGGGCCTGTCGAATTATCAGGACGCGACCACGGCGGAAAAGGCCAAGTATTACAACGTAACGGGCCGTATCGACCAGAACCTCGGCGACAAGCAGCGCTTCTTCGTGCGCTATTCCAAATACATTCGCAACAGCACGTACAACGAATATTTCAAGAACGCGTTCGTGGGCGATCAGTTTTACTTTTACGCGTACTCAGCGGCGTTCGACCATGTGGCGACGATTACGCCGACGGTATTGTTGAACACGCGCTACAGCTACAACCGGTTCATCCGCGGCGGCGACCAGCCGGAGTCCGCGGTAGGCTTCGACTTGGCTTCGCTCAAGTTCTCACCGCAGTTCATCGCCCAAGTGCCGCCGGATCAGGTGCGTTTCCCTCGCATCAACTACGCGAGCACGAGCTACATCGGCAATGGCCACACCAACGAGCGGCGTCCGGTCAACAATCACACGGTGGCTGCGACGCTGACCAAGTCGGCGGGCAAGCACTCGGTGCGCACGGGCTTCGAATATCGCGTGTATCAGGAAGCGGACAGCTTCAAGAGCAATCAGCAGACGGTGCAGTTCACTTTTGGCACGACGTGGACGCGCGGACAGTTTGACAACACGGCCGGGTCGACGAACGGCATCGGTCAATCCATCGCGGCGTTCCTGTTGGGCAAGCCCGATTCGGGCAGCATCACGCGGCAGAGCGATTACATCGAGCAATCCGGTTCGTGGGGTTTCTTCGTGCAGGACGATTGGAAGTTGACGCCCAAGTTGACGGTCAATCTCGGCCTGCGGTACGAATTCGAGACGCCGCTGCACGAACGGTACAATCGCAGCACGCTGGACTTCCTGACCAGCTACACGCAGCCGATATCGGCGGCGGCACAGGCGGCATACGCGAGCATCTACCCGACGCTTTCGGGTGGTTTCGCGGAACTTCCGCCAAGCGCGCTGGTGCTGAAGGGCGGCATGACGTTCGCGGGAGAGAACGGCAACGGCGGCGGCCTGTACCACACGCCGAAGAACGTGTTCATGCCGCGCCTGGGTATCGCCTATCAATTGGATAACAAGACCGTGCTGCGCACGGGTATGGGCATGTTCGCGGGCTTCCTCGGCGAGCGCCGGGGCGACGTGATCCAGCAGGGCTTCACGCAGAACACCGCCATGACAGTGAGCCGGGACAACGGCCTGACGTTTGCCGCCACGATGGCGAACCCATTCCCGACCGGAGTGGCGGAGGCGGTAGGTAGCGCTGCCGGGCTGCAAACGTACCTGGGACAGGGTCTCTCGTACTTCAATCAGTCTCCGAAGATCCCGATCACCACGCGTTGGGAAGCCAGCTTGCAGCGCCAGATAGGCAGTTTCCTGCTGCAGGCGGACTACATCGGCAACAAGACCAACCACATCGAGCTCACGCGCAACATCAATACCCTGCCCTTCAAATACCTGAGCACGATGAAGACGCGCGACGACGTGTACAACGCGTATCTCACGCAGAACATTGCCAACCCGTTGTATAACCTGGTGCCGGGCAACACCCAGGGAATCTACACCAGCACGACGACGAACCGGCAGACGCTGCTATCCCCATTCCCGGCGTTCGGCTCCAACGCGATCAACGCCACGGAGAACACGGGCTACGCCTGGTACCACAGCTTTCAGTTCACGGCGAGCAAGCGCTTCAGCAAGGGCTTCACGGTCCAGGGAAGCTATACGTACCAGAAATGGCAGCAAGCCGTTAATCTGCTGAATCCATCGGACCTCCGCCCGATCGAGGAGATTTCCGACGCGGACGCCCCGCATCGCATCAATATTTCGAGCGTATGGGCGCTACCGTTCGGCAAGGGGCGGCACTTCCTGAACAGCACCAGCGGTCTGGTCGAACGGCTGGTGGGCGGATGGGAAATTTCCGGCATCTGGAGCCTGCAGAGCGGCTTCCCGCTGCAATGGAATAACGCCTTATACTACGGCAACCCGGCCGATATCGTGCTGCCGCTGGGACAGCGCAGTCCCGATCACTGGTTCAACGTGGCGAATTTCGAGGCCGGGACCACCAGGCAACTGTTGGCCAACCAGGTGCGCACGTGGCCGCTGCGCTTCTCGCAAATCCGTGGACCGCGCCAGAACAACGTCGATGTCGCGGTCATTAAGCAGACACGGATCACCGAAGGCAAGAACCTGGAGTTCCGCGCCGAGGCACTAAACCTGGCGAATCATCCCCTATTCCCGAATCCGAACATGACCCTCACCACGGCCCAGACCGCGAAGGACACCGGCTTCGGGCAGATCAGCGCTTCCACGATGAACAACTACGCGCGGCGTCTGCAGATGAGCCTGCGTTTCCTATTCTGAGGAGGACCATAGACGGTCGTCCTCGGATGAATGCGGCGGCGCTTATAGGTTTTCGATGTTCCCCTTATGCGGAGGCGGACGAAGTGGGTCCGCCTCTTCTTTTTGAGACCGAGACCCGGTCCCGCAAGAATCGGACATTCAAGTTTGCACGCCCAATCTGGGCAGCACCCACCGCATCAAGGCAAAATACCCCAACGGGATCAAAACGAACATTAGCCAATCTGGCATTCACTACTATTGACGCACATTGCGGGTGGTTGGTGACAAGGTGGGAAATCGCGCTGCGTCCAGTGTGATTTTGCACTTCTCGGTGAGCGCCAAATTGGGGGGTTTAACGGCAGGGAACGCAGGCCCCCGTTTCTGCCTATTTCCAGAAACAGGATTGCGGACTAAATTCTTGGTACAATAAGACTTAACACATCTGAGGAGCAACCTTGGCAGACCAGGAATTACCACCGCAGGGACCGCCTGCGCCACCCCCGGACGGACAGAGCAATTTGCCCGGAATGGGCGACGGCGGCAATAAGAACATCATCTCGGTAAACATCGAAGACGAGATGCAGCGGTCTTACCTGGATTACGCTATGAGCGTAATCATCGGCCGCGCGCTGCCGGACATCCGTGACGGACTCAAGCCGGTGCACCGGCGTATCCTTTATGGCATGTCGGAAATGGGCCTCACGCCCAACCGTCCGACCACCAAATCGGCCAAGATCACCGGCCAGGTGATGGGGAAATACCATCCGCACGGCGACTCGGCGATCTACGATTCGTTGGTCCGCATGGCGCAGCCTTTCGCGATGCGCTATCCGCTGGTGGAAGGCCAGGGCAATTTCGGCTCGGTGGATGGCGACCCGCCGGCGGCGATGCGTTATACCGAGGCCCGCCTCTCCCGCGTGGCGACCGCGCTGCTGGAAGACATCGACAAGGAAACGGTCGATTTCAAGCCGAATTACGACGATAGCGAATCGGAACCGGAAGTTCTGCCGACGCGCGTGCCGAACCTGCTGGTGAACGGTTCGAGCGGCATCGCGGTGGGCATGGCCACCAATTTCCCGCCGCACAATCTCACGGAAATCATCAATGCCACGATTCACATGATCCAGCACCCCAGCGCGGGGCTGGCCAAGATCATGGAATTCGTGGAGGGTCCCGATTTTCCCACCGGCGGCTTCATTCTCGGCCGGCAGGGTATTCTGCAGGCCTATATGACGGGCCGCGGGCAGTTGAAACTGCGGGCCAAGGCCTCCATCGAGAAGATGCCGAAAGATCGCGAGCAGATCGTGGTCACGGAAATCCCGTACCAGGTGAACAAGTCGCGCCTGATCGAAGCCACGTCGGGGCTGATCAACGAGAAGAAAATCGAAGGCATCAGCGACATTCGCGACGAGAGCGACCGCGACGGCATGCGCATCGTGTTCGAACTGAAGCGCGGCGAGCAGGCTGAAGTGGTGCTCAACAACCTGTACAAGCACACGCAGTTGCAGATTGGTTTCGGCATCATCATGCTGTCGATTGTCAACGGGCAGCCGCGTGAACTGGGCCTGGTCGATTGCATCAAGTTCTTCATCGATCACCGGATCGAAGTGGTCCGCCGGCGTACCGAGTTTGAACTGCGCAAAGCTCGCGAGCGCGAGCACATTTTGTTGGGTTTCCAGAAGGCTCTGGATCTTCTGGACGAAGTCATTCGCATTATCCGCGCCGCCAAACTGCCGCGGGAGGCGCGCGAGGGTTTGATCTCGGCCTTCCAGTTCAGCGAGAAGCAGGCGCAGGCAATCATCGAATTGCAGTTGCAGCGCCTGACCGGGATGGAGCAGCAGAAGATCCTGGACGAACTGGCCGACATTCAGCGGCGCATTGCGGAGTACCTGGAGATTCTGGGGTCGGATACGGTGCTGCGCGCATTGATCGTCAAGGAACTGAAGGACGTGCAGAAGTCCTACGGCGACGAACGCCGCACGCAGATCATCGAGGACACGGGCGAGATCAAACTCGAGGACCTGGTCAGCGTGGAAGATGTGGCGATCACGGTGACGCGCGGCGGATACCTGAAGCGCACCGCGGTCGATACGTACCGCAGGCAGACGCGCGGCGGCAAGGGCCGCATCGGCATGGGCACGCGCGCGGAAGATTTCGTGGAACGGCTGATTGTGGCATCGACGCACAGCTATCTGTTGATCTTCACAACGCGCGGGCGGGTCTACTGGCTGAAGGCGTACGAGATTCCCGACGCGAGCACCACGGGCAAGGGCAAGCACCTCACCAACCTGATTAATTTACAGCCGGACGAAGAGGCGCGGGCCTTCCTCAGCGTGAAGGATTTCGTGGCCGACCAGTTCGTGGTGATGGTGACCAAGCATGGCGTGATCAAGAAGAGCGAACTGACGGAGTTCGACAACCCGATGTCGCGCGGCATCATCGCGGTGTCGCTCGATGACGGGGATGAATTGATCGGGGCGAAGATCACCAACGGCGTCAACTACATTTTCCTGGCTTCGCACGAAGGCCAGGCGATCCGCTTCCGCGAAGACGATGTGCGCGGCATGGGCCGGCAGGCTCGCGGAGTGCGCGCCATGACGTTGGCCAAGGACGATTACCTGATCGGTATGGAAGTGCTGGAAGAGGAAGGGCTGCTGCTCTCCATCGCCGAAAACGGCTATGGCAAGCGTACCCCGCTCGGCACCTACCGCTTGACGTCGCGCGGCGGCAAGGGCGTGATCAACATGAAAACCACCACGAAGACGGGCAAGGTGGTGGGAGTGCTTCTGGTGAGCGAGGATTCCGATGTGATGATTGTCAGCCAGAACGGTAAGATTATCCGCATCGAATCGTCTACCATCCGGCAGTCGGGCCGGTCGGCGCAGGGCGTGCGGCTGGTATCGCTGGAAGAAGGCGACAAGGTGGCAGCGTCCAGTGTGCTGCCGGAAGCTGAAGAGCCCCCGCCCGAGGGAACGGACATTCTGCCGCTCCAGTAATACACTGGAGTAGGACGCTATGGCGGCACTCATCGACTTAACACTCCGCGGCGCGATCGAAGAGAAAGAGCGCAAGCTACTTTCGAATCTCGCCGCGATGGAGCGCGTGATCGTCGCGTTCTCTGGCGGCACGGATTCCGCCTATCTGGCGTGGGCGGCGCATCAGGCGCTGGGGGAGAATGCCGTGGCCATCACGGCGGACTCTGCTTCCCTGCCCGAGTCGCACAAGCGCGATGCCGAAGCCTTCGTACAGAAGTTCGGCATCCGGCACGAATACGTGGAGACGAAGGAATTCGAAAATCCCGATTACGTGCGCAATGGGCCTGACCGCTGTTTCCATTGCAAGGACGAACTGTTTACGCGATTGGAAGTGGTGGGGCGGGACCGCGGCTACGAACACATCATCTACGGCGTGAACGTCGACGATCTAGGCGATTACCGCCCCGGACAGGGCGCGGCCAAGCAGCATCAGGTAGCGGCGCCCCTGGCCGATGCGGGCCTGAGGAAGGCGGACATTCGGGAACTCTCGCGTCTCGCGGGGCTACCCACGTGGGACCGTCCGGCGTCGGCCTGTTTAAGTTCGCGGATTCCCTACGGGACTCCTGTGACCATTCAGACCATCAAGACTGTGGAGACTGGAGAAGAAGAGATAAAGGCGCTCGGCTTCCGCCAGTTCCGCGTACGCTTCCACGGCGAGGTGGTACGGCTGGAAATCTCGCGGGAAGAGATGGCGCGGGCGATGACGCTGGAGATGGCGGCGCGCTTCACGGAGATTTTCAAGAAGCTCGGCTTCAAGTATGTGACGCTCGATCTGGAGGGATACCGGCAGGGCGCGATGAATGAAGTGTTGGACCTGAAGAAGGAGTAATCAGTTTTCAGTAATCAGTTTTCAGTTCACTCTCGCCTCCGGCGTGGCGGGCTCGGACGAGCTTTCCGCTATCAGCGCTCAGCTTTCGGCTGGCCTCCGGCGCCGGCGGATCGCCCCCTCCGACTGAACACTGAACACTGAAAACTGATAACTAACTCCCTGCAATCAGTTTTCAGTTCAGTATCGCCACCGGCGTGGCGGGCTCGGACGAGCTGTCAGGTTTCAGCCTCGCCACGGGCGGAGCGGGATCGCCTCATCCTGACTGAAGACTGAAAACTGATAACTGATAACTGATAACTCCTTTCCCTACCTGATCCTCGTGCCCCGCTTGATCGGCAGCCGCTGGCCTTTATGGAGATTGCCTAACTTCAGTTCCACGAACCAGGCGTTCCCGGTGCGGCGCATGTCCTCGATGCGACCGGTGAGCTTCGCTCCTGTCGAGGTGGTGACCGTGAAGGGGTCGCCGATCGCGGCCTCCTCCGTGATATCGGCATCGAGAGTCGCGGGCCCCTTGTCCGATGCTGCCGCCGGCGCGGGCGTGGCGGATTGCACTGGTGTTTCCATGCCCCCGAAAGTCAGCGTCGCTGAACCGGCATAGCGGCGGTATTGGTCGAAGCGCGTGCGATTCCACAGTTCGACGCCATTGCGATCGCGGAGCAGCAATTCGGAGGTGGCGGGCACGACGAATTCCACGTCACCGATCCTGGCGCGCTGGTAGGTTGTGGTCTCGCGCGTGGAGGCGATGCGAACGCCACGCGGAGGCTGGTCCACGCGCACTTCCAGGCGCTGAATATCGAAAGTCTCAGGGTGGAACCACGCAAAACCGGCGAGCGGCGCGGGGGCACTGCCGCCTCCGGCCGACAGGGCGTAGCCGCTGTTCACGGCGGGGATCAGAAATTCCAGCCGCAGACACGTCTGCCCGTCGCAGATGTCCGTCGCGGGCCCGCTGAACTCCGCTACATCGCGTAGGAAAAGATTCTTCACGTGCAAGGCATAGCTGCCGTTAGAAACCATGCCGTGGCCGGGGAGGAGATCTTCAATGCCGGCCTCGAAGCGGGCGTCGCCAGGCCAGGAGTACATTTCCTGGCCGCCCGTATAGGCCACTTCGAGGCGGAGGCGATCGCTCAGTTCAAACGCCACATTCGCTTTCAGCCGCTTGAAACGTTCCAGCGTGATGCGGCAGGTGTAATCCGGCAGCCGGGTCACGTAGTCATGCATGTGGGTCCGTATACGCTCGCGGACACCGGCCACGATAGCGGCTGCGTCCTGCCGCGGGTTGGCCGGTGGGGGACCCTGCCCTGCCGCGGCAGTGGAGCAGACGGCGGCACAGGCGAAGTGGAGCAACTTACACCGCACGGTGTGATTTAGAAATCGTCTTCTTCTTTCTTCTTGCCTTTGCGTCTGAGAAGGATGATGCCGATCAGGACCACGCACAGAATCCCGGCAATCAACTGCACTGTACCTTGGGTCATAGTGTTCGCTCCACGCGTCCGAATCGGCAGTATAAACCATATACGCGTCTGTGTGCCAGTATACGAAGCGGGAATCCGGCGGCGGCGGGCGATCATCCAAAGAAAGGGAGGGCGACGTGGAAAATGCAAGCGGCACGGCTCATCGCGTGGTCATTGTGGGGGGCGGCTTCGGCGGTCTGTACCTGGCCAAAGCGCTGGGCAAGGCGCCGGTCTCGGTCACGGTAATCGACCGGCGCAATTTCCATCTTTTTCAGCCCCTGCTCTACCAGGTAGCCACCGGCGGACTCTCGCCGGGCGAAATCGCGTCGCCCTTGCGCGTGGTGCTGAGGGGCAACCGCAACACCCAGGTACTGCTGGGCGAGGTCGTGGACATCGACGCAGCCAATCGGAAGGTGATTCTCAAGGATGGCGAGGCGCCCTACGACACGCTGGTGGTGGCCACCGGCGCTACCCACCACTACTTCGGCAACGAGCAGTGGGCGCAATATGCACCCGGCTTGAAGACCATCGAAGACGCCACCGAGATTCGCAGCCGGCTGCTGCTGGCGTTTGAGCGGGCGGAACGCACGACCGACCCGGCGGAGCGGCGCGCGTGGTTGAACTTCGTGGTGGTGGGGGGCGGTCCGACGGGCGTGGAGTTGGCGGGAGCACTGGGCGAAATCGCCAACGACACGGTGCGCCACGATTTCCGCCACATCGATCCGGCGGAGTCCAGCATCCTGCTGGTGGAGGGCGAAGGGCGCGTCCTGCCCGGTTTCCCCGCGGACCTGTCGGAGAAGGCGGAGAAGCAACTCATCCAACTGGGCGTACGCACGAGGACCAATTCCCGCGTCACGCAGATCGATGGCGATGGCGTGACCATTACCCATGGCGAGCAGCAGGAGCGTATAGCCACCCACACGGTGCTGTGGGCGGCCGGAGTGCGCGCCTCGCGCATGGGAAAGGTGCTGGCGGAGCGCGCGGGCGCGCAGTTGGACCGGGCGGGACGAGTCATCGTGCAACCGGACATGAGCGTGCCGGGGCATCCCGAAATCTTCGTATTGGGAGACCTCTCTACGTTCACGCACCAAGGCGGCAAGCCCCTGCCGGGCGTAGCGCCGGTGGCCATGCAGCAGGGCAGTTACGTGGCGAAAGTGATTCGCAACCGCGTGGCGGGCGCCGCGGGGCCGGTCCCGTTCCACTATTTCAATAAGGGCAATCTGGCAACGGTGGGGCGCAACAAGGCGGTGGCGGAGTTCGGTAAAGTGCACATCGCCGGTTTCTTTGCGTGGTTCACGTGGGTCTTCGTGCACCTGATGTACCTGGTGGAATTTGAAAACCGGCTGCTGGTGTTTGTGGAGTGGGTGTACAACTACTTCACGCGCAATCGCGGGGCTCGCCTGATTACGCGCGGGAAGCCGTAGGGCCTACTTATCGAAGGTAATGGTGGTTTCGGTTTCGAACTTGCGGTACTCGCGAAATTGAATATTGTTCTCGGCGGTGTAACGGCCGCTCTTGGTGCGCGAATAGGCGCGCACCGGAAGCAAATAGCTGCCGCCTCCGACATCGGCGTAATCGTATTCCACCCAGCTCTCGTTGAAAGTGATCGGGTACCCGCGAGGGATGTCCGCCTCCTGTGTCAGGCGCAGCACCATGTGGCTTTCGGCGTCGACCAGGACTTCGCCGTGATACGGTACCACGATCTGGTTGCTCTCTCCCGCTGGGTCCCCGTATTGCAGTAGAAAAGCGGTGTGCTGCTGGTCGACCTGGTAAGTGAATCGAGCCGTGCGATGCTTGTGCACCGCGGTCCAGCCCTTCCACTGGAATTGCGCGCGAGACCGCGGGTCGAAGACGGCGGCCAGGCGGGTGCCGAACTCACCGGTGGAGAGCGCACCGCCGGAGGACAGATAATCGAGCGTGGTGTTTTTGCCGTTGATCTTCATCAGCTTGTAATCTTCACGCCGATCGGAGTAACTGAGCCTGATGGTGAGGCGATCGAGCTGTCTCCAGTTGTTGTTGCCGCGCGAGTCTTCGGACCGCGACACGGTCTGGGTGCAGATGAAGTCGGGGAGCGAACTGGAGTAGCGCATGGCCGTCTCGCGCGTCTTCTCCAGCAGGACAGTCTGTTCGGCGTCCAGTTCCTGCGCCAGCAGGGGCGCAGCGCTAGCGATCGATATCCATAATAGGGGGGCCGCGATGCGCATACGTAGTTCCAGAAACAGATAGTAGCATTCCAGTGAATCAATGCGGTACAACATGAGGCTGGGGGAGATCATCCTGTGAGAAAAACGACGCCGTGGCTGGCCCTGACGTGCCTGGCAATGGGGGCACATGCGCAAGGCACCGAGCAGATCCGGCGCGCGACGCTGAGCGGGTCGCGCGGGGACAGCGGAAAGTGCACGATCGAAGTCCGCGTAGATATGGCGGCGGAGGTGGACATTTACGGCGATTCCGCGCGTCTGCGCACTCTGGGCGGACAGCCCTCGCAGTGGATGCGCATGGATTGTACGGACGCCATGCCGGCGGACCTGGCGGATTTTCGTTTCCGCGGCATCGACGGGCGCGGCACTCAGCGACTGCTGCAGGATCCGCGAAATAATCGTGGGATGGCGGTGGTGCGGATTGAAGATTCGAAGTCGGGGTCGGAAGGCTATACGTTCGATATCGAATGGAGCGGCGGGCGGGGAGGCGCTCCCACGGGCGGCTTCACCAACGGAGGCGGCTTCAACGGCGGGCTGAATCGCGGTGGCAATGGCCAGGGGCGCGGCAACCGCTTCTCTCCCGAGGAAGCGATCGACGCCTGCCGCAATGAGGTGCGTACGCGCGGAGAGCGCGATTACAGCCTGCGCAACCTGCAGCTGACGAGCGTCGCGAGCGACCGCGGGCAAGGGCGGCGCGATTGGGTAACGGGAAGCTTCACTGCGCGCAGCGGCGTCATGCAGCGCGGCGGCGAATTCCGTTTCAACTGCCTGGTGGACTTCAATTCAGGCCAGGTGCGCACACTGGAAATTGTGCGCCCCGACGGCACGGTGATGACGCCGGGCGGCGGACCGGGCAATGCCGCACGCTACGATCAGAACGCGGTGCTGCGCTCCTGTCAGGACGCGGTGATCGCGCGCACCAATCGCGACGGGTATCAGGATGCGAATTTTATCGCCACCAGCATCGATACGCGGCGAAACGATACCGTGATGGGAGCCGTGACAGCGCGGCGCGGTCCGGTAAGCGACACCTTCGATTTCAGCTGCACGATGGATTTCAATAACGCCAGCGTGCGCAATGTGGATGTGCGACGGCGCTAAGGGAGTTTGCGAAAGAGATCACTCCCTGACGGTCGCGGCTCTGTCAGTCATTGAACCAACAGAGCCGCGCACATCAGTAAGCGCTGTTTTGGACCGGGCGCTACACCACGAAAGACCTTACAGTCCGGGTGCGGCGGCGGCGATTTCCGTCGCCACTCCGTTGAACTTGGTGAAGTTCTTATTGAAACGGGCAGCCAGATCCTGAGCGGCACGATCGTACGCGGCTTTATCCGCCCACATGCCCCTCGCGTCCAGGAACTGCGCCGGCACGCCGGGGCAGGAAGCTGGCACCGCGACGCGGAAGACGGGGTGTTCCACGGTGGGGACGTCCTTGAGCTGACCGGTGAGGGCCGCGTTCAGCATCGCGCGGGTGTAGCGCAACTTCATGCGCTCGCCGACGCCGAACGGTCCGCCAGCCCAGCCCGTATTGACTAGCCAGACCTGTGCGCCCTGCTTCCGCAACCTCTCGCCGAGCAGGGATGCGTAGGCAGCTGCGGGACGCGGCAGGAAGGGCCCGCCGAAACATGCGCTGAAGGTGGCCTGCGGCTCTTTACCGAGTCCGCGCTCTGTGCCCGCGACCTTGGCGGTGTAGCCCGAGAGGAAATGATACATGGCCTGTTCGGGCGTGAGCTTGGAAATCGGGGGCAGTACGCCGAAAGCGTCGGCCGTCAGGAAGATGACGTGGTTGGGACTATTGCCCACGCTGGGGATCACGGCGTTGTCGATGAATTTCAGCGGGTAGGCGGCGCGGGTGTTTTCGGTGACTTCGTCGGAGTTGAAATCCAGCAGGCGGGTTTCCGAATCCATCGCCACGTTTTCCAGCACGGTACCGAAACGGATGGCGTTCCAGATCTGCGGCTCGTTCTCCTGCGAGAGACGAATGCACTTGGCGTAGCAGCCGCCCTCGAAATTGAAGACGCCGTTGTCGCTCCAGCCGTGCTCGTCGTCACCGATCAGGTTGCGTTCGGCGTCGGCAGAGAGCGTGGTCTTGCCGGTGCCGGAGAGCCCGAAGAATAGCGCCGTCTCGCCGTTGGCATTCATATTGGCGGAGCAGTGCATGGGGAATACGCCGCGATCGGGCAACAGGTAATTCATGATCGTGAAGGCGGATTTCTTCATTTCGCCGGCGTAGCTGGTGCCGCAAATCAGCACCACACGCTTCTTGAAGTTGATCACGATGCAGGTTTCGGAATTGGTGCCGTCCTCGGCGGGATTGGCCTGGAAATCGGGCGCGAAGAAAATGGAGAATTGCGGCACGTGTGCTTCCGTCTTCAACGGATCGGGCCGGATGAAGAGTTGGCGGGCGAACAGATTGTGCCAGGCGAGTTGGCTGACCACACGGATGGGCATGCCGAATTCGGCGTCGGCGCCGACATAGCAATCCTGCACGTAGACATCGTGGCCCTGCCAGAAGGCCATCATCTTGGCATAGAGGTTATCGAAGTGCGCCTCGGTGAGGGGCTTATTGACGTCGCCCCAGGCGACATGCGCATCGGT
This sequence comes from Candidatus Solibacter sp., assembly GCA_039934035.1. GTDB lineage: Bacteria > Acidobacteriota > Terriglobia > Bryobacterales > Bryobacteraceae > Solibacter. Next base: position 38,518 of record JBDTMZ010000011.1, on the reverse strand, counting down.
GGTCTCGTCACGAACGATGAATTTATCCTTCGGCGAGCGTCCCGTAAACTGACCGGTACGGACGACAAACGAGCCGCCGCTGGCCAAAGTGCCTTCGCGGCGTTGGATGGCGTGTTCCAGGAGCTGTGCCGTACCGAGATTCCAGTATGCAACGTTGAGGTTGCGGAATCCCTGCTGCTCAAGACCGAAGCTGCTTGGCCGGATGCCCGCGTTTGCGATGTGTTTAGTTTGAGTGGCCATGGAAAATAATCTTTTCGTAAACGGGACAGGCCCGTATCGTAGAATTGTATCGTGAACCGGCTGTTCTGGGTATGCCTCTTCGTTCAATTTCTGTGGACCGGCCACGGGCACGCCCAAGTCATCGAATATGAGCAGAATGGTCTGAAATATCAGACACTTACGCGAAACGGCGTGACCATCATCCTGACTCAGATGCCAACCCGACTGCGCGACTACGCCATTTTGCAGATCGCGGTTTCGAACGGTTCCAAAGCGTCCTACGTGATCCGGCCGGAGGATTTCACGTTCGAACGCATCGATGGCGTGGTGCTGCGGGCGTCCGCGGCGCGCACCGTCGTCGGGATGCTGGAGCAAAGGGGCAGCGCCAGCGACGTGATCAAACTGATTACCAGCTACGAGAATTCGATTTACGGCAACCAAAAGTTGAAGTCCACGAACGGGTACGAGCAGCGGCGTCAAAGCGTGCTGGCGATGGGCAGCGTCAAGCTGAAAGCAGCGGCGGCGGCGAGCGCACTGGCCATGGTGCAGACGCGGCTGACGCCAGGCGAATCGACCGATGGGGCGATATTCTTCCTGACGGACGGGAAGATGCTGGGCCCGGGAAAAATCGTGGTACGCACCAGTACCGATATTTTTGACTTCGCGACGGATTGAACAGTAGTAATTGCGAGCTCTTAGGCGCATCAGAAGGTGCGGATTGCGCCTGGTGCACTCCGCCGGCACCCCATAAAGGCGCCTAGTGCTGAAATTTACTGCAATTATTTAAGAGATTCGGGTATTATTAGGCATGATCCTGGATTCGGGAGTCTTGGAGGGCCTAGCTGCCCTGCCCGTCGAAAAACGCGCGATTACCAATCTGCGCGTCCTGAACGAAGCTTACGACTACGCCAAGCCTAGTTCGTTTTCCCGGGGCATGCGAATCGACCTGAACGGGCTGGTCATTCTGCTGATTTCTGGCACCGCCAGCATCGACGAGCAGGGCCGCACGGTCCACACTGGAAATTTTCGGGGGCAATTGCGCCGCACCTATCAGAACATCACGGGATTGCTGGAAGCCGAAGGCGCCACCTGGCACGATATCGTCCGCACGACCTGCTACCTGCGCGACATCGAACGCGATTACGAGGCGTTCAACGAGGAACGCACGGCCTTCTTCCTCGAGCAGGGGTTGGACCCGGTCCCGGCATCGACGGGGATCCAGGCAATTCTCTGTCGTCCGGACCTGCTGATCGAAATCGAAGCCATCGCTATGTTCCGGGTGCCGCCGAAGGCATAAGGTCCGCGACAAGAGCACCGCCGTCCGGCCGCGGCACTTACCTACCTTGCATAAGTCGGCACGTACGTTCCATCACTAAATACAATTCCCCTTGGCAGCGACCCCCTAAAAGTGATACGTTTGACCGGAAAACCGGAATGGATTTCACATAGATAGGAGGGCTAGTTTAGATGGCCAAGAAAAAGGCTCCTGCCAGGAAAGCATCCCCACGTGCGGGTCATTCCGCCAACGGGATGAAGACCTTCTCGCTGCACGCGTTCGACAAGGCGGCAGCGAGCATGCTTGACGACCTGCGCGATGAACGAGCGGCGCACCCGGCGTTTGCGATGGGCGGCGCGGCCGGCGTCACCCAACTCGATGCCGAAACCGTTGCCAAACGGTACCTGAAGCAAGCCCTGGACAGCAAGGCAGTGCCGGCCTTGACGGCTCCGAAATCGGGCGATTCCACCAGCGAATTCAAAAGTCTGGGAACCGAGACTGTACCACTTACCGGCACGACAAACGTTAAATTCCGCCAGAGCATGAGTAACATTCCGGTCTATGGCTCTCTGGTAACTGTGGAGTTAGACGAAGATAACAATCTGGTCAGCATGAATTCCTCCCTCGGCGAACCCGAGGGAGTCAGCCCTATCGCCAAACTGGCTCCGGCCGAGGCCGTGAAAGCGGTCGCCAAACTGCCGCAAGTGCGCAATGTGGATGGCATCGTACCGCAGTTGAACTATTACTACGATGCCGCCCGCTCCAAGTGGCGTCTGGCCTTCATTCTGGAAGATGTTCCGGTCTCGCATCTCGACGAAGCCTTCAAGCCCGGTCCACAGTGGAGCGATTTCGTGGTGGACGCGATGACCGGCAGCCTGATCACCGAGTTGCCCCGGACGCCGAGCATGGCGTCCACCGTGGAGAACGCCGTCGACGGCAAGAATCAGACGCGCCAGATTCGTGTGGAAGTCACCGGCAGCCAGAAACTGATGAAGGACGCGACGCTGAACGTCCAAACCTTCGATTTCAAGTTTAGCGACCCGGTGGTCAACGAAACCAAACTGCCGGGCACCGCGCTCAAGAATCCCCCGAAGTGGACCACGAGTGCGGTCAGCGCCCACGCCAATGCAGAGGTAGTGGCAGGGTTCCTGCGCAACGTGCTCAAGCGGAACAATATCGACAACAAGGGCGGGGCCATGAATTCCAGCATCAACTGCGTCGTCAAGGCGGAGAGTTCCGACGGCAAGGAGTGGTTCAATGCCTTTTGGGACGGCAAGCAGATGGTGTACGGGCAGGTGAAGAACGGAACCAGCCTGGTGTCGCTGGCGGTTGACCTCGACGTGGTGGGCCACGAGATGTTCCACGGCGTCACGGACGCTTCGTCGCGCCTGGAATACGCGCTGCAATCCGGCGCGATGAACGAGAGTTATTCCGATATTTTCGGCGTCATCATCGCCAATCTCTCCAATCCGGACATCCCCAACTGGAACTGGGAGATTGGCGCCGGGCTCGACACCGGCGGCAAGCCCTTCCGCGATATGCGCACGCCCACACTGTTCGGGCAGCCCGACAATATGAAGAATTTCAAGAAACTCCCCAATACGGCGAAGGGCGATTGGGGCGGTGTGCACACCAACAGTGGGATTCACAATAAGGCCGCATACAACATTCTGACCGCGATAGATGCCGCCAAAAAGCTGATTTTCACGGCGCAGGAAGTGGCTGCGGTCTTCTATGTGACGCTGACCCAACAGCTCTCGCGAACGTCGCAATTCTCCGATAGCCGGCGCGGGGCACTGATTGCCGCACAATCGCTATTCCGCACGCAGCCTCCGGCGCAATTAAAGCAGAAACTCGACGCCATCACGGCCGGCTTCGGTGCGGTAGGAATCGTGTAGCACCGGCGATCGGTGTGCGCCGTACAGTTGGCGTCCGGTTTGCAGCGGCCGGCCGCGGAACACCCGGTCTTAGATTCTCACTCCAGTAAGACCGCTGACCACAACGATGACGCCCCAGGCAAATGAAGTTTTGTGTGCAATGCTACGTCAGGCGTAATAGCATAGTCGCCGACAGGAAGCATATGGCCTGTCCATGAGGTTGCTTTTCAAAGAACGTTGCGTTGCAAAATGCTGCCCGGGGTGAGCCGGGACAGCAAAAGGAATCGATCCCTTTTTCCTTCTCTTTAAGGAAGGATACAGCTGCCGCTGTTGGCCGCCTATTCGACGCTTAAACTATGGGCTCGGGATTATCGAAGGCCCCCTCGAGGTGTGTGGGCTCCCGCATAGAGTACCGATCGGGTTGCTTCTTGGCGAGCGAGCAACTCTTTTCACTTACAGAAATAGCACCCCGATTTTGAACTGACGGTCGGCGAAATTTTTAAGTGACTGATTGCAGGGCAAATATAGTTTTTGAAAAAGTAAAATCGCCTCCGGTCCGCGTGCCGGCTGCGCTAACCGATTGCTTTGCCTACTGCAGCGCGGCCAGGTCTTCCAGCTTGAGCCGGCCGGTGTAGATCGCCATGCCCAGGGCCGCGTCGATATTCATGGCGAGCAGCGCTTTCACGTCTTCCATCGTGGTCACACCGCCCGCCGCCGTGATGCCGTGCGAAGTCGCGGCGCGCAGGCGGCGGAACCAATCGAGGTCCGTACCCTGCATCATGCCTTCCTTATCGACATACGTGCATAGGAAACTGCCGCAGTAGGGCTCGAGCGATTGCAGCACTTCTTCCGCCGTGAAGTCCGTCGCCTCCTGCCAGCCCTTGACGACAATGCGGCCGCCTTTGGAATCGAGCGCGATGGTGAGGCGTTCGCGGCCGATGGCATCGCGCAACTTACCGAGTAACTCCGCGTTGATGCCCCCTTTGGCAAACGCGCTGGTGCCGACAATCACGCGATGCGCACCTTGTTCGACCAATGCCTGAGCGCGCTCCACGCTGCGCACTCCACCGCCCACGCGGCAGACGGCCTTGGCCGCCAGCATGCGCACCAGATCGTCGTTCGAGCCGCGTCCCAGGGCCGCATTTAGATCGATCACCTGAATCTCGGGAAAGGCCGCGAACTTGCGCAGCATTTCCTCGGGACTATCGCCTTCGAGCGCCTTCTCGCGCCCCTGGACGAGCTGCACCACTTTGCCGTCCATCAGATCGATGCAGGGGATGATCACGCTGTCACCCGCACTGGAATCCCGCGCTTGTCGAGCTCTTCCTTGAGTTGATTCACCGTATAGGTCCCGTAGTGAAATATCGAAGCGGCCAGCGCGGCATCCGCGCAGCCATCGGTCAGCACGCGCACGAAGTGCTCGGGCTTCCCCGCCCCGCCGCTGGCGATGATCGGAATGTGGGTAGCGCGTGAAACCGCCCGCGTGAGCTCGCAATCGAAGCCGTCCTGGACGCCATCGGTATTCATCGAGGTGAGCAGCACTTCGCCGGCGCCGAGGGCTTCGCCGCGCGCCGCCCACGCCACCACATCGATGCCTTCGTCGTCGCGCCCGCCGCGCGTATACACGTGCCAGGCGCCGGGACCGTGACGCCGCGCGTCGATCGCCAACACCACGGCCTGCGCGCCGAATTCGTGGCTCAATTCCGTGATGAGTTCGGGACGCCGTACCGCAGCCGTGTTCACCGACACTTTATCGGCGCCCGACATGAGGATGTGGCGCGCGTCGGCCACGCTGCGTATGCCGCCGCCCACCGCCAGCGGGATGAACACCTTGCGCGCGGTGCGCGCCACCACGTCGGCCATGATGTCGCGCGCATCGCTGCTGGCCGTGATGTCCAGAAATACCAGTTCATCGGCACCGTCGCGGTTATACCGCTCGGCCAGCTCCACAGGGTCGCCCGCATCGCGCAGGTTGACGAAGTTGACGCCTTTGACGACGCGTCCGCCGGTCACATCCAGACAGGGAATTATGCGTTTGGCTAGCATTCCAGAAAGTTCCGTACAATCTGCAAGCCCACGGCGCCCGATTTCTCGGGGTGGAACTGCACGCCGTGCACATTGCCGCATTCCAGCGCCGCCGTGTACTTCACTTCGTAGGTACAGGTGGCGCTGGCACGCTGGTTATCCGGCACGTAATAGCTGTGCGCGAAATACACGTACGGCCGCGCCGGCAGGCTGTGGATCAGCTTCGACCCGGGCTTCACTTCCAACTCGTTCCAGCCCATGTGGGGCACACGCGCGCCTTCCGGAAAGCGCTCCACGGTGCCGGGATAAATGCCTAAACCGCGCACGTCCGGCGCCTCCGCGGAGCTCTCGAACAGTGCCTGCATCCCGAGGCAGATTCCGAGAAACGGCACGCCCGCCGTAATGCGCTCCACCAGCGTCTCGCGCACCTTCATTTCGTCCAGCGCCCGTAACATCTGCCCGAAGTGTCCCACGCCGGGCAGCAGGATCTTGCTGGCCGCCTGCAGGCCCGCGGCATCGCGCACCAGGGTGTACTCGCAGCCTAGTTCGCCGAGCGTATTCTGTACGCTGCGCAGATTGCCCGCGCCGTAATCGAAGATGGCGATCATAAGAGGCCTTTGGTGGACGGCAACTGATCTTTCAGCCTCGCGTCTTTGGAGCACGCGAACTTCATGGCGCGCGCAAAACATTTGAAAATGGCTTCGAGCTTATGGTGGTTCGACCGTCCGTAGAGAACCTTGGCGTGCAGGTTGGCCCCGGCGTGATGGACGAAACCATCGAAGAAATCCACCGCCAGTTCGGTCTGCAGGTCGCCGACGAGGCGCACCTTGACGAGGTCCTTGTACACCAGCGCGGGCCGGCCGCCCATGTCGACGGCAACCACTGCGAGCGTCTCGTCCATCGGCAGCACGAAGTATCCGGCGCGATTGATGCCCTTGCGATCGCCCAGCGCCTTGGAGAACAACTGCCCGAGCACGATGCCCACGTCTTCCACGGTGTGGTGCTGATCCACGTCGAGATCGCCATCGGCCTTCAGTGTGAGGTCGAACCCGCCGTGTTTGGTAAACAGCTCCAGCATATGGTCGAAGAAACGGATTCCCGTGGAGATGTCGTAGCGGCCCTTGCCTTCGATCTTCAATGTGCCGCGAATCCTGGTCTCTTTGGTATCGCGCTGTACGGTGGCGGTCCTCATCCTTCAAGCACCTCGCAAAGGTAGTTGATGTCGTCGATAATCGCGAACGGCTTTTCTGCCTGGAACAGGAATACCAGGTCGATATACCGCGGGTTCGATGGAGCAGCGATGCCGATGAACGGCACCCTGGCGGCGCGCGCGCAGCGTGCATCGTCCACCGTGTCGCCCACGTAATACACCGTGCGGCCCGGATTGTCCGCGAGGATGCGCAGCAGGCCCTCCGGATGCGGCTTATGATTTTCCACGTCGTACATGCCGATCACCGGGTTGAAGACCAGGCCGCGGCCAAAGCGATCGAGCGTGATCTGCGCGTCCGTCTTGGGACGTCCGGTGAACACGGCGAACTCGTACTTCCCGGCAAGCGCCTCGAACGTGCCCGGCTTGGCCACCCACTCTTCGCGCAGGATCAGGCCATCGGAGCCATCGCCGAGGAAGATTTTCTGAAACTGATCCCTGACCGTCTCGAATTCGATTGCGTGGCCGGCCTGCGTGATGAGGTGGTGACTGAGTTTCCAGTCATCGTTCCAGCCGCCTTCGTTCTTCAGATCCTGAATGGCTTCGCGCGACACCGTCTTGCCGGTGAAGTGCTTCACGGTCTGCACGATGCTTTCGCGATAGCTCTCGGTGACATCCACCAGGACGCCATCCATGTCGAACACGATCAAAGGTAGACTCATTGCTTCCAGATCTCTTCCAGCGCCCCCAAAAGTCGGCGCGTCTGCTCGCGCGTGCCCACGGTGATGCGCACGCAGCCGGGCGCTTCGTAACTGCGGTCGCGCACCAGGATGGCCTGCCCGCGCAGCCGGTCGCGCACTTCGAGGGCGCGCTTGCCGAAGTGCCCGAGGACGAAATTCGCTGAACTGGGCACGTACTTGATGCCGAGCTTTTCGAGTCCGACGCACAGCAATTCGCGCGCCGCCAGGACTTCCGCTACGTAGTTTTGAACGTACTCGTGATCGGCTACGGCGGCCTGCGCAGCGATGGCGGCGATCGAGTTCACGCTGTAGGGAGACTGCGCTTTGTGCAGGAACTGAATGTTGGCCGGATGCGAGAACAGGCAGCCCAGGCGCATGCCCGCCATGCCAAACACCTTGGAAAACGTGCGGCAGACAAACAGATTCGGCACGCGTTCGATTTCGGTGAGCGCCGTGACGCCGCTGAATTCGTAGTACGCCTCGTCCACCATGACCACGGCTTTCTTGGCGCGCGCCAGAATGCGCTCGATAGCCAGCAGGCTGATGCCGGTGCCGGTGGGATTGTTGGGATTGGAAATGATCACCGCGCGCGTTGCCGGCGTGATCGCGTCCAGAAATTCCTGCAGTGGGAACTCCATCGAAGGCTGCGGATACGGCACCTCGACGACTTTGGCGCCCGCCACTTCCGCATAGAAACGGTACATGGCGTAGGCGGGCTTGAGGATCAGGACTTCCTGCCCGTCGTCGATGTAAGTGTTGATGAGCACCTGGATGGCTTCGTCCGTGCCGTTGGTGAAGACGAACTGTTCGGGCGAGACGCGAAAGTATTGTGCGACCGCTTCCTTGGCGGCGCTGTACTCGGGGTAGACTGCGAGGTCCGCCGCGTTCACCTGGGTCTTAATGGCCTCGATCACTTTGGGTGAGCAGCCTACGGTATTTTCGTTGAAGTCCAGGCGGAGTTTGTCGGAGCGTCCGCCGGTTGGCGGGGAATACGGCGCCATCGCGATTACTGCTGGACGCGGCTTGATCGCGCCTTTGGGGAGTTTCAGCATGCGGGCTCCTTGCCCCCAAGCGAGACGCGAACGTGAGTTGCCGCGGGAGAAAGTTGAACGCTCCCTGACGGTCGCGTCTCGGTTGGGAGCGGCGTTTCGGTCTCGCGTCCGAGCTTCGCTCGGATGGACAAGGCTGGAGCCTTATCCCACTTCACAGGCGCACCTCCACGCTGCGGGCGTGCGCTTCCAGGCCCTCGGCGCGCGCCAGCGTCGTGATGGCAGGCGCCAGCTTGCGCAGCGCCGCCTGATTCAATTGCTGCACCGAAATCACCTTCAGGTAATCCGTTACCGCGAGCCCGCCACGCTGCCGCGCTGCCCCACTGGTGGGCAGCACATGATTGGGACCGGACGCGTAATCCCCCGCCGCCTCCGGACTGTACGGACCCACAAACACGCTGCCCGCATGCAGCACGCCGGCCAACAGCGACGCATCCGGAATGCTCAGGTGCTCGGGCGCGAACCGATTCGAAATTGCCAGCGCTTCGTCCGCATCCTTCACCAACAGAATCGCCGAGTTCCTGGCGATGGCCTTGGCCGCCACCGCGCGCGTCGGCAGTACCGCAAGCTGACGCTCCACTTCTTTAGCGATCGCCACTGCCTGCCGTTTCGATGTCGTCAGCAGGATCGCCGAAGCGTCCACGTCGTGCTCCGCTTGTGCCAGCATATCGCTCGCATAATGGCGCGGGTCGCCATCGCCGGCGATGATCAGAATCTCGGTCGGCCCGGCGATGAAATCGATCCCCACTTCACCGGCGAGCAGCTTCTTCGCAGCGGCCACGTAGATGTTGCCAGGCCCCACGATGCGGTCCGCGCGCGGCACCGTGCGGGTGCCGTAAGCGAACGCCGCGATCGCCTGCGCGCCGCCCATCTGAAACACCTGATGCACGCCCAGCAGATCGGCGGTGCCAAAGACTTCACGCACCGCTTTGGGGCACGCGATGCACACGTTTCTGACGCCGGCCACCATCGCCGGAATCGCCGTCATCATCACGGTGGAAGGCAGCGGATAGCGCCCGGCCGGAATGTAGGCCGCCACGGTATCGAGCGGCCGCACGATCTGCCCGAGTTGCAGCCCCGGCTTCACATTGGCGCTCCACGCTTTCGGCATCTGGCGTTGCGCGTAGGCGCGAATGTTGTCCGCCGCCGTTTCCACGGCGCCGCGGAACTCCGGCGACAGGGCTTCCCGCGCCGCCACCAGTTCCTTCGCCGGAACGCGAACACTTTTACGTTCCAACCCGTCGAACTGGCGCGCGTATTCCATGAGCGCGCGATCGCCGCGCCGGCGCACCGCTTCCAGAATCGGCCGCACCACGGCCTCGGCTTCGTTGAAGCGTGCCGCCTTGCGGGCCAGCAGGCGGCCCACCTGTTTGCTTTCCAGTATGCGAATCACAGGACGATCTTATTCAGCGGGTATTCCACAATTCCCTCGCCGCCCGCCGCCTTCAAACGGGGAATGATGTCGCGCACCGTGCTCTCGTCCAGAATCGTGTTGACCGCCAGCCACTGATCGTCGCTCAGGTGCGAAATGGTGGGCCGCTTGAGCGCGGGCAGAACCGCCAGCACTTCCGCCAGTTGGTCTTTATGCACATTCAGCATCAGGCCGACTTTGCCCAAAGCGTTGATCGCGCCGATGAGCAGCATGCGGATGTCTTCCAGCTTGCGCTTCTTCCCGGCATCCTCCCAGGAGGCCTTATTGGCGATCAACTGCGTGTTACTTTCGAGCACCGTGTCGATGATCTTCAGCTTGTTGGCGCGCAGGCTGGAACCCGTCTCCGTCACCTCGACGATGGCGTCCGCCAGCACGGGCGGCTTGACTTCCGTGGCGCCCCAACTGAATTCCACCTTGGCCTTCACGTTGTGCTTTTCCAGATACCGTTTGGTGGTCTCCACCAGTTCCGTGGCGATGATCTTTCCGTTGAGATCGTGCACCGTGTGGAAGCCCGACGATTCCGGCACCGCCAGTACCCAGCGCACTTTGCCGAAGCTCTGCTTGGCGTAAATCAAATCGGCCACGGCCACCACGTCGGCTTCGTTCTCCTGAATCCAATCGCGCCCCGTCAGGCCGGCGTCGAGAATGCCATCCTCCACGTAGCGCGCCATTTCCTGGGCGCGAATCAGCATGCACTCCAGTTCGGGATCGTCAATCGCCGGAAAGTACGACCGGCTGCTGGTGGTGATCTGAAATCCCGCGCGGCGAAACAGATCGATCGTGGCATTTTCCAGGCTGCCTTTGGGAATGCCGAGTTTGAGCTTCATGCCTTGCCTCCATAGACGGCGTTCGGGTCGTAAGTGCGCGTGTCCGTGACCTTCCACGCGCCATCTTCCAGCTTGCGGAAGAAGCAGCTCTGGTAACCTTCGTGGCAGACTCCGGGACCCTGTGCGTCCACCTTGACCAGCACCGCGTCCAAATCGCAATCCGTGGCGATCTCTTTCACCACCAGGCGGTGGCCGGAGCTTTCCCCTTTCAGCCACAGCTTGCGCCGCGAGCGGCTCCAGAAGGTGGCGAAACCGGTCTCCACGGTCATACGAAATGCCTCTTCGTTCATGTAGCCCACCATCAGAACGCGTCCGCTGGCGTGGTCCTGAATTACGGCGGTAACCAGGCCGTCTGATTTTGCGAAATCGAGATTCATCGTGACACTACCCATGCAAACAACAAAAAAGCCCGCCGTTTGTCGCGGCGGGCGTCCTTTCCGATTTGGATCAAGAGAAAACTAGGACAAGGCCCGTCGCAGGGAGGCATGGTGATGATGGAGATGCCGCGCGACGTGGACCAGTTTCATAAACCAGAAGTATAGCAAAGTACCCGGAATGGATCCATAACGGCACAATTCCCGCCTCCCAAACGCCTCAGCCGAACTGCTCGGCAAGCGCGACAATGATGCCCTCAGGCCCGCGGATGTACGCTAGCCGGTACGTGTCCTGCTGGCGCCGCATGGCTTCCTTAAAGAAGTTCGCGGCGCTAATTCGATATGGCGATGACCAGTTTTTGCGTGCCGGCACTTCCACCCAGCGTGAACGTGAGCGGAACAGCATCGCCGGCGGCGACGTTCGGCACAATCACGTTGAATTGATAGAGGCCCAAATAGCCTCCGGTCAACCCGGCGAAACTGACCGTGGCCGGCGTCCCCGCGAACGAGACCTGTAGTTGCGCGGAGAGTCGATTGGACTGAGTTACGATCTGGCCCGCGGGACTGTCCGGCGTCACGGCACCGAACCCGACGCCATAAAGAATAATGGTGTCTCCGGGCTTGGCCCGTGCTGACGCAACCCCGCCTATCGCTCCAGGAGGCAGCACGAACGTCGTGTTGTCCGAAAACAGGGCAGTCACATTTTGCCCCGACGCCAGTTTGAATACGGCCGGCGACAACAGTCCCGGCTGGGTTGGATTGACGGTGACCGTACTTGCGGCGCTGCTTCCGCCCGGCGTACTGACCACAACGGGCTGGGGGCCCGAGGGCAGGTTGGAGGGCACTTGCGCATTGATCTGAGTTGGACTGACGTAGTAGATGAAGGCGGGCCGGCCGCCGATGGTGACGGAGGTCGCCCCCAGCGCGGACGGCGCGGTGTTGCCGTTGAAATCGGCGCCGCTCCAGGTCTGTGCCAGGACGTTGGCGAGATTTGTGCCGTAAATCTCCATCCAGGTAGCTGGGGCCACAGCGGAGAAGCCTCCATAATTGCTGGCACTGATTACGGTTTGAATCGACGGAGTGGCATCGAAGGTGCCGCCGACTCTTCCGGAAATCGTGGCGCCTGGCGTGAGTCCCACTTGTCCTGCGGCGCACGCCCCGACGCCCGTGCAGGTGGCGTTGAGGAAGTCGAAAAAGACCTGCTGCGATAGAAACGTGATGGTTGCGCCGGTGTTTTCTTTCAGGCTCACGGTGAAGGTACCCGCGGAGAGTCCAAATGTGATCCGGTCGCTGCCCGGGCTGATGGAAATGGCAGTAAGTGGAGATGCACCGTTGCCTGGATACTTCAAGACGGCGAAGAAGACGCCACCGCCGCCAACGCCGGTGTAATTGGCGGAAACGGTACAAGTCGTTTCCGCGCCGTCAAAGGCACAAGAGCCCCACGTTACACGGCTCTGGCCAACTCCGGCGCTGCCACCGAGGCCTGCAAAAGTGACGGTTTCATTGGTGGTGGCGAATGTGGCGGTGACGGCTGAGGCGCCGGTTGCCAGAATAGTTGCGCAGACCACGCATGCGGGTAATAGGAGTTTCATGATGATGGGCTCTGAGGCGAATAGTCCTACCTTAGCATTTTGCCGGAACGCCCTCGCTCATCTCGCCATTGAGGTGCCGGGCGCCGAGTTCGGCCGCATGGCCAGCAATACCGGACACGCTCCGTGGCGGCCGGGATTGTGTACAGTTCACGAGATCCGTCCAGAGCCAATAGAAATGCGCCTGCCAAGGATCGTGAGATACTCTCTCATGCATGCGAGATGGCGGCGCCGGTGGCACTTGCGCGACCGGGTTGACGGCCTCTCGGAGAGCAGACGGGAAATTGCCTGATGAAGACACCAAAAGCGCAAAGCGCGAACAGCAACATGAAGAACCTACTGCCCGAAATCCGGGAACAGCTACTCAGCGTGTTGAGGGCCCGTTTCGAGAAGAACATGGGTCGACATAAAGGTCTTGGATGGGCTCACGTACAAACAAAGCTGGACGCGAGCGGTGAAAAGCTCCGGTCACTGAATGAAATGGAACGAACCGGGGGTGAACCGGACGTTATCGGGCACGATGAACGGACCGGCGAATTCCTCTTTTGCGATTGTTCAACCGAAAGTCCGCAGGGCCGCAGGAGTCTCTGCTACGACCGTGAAGCGCTGGAGTCGAGAAAACAAAATAAGCCAGAGAATAATGCGCTCGATATGGCAGCTGCGATGGGCATTGAGATCTTAACGGAAGAACAATATCGAGAGCTGCAGAGGCTTGGGGAGTTCGATACGAAGACGTCGAGTTGGATCAGGACACCTTCGCAAATCAGGAAACTGGGCGGTGCCCTCTTTTGTGACCGCCGCTACGACGCTGTTTTCGTTTATCACAACGGCGCGGAGAGCTACTATGCCGCCAGAGCGTTTCGTGGCTTGCTCAGGGTCTAGGTTGGGCGCCCCGCACCGGCACTTAGGGAACACCTGGGAGCCCGATACGACGTGCTCCGTGATGTCGCACGGCACAGGCCCCGGGGAAATTGGCCTCCCTGGCAATTTCGCTATTTTCGGGCTGTCCGCTCGGCGGCCAGCGCTTCCGAATGGCCGGCAGACTGGGAAGTTGAGGCGCGCTCCGAACGTTGCAGCACCTAATACCGGTGTGCGCCTCTTGCGGCTTGGGGTATGATGGCTCTGGAGCGTTCCTGCGGAGCAGGTGCTGGCCTTACTATTTTGATCCAACATCTCAAAATAGGGAGTCCGACTCGATTTCGGCGCTGGTGAGCAAGCTTCTGGCGGTTCGCCGCAAGGGAGAAGCCTAAAGGCGCTCGGGGGGCACCCACCTCGTTTGTATAAACGTGGGTCAATGCCGGGGGTTGGTACGGCCGAGTGGTGCGCTCCGGACCTTAACCCGGGGATTTCCCGAAGTTATCGGGAATCTTCCCGTTCCTGATTATCGTACTCGAGCGGGACGTCGTCTTCGAGCACTTCGCGAGTTTTTACGGGACCAGCGCCGGCGTCACCGGCCGCTTCTACACCTTCGATCACGCCGGCTTCGAGGCCCTGTCCCTCTTCGACGAGTTCTTCCACGCTCTGAGGTCCCGCTTCTTCCTGGTCCGAAAGACCTTGCGTATCGCCCGATTGACCCGCGGAATTGGGACCGGTTCCCCGGGGCCGGGTTTTCGGGCGGTCGAAAGTGCGACCCTGTTCGTCTTTGCTATACGCCATGCAAGGGATATAGCATGCGTCTCGCCAATGTTACTGAACCGCCATCCAGCCCATAACAAACGTTATTAGCAAACGGTAATTATTGGCCACGAGGTACCAAACCGGCCGTAATTTGCTTGCCTGAATGGGCCCGGATCGGTTGTAATTGATGCAGAGATTCCTATGCTAAGTACGCTGCTCACATTGTGGCGCCGGGATGACGGACAGGATCTGGTCGAGTACACGCTGCTGATCACTTTCGTGGTAATTGTTACGGCAGGCGTCTTTGGTATTGGCAGTAACTCGATCCAGGGGATCGTCAACACCAGCACCTCGCAGATTGTGGTGGGGAGCCAGGTCGCGAGCGGGCACTAGTCCACGCGCTACGGCACGTCCGGCTACGGGCAGGCCCCACTGACTCCCTCTACATCGTCCCTGTTCGGCTCGGACGTCTGCATACGTCCCTCTCCGACTCGTCCCTCTACAGCACGTCGGCAAATCCGCGCTTCATGTAGCGGAAAAAGAGTCCTCCCACCACGAATACTCCCACACCAAAGGCCGCCGAAATGGCCAGATCCTGCCAGGCGGGCACAGTCGAGTGCAGCAGGATGGTGCGGTAGGTATTGACCGCGTAGTAGAGGGGGTTGGCGCGCATGAGGAATTGCGCGGCGGGCGGGTAGCGGGTTTCGGGGACGAAAATCGGCGCGGCCCAGAACCAGAAGGTCAGAATGACGCCGAGGATCTGGGCAGTGTCGCGCAGGAAGACGTGGAGGCTGGAAACGATCCAGCCTATGCCGATGGCGAACAGACCGACGGCCAGCATCGAGAGAGGGAGGAAAACGAGGAAGATGCTGATCTGGTTAATCCAGAGTCCGGCGGCGGCCACCATGAGAACGACGGCGAGCAGGTGACTCACAAGGGTGGAGAGGAAGACGGAGACGGGCACGATTTCGGCCGGGAAGACGGTTTTGGTGATCAGGTTGGCCTGGTCGAGGAGGCAGGGGGCGCAACGCTGCACGGTTTCGCTGAAAAGCAGCCAGGGCAGCATGCCGGCAAAAAGATAGAGCGGATAATACGGCTCTCCTGGGGGCGCGGTCATCCCGAGAAGGCCCTGGAAGACGAAGACCCAACTGAGGAGGAGGACGAGAGGCTGAATGAGTCCCCAGATCCAGCCGACGGCAGAACCGACGAAGCGCTGTTCGAAATCGCGGCGGACGAGTTGGAAGAGAAGGCTGCGCCGCTCTACCAAATTCCGTAGAAATAGGGTTCCAGGAATGCGCGCGGGCACGTTCAAGGGTTACAATACCATAGATATCAATCACTTGCAAACAATTCGGGAGGGTTGACATTCTGAGCTAAATCCTGTTACAGTTTGAACTTCGCCAAGGTATAGTTTTTGTACGGAATAGCCCCACCGGGCCCCCGGGGATGCAGTACTGCCCCGAATCCAAAAGGGAGTCCGGCCGGAGAGACTATGAAACAGGAATATTTTGTAGTTGTATTGGCTCACTCGTTACATGGCAGGCTGCGCCGCGTTCATATCCCTCATACCGCCGTTTATTCCGTCCTCGCATTAGCACTGGTAGGTTGTTTTTCCGCATTCGGTATTGTCGCCAGCTACGCCCGCATGGCCTGGAAAGTGGCCAACTACAACGCCCTGAAGCAGGAAGCCGATAATCTCAAAACGCGTTACCAGAATTTGCAGAAGGTGGTCACCGACACCAACGTGCAGATGGCCAGCCTGCAGTTGTATGCCAAGGAAGTTTCGATGGCGTACGGGATCAAGCAGAAGCTGGAAGGTCCGAACTCAATTGCGCCGGAAGGCAAGATGGTGCCGACGTTCGCCGAGAGCCTGCAGGAATACAATTATCTGGTGAACGCCGACAAACTATCGATTTCGAACCGCACCGCGCGCCGTCTGAATGCCTTGAAAGTACCGCCGAGCCTGTGGCCGGTGGAAGGGCGGTTGATGGACGGATTCGCGCGCCGGACGGACCCGTTCTCGGGTGAAGGTGCGTTCCACAAGGGAGTAGATATTACGGCTCCGACTGGGACGACGGTACGTGCGACGGCCGACGGGGTGGTGGTGCAGGCGGAAATGGTTTCCGGCGGCTACGGACGGTTGATTATTATCGATCACGGCGGTGGCTACCAAACCTATTACGCGCATTTATCGAAGATTCTGGTTCGCGCGGGGCAGGAAATCCGGCGCGGCGAGGTGATTGGCGCGGTCGGCAGCAGCGGTCGCGTGACGGCGCCGCACCTGCATTATGAAGTTCGCGTGGGCGGCACGCCAATGAACCCCTACCGGTATCTGGCGAACTCCACGATTTACAAAGACGTCAAGAAAGACTTCGCTTTCCAGTAAAGTCTCCCGGTCTGAGCTTTCAGCTTTCTCAGCTGGCCGCTAATCGCTGACAGCTGCTTGCTGATCGCTCCTCCTCTTCTGGTACCCTGAGGCTGTGAAGATGCGGACACTCGTTACCCTGGCGGCACTGCTTGCCACCTGTGCCTGTGGACCGGCAACCCAGGCCGAAGGCATTCCCGAATATACCTATCAGATTGTGCACGTCTACCCGCACGATCCTCAGGCGTTTACGCAGGGGTTGGTGTACCAGGACGGCGTGTTCTATGAAGGCACCGGGTTGGACGGCTTCTCGTCGATTCGCAAGGTGAAGGTCGAGACGGGCGAGGTGCTACAGAAGCGCGATGTTCCCGAGCAGTATTTCGGCGAAGGCATCATTACCTGGAAAGATCGCCTGCTGGAACTCACATGGAAGGCAGAGAAGGGCTTGATCTACGACCTGAAGACCTTCGAGCCGAAAGGCGAGTTCCCCTATCCGGGAGAAGGCTGGGGCCTGACCACCGACGGCAAGCACATCATCATGAGCGACGGTAGCGCGCAGTTGCGTTTCTGGGATCCGGAGACGCTGCGGGAGACCGGGCGGATCACGGTGAATGAAGGTGGGCGGCCGGTCGATCAGTTGAACGAGCTGGAATGGGTGAAGGGCGAGATCTTCGCCAACGTCTGGCAGACGGAGCGGATTGTGCGCATCGATCCGGCGACGGGCAAGGTCACAGGATGGATCGATTGCCGCGGTTTATTGACGAATGCGGATCGCAATGACGAAACCGACGTGCTGAACGGCATTGCTTATGACGCGAAGGGCGACCGGCTGTTCGTGACGGGCAAGAAGTGGCCCAAGATGTTCGAAGTGAAGCTAGTGAAGCGAACGCAGTAGTCCTGAGTTGCCGAGTGCCGCGAGGGTCACGGCCGAGGCAGGCAAGGGCTCCGCTCGCTACCCGTTGGCATGCCAGTCGTTCCTGTGCCCAAGCGGCCTTCCTCTTATACCGTGCAGGAGAATGCAAAAAAGCCCGGGGCGGCTGATGCCGCGCCCGAGCCTTCTTTTGGTATACCGATTCGGGTTAGAAGCGGTAGTACAGGGACAGCTGAAGGACCCTCGGGTTGTAATTCATCGAGGAAATCTGACCGAAAGTCGCGTTGTTGATGTTGGCGTTGGTGACCGAGCCGTAGTCGCCACCGGTTGCAGGCGGCACATAAAAGGTCGGGTGATTCATCCAGTTGATCAGGTCCAAGCCCAGATCCACCGAATGACGTTCCTTAATCCGGAAGGACTTCTTCACGGCCATATCCCAACTCCACTGCCACGGACCCGTGAACAGCCGGCGCTGGAGGTTGCCGAGGGTGCCGGGATCGGGGTTGAAGAACAACTGCCCCGCGAAGGGAGTGGTACCCGCCTGGGAAGCGCCGCGACCGTCGGACCCGATCACGGTGGGGGAGATGAAGTAAGGACCGGTACCGGTCATGAACAGGCCTTCCATCAAGGGCGCGAGTTGCCCCAACGTCGTGCCGTTAACCGAGGCCGTATTGGTGGAGGTGGACCGGGCTGAGCGGTTCAAGGTGCCGTAGCCCGAAATCACCGAATAGGGCGAACCCGACTGGTAGCTCCAGATGCCGGAAACGGCCCAGTTGCCGAGCACGGTGTTCAGCAGGGCGTTGCCACTCCAACGCTTCCCCTTGCCATAGGGCAGTTCATAGTAGTAGTTGGCCTTGAAGACATGGCGCAGATCGTACGGCGAACGCGCCCATTCCAGTTGGGGGTTGGCGTTGTCGAGCAGCGGTTCCAAACCGGCGTTGCTATCGCCGGCGGTATTGGAAAGGCTCTTGCCGAAAGTGTAGCTGAACTGTCCCTGGAAACCGCTGCGCGTGCGCTTTGTGAGTTCAAACTGTACCGCGTGATAATCGCTCTCGCCGCCATTGGTGACCACATTGGCGCCCTGTACGTAAGGGTTGGTGTAGAAGTTCACGGACCCATTGTTGCGGTTCACCATGTACTGGTTGGCCAATTCGCCAACCTGCCCCTGGCGGAGATAGGTCTGGTTGGTACTGCTGGTCAGACCGGCGTTCCCCAACAGGGGGAAAACGGTGAGCGGCACGCTGCCGGGCACGCTGGCGTTATAGGTGCCGTTGTAGCCGAGGCCGGCCCGCTCCGCCAAACCTGCGTTACTCTGCGCGCGTTTGAAATCGGCGACGAAGCCGTTGGCGTTGTAGAGGACCTGGTTGTAATCGATGGCACGCAGCAAATCGCTACCCTTGTTGCCGATGTAGCGAACCGCGACGATGGCGCCCTTCACTTCGCGCTGGATGCCGAAATTCCACTGTTGCACGAACGGCGTGCCCAGGCCCGGGTCGGGCATGCCGGTGGCGCTGGTGGTGGAAATGGCGTAGTTATCCTGCAGGGTGCGCGGCACTTTATAAGCGGGCGCAGCCACCGTGGGCGGATTGGTAAGCAGCCCCACCAGGTTGGACTGGGTATTGCCGAAGCTCAGGCCGCTCGAAGTGGTGACGCTGTTGCGGACCGTGGCCACGACGTTGTCGTTGACGTACGCGATCATGTAGCCGCCGCGAATGGACGTCTTGCCGCCCTTGAACGGATCCCAGGCAAACCCGATATTGGGAGCGAAGTTATTCTTGTCGGCGTTGTAGAACGGCCGGCCGGAGGATTTGCCGATGAAGTCGAGAACTGCATTCGGATCCATCACCGAAGCCCTGGCATCGTTGTTTTGCAGACGGGGAGCGAGGAAGAGCGAATTCTTCTCATCCAGCGGCGTCCAGTACTCGTAGCGCAGGCCGAGGGTGAGCGTGAAGTTCGACCGCACCTTCCACTTGTCCTGCACGTAACCGGCCCAGGTGCTGTGCGTCAGTTCGCGCAGGTTGGTGGCGCCGGGAACGAAACCGGAAGTGGTACTGGTCACGTTGAAAGTTTGAGCCGCAACGCTGACGATTCCGGCCAGATTAGCGTACAGGTTATTCGCCGTCACCAGATCGGTGGAACGGATGCCGGGCAGCTCCGCGGCCTGGATTCCGGTCGTGTTCGCGGCGGAGATGCCCAGTGTGTAAGTGGGCACGATCCCGGCGTCATTGTACGGGCTGACGTGCAGCAACTGCGCCTGGAAGCCGAAAGAGATCTCGTGCTTGCCCTTCATCCAGTTCGCGTTGTCCTGAACGGAATATGTGTTGACCTTGCGTCCCTGTTCAAGAAAGGTATTGACCGGGTTGCTGAACAGCAGGTTGGTGGCAGAGAGCAGAACCTTTGGATACTCGTTACTGTCCAGGAAAGAAGTATCCGCGCGCATGAAGCCGCCGCGCACTTCGTTGGTCAACGTGGGAGATGCGGTCCAGCGCCAGGCCAGGGAAAGCATATTGTCCTGGATGGTGTTGCTGACCGGCGGCACCACGCCGTAGAAGGCACCCTGGTCCGGGCGGTCGGTCGGGTTCTTGATGTAATTGTAGGTCCCCGTGAAGCTGTTCTTCGGGGTCATGTAGTAATTGATCTTTGTGACGAACTGGTCGCGGAACTCATTCGAACGCGCGTTGAAGCGGTATGCCGCGTTGTTGAGTCCGTCGCCGGCGCCGGTGGCTCCGGGAGTGGGCAGCGGAAGGGCAGCAATCATTGCCTTCACCGTGGGGTCCGCGGTAAATGTACGCAGGCTGCTAATCGGCTTGGTGAAAACACTGCCCGCCGCATCGCGGTAGGTCAGGATACCGTTGCGAGCGTTTTCGGTGAGCACCGTGCGCAGCCGGCTGGATTCCTGCTTATTGCGGTAAACCTCCGGGTTCACGTAGAAGAAAAGCTTGTCTTTGACGGCATAGCCGGAAACTGAGGCGCCCACCTGATTGAGGTTGAGCTTCGGGCTGGCAATTCCAGACTGATTGTTGAACCAGTCGTTCGCCTGCAGGGCGTTGTTGCGGTTGTACCAGTACGCGGCGCCGTGATACGTGTTGGAGCCCGATTTCGTGGACAGAACCATCTGCGAAGCGCCCCCACCGATGGCGGCGTCCGCATTCGACGTCGATACGGTGATTTCCTCGATCTGGTCGATCGTGGTGCGCATGGGAGCATAATCCAGTCCGTTGGTGCGGATGAAATTGTCCTGAATATTAATGCCGTCCAGCGTCAGGTTCGAGAATGAACTGCGCAGTCCGTTCACCGAGGTGGTGTTGCTGCCCAAGGCCACGCCGGCCTGGGTCTGTAGCAGCACACTCACCTGGCGGCCCAACGCCGGCAGGTTATGCACCTGGGTGGAGGTGATCGTAGATGTCACCTCGGCATTGCTCAACTGCACCGCTTGCACGTCCGCCGTGACTTCGACCGAGACGGTGGCACTCATGACCTCCAGCTTGACCTGGGCGAGCGCTGCCTCTTGCTGAGGCGCGACCTTTACCTGGCGCACGACCGCTTTGTTGAAGCCTTTCTGCTCGACCGCCACGTCGTACGTGTCCGGACGAACAGCGGTAAACGAGAACAGACCGTCCGCGTTCGTGGTGCCGGTCAAAACCGGCTCTTTGCCACCCTGGAGGAAGACACTTACCTTGGCACCCGGGACCGAGGCGCCCGAGGGATCGACGACGCTGCCGCTAAGACGTCCAGCGACCTGGGCATTAAGTGTTGAGACAGCGTAGACAGCTGCCAGCGAAATGAGTAGTAAACGAGCGTGCCGCATAGTTTATTGAGCTTTCTTTAGGACCTAACCTAGACTGCGAATAGCTGCGGAAAGTTGTCGTATGAATAACGACAATTTACCGCCAGACCCGACACAAACATTGACACCACTATAACTGGTTTACGTGCGAAAACACAAGATAATCGGGCTCGTTGAGGTAAATTCCAACACAGAGAGGGGTTAACGAAGTAGGTAAACCAAGGGGTTGCCGGACGATCTGGCTACCGATTCGGCGGCAATGTAACCACTGCGAACGGCGCCTTCCATGGTGGCGGGCCAGCCGCTGCGGGTCCAATCGCCGGCGAGGTGCAGGTTGGGGATGAAGCAGGCAGGTCCTGGGCGTAAAACCTCGGTGTCGGGAGCGGCAGAGAAAGTGGCCCGCTGCTCTTTCACTACATGGGCTTTGATCAGGGTGGCGTCCTTGACACGGGGGAAAAACAGTCGCAGATCGCCCACGGCAAGCTCGATAATCTCTTTGCGCGAAAGAGTTGTTAAGTCACGCGAGGCGCTGACCACGAGCTGGAGATAGCGTCCGGAATCCTTATTGAACATCCACTGCATGGTGCGGTCGAGCAAGGTGGCGTGCGGCAGGGTAGTAACCTCACGGTCGAACCATAAGTGCACACCGGTAATTGGTGAATGCTGTAAATCGGGCGCGGGCAAACCGATGCCCGGGAGCTTCTCGAAGGGTAAGGCGCAGATATATTGGTCCGCGGTAAGCCGCTGTCCGTCCACCAGAAAGCCTTGGGCGTCGATGCGTTCCACAGGGGCGCGGAAGTGCAGGCGGACGTTGGGCATGGCCAGCCACGCATCGGCTGTGTACAGCTCTCCGAGGTGTACTTTGGGAATGCCCATCTCATAGCCGGTGGCAGTGCTGAGGAAGCCGAGCCAGAATACCTGAAAACCGTGGACGGCGGCCATGCGCTCGAGATCTTCGTTGACGGCGCTGACCAGCACCTGGCGCCAGAAGCGGTCAATGGCATGGGGAGTCTGGCGCTTCTGAAGAAGCCAGTCCAGCATGCTGATGCGGTCGAGGTCGGTGCGGCGGGTGCGTTCGCGGCGCAGCGCCAGGAGGGCTCGGGCGATGGCGATTTTGTCGGCGGTGCTGAAGCACTTCATGGAGAGGAACGACCCGGTGAAGTGAAAAGGCGCGGGGAGGCGGCCGCGCTTCATGACGGAAATCCGGCCGCCGGGCTCGATGAAGTAGAACTCGCGAAAGAACTGTATGCGGTCGCGCACGCCCATTCGTTGGTAGAAATCGAGCAGATTGGTGCAGCAGCGCAGCAGGACGTGCTGGCAATTATCGATGGTTTCGGGAATTTCCTCCCCACCGGCCGGAACCGCATAGGAGGTGGCTCGGCCGCCGAGAAAGGCGCGGGCTTCGAACAGATCTACGTCCCAGCCGTCGTGGCCGAGGGCGGCGGCGGCAGCCAGTCCCGCCAATCCTCCGCCCGCTATGAGGACTTTGGGCATAGCGGTCGAGCTAGGGATAGGCAGGGGAATTCCAGGTGATGGGACCCGTCGCCTGGTAAGACGGCGGCAGGCACGAATTCCTGCCCCACGACGCAGTGGGGCCGCCGATGAACGCGGATCAACGCCGATTTGAAGAGGCGGCGGGGTTGGACCGCTACCTGCATACCATTTCCGATCCCTTCAATCGCGTGTTGCCCTGGAACGCAAATAGACGCCGATCCAGGGATGCGGCAGGGCTGGATTGGGGCGATCGAAGTGCTTCTGTTCATAAAGGCGGCCACTATCTTCTATTTTAGACGGGCTTGTCGGGTGACCGGTGGGCAAAATTACCGGGAATAAACCTGTATCCTGATGCGTCTAAATCGTTTGGGACCTCTTTCCATGACGCGACTTTTGCAGCCGATCCCCTCCAGTGGGGGTATGTGGAGGATTCCCACAAAAGACCCAAAAATGTCCGAATATACTGCAATTCAGTTGGGTTATACTGAGGTTTCGAGAGGTTGCTCATGAAAAAATACGGCAAGTTCGCTGCCTTGATCGTAGTGGTGATCGGAACCCTGGTCTGGTTGGCCACCTCCGAAATGAAGGAGAACCAGACCTACTACAAGACCATCACCGAACTGGGGGCGATGGGCAACAACGCCTACAGTGCGCGCATCCGCGTGGGCGGGGATGTCGAGCAGGGCTCCATTCAACGTATCGGCAACCGGGTAGAATTCGTACTGGCGCAGGAAAGCACCAAGCTGAAAGTGGCCTACACCGGCACGGACCCGCTACCCGACACCTTTAAAGACGGTGCACAGGCGCTGGCGGACGGCAAGTTGGGGAAGGACGGCGTTTTCGTGGCCAACCGCATTCAGGCCAAGTGCGCGTCGAAGTATGAAGCCAAGCCTGGCCAGGGTCAGACCCCGGCCAACATCAATAAGGCAAGCGGCGTTTAGCGGAATCGGGCTTTCGCCAAATCATCGAGGGGTGACATGGAAAATCTGGGATCGCTGGCCATACTACTGGCCTTCTGTCTGGCTTTGTATGCCACGGCTGCCTGCGTCATCGGCCGCCTGAAAAACAAGCCGTTTCTAATTGTTAGCGGCGAACGGGCGGTATACGGGATTTGGGCGCTGGTGACCACGGCGTCCGGAATCCTGGTGTATTCGCTGCTGATCAGCGATTTCCGCTTCGCTTACGTGGCGGCGCATTCCAACCGCACCATGCCTCTGCTGTACAAGTACGCGGCCTGGTGGGGTGGACAGGAAGGGTCGCTGCTGTTGTGGACCTTCCTGCTTTCCACCTACGCCTCGGTCGTGGTCTTCACAAACCGGCACAAGCATCGCGAGATGATGCCTTGGGTTGTCGGCGTGCTGACCACCATCCAGAGCTTTTTCCTGCTGCTGAATAATTTCATCGCGAATCCCTTCCAGATGCTGGCAGTGGATAAGCTGATCACGGCGGTACCGGACGGCAACGGTTTGAGTCCGCTGCTGCAGTATCCGGCGATGGCCATTCATCCGCCGATGCTGTATCTGGGCTACGTGGGTTTTTCGGTCCCGTTCGCTTTCGCCATCGGCAGTCTGATCACCAGGCAACCCGGCGATGCCTGGATCTTTACGACGCGGCGCTGGACGCTGGTCACCTGGCTCTTCCAAAGCACCGGCGTGATGCTTGGGGCCGCGTGGGCGTATCACGTGCTGGGCTGGGGCGGCTACTGGGGCTGGGATCCGGTGGAAAACGCTTCTCTGCTCCCTTGGCTGAGCGGCACCGCGTTCCTGCACTCCGTGATGATGCAGGAGAAGAAAGGCATGATGAAGATCTGGAACATCGTGCTGGTGTCGGCGACGTTCTTCCTCTGCATTCTGGGCACGCTGCTGACACGTTCCGGCATCGTCCAATCCGTGCACGCGTTCGCGCGCAGCGACATAGGCAAGTATTTTGTGGGCTTCCTCGCGCTCGGCATCGCCGCCGTCATTTTCCTGATTCTGGACCGCCTGGACTACCTGAGGAGCGAAGCGCAGTTGGAAAGCGTGATCTCGCGCGAATCGAGCTTCCTGTTCAATAACCTGATTCTGCTGGCGAGTTGCTTCGCGGTGCTGTGGGGCACGCTGTTCCCGGTGATCAGCGAAGCCATATCGGGCGATAAGATCTCGCTCGACGCCGATTGGTACAACCGTCTGATGGTCCCCATCGGCCTATTCCTGCTCTTCCTAACCGGAGTGGGGCCGCTGTTCGCCTGGCGCCGCACGTCGGCCGAAAGCCTACGCCGCAACTTCATGTATCCGGGCATTGCGAGCGTGGTGCTGGTGGCTGCCCTGCTTGCCGCCGGGGTACGCCATTTCTACGCGCTGATCTCTTTCGGCTTCTGCCTTTTTGTCGCGCTGACCATCCTGATCGAGTTCTACAAGGGTGCCCGGGCCATTGCCGCCAAGAGCGACATGAACCTGGCGCGCGCCATTATCGAACTGACGCACCGCAATACGCGGCGCTACGGCGGGTACCTGGTGCACATGGGAATCGTGCTCGCGTTCATCGGCTTCACCGGCCATGCCTTCAACCTGAACGAGGTGAAGGAACTCAACAACGGGGACTCGATGAAGATCGGCACGTACGAACTGCGCATGGTCAATCTGGCACAGGGAGAAGAGACCAACTACCAGTGGCACCGCGCGACCATGACGGTGAGCAAAGGCGGCGAACTGCTGGGCACGCTGGAACCCGAGAAGCGTTTCTACACGGCGAGCCGGCAGGGTACGAGCGAAGTGGGAATCCGGGTGCGGCCCAACGAAGATCTGTATTTGAATTTCGGTGGGATGAGCGACGATAATCAGCGCGCCGTGATTCAGGCGTACGTGTTCCCGCTGGTTTCGTGGATCTGGATCGGCACGCTGGTGGTGATTTTCGGCACGCTGATCTGCCTGGTGCCGAGCAAAGTGAAATTGCAGTATGCCCGAACCGAAGTTGTGGGGTACGCCAAGAAAAATGCGCCGGTTCAAAAGTAGTCTGCTGATTTTGATGGTGGCGGTAGCGGCACTGGCCCAAACGGCCAGCGAGAAACCGAGCGTCGACGTGCGCCGCGTGGGCGCGCGGTTGCAGTGCCAGTGCGGGTGCAAGGACTCGGTAGCGACCTGCAGCATGTTGGAGTGCCATTTCTCCAAGCCGGCCAAGGAGCGCATCGCGCAGATGCAGTCGGTGGGGATGAGCGATGAACAGATCGTTCAGGCATTCATCCGGGATAACGGCATGGCGGTGTATCTGGCGCCTCCGAACGCATTCGGGTGGATCATCCCGTATGCCTCGCTGGGGCTGGGGCTGGTGGTCATTCTGTTAGTCATCCGGAAGTATTTGAAGCCGCGTGCCATGACCGATCTGGGGGAAATGGAATTCGATTCGCCGGAACTTGCAAAGTACAAAGAGCAGATCGAAAAAGATACCGCGAATCTGGATTGAAGGGCTGAAGCGTCCGTGATTATTGCCATTACCTGTGTCATCGCAATCGCCGTGATTGTGTACGTCCTGGGGGTTCGTCCCAAGGACTTGCCGGAGCCGGAACCGGTTTCGCCGTTCGCTCACCTGGATGAACGGAAGGCGGCGATCTACGAGAATTTGCGCGATCTGCAGTTTGAGTATCGTCTCGGGAAACTTTCCGATAACGATTATCAGCTCACGAAGAAAGATCTGCAGAAGGAACTGGCCACTGTGATGGCCGAGGTGGATAAGGTGAAGGCTGCGCTGCAGGGCGGAAAGGCTCCGGCGGTTGCGGCGCCGGCACCAGTGGTTACGGTGAAAGCGAAGACGGCGGATGCTTTGACGTGTCCGCATTGCAGCGCGACGTTCGAGCAGGAGCTGAAGTTCTGCGGAGAATGCGGGAAGCCGATGAAGGCGGTGCGCGCATGAGGACCGAATTGGAAGGGCCTTGCCTCCTCGCCAATGGCGAACTGGACAGGCCCGGAGGCCTGTCCTACGCTCACGGTCGGGGCTCCGCCTGGGTGCAACGTAGAGTCGTGGCACTCCTCCTGATGGCGAGTCCCGTCTTTGCCGCAGTCACTGGCACGGTAACGAATCAGACTACCGGCAAGCCGCAGGCGGGCGCGACGGTAGCACTCTATCAACTGGCCACTTCAACGGGACTGGCACTGATCGATCAGGCGAAGAGCGATGCGCAGGGCAACTTCACCATCAACCAGAATCCACAGGGTCCGCACCTGGTGCGCACGGCGTTCGAGGGCGTGACCTACAACCACATGCTGCCTCCGGGGCAGCCCAGCACCGGCCTGGCCATCGACGTGTGGAGCGCGTCCAACCAGCCGGGCGGCGCGAAGGTGGCCAAGCACATGATCCTGTTCGAGCCCGGCGGCGGACAGGTCGCAGTGACGGAAACCTATCTCTTCAAGAACGATGGCAAGACCTCGTGGAACGATCCCGATGGCGGGACGCTGAAATTCTTCCTGCCGGCGGGCGCCAGCCAGCCGAAGGTGGACGCGACGGCGCCCGGCGGTATGCCGCTTGGGGCGGCAGTGGTAAAGACGTCGAAGCCCGACATCATGGGCGTGGACTTTGCCATCAAGCCCGGCGACACACGCATCGACGTGTCGTACACCGCGCCTTATACCGAGGGCGCGGACCTGGCCGGTAAGATCGCGAGCAAGGACGAGAACACGTACCTGATCGTGCCCAGCGGCATCACCATTAAAGGCGATGGGCTGAACGATCTAGGGGCGGAACCGCGCTCGCAGGCGCATATTTACGGGATTACCGGAGCCTCGTACAAAGTACAACTGACGGGCAATGTGGCGCCGGCGCCCGCCGAGCCGAGTGGCGGCGGCGAGGCGGACAGCGAAGAAGCCGGACCGAAGATCGAACAGATCATGCCGCGGGTGAACACGAAGGCCGTATCCATTGTGATTGTGGCGCTGGGCATTTTGGCGCTCGGCTTCACGCTGCTGTATCGCTCGAGTCCGACGCCGCCGCCGCCTTCCTCGCGACGAGGCCCGAACGCATGAACGCAGTCGCCGCGGAGGGCGTCTGGAAGTTTTATGGCGACTTCCCTGCCCTGCGCAATGTGGAGCTGACGGCCGCGCCGGGCGCGTGCCTGGCGCTGATCGGCCGTAATGGCGCGGGCAAGACGACGCTGCTGCGGACGATCGCGGGCTTTTCGCGCCCGGGAAAAGGCGAAATCAAGATCTTCGGGAATTCGCCTCGGGACGCCGAAACGCGGCGCTTGATGGGCTATATCGGCCACGGCATCAGCGTCTACGACGAACTCTCGGCGCTCGAAAATCTCACGCTGTTCGGCAAACTCTACGGATTGCCGGAGCCGCGCAAGACCGCCCTGGAATGGCTGGAACGCACCGGCCTGGAGCGCGTGAAGGATGGCCTGGTGCGCGAATTCTCGCGCGGCATGCGGCAGCGGCTCGCGGTGGCGCGGGCCTTCCTGCACGGACCCAAAGTTCTGCTGCTGGACGAACCCTTCACCGCGCTCGACGATCGCGCCATCGCCGTGCTGCAACGCCTCCTGCGCGAGGCGCTGGCCGAAGGGAAGACCATCGTGATGTCCACCCACCAGCTTCGGGAAGCGCTCGAACTCGCCACCCACGTGGCGCTGCTCAATCGCGGACAGGTGGCGTTTCATGGCGAGCGGACGGCCGCAATGGTGAGCGACCCCGGCTGGGTCTATGCGCATTACGGTGAGGCGTGATGGCTTACGTCCGTCAGGTGTTGGTGGTGATGGTCAAGGACCTGCGCGCCGAGTTACGCACTAAAGAAGCGGTCAACGCATCGCTCAGCTTCGCACTGGTAGTGCTCCTGCTATTCAGTTTCGCATTCGACCCGAGCGAGGAGACGACGCGGGAAATTTCCGGCGGCTTATTGTGGATTGTGTTCGCCTTCGCGGGCACTCTGCTGCTGAATCGCAGCTTCGCGCGCGAGCTGGGCAACGATTGCCTGGACGCGCTGATTGCGGCGCCGATTCCCGGTTCCGCACTGTTCCTGGGGAAGGCGCTGGCCAACTATCTGCTGGTGATGGCAGTGGAACTGATCGCACTGCCGCTGTTCGGAGTCTTCTACAATGTCCGGTGGACGTCGCAATTTTGGCAGTTGATGCTGGTGGTGGCGTTGGGAACGTGGGGCATGACCGTGACGGGAACCATCTTCAGTGCGCTGACGGTGAATATCCGGTTGCGGGAAGTGATGCTGCCGATTTTGAATTTTCCGATTTTAATTCCGGCGCTGTTGGGCGCAATGCAGTTGACCAGCGCGCTGATTGCCGGCAAGCCGATCACCGCCGACAACGATGCGTGGTTGAAAATGTTGATCGGGTTCGATGTGATGTACACGGCCGTCTCGGTGTTCCTGGTGGAGACGGTTCTGGTGGGAGGATAGACCATGCGCGATAAGCTACTTTACATTTTCGGTGTGCTGGCGGTGATCCTGCTGGCGCGCGACCTGTATCTGATCACCGGCTTTCCGGCGGAGCGCAATCAGGGAGTGATTTTCAAAATCATTTTCTTCCACGTGCCGATGGCGATCACTGCGCTCACCTGTGCGATGGTGGCGTTCGTGTCCAGCATTCTGTTTCTGGTCACGAAGAAATTCCAGTTCGACGCGCTGGCGGTGGCCGTCACCGAAGTGGGTCTTGCATTCCTGGCGGGCAACCTGCTCACCGGGTCGATCTGGGGGCGGGTCGCGTGGGGAATCTGGTGGACCTGGGACGCGCGGCTCACGTCCGCGCTGGTCTGCTGGCTGCTCTATGCGGGATATCTGATGTTGCGCAATGCAATCGAGGAACCTACGCAGCGCGCCACCTTCGCCGCGGTGTTTTCAATCTTCGCCTTCATCGATGTGCCCATTGTGATCTTCTCGATCAAGTGGTGGCGCACACAGCATCCGCAGCCGGTGTTTTGGGGTGGCGGCAGTTTCCCGCCGGATTGGAAGGCGGTGTTTGGCTGGCAGATGCTGGCCGTGCTGCTGGTAGGCGTGGTGTTTACGCTGGTGCGCCTGCGCCAGGAACAATTTCAAAGGGAAATCGATTCGCTGCGCCGCATGGCGCATGCCCTCTAAGGGAGATTGTGTATGTACGCTCTGATGCTATTGCAAGCTTCTGCCGACGATATCACTCGCGAGATGGAGCGCCTGCAACGCAATTTCTCGTTCCTCAATGGAGGGCTCTGGGTCGCGTGGTTCGTGCTGTTGATCTATGTCTTGATGATGGCTTCGCGGGAGCGCAAATTGAAGCGCGAGATCGCGGGCTTGAAGGCGATTCTGGAAGACCGGAAGTAGGGGCGGATTATGCGGAGGAGCCGACCGGGAGCCGGTGGCAGGTGGTCTTGTTCCTCGCAGCGATCGGGCCGCCAATACTTCGGGTGTCTTCACGTCAAGCGACTAACCGGACGTCAGGCCGCTTTCTCACGCCGCACGCGCACCTTGACTTCGATCCGAGACCCAAGCTTGTTGAGAATTGCCATCAGACGGTCTACAGTAAACCGGTCGAGATCGGCGTTGCGGATCCTGGAGAAATCGGCGGCAGCGATGCCCGTCCGGTCATGTGCCTGGCGCACCGTCAAATGCTCGCGGTCAAGAACCTTGATGATTTCGGTGGCGAGGATAGCCTTAAATTGCTCCGCGTCCGGGTTCTTGCTCCCGAGATCCCGAAACACGTTGCCAGTACCCCGCACTACGTCGATGGAGTCTTCGCGTTTCAATTCAATACCTCCCGTAGCCGTCCCAGTCGCTCCCTCACAAGGTCCATATCGCGCTTCGGTGTCTTGATTCCTGTGGTCGATTTCTTTTGAAAGGCGTGAATCACCCAGACATCCTCGCCTATTGCACTGCGTAGACAACGCGGAACGCATCGCCCCTATAGCGGAGAGCGATTTCTAGCACCCCTGAACCAACAGCGTGCAGCGGTTTGGCGATGTCGGCCTTCCCGCCTTCCGCAGCGATGGTGAGCGCCGTCAGGCAAACCATCTTAGCGCCCTCAGGGAACTTCTCGAATTCCTGTCGTGCAGCTTTCAGCCACGAAACAGGCCTCGTCTTGCGGGTCTCGGCTATCTAGCTTCTCAAACAAAATGTTGTCAGATATGACAACATCTGTCAAGCGTGAGTCGCTGCTGCGTTGTGCCGCTTACCTTCCTACGGTGTAATGATGCGCTGCTACCGCTGCGGTGGCGCCGGCGGCGCTGAAATTTGATGTAAGAAAGCCCGCGATAGAGTTTAGGCAGACGGTGCGGTACCGGTACGAATACGTGAGCGCTTGGATCAGCGCTCGTTGAGCGGCGGCTTCTTTTCCGGCCGGGCAGGTTCCTTAGTACCGCCATCGGGCGGCGGAGGGGGGAAAAGTTCCTCTTCCGGGGTCTTCTTCACATCTTCCACGGGCGGGGCGCTGCTGGTAGCGTCCTCGTCCCTGACGGTTCTGTACATGACTGCGATGGCGAAGATCAGGGCGATCAGGCCGACGATCCCAATGACCAAGCGGAGAATCCGGGAAGAAGACTGGACGGGGACGCCGCAATTTGGACAGCGCGGCACTCTCCCCGGCAACGGTTGCAGGCAGCGCGGACAGTTGTTTTCCTTGGAATCCTCAATGGCACGCTGAAGTTGCTGCATCTGTTGACGCCAATATAGCACTGCGCGCGAATTCAAACGTCCTGCCACTGGTTATAATTGAGGGGTGCGAATCGTCTCCACCCTCCTTCTGATATTCTGTCTCGCCGGATGTCATCGCGGCGCCGAAAACCAAGACGCGGTGCGTCAAGGCGTTCTGGACTACCTGGCCACCAAGGGCATGAATTCGTCGAACATGGATATCAATCTGGTGTCGGTGAAATACAACGGCGACGCGGCGGATGCCACGGTATCTTTTGCCGCCAAAGGTACGGGGGCCGGGCAGATGTCCATCCAGTACCATTTGGAGAAGAAGGACGATAAGTGGAAAGTGGTGGGCCGCCAGGATGCCAATCAGCATGCAGGACAGCCGCCTGCCGGTGGGATGACGCAAGGCGCTCCCGCTGGCGGTGGCGATCCTCATGGCGGGGGCGGGATGGCAGCTCCGGGAGCCGGCGGCAAAATGCCTGCGCCCGAAGATCTGCCCCCTGCCGGCCAAAAGAAATGAAGCGTGTCGCCATTCTGGGTGGCGGTCCGGCAGGCGCCTACGCCGCCGAGAAACTGGCCGCGGCCGGACTTGGCGTGGTGCTGATGGATGAGAAGCTTGCCTGGGAAAAGCCCTGCGGCGGCGGCCTGACGCATAAGGCCTACCATCAGTATCCCTTTCTGCTGGAGAACGATACTCCCAAACGCATGGTGACGGAGAGTGTGCTTGCCGCTCCCAAGGCGGGGGAGGTAACGCTGAAGCTGGGCGATCCGCTGCTGATTTATTCGCGCTTCGACCTCAATCGCCTGTTGTTGGAACGGGCCGAAAAGGCGGGCGCACAAATCGAAAAGACCCGCGTCACGGCGATGGCCCGGCGGAATGAAGGCTGGCGCCTGACGACCGGCGCAGGCAAGGTGGATGCCGATTTCTGCATTGTCGCCACGGGCGCGCGCAACGCGCTGCGCAACGTGGGCACGCTGCTGACGCCTCCGGATACGATGTTCGCGCTCGGGTATTACGTGCAGGGGGAGCAGGAGAAGATCGATATCCAGTTTCTGCCGGACCTGGAAGGGTACATCTGGATTTTCCCACGCTGCGGGCACCTTTCGGTGGGTATTTGCGGGAAGGGCGAGCCGGCGAGTTCGTTGCGCAAACGCCTGGAAGCCTATATGGCGGGGCGCGGCCTGAACTGGAAGGGCGCCGCTTTCTACAGCCATCTGCTGCCGTCGCTGGATACCAAATCGTGGAAGCAGAACCGGGTAGCGGGCGAGGGCTGGATGGCGGTGGGAGACGCCGCCGGACTGGTGGACCCCATCACCGGAGAGGGTCTCTATTATGCGATCCGCTCGGGCGATCTGGCGGCGCAAAGTCTGCTGTCCGACCTGGGGAACGCCGAAGGCGCGCAGCGCTATCGCAATCTGCTGCGCCGGGATTTCGCCGCCGATCTGGAAATGGGTTCGCGGCTCGCCAAGCGCGTGTTCCTGGGGCGATTCCTATACGGCTCCGTGCCCCAACGGATGGTGGAATTCACCCGCCGCTCCCCTCGGTTCGCGGACGTGATGCAAGATCTTTTCGCCGGCAGGCAGAACTATATCGGGTTGAAGGGCCGCCTGATGCGCAATCTGAACGGCAGCCTCTACGAGATTCTTATGAGCTTCGGCTTTGGCCGTCTGGTTTCGAAAGCCGGCCGCGTTTCGCCGTAGCGCCCGCCCCCACAATCCCCACAAGGAAACGATCGCCCATGACACATACCAAGTCTCAAGAACTGTTCCAGCGCGCCGTGGAGAAGATTCCCGGCGGCGTGAATTCGCCGGTGCGCGCCTTCCGGAGCGTAGGGGGGCAGCCTGTGTTCATCGCGCGCGGAGAGGGCTCTCACCTTTTCGACGTGGATGGCAACGAGTACATCGACTATGTCTGCTCCTGGGGTCCGCTGTTGCTGGGCCATCGGCATCCGGAGATTCTCGCCGCGTTGGGGGGAGCGCTGGGCATCGGCACGAGTTTCGGCGCACCGACGGAGCAGGAGATCGAACTGGCGGAGGCGATCATCGACGCGGTGCCTTCCATCGAAATGGTCCGGCTGGTGAATTCGGGCACCGAGGCCACGATGTCGGCGATCCGGGTGGCGCGCGGGTTCACTGGACGCGACCTGACGGTGAAGTTCGAAGGCTGCTATCACGGGCATGTCGATTCGCTGCTGGTGAAAGCCGGGTCGGGGCTGGCGACGCTGGGGATTGCCGATACGCAGGGGGTGCCGAAGGCGTTCGCCGATACCACGATTGCGCTGCCCTACAATTCGCTGGAAGCGCTGGAGGAGGCGTTCCGCGCGCATGGCGAGCGGATCGCGAGCGTGATTGTGGAGCCGGTGGTGGGCAATATGGGTTGTGTGCCTCCCCTGCCCGGGTATCTCGAAGGTATGCGCGAGATCACGGCGCGCTATGGTGCGCTGCTGATCTTCGACGAGGTGATGACCGGGTTCCGTGTGGCCTTCGGGGGCGCGCAGGCGCGTTACGGCATCAAGCCGGACCTCACCACGCTCGGCAAGGTCATTGGCGGCGGACTGCCGGTAGGCGCTTATGGCGGGCGGCGCGATGTGATGAGGATGGTGGCGCCTTCGGGTCCGATTTATCAGGCGGGGACGCTGTCGGGAAATCCGCTGGCGGTGGCCGCGGGACTCGCGATGCTGCGGCATCTGAAAGCGCACCCTGAAATTTACCAGCGGCTGGAGGCAAACGGCGCGAAATTGGCGGCGGCGGCTCCGGAGGGCATTACGGTGAATCGCGTCGGCTCGATGTTCACGTTTTTCTTTAACGAGGGGCCAGTGACGGATTGGGAGACGGCGAAGAAATCCGACACGGCGAAGTTTGGGAATTTCTTCCGCGGGATGTTGGATCGGGGCGTGTATTTGGCTCCGTCGCAGTATGAAGCGGCATTTGTGAGCGCCGCGCATACGGATGAGGACATCGCGAAGACGATCGCCGCGGCGAAGGAAGCGCTGGCGTAAGACGGCCGGGGCATTTTTTGCGCTTGCCGATGTAGGAAATTTACGTCTTCGCGCGGCATCCCGCGAGTGAGGCATCACCTTTGCACCCGGGCCGACTGAAGGCGGCGACAGTCAGGGAATGCGTGGCTTCACAAGCCACATGACGGGCGGCCGAGCCTACCTCTTGATGGCGGCCATCAGGCGGCGGGCGGCGAAGGTCACGATACCGAAGAAGAAGAGAAACGACGCCGCGATGACGGCAAACTGCCGCGGCCGCGAAATCCCGGTGACGATCGGGATTCCCTGGTCCGCGAAATCGAGCGAGATATGCAGGTGGACGTTGGCAGCCTGGGCCTCGCTCGCGCGATTGTCCACCACGATGACGTAATCGCCGGGCTGGCGCACGCGAAAGCTGAAGCCTCCCTGACGTCCCGACTGGGTGACCGCCAGCACGCCGTGGGGCAACTCGTCGCGCAGATTTTCGAGATTGGCGCGCGTCAAGAGGGCCATGCGAACTTTGTTGGAACCGGAATCGACTCGAAAATTCGCCGTTACCAGCGCCGGTTTTTGACGAAGATTGACTTCCACATACTTCCACTCGGAATGGGCGATTTCGTAATTTTCGTCCACCAGATCGACGCTCGTGGAGGCGGCCAGCAGGGCCAGGAAAGCAAAGAAGCGCATCACGACGGGGAGGTGGGACCGAGCGGCCCGCGGCCAACGTTCCGTGGGATCGCGCGGCGATGACCACGGGCTGCCAGCGGTACAATAAGGTCCATGAACGACAGTATAGTAAACATTGTTTTCAGTACTTTAGCTGGATCTTTCATATCTAATCGACAAAGATCGACAAGCCTTCCTGGTAGAATGAGTCATGGTTTCTCTAAATTACCATCGTTGCCACGGTCTGGAGTGCCTCGGAAAGCATGTCCGTGAAGCTGGTCGTTCCCAGGGTCCCCGACGTCGGCGAGATCGACAGCTGCGGGTGCAGGGACAAAGTGGAAGAGATTACCGTCAGGTTCACGGTGATCTCCTTGGTCGGGTAGCCGCTACTGGCGGCCCGTAGAATCACCGGGAAAGTTCCGGTAACCGTAGAACTGTTTCCGTTAATCGTAAGCGTGGTGCTGATGGTGCCGTTTGGCGACGGTGTAAGGTGATCCTGCGACCAACTTGAAATCGAGTTAGTTGGCATTCCGATCCCGAACACGTCCACCTGCTGGCTGAACCCGCCCGCGCTCTGGATCGTCAGCGTGAATGTGGTGCTCTGGCCTTGCGTGATGGTCCGGCTGCTGGCGTCCGTGCTGGTCGTGAAACTCTTCGGCGTGGCCGAGTTCACCGTCACCGTCAGCCGAACCGGTTCTGATCGTTGTTGATCTGGATTAATGGCGAACACGTCGTAGGTGCCCGGAGGAAGGGCGATCTCAAAACTCAAAGAGCCGGGCTGGTGTAGGATCGATGTAGCGGGCAGAAGAGCAGCTTCGTCACCGGCTTTGGCGGGGATCCCGCCGATCACACCATCCGTCGCCAATCGCACTGAGACATAGGCAGACTGGTGGAAACCTGATCCGGATAGAGTTACCGGCCCATGAGCCAGTAGTTCCCCAGAGTTCGTCTGAAGACTCGGAGGCGAGATTGATTTGACAGTCGGGGGGCTGGTTTGGGTCCCTATTCGAAAACCAAGGGACGAGGTCAGCTTGCCGGTGGACTCGTCTTTTGCTCGGACGGTATAGTCTCCGCTCGGGAAGTCGACAGGAACATCAAGGATCCAGGAGAACGAGCCCGAACCAGAGATTGGAATGGCAGGGCTGGTCTGCGTGGCCCCGTTAATCTTTTCCCACGTAACGAATGCGCGCCCGCTTCGCGTGAATCCTTTCCCGGAAAGGGTTGCGGCTCCGGGTGGGCTTATTGTCGAGCTATCCATCGACATGGACGGGCTAACTGAGTATGGCTCCCCTGGCTGAGCCGGTTGGGATGCTGGAAGAACGGTGATGCGCCTCTCGACGTAAGTGCTGCGTCCCGCCGAGTCCGTGATGGTGAGGCGTGCCAAATATGACCCCTCGCTTTCGTAACGATGGGCGATAGAGGGCTGGAGGTCAACCTTGCTGGAATCGCCAAAATCCCAAGAGTACCGAATGACGGACGGGGTTGGATCCGTGAGCGCGGATAAGACCGACCCCCCCGGTTTTGAGTTCGTGCCGTCGAAGAAGACGATGAAAGGCGCAGTCCCGGTCGTACCCGGGCGGACGTCGATCACGGGCACAGGAGGTCGCTCCCGCTTCAGATCTTCGATGAGTTGAGCCACGGCACGATCAATGGCAGCCTTCAGGAGCGTGGCATTCTCTTCTGCCTGTTGAGCCTGCAAGATGATTGCTTCCCCGGCTGTTTCCACCTTCCCTGGGTCGTAGGGTACAACCCCGCGGATTCCGCCGAGCCGACATGGATATGTTGAAGTGATCGGGACGCACGCTAAGTCGCTGAGATCGCAACTATTTTTGTCCGGATCCATGAACCACGCGCCGCACCGAGGGACGTTACCCTTCGAATATTTGAAGTCTGTCCGTGAGCGGATATAGCGCGCGAGCTGAATGTTGAAGCGCTTTGTGTCTTCCTGAGCCGTCACGTCCCCGATCAGAGATCCGAGTTCTATGGAATTTGTTATGTTGAAATCGAACATCTTGCTCAGTGCCTGATCGCAAAGGAAACCCACCTCCTTCGCAACGGCGGCAAATGGCGTAGCGGCGATAGGAGCGGAGGCGTAGCCGCACAACGCACTATCGGTGAATCTGGTGACGAAGACGGATGCACTAGCAGCAGCACCAAGGTAGTCGCCACGCTTGAACGCAGCAACAAACTCTGTCTCGGAACGAAGGGCCTCGGCAGCGAACATGATCGGAGCAGCTTCTGTCTTGAGCAATGCGGCGGTACCATCAACGATGGTCCCGCCATCGCCGATGATCTGCTTGATTAGCTCGTCCGTGCCGAGGGCCTGAACGATGCTGTTTCCGACGGTATTGATGCGGTTAATGATGGCAGCAAAGTCGGTAAAATGCTCAATCTCGACTTCGATCATGAAATGATCGGGATCGATGTGGACGACGGGTTGAATTTCCAGTTGTTTTGTCGTCTCGTTAAAGCTGGCGATACTGATGTTTTGCAGCTGAGTAGGCCCTTTGCCAAAGCTCGCAGGCGGAATAGGAATGCGGAGCCGCGCTGGTCGTCGGAAGCGTAACCCGGCGGGAAGGAGGCGGACAGGGAACTGCAGAAGTGCGAATTGTAGGCTTGAAGTATGGAGCGTCGGGACGGTATAAGTCGACGGTGACAGTAGTGTCTTCATCTATCGCGTCCGGGGGAATCGATAGAGAAAAACCTGACAAGAACGGGTCGTTTGGATCGTAAGGAAATGTGATCTCAGCGCCTTTTGTGGCGCTGACCAATTGTGACGCAATGCGGCTACTCGGTATTCTCCGGGTTTCCTCACTTGCTGCCGGATTGGCAGCAACGGCGGCAAGCCCGACGGAATTGGCGAACAAGTTTGCACCTGCGAGTTGCACCGTCGAGGTTATGCGCAGGCTGCCGCCCCCGACACCACGCAGGTGAAGCAATTCAGCTACGGGAGCGATCACTTGGCGCCCCGATGCAAGCCGAAGTGTTGTGACTGCAAGTTGTCGACCCTGCGAATCGATAGCTTCGACAGTAAGGACCCCCTCCACGGGAGAGATATTGATGAGTGAGATTCGGGACTGCCAGTCGTCGATCTCGGCGATGTGCGGCACAAAGAGTTGTGTGCCGAACCTTCGTTGCCCGCCCCAGCCCGCGAAGCTCGTGGTTCCTGGGTCGCCCCCACCGGTGATTTGAAGGCCGGATACGGGGGCATCGCTGGTCAGGCGCAAGTAGCCCTCACCCGTCCACGAACCAACCACTTCGTTGATGTTGAAAACGAACTGGGCCTTAGCTTCAAGGCGGCGCTGAACCCGCGCAACGGCTACGCCTTCGCTGGATACAGCGTCAAGGGTGACATATGCAGGTCCGCTCGTTTGGTTGACAACAGCGATGCCTGTCCAATTGCTTCCCGTGTTCCGAAGATACGGGAGAACAAGAGGGATACTCTGATCCGTACCTTGGACAGCCGGGCCGTCACC
The DNA here is from genome assembly GCA_039934035.1 of Candidatus Solibacter sp. Taxonomy (GTDB): domain Bacteria; phylum Acidobacteriota; class Terriglobia; order Bryobacterales; family Bryobacteraceae; genus Solibacter. The sequence continues at coordinate 135 of JBDTMZ010000011.1, read as the reverse complement.
TCCGACAGTTGCAAGGCCATACCTCGTGCGAAACGTGAGGGATGAGGCGAGAGGCTGGTCTCCGACAATTTCGAGGTGACCGCTAAGCAGTGTCTCAATGTTAAAGTATTGCCCGACGTCGAGGAGAACCTGGCC
>JBDTMZ010000010.1:0-6031 GCA_039934035.1 Candidatus Solibacter sp. | reverse complement strand
ATGTGGGAGTCGATCAGGTGGCCTTCCGCTTCGACCACGTCCTGAAATGGCATAGACTTTCTATTGTAGCGGCACTACCCCTTGGACCACGAATCGTAGGCAGATCCGGCGATCTGTGCGGTCACTCGCTCGCGCGCGTAGCGCCGCAAACTGCCTGCTACAATTTCGGGGAAATGATCGATACGCAATCCGCCCCCGCCTTGAGCGCGCTGGCGCCCAAAGTGCGCCGCCTGTTCGAATTGTCCGGCGCCAAGATCCGCTCCCTCGAGCAGGCGTGGTCGCCCGGGCAGGGGGCGCCGGTCTTCACCGCGGGCGGCAAATACACCAGCCGCGGCTGGACCGAATGGACGCAGGGCTTTCAGTTCGGCGCGGCCATCCTGCAATTCGATGCCACTGGCGAGGACGACTTCCTGCAAATCGGCCGGGACCGCACGGTGGACGTCATGGCGCCGCACGTCAGCCACACCGGCGTGCACGATCATGGTTTCAACAACGTCAGCACCTACGGCAATCTGCTGCGCCTGATGAACGAAGGCCGCATTGCCGAAGACCTGTGGCAGCGCCGCTTCTACGAACTTGCGCTGAAACTGTCGGGCGCCGTGCAGGCGGCCCGCTGGACGCGCACCGCCGATGGCGGCGGCTATATCTATTCGTTCAACGGCCCGCACTCGCTCTTTGTCGATACCCTTCGCACTTTGCGCGCGCCCGCCGTAAGCCATCTGCTGGGACACGTACTGATGGGCGAGAACGATCGGCAGATTTCGCTGATCGACCGGGTGGCGCAGCACGCGCGCGCCACCGCGAAGTATGCCGTCTGGTACGGCGAAGGCCGCGATGCCTACGACGTCCGCGGCCGTACCGCCCACGAAAGCATCTTCAACACCAACGACGGCAACTATCGCTGCCCCAATTCCCAGCAGGGCTACTCACCGTTCAGCACCTGGACGCGCGGGCTGGCGTGGGCCATGTGCGGGTTCGCCGAACAGCTCGAACTGTTTGACACGCTGAGCGGCCACGACGAAACCCTCGCCATCATGGAGAAGGCGGCGCGGGCCACCTGCGATTTCTACATCGAGCATACGCCGCCGGACGGAATCCCTTACTGGGACACCGGCGCGCCCGGCCTCGCGCAGTTGGGCGATTGGCGCTCGTACCCGGCAGACCCCTACAATGCGCACGAACCCGTGGATAGCTCGGCCGCGGCCATCGGCGCCCAGGGCCTGCTGCGCCTCGGCCGCCGCCTGCAGGACACGCGCTATACCAATGCCGGTCTCAAGGTCTGCGACACGCTGTTTGCCGAACCGTACCTGAGTACCGATCCCGATCATCAGGGCCTGATTCTGCACTCGGTCTATCACCGTCCGAACGGCTGGGATCGCATTCCGCCTAATGCCAAAGTTCCGGCCGGAGAATCCAGCATGTGGGGCGATTACCATGCCCGCGAAGTGGGGCTCTACCTGCTGCGTCTCATCGAGGGCAAGCCGTACCTGAAATTCTGGTAGCGAGGCACACGTGAAGCGCTGCTCGCCAGTACGATCCATTCGATCCCAATGTGCTCCCAAATACAAAGAGGGGACCGGACGCCGAAGCGCCCGATCCCCTTTCTTCTGGCAGGAGAACAGGTTGACTTAGCGGTGGCGGCCGTAACGCCCGCGCCCGCCATAATACCCACGCCCGCTATAAATGCTGATGCCGAAACCGACTCCCGGATAGCCGTAGGCATACGGGTAGCCCACGCCGCCGTACGGATACGGCGAGTAGTAGGGATACGGCGCTGGGACGCGCGAGGGGGGCGGTCGCCGCGCCACCGTGGTCTGCTCGGGACGGTCATACTCTTCCTGACCGACGTAGTGGAAGGCCTGCGGAGCACGTGCGAGATCCACATTGACCGGAGTCTGAATCTGGAACGTCAGCACGGTTTCCGGATACACCACCGTGGCGTGACCGCGCGTCAGCAGCACGCCGATCAAGCCGGCGGCCGCGCCCGCTCCGGCGCCGATCGCCGCGCCGCGTCCCCAATCGGCAGCCGCACCGATGGCAGCGCCCACCGCCGTTGTGGTTGCCACCGCACCCACATCGTTTCCTACACTGGTCTGGCCATTGCGATTGACCATCTGCGATTGAATACCGGCCTGCAGGCCGTCGGCGAGTGTGATGCCGGTGAGTTGCAGCGCCAGGCGGCTGGTGCCCTGCGCGCGGCCCGCCTTCACGGCTTCGGCCACGCGGCCCATCACGGTCTGTCCGCGCTGCGCCACCACGATGCCGTCCACCACCACCGGCTGTGCCAGCGTGGCGCTAAAGATGTCGCCTTCCTGGTTATGGTCGCTCGAAAGTTCCTGTTCCATGCGCACGGTGACGAACGTCCCCGGCCTGATGCTCACGGTTGGCGGCAAACCGTAGCGCGGCATGGCGGCCGGAGGACGGTCTTCGCGCTGCTGCATGTCGCGCGGCGCGGAGGGCGGCTGGTCGTAACCGGATGCCTGAGGCTGGCCGTAGGAATCGGAGCGCGCTACCGGCTGCGTCGGGTCCTGATCCCACGAACTGGAAACTCCGTTGGCCGCCGGTTCGGGCTGCGCCTGCGGAGTGGAAGGCGCTGCTGCCGACGGCGTTCGCGGAGCAGGCTGCGGCGTCTCGCTCCAGCGGCGCCAGCCGCCGGTCTGCGGATCTTGCGCGAGCAACAGAGTCGAGCCGGTGAACAGGGTCAAAGTCAATAAGCGAAAGCGTGTCATAAGAAGCCTCGTCTGCAACTGCCTTCAGATATGCATGTGATGCGCCATTCATAACTCCTTGTAAATCAAATGAGACCGCCGCCAACCGGTGGCCGGATTGCACCTGCTTGGTGGTTTTCGGCCAGGCGGCAGACTTGCCGCGCAGGTGTTCTTGCCGCCGGATTGCCCGTACGCCTCCTGTTCACCGCAGCGTTCCCAGGGGTGATCGGCCTCACAGTTGCCTCGCATCCTCACTGGGCCGGGAACGCTCCCCTTTGAGCTGCCCCGGCCCAAGGAGAGCCGCGACGGGTGACGGAGCGTTGCAGCCCATCCGAATTAAAGTTCGTCCTCCTTGGAACCTCTCCTTCGCCGTCCTGCCCGCATTCGACTAGCCCATAGCTCTCTCACTCGCAGAATGTTATGATGCGACCTCTAGCGGGGAGACGACCCAAACCAATGTTCTGTCACAGTTGCGGATCGCAGGTAACCTCGGATGTTCAGTTCTGTCCCACGTGCGGGCAGGCCCTCTCCAGTCGGCTCGCTCCCACCGTCGCGCCCGTCGCCTATTCGCAGTTGGCGCCCAAGGCGCGCCCCGGTGCCTGGATCGGCGCCGGCTGGGAACTGGTCAAGGCCGACATGGGCAACTATGTCGTGCTCACTCTCGCCTTCATCGTCTTGAACGCGGTGGTGCCCATCATCCTCGCCGGACCTCTCACCGCCGGCATGCATGTCTTCACCATGAAGCGCATGGCGGGACGCCGCGCCGAGTTCGCCGACCTTTTCAAAGGCTTCAACTTTTTTGTGCCGGCGCTGGTGGCGTCCCTCGCCATCATGCTGCTCACCTTTGCCGGTTCGCTCCTCTGTGTCATTCCGGGACTTGTGGTGGCGGCGATGTACAAGTTCACCTACCTCTTCATCGTCGACAAACGCATGGATTTCTGGCCCGCCATGCAGGCCAGCCATAACATCGTGCGCGGCGACTATTTCGGCTACACCATGTTCCTGGTGCTGGCCGTGCTGGTGAATATTCTGGGCTTCCTGTGCTGCATCGTCGGCCTGCTGGTGACCATTCCGCTCACCTTCGCGGCCATCACCGTCGCCTACCAGGAACTTGTGGGCTTCGACCCGCAGACCTTCGACCGCGTGTGAGACCCGCGGCCTGGCGTTGGGCCGCGCTCGCCTGCGGTTTCGCCATCCTTTGGGCGTGGACTCCGCCGGACCTGCCGGTCTGCGGCTTCCGCCTTCTCACCGGTCATCCGTGCCCTCTATGCGGCCTCACCCACGCCCTGTTCGCGCTCGCCAAAGGACGCCCCGGCGAGGCGCTGCACTGGCACGCACTCAGTCCACTGGCTGTTCTGATGCTGCTCGGACTGGCATGGAGTCCGCCGCGCATGGCGCGTTACTGGCTGCAGTGCCTTGCCGCCTTCGGCGCTTACGGCGTGTGGCGCATCGTCGTCTGAATCAGCGCGGCACCCGCGAAACAGAGGGTCAAATCCGTGGCGGCGTGAAACAGGAACAGGTGCCGTCCCGCATCCAGCGCATCGCCGAGCGCCGCCGCCGTGAATTCGCCCGCGCCTAACACCGCGCACCCCAACGCCAGCCACTTCAACGGGGAGCGACTGCGCAGGCAGCCCACGAAAAATACGGCGTACCAGAGCGGTAGATGCCACGGCCAGTGGCGCAGCAGCGCCGCGCGTAAATCGCTCCACCAGGCGAAGCGATGCGTGCGTGCCCCTGGCGGCTGGCCGCGGTCGGCCGGGAAGTTGGAAAGATTGACCGGGCGCATTTCAGGAGCGCCTTCGCGCAAGGTGTCGCCTAAGAACTGCGCTGTCCTGGCGGGGTGCAGCAAATACCAGCCCAGCAGCCGTGCGAAGCCCGTCCGCCTGCCGAACTGCTCCGCCCACTCGCGGTCCGACACAGGCACCCCCTCCATGTACGCGTGCATGCCGCTATAGCGCAGTTCGCCGGCCTGTACACCGAGCGAGGCCAGGTCCGCGCCCGCGGGTCCCAAACGATAGAACAGTACGTTGAACATCGCCTGTCCGCGATAGGCGGCGTCCGTGGTGCCGAGAATCGCCATCGCGGCCAGCAGCACGGCGATACCCGCCCCCCGCGCTACGGCGGTGCGCCATGCCAGCAGGAACGCCGCGGGCAGAATCGCCCACACGGCGTGTTGCGCCTTGGACGTGGCGAAGAGCAGCGCCGCCGCCGCGAAGAGCAGCGTGGGCCAAACCTCCGTACCCTCACGCCGCGCGAGCATGGCGATCCCGCTCGCCGCCATCAGCAGCAGCGCGCTCAACGCCATCGCGTCCATGTAAAAGGAATTCAGATAGGCGGCGTAGCAGACGTCGGTGAAAATCAGCACCGGGAGGATGGCGGCATAGGCGTGGCGCGTGCTCCACAACAACACGGCGAGCGCGAGCAGCCAGATCGCGACGTGGAGGGCGCCCAGCCAGCGTATGTCGAAGGCGGCGCCTTCATGAGTGGCGCCCGCCAGTCGCGCGGCGATCCACGCGAGCGCGCTTTGCGAGGAGTGATACGGGCTGTTCCAATAATTGGGCGCGGCGTAAACGTAGCTGGGCTGGAAATAGACGAAGTTCGTTTCCGCGCCGCGCGGCGCCAGGCATAGCCAGGCATAGATCTTGCCGAAATCTCCGTTGTTGGCAATCCCGATGAAACCGGGCAGCAGGATTTCGAGAGCCAAAACCAGCGCTGTTCCGCAAACTAAAAAATATTTGGCCTTGCGCATCAGTCATTTGCGCGCCTTCGTCCGTCGCTGCGCGCCAGCCACTATGTTAGCTTCGAGTTGTAGGAGGCTGTGCGCACCACTCGCACAGTCGCAACAAGTTTTCATACTGGCCAGTATGCGTTGCACCATTCGGTGGTACTGACCTTCTGTAGCCTTAATTGGCCTCACGCTCGTCCCTCACTGAGCAGGACGACGGCAGAAGGATCTTCCGTTCGAACGGATCACACCCGCCGGGGCCGGATAGCACTCTTCGCCGGCTCTTGCGGATACAGAGGAAGATGGATCGAAACAGCGGATGTTCGTCGCGCTCAAGGTAATAAGCGCAGCCCTGCATCATTGTAGATCTCTTCCAAACCATCGGCGGCCGGAATACGCGCGGCAAACACCCGAATGCCCCGGCCGCCGCAACGTCTCTCGCCACACGTGTCTCTTCGCGATCGGCAATCCCGCCTTCCCTCTCACGCCCGTAGTGTCCCTCCCCTTGTCACCAGCTCTAAAAATGGAGTTTTAAAAAACGGAGTGTGGCAGCAAAGTGATAATGTCCCCTTTGAGCAAAGTAGAAATGTCCCCTTGA
>JBDTMZ010000009.1:0-23082 GCA_039934035.1 Candidatus Solibacter sp. | reverse complement strand
AATCGTCCTGCTGAATCCGGGCAAATTCACCCACAAATTCCGCCGACGAGGCATTCTTCTATATGCCGGTTGGAGGGGCCTGACGCTGGTGAGAATGATCCGTCAATTACGGTTACGCCGTATCAGCCCGCCCACGCTCGCACGCAAACTGAAGGGCGGCAGCAAGGTCGCTGTGCTCGACCTGGCCAACTTCGAACTGGAAGCCGAGGGCAAACACTTTGAGGCGATTCCAGGTGCGTTGATCCTGGATCCTTCCCGTCTATTGCAGTCGCCACAGATCGCCGTTCCGGAAGACATCAAGATAATTCTCTATTGTTCTTCCGGGAGCGACACGGTAAGCGCGCGAGCGGCCGTGGGGTTGAAACGAATAGGGGTCGACAATGTATGGGTCCTGGAAGGCGGACTGAAGGCATGGCGGGAACACGGGTTTCCCGTATCCCCATCCGCCGAAATGGCAGAAGTCATTGCGGAACGGTTGGGAATCACACTACCGCCACTCGTAACTCGCCCGAATTGAAGTGAGCTAGCCCTACAAAAGGAACGTCACATGACGACAAAACCTCCTCGACAGACGACGAAGACAAAGTCACCACAAACTGCGAACGGTTCGGCGCAGGCCGCGGAATTGCTGCGTCAGTACGGTTGCGGACCGATACCATTCGTCGGAACGGAGAACGCATTCTATGAGCGGCACCTGGTCTTCGACCGGGTGATCGACCCGGCGGTGGCAACCGCGCGAGAACGCTTCGAGGCATTTGCTCATTCCATCCGCGACATCCTCGCGCAACGCTGGGTGCTGACCAGGAAGACTTACGAGAGGAAAAACCCGAAGCGGATCTATTACCTGTCGATGGAATATCTCATCGGGCGCTCTACGGCGAACAACATAGCCAACTTGCTGTTAGACCCTCTGGTGAAACACGGCGCGAAGCAGGAGGGGATCGACTTGCTAAGTCTGATCGAGCGTGAGCCCGATGCAGGTCTGGGAAATGGCGGCCTGGGTCGCCTGGCGGCTTGCTTCCTGGACTCGATGGCCACCATGCAGTTACCCGCAACCGGTTATGGGCTCCGATACGAGTACGGCATGTTCAAGCAGTCGATTGTGGACGGCTGGCAAAAGGAGAACGCCGACAACTGGCTTCGCGAGGCCGATCCCTGGGAGATTGCGCGCCCGGTGGAAAAGGTAGAGGTCAAGCTCAATTGCTCGGTGCAGGTTCGCGGCGGTCAATTTGAAGTGATACCGGGCCGGCCATCGACCCTGTACGGCATTCCCTTCGACCGTCCAGTGGTCGGCTACGGGGGAAAAACGATCAACACGCTGCGGTTATGGTCGGCGGCAGCACACGGGGATTTCGATTTTCAGGAATTCGGCAGCGGCGACTTTATCGGAGCTTTGGGTGAGACTCTGGAAGCGGAATCGCTGACTCGTGTGCTGTACCCGGATGATTCAACGGTCATGGGGCGCCGCCTGCGGTTCATGCAGGAGTACTTCCTGGTCGCTTGTTCGGTGGCCGACCTCGTGCGCCGTTTCCGCCGGTTGTATAACGATTGGGATCTATTGTCGGAGAAGGTTGCGATACAGATGAATGACACACATCCCGCGATCGCAGTCGCCGAACTCATGCGAGTCCTGCTGGATGACGCGCACTTGGGCTGGGACGACGCCTGGAATCTGACCAGGAAGACCTTGGCCTACACCAATCACACGCTTTTGCCCGAAGCTCTGGAGAAGTGGCCCGTGGAAGGGTTTGAGGTTCTGGTGCCGCGGCAACTCGAGATCATATATGAAATCAACCGGAGACTGCTGGACGACGTTCGAAAGCGCTTCCCGGGTGACGAGGGAAGGCTGGAACGCGTGAACCTGGTCGAGGCTGGCGCTGAACCGAAGATCCGAATGGCGAACCTGGCCATTGTCGGGTCGCACAGCACCAACGGCGTTGCAGCGGTGCATTCGAAGTTGTTGCGGACCTGCACGGTGAAAGATCTTGCGGAGATGTTCCCGGAGCGTTTCAACAACAAAACGAACGGAGTGACACCGCGCCGGTGGTTGCTACAGGCAAATCCGGGCCTGGCGAGCGTCATCACGGAAGCGATCGGCGGGGGCTGGATTACCGATCTCCGGGAACTCGCGAATTTAAAGCCTCTTGCGGGTGACGCCGGCTTCCGCGACGCGTTTTTGGCGGCGAAAGCGCAGGCCAAGGCGCGCTTTGCGGAGTGGTTGCAAGCTACGTCGGGACAAGTGGCAGACCCGCAAACGGTATTCGACTGCCAGGTTAAGCGAATTCACGAATACAAGAGACAGCTGCTGAACGCACTCCGGATCGTTGTCGAGTACAACCGCTTACGGAACAACCCGAACCTGGAGGTGGTTCCACGTACATACATATTTGCCGGAAAGGCGGCCCCCGCCTACCGCCTGGCAAAGTTGATCATCAAATTCATCAATAACCTGGCTGCGATAATTGATTCCGATCCGGTTACTCGCGGCCGCATTAACATCATCTTCCTCCCCGAGTACAACGTTTCCCTGGCGGAGAGGTTGATCCCCGCGAGCGATGTGTCCAACCAGATTTCGACGGCTGGCTTTGAGGCGAGCGGCACGAGCAACATGAAGTTCATGATGAACGGAGCCCTCACGGTCGGGACCCGCGACGGCGCCACGATCGAGATGGTGGAGGAAGCCGGCGAAGACAACATGTTTATGTTCGGTCTGACGGTGGACGAGGTGGAGAGCAGCAGATCCTGGTACAACCCGTACTGGCACTATCAGAATGAGCCGGAAACCAAGGCAGCACTCGATCTCATTTTTTCCGGCCACTTCAATCGGAACGAGCCTGGCATTTTCGACGCGCTACGCGATGTGCTGCTGACTCATGGCGACCATTACATGCATTTGGCCGATCTGACGGCCTATTGTCAGGCGCAGGACCGGGTTGGCGCCCTGTATGCGGATCACAACGAATGGGCGAAGAAAGCGATTCTGAATGTTGCCGGCAGCGGCAAGTTTTCGAGCGACCGCACGGTCGCCCAATACGCCGCGGAGATTTGGAAGGTGGAAGCGTGTCCGGTACCGTGACGACGCACAATCAGCAACAGAACCTGGCGCCATTTCCGCCGGACTACCGGGCCTCGGGCCTGCTGGTCAAGGTCACATCCCTGCCCTCACGGTCATGCGAGCCCTATTTGATCTTTCGGTCGGGTTTCCGCACGCAAAGGTGGCGGCAATCGCCCGACACCGGGTCACACAGTCGGCACGGCCGCTTTGCCGGATGGCGCGAGGTCGATCCGAATCCTGCTTTCGAAGCCAGCGGCGCGAGGAGGTTCTGGTTCTCCATTGCGACCGGAGCTTCCGCGGTGTTGTACCGTACAGGAACTATCATGGCTGCCCTCTTTCAGGCGGTAGCCGGAACCCGGAGGCAACCCGCCCTACTTATCGTCGGCCGGTGGCATTACTGCGTTTAGGAAATACCCTACTTGCTGCTCAGTGGGGCCAGCGCCAGCCCGTGATATCCGGGGAATCGATGCCATGTTCGTATGCGTGCTGGCGGCAGGCGATCTGGAGGTTGCGGAATTTCTCCTTGGCATGCGCGCCGATTCGTTGCAGTTCAGGAACGCGGTCGATGGCGTCAATAGCGAGACTATAACGGTCGGTCTCATTGTTGATGGCGAGTTCCATTGGCGTATTGATGTTTCCTTTTTCCTTATACCCGCGCACATGCAGGTTGTTGTGGTTGGTGCGCCGGTAGGTGAGGCGGTGAATCAGCCACGGGTACCCATGGAAGTTGAAGATGATCGGTTTATCCATGGTGAACAGCGAATCGAAGTCCCTGCTGGAAAGGCCGTGAGGGTGCTCCGTGCTCGGCTGGAGCTTGAAGAGATCCACCACGTTGACGAACCGGATCTTGATCTCGGGGAACTCCTCGCGCAGCAGCACGGTCGCGGCCAGAGCCTCCTGCGTGGGGATATCGCCGGCCGCCGCGAAAACGACATCGGGTTCGCAGCCTCGATCGGTACTTGCCCAGTCCCAGATGCCGATGCCCTTGGTGCAGTGAACGATCGCCGCTTCCTGGTTTAGGTACTGCAGGTGGAGTTGCTTGTCCGAAACGATCACGTTGATGTAGTTCTCGCTGCGCAGGCAGTGGTCCGCTACGGAAAGGAGACAGTTCACGTCCGGCGGAAGATAGATGCGGGTGACGGCGGCACTCTTGTTCAGCACGACGTCGAGGAAGCCCGGGTCCTGGTGCGTGAAGCCGTTGTGGTCCTGGCGCCAGACGGTCGATGTGATCAGCAGGTTCAATGACGCGATGTCGCGCCGCCAGGGGAGATGATTGCAGATAGACAGCCACTTCGCATGCTGGTTGAACATGGAGTCGATCACGTGGACGAAAGCTTCGTACGACGAAATGAAGCCATTTCTCCCGCTCAACAGGTAGCCTTCCAGCATGCCCTCCATGGTGTGTTCGCTGAGCATCTCCACGACGCGGCCATCGGGCGAAAGTTCGGTGCCGTCCTGGTCTTCGGGAAAGTACTCGGCAATCCAGAATTTCTTCGACGCCTGGTAGATTGCCTGGAGCTTGTTGGAAGTGTTTTCGTCCGGGCCGAACACGCGGAAGTTGGTCATGTTCAGCTTCATGACGTCGCGGAGGAACGTTCCCAGCGGTGCGACGTTCTCGGCCTCAGTCGCCCCGGGCCGGTCGACCTTGACCGCGTAGTCGGCGAAGGACGGCAGGCGCAGGGCCTTCTTGAGAACTCCACCGTTGGCGTGCGGGTTGGCGCCCATGCGGCGCTCGCCGGCAGGCGCAAGTCCCTTCAGTTCGGCGATGAGTTTGCCGTTGTGATCGAACAGTTCCTGCGGCTTCTGTGCGAGCATCCACTTCTCGAGAGTCCGCAGTTGCTCGGGGTTCTTCTTGACGTCCGTCAACGGAACCTGGTGAGCCCGCCAGGATCCCTCGAGTTTATGGCCGCCGACCTCTGCCGGCGCGCCCCAGCCCTTCGGCGAACGCAGAACGATCATCGGCCAACGCGGCCGGCGTGGCACGCCGCTGCGCCTGCACTCCTGCTGCACCTGGCGGATCTCCCGCACACATTGCTCCACTGTGGCCGCCATTGCCTGGTGCATGCTGTCGGGATCGGACCCTTCGACAAAGCAGGGCGTCCAGCCGTAGCCGAGCAAAAGCTGCTCCAACTCCAGGTGACTGATGCGGGCCAGAAGAGTCGGGTTGTTGATCTTGTAGCCGTTCAGGTGGAGAATCGGCAGAACGGCGCCGTCGCGAACGGGATTGAGGAATTTGGTGATGTGCCACGACGTCGCCAGGGGACCCGTCTCCGCTTCACCATCGCCCACCACGGCGGCGACGATCAAATCGGGGTTGTCGAAAGCCGCTCCGCACGCGTGAGACAGAACGTAGCCCAGCTCACCGCCCTCGTGAATCGAGCCGGGAGTCTCCGGGGTGCAGTGGCTGCCGATCCCGCCGGGAAACGAGAACTGTTTGAAGAATTCCCGCAGGCCGCGTTCGTCTTCGCTCTTGTCCGGATAGACCTCTGAGTAGGCACCCTCAAGATAGACAGGCGCCAGCACTCCAGGCGCACCGTGTCCGGGGCCCGCCATGAAGATCATGTTGAGGTCAAACTTCTTGATCAACCGGTTGAGATGGAGATAGCTGAACGACAGTCCCGGGCTGGATCCCCAGTGTCCCAGGAGCCGGTTCTTGATGTGCTCGGGCTTGAGAGGCTCCTTCAACAACGGATTGTCTTGAAGGTAGATCATGCCGAGCGCCAGGTAGTTGCAGGCTCGCCAATATGCGTCGGTCAATCTCAGTTCAGACGGGTTGAGAGGGTTTCCAGCGACCGTAGAGCGGGCGGTGCCATAGGCGCTCAGCGAATCGCTGGAGCGTGGTTCCATTTCCGGGACGGGAGTCATTTCCTTCAGCATGTCACATCCACTAGCATTCAACTGGCAAATCGCGAAAGGGTTGCATGTGTGAGGGTTTTGCAGTCATCGCCACAGGGGAAGTCAGATTCGGCTCTCCCGCGACGGCAGGCGCCGATGTCTTGTGCCGAGTTAGGGCACCGCAGGTGCGGTCGTGAGCGGTCAGGGCTGCGGCTCTCCCAGGACGCAGCGTACGGTATCGCGCGCAATCAACAACTCTTCATTCGTGGGAATGACCCAGGCTTGCAGCTTCGATGCGCCGGCGCTGATTCGACCTTCGCGACCGAAGGTCTGTTGGTTTTGATCCGCATCGAGCGTGAGGCCGGCCCACTCGAGATCCGAGCAGACCCGGGCGCGGATCGCGGGCGAATTTTCGCCGATGCCGCCGGTAAATACGATTGCATCCGCTCCGCCCATCGACGCCAGAAAAGCGCCGATGTACTTCCGTGCCCGATAGCAGAAGACCTCGATCGCGAGGCGCACGCGGCGGTCGTCATGTTCTCTCAGTTCCTGTTCCAGGACTTTCATGTCATTGGTCAGGCCGGAGATGCCGAGCAACCCGGATTGCGTATTCAGAAGAGATTCGACTTCGTGTGGGGAAAGCCCTTCCTTGGTCGCAATTAGATTGACGATCGCCGGGTCCAGATCTCCCGAGCGCGTCCCCATCACCAGGCCTTCAAGCGGCGTCATGCCCATCGTAGTATCGATGGAACGGCCTCCACGAATCGCCGCGGCGGAGCAGCCATTGCCCAGGTGCAACGTGATGACGTGCGTCTGTTCGCGCGTGAGTCCCTGCAACGTCCGGTAACGAAATGCGACGTACCGATGGGACGTTCCGTGGAAGCCATAGCGGCGGATGCGATGGCGTCGGTAGAGATGGTAGGGCAGCGCGTAGAGGTAAGCCTGCTCGGGAATAGAGGCGTGAAATGCGGTATCGAATACCGCTACCTGAGGGGTGGCCTGCCCGAAGAGCTCCCTCAAGGCCCGAATGCCGCGCAGGTTGTTGGGATTGTGCAATGGCGCGAGGTCGATGCAGTCCTCGATTCCCTTCAGGACCTCCTCGTTGATGATGACCGATTCCTTGAACAACTCGCCGCCATGCACCACCCGGTGTCCCGCGGCGTGAATGTCCGCCAAACTGCGAATCTCGTCGATGCCGGAGCGATCCGATGCCAGCCAGCGCAGCACATAATCGAGTGCCGCTGAGACGTCCCGGATGGGCGCGGTCAGTTTTTGCCGGGCACCGGCGCGGTTCTGCACAGTGAAGATCGCCTCACCACCGATTCGTTCCACCTGACCGCGGCACAAAAGCGCGTCGTGATCCTGCCTGATTCGTTCCAGGTCTGTGGCAATTACCTGGAATTTCAGACTGGAGCTTCCTGCGTTGATGACGAAGACGTTCATACGTACTTTCGATTCTGCCATCACGAAGGCCTGTCGTGATCGAGGCCGGGCTTATCATGCCGCTTTAGCGCGACGATTGCGCCACATGTGTAGCATGGGAAGCTCCGCGTCCACACAGAGTCGGTGCGGGCGCGAGTTTCAACTCGCGTTCCCATGGGACCGGGTACTCGCGCCCGCAGGTACCGCAGCGGTAATGACCATGGGAAGGCCACATCGTTGCCGTGTGCATCGTCTTGCACCAGAATTCAGCAAGTGGACCCGGAGAATCGGCTGTCATTTCATCTGCTCCTAATTCAAGTGTTCCGCTTCAGAGAGGAGCAATGGAACGCCCAAAGGTTTGTCCTTGATAATCATTGTGTGGGGAATCTATTTCCGTCAAATGCCAGAGCAGTTGCCGGAATTCGGCGGCCGCGAGCCGCATAACTCCATGTCGAAGTAAGGACCGGCTTCGGTCACTGACCTGCAAATACTCGTATCGTGATTATGCTCGTTAACATCGGCGATCGGGAACGGCGCGGAAATCTGCTGCCGAGCCTGTCCTTTCTCTTGATTACAGTCGTTCCTTGGGTTGCGTTGCTTTGGTTGCTATGGCCGCGCAGGTAGGGCTTCCACGCTCAGTGACGAAGCGGCCGGTGCTGTAATTCTGCCTTCGAGTTTGCAGGGTCGGTCGCTTCAGGACAAGCCGCGGGGCTGCGCCGTCCTCGGTTGCGACTTTACAGATCCCGCTCGATGTAAATAAACTGCCCGCGCCGCTCGATCTGCAGGACGGCAGTCTTGACGCCTTTCAGTTCGTGAAGCGCCTTGCGCAGCCCCTCCATATCGAGGACCGGCGTTTCGTTCAGAGCGGCGATGACGTCTCCAGGCGCTAGTTCCGTGCCGGAGTCTTCATTGCCGGCGGTTCTCGCAATCACGTAGACACCTGAATTCGACCGCCACCCGCTGCGCAAGGCGATCGCCGGGGTCAGGGTCTTGCCAAACACGTTCAACTCGGCAATCAGGCTCTCATGCGGGTCAATCGAAAGGTCTCTGTAGACCCGATCGTCTATGGTGACTGCCGGCACCTGGAACTGGAGTGTCTGCGATCCGCGTAACACGGTTACGTCCCGGGGCCTACTGGGATCGTGCAGATACATCATCGCGGTGTAATACGGCAGTGTGGAAACGGAAGCGCCATCGACAGCCGTGATGATGTCGCGAGAGCGGAGCCCGGCGGTTTCCGCCGGGCTGCCAGGGAGAACGTCGGAGATCATGAGTCCGTATCCGCGGGCGAGGTTGAGGCCCTGCGCCAGCCCGGGCGTAACGCTCTGCACCAGCACGCCCACCAGGCTTTGGCGCAGCATTCCATGGGCGCGCAGTTGTTCGTATACATAACGGACTACGGCGGCCGGCACCGCGAACCCAAGGCCCTGATTTCGGCCGGTGTCGCTTAGTACGAAGGTATTGATCCCGATCAGTTCACCTCGCACGTCCAAAAGTGGACCGCCGCTGTTTCCGGGATTGATGGCGGCGTCCGTCTGAATATAGAGCATCGGAAAATCGGGTTCCGGCTGGCGGCCCACCGCACTCACAATCCCGACCGTCATCGTATTATCGAGCCCTTCCGGGCTGCCAACGGCGAGCACGATCTGTCCCTGGCGCGGACCTGGCCCCGTGCCGTGGATCGAAATTACGGGCAACCCGGAGGCCTCGATCTTCAGGACGGCAACATCCGTTTCGCGACTGGTGCCGACGACAACGGCATCCAGTACCTGCCGCTTTCCCAGGGGTTCCTGATTTGCTTCCATGACCACGGCGTCCAACTCCTCCCGCTTTCGTCCGGGCGGGCCTGTATCCGCGGAGTGGTCCGACTTAGGCGTCAGCATCACGCGAATACTCCGGGCGTTCCGCACTACGTGTTCATTGGTGATGATGTAACCCCCGGAGTCCACGATGACGCCGGAGCCGACGACCCGGCAAGATGTCAGGACGGCTGCGTTTTCATGATTGGCACCAGTCCCCCCGCACCATGCTGAAACCTGGATTTGAACGACAGCGGGAGCTACCGCAACCGCCAGTTTCTCCAGCGCACCATTGAACTGGGTGAGCGCGGACGTCTTGTCGTCCGCCGCCCGTGCACACCCTGTCAGGCAAAGAAGAGCTAAGAGGCGATGCATGTTCTCACCTCGCGCTGCAGGCACACTTCGAGATTCTTCATATCCTTTCTCCCCTAACTTGACGAATCGCGCGGCTCGGTCGGTCGAGTCACTTGGTCCCGACCAACCTGGCTAACTCCGCCGCCGCTACGCTGCGGTCGTATTCCGCGCGCAGCAGGTCTGCCTGCGCGCTGAACATCGACGCTTCCGATTCCAGGAACACGGACCGATTGGCCGTCCCAATTTGCGCCTGATCGCCCGAGACGCGGCGTGCTTCGGTTGTGGCAAGGACCAATTCCTCGGCCGAGTGGACGCCCGTTTCGGCGCGGTTCAGCTTCCGGGTGGCCTTTTCCACATCGATCCGTACCCGGTTCTTCAGGCGCGCGAGATTCTCCTCGGCCTGCGCGACTTCCGCCGATCGCTCCAGCACCTGGCCGCGGCGTTTGCCGAACTCAAACACGGTCCACGTCATGTGCACGCCAAAAGCGCCATTGTTGCGTGAGAGGAAAGGGGCGCCGTTCTGATAAATGTGCTGCGCGAACGCGCCAAGCTCGGGTATGTATTCGGCGCGAGCCGCGCGAACGGCCGCGCGCGCCTTTTCGAGTTGATGGGTGGCGGCTTCGATTTCGGGGTTCTGTGCCAGGGCCTCGTCTACGGCCGCGCGGGCCTCGAATGAGACGCCAGTGATGACGGCATCAGGTCGGGCCAACTCCAAATCCGCGTCGACAGGCAACCCGCAGAGATCGGCCAGTTCCTCCTTCATATTCATGACGGAGTCCTGCAGTTGCCCGCTGACGTGCGTGGACTGTGCGATCTGGGCCTGTACCTCAGCGGCCCTGACCTGCAGCGCCACGCCGGTCACGACCGCGTTTCGCGTCTCGTTGTTGCGTAACTCCGACGCGCGGATCTGCGCGTCCACCGCGTCCCGGCGGCGTTCGGTTGCGAGGATGGCGTAGTAGATCTCCTTCACCTTGTACGCCACATCGTTTTCCGTGCGACGCAGGTCCGCCCGGGCGCCTGCCGCGTCGGCGCGGGACAGGTCCACCAAGGCGCGGGTTTTGAAATACTGCGTAATCGGCTGCGAAGCGGTTGTCGTGCTCAGCAGGAAATTGGGCTTGCCCTGTGCCAGGGAAACCCCCGCCCCAGGCAGTGGCCCGATTTGGGGATAGTTGCCGAGGGCGCCCGCTGGGATCTCGATGTGTTGCTGATCGGCAATGTGGACCGCCGTCGAATCGTTGCTCAAAGAGGGGAAATAGCCGGCGCGCGCCTCCTTCACTCGCGCGTCCATTGCCCTCATTCTTTCTCCGGCGATCTTCACGGTCGAGTTGTGCTGGGTCGCCATCGACACCGCTTCCTCGAGCGTCAGCTTGCGTGGTTGCGCGTGCGCCACGGCGCCGCACGCGATCAGGCCCAGCACCGCCGCGGCAACAGGGCCCACCGGGACGTGGCCGGAACTGCGTTTGTGAATCAAAACGTAGAGAACGGGAATCACGACTAGAGTAAAAAACATAGAACCTACCAATCCGAAGGCAATTGCACTACCGAGCGGCGACCACATGCTGGAGCCGGAAAGAATCATAGGCGTGACGCCGACCGCCGCCGCCATCGTCGTCAGGAAGATCGGCCGCAACCTGCGTTCGCCGGCTTCGATCGCGGCCTCCTCCACCGGAATGCCTTCATTCATGCGCTCGCGCGTGTAATCCACCAGAATGATGGAATTTCTCACCACGACGCCACCCAGGCTCACGATACCCAGGAAACCTGTAAAGCCGAACGGATTGTGAGTCACCATCAGGCCGACCGACGCACCCAGCAAACCGAGAGGGATCGCGGCCATGACCACCAGTGGATCCAGAACGGAGCGGAACTGGAACATGAGAATGAGATAAATAGCGATCGAGCTGATGGCCAGCGCATTCACCATTTCGGGGAAGGTGTCATTCTGATTTTCGTATTCGCCTCCGTACCACACGCGATAGCCGGGCGGCAGCGGAAGTTTATCGGTTCGCGGACGAATGCTCTCCAACACCTGGCTCGGCAGCACGCCGCCCTGCGCCCACGACCGAACACTGAGCGTGCGAACGCCGTTGCGGCGGACAATCCGTCCGGAGTCCCAGACGGGAGATACCGTGGCGATGCTGTCCAAAGGCACTCGTGCGCCGGTCACGGGGGACATGACATACGTATTTACGACATCGTTGAAGGTCTGCCGCCGGCTCGGCTCCAGCCGCAAGGTCACGGCGATATCGCGCTCGCCCTCCCAGTACGTGGTCACCGGGACGCCTTCGAAGCCGCCTGCAAGCACCTGCCCGATGCTGGCATTGGTGAATCCCAGGCGGTTGGCCACCTCTTGGCGGAGATCCACCTTGAGGCGATACGCATCCTCGCGCCAGTCGCTGTGCACGTCCAGCGACCCCGGCGTTTGCTGCACGAGTTGGCTGACCTGGTCGCCAAAATGCCGCAGGACGCGCTCGTCGTCGCCGGTAAGCCGGACCTCGAGGGCCGCTAACTGGACCGGGCCCTGCTGCAATTCGCTCAGGAAAACGCGGGCTTCCGGAACCGCCTGAGCCAGTCGCGGGCGCAGCGCTTTCACCAGCTCCGGCGTGACGTCCGCGGAGGTGGTCGAGACGAGTAATTGTGCGTAGTTCTTGTCTGGCAATTGCGGGTTCACGTTGTAATAGAAGCGCGGGAAGCTCGACCCTATGAAGGAGGTATAGTTTACGACCTCCTTATCGTTATGCAGTATGTCTTCGATCCGCTTCACG
This sequence comes from Candidatus Solibacter sp., assembly GCA_039934035.1. GTDB lineage: Bacteria > Acidobacteriota > Terriglobia > Bryobacterales > Bryobacteraceae > Solibacter. Next base: position 10,852 of record JBDTMZ010000009.1, on the reverse strand, counting down.
GCGGCTTCGGTGGCTTCCACTTTCCAGCCTTCGGGAAGCCAGACGTCGACGACAAACTGGTCTCGCTCGGCGAACGGGAAGAACCTCGAGGGAAGCCGTTGAAGCACCAACGCGCCCGCCACCACGGCCAGAATTCCGAACACTACGGCTGCCACCTTCCATTTCATGGCCACCACAATCACCCGGTTGTAACCGGCCTGCATGAGTTCCAGCGGCGAGCGGCGCCTTCCCTGCGCGGAGGCTTCGGCATTATGCAGCCCGTGCTTAATGAAGAATTGACTTAGCATGGGGGTTAACAGCATGCCTACCAGGAAGGACGTCGATAGAGCGATGGCGACCGTCAGGGGCAAGGCGCGAATGAATTCGCCGGTGGCCCCGGAGAGGATCAAAAACGGCAGGAAAGAGCAGATGATGGTCAGGGTGGCGGTAAGCACCGGAACTGCAAGCTCGGTCGCGCTGCGCCATGCCGCTTCCTCCCGGGCCACGCCGCGATCGAGCAGTTCGATGTAGTTGTCCGCAATCACGATCGCATCGTCCACCACCATCCCAAGCACTACGATGAGCGCGGCGATCGACACCTGGTGCAGTTCGATGCCGAAGGCATTCAGGACGCCGAAGGTGGCGGAAATCGTGACTGGAATCGCCACCGCGGAGACCAGCGCGACCCGGAACGGCAGCAGCACCATCGTCACCAGAATCACCGAGAGGATCGCGATGCCGAACTCGTGGATGAAGCCCTTGACTCGCTCGGCGACGACCGTGGGCTGGTCGGCAACGAAATCGATCTTCAGATCGGGCGGCAACATCGGGCGCAGGTGGTCCAAGGCGGCGCGGACGTCCTTGCCGAAGTCCACGATGTTATTGCCTTCCTGCATCTCCACCGAGAGCAGGAGTGCGCGCTCGCCTCGGGACCGGGCATATTGCGTCGGGTCCTTATAGACGCGATCCACATTGGCAAGGTCGCCGATGTATACGGGTTGTCCCGTGCGCGAGACATCGACCATCACGCGCCGGATCTGTTGCTCGGCCTCAAATGCGCCCGTTGCCTGGATGGGCGGCTTTCCGCGTTCGGTCGGCACAGCGCCTGCGTAATGCACCATGTTGCGGCCTTCCAGTGCCTTCCTGACCTGCTCCGGGTTTAAGGAGTACTGCGACAGACGGCTAAGCGAACTGGAAACATCAATCTCCTCCTTCTGCTCGCCGATGCGCTTGACCTTGGAGACGGCGCGAATCCGGCGAATCGCGGACTCTATCCGCTCGGCATAGTCTTTCAATTCGCGGTAGCCGTAGTTTTCGCCGTGAATCGCCAGCAGCACCGCGACCGTGTCTCCAAAATCGTAATCGACGACCGGGCCTTGCACGCCATCCGGGAGATCCGTTTTTTTCAGTTCCGCCATGTCGAGGCGCAGCTTGGACCAGAACTTCTCCGTATCCTGAAGGTTGTCCTCCAGGTTTAGATTGATGAACATCGCTCCGTTCATGCTGGTCGAGTACGTCTTCTCGCGCCGTACGCCCTCCAGTTTGAACAGGCGCTGCTCGACTTTCTGGGTAACTTGGTTCTCCACCTCCGCCGCGGAGGCGCCGGGATAAAAAGCCGCCACAATTCCTTCGCGCACGTGGATCTTGGGGTCCTCGCGGCGCGGCATGCGCAACAGAGCATACGCACCGCCGGCAACCAGCATCAGGGTGAGTGCGATCGTGACTTGTGGATAGCGCAGTGAGGCGCGAACCGGGTTCATCGGCCGGCTCCTTTCACTTCAACCAGACTGCCTTCCCGGACCTTCTGCTGCCCGGAAACGACAACCGGTTCGCTGCCGGTCAAGCCGGAGCGGATCTCGACTTCGTTACCAAGCGGCAGCCCCACTTCCACCCTGCGGCCGTATACACGCTTGCGGTCCGCGGAGTACACATAGACATTGGGCGCGCCTTGGGGATCGGGCACAACCGCCTCGCCAGGGATGGTTATGGAATTGGTCTTGGCCGGCCCGAAGATCCGCGCTTCAGCCACCATGCCGGCCAGCAGCACCGGGCCGGGGTTGGGGACGAGGAGTTTTACGGTGTAGGTGCGTGATGCCGGCTCGCTCGCAACGCCGATAATGGCGACTCTTCCTTTGAAGCTCCTTCCGCCGAGCGACGGCACCGTGATCTCCGCGGCGGCGCCTTGCTTCACTTTTGCGATGTCAGCTTCCGGAACTCCGACGCGGACCTTGACCGGGTTCAGTTCAACAATGGTGAAGACCGGCGTTCCGGCGGCAACCGTCTGTCCGGAATCGACGCGTCGCATGGCGATGTTGCCGGAGATCGGCGCGACTAACTGCGTGTCGCTGAGCCGCTTCCCTTCCTCGCTCGCTTGGGCCGCAGCCGCGTGCGCCTGGGCCGCGGCCGTGGCGCGATCTTCCTTTCGGGTGCCCTCTTGCGCCATATCATAGCGCTCCTTGGCGGCCTTGTAGGCTGCCTCGACCTTTTCGAAGTCGTTCTGCGGGAGGCTCTTTCGCTCCACCAGGAAGCTCATACGCCTGTATTCGGCCTGCCAGCGCTCGAACTCGATGCGGGCCTGTTCCAGTTCCTGTTTGCGGAGGCCGGCGTCAGCTTTATCCGACGCGGCTCGCGCGGCTGCCTTCTGCGCCTCCGCGGCGTTGAATGTGTTGCGGTAATCGGTGGGTTCGATTTCCGCCAGCAACTGGCCTTTGGCCACGTGCTGGCCCTCTTCCACCAGTACTCTATGAACTCTACCGGCGACCAGGAAGGCCACATCGGCAGTTTCCGACCCTTCCACCGACCCGCTGGCGCTTACCGATTCGGCGCGCTCCACGACAGCTGGGGTCCGGACCTGAACGGGCACGGCGAGTTGCTCGGAAGCAGCTTTGGTTTCGCGCTCGCACGATGTGAGCATCGTGAAACCCGCAACCGTAAGGAGAGCTAATAAATAGTTCTTCAGCATTGCATTTGTCCTAGTTGTGAATTTTGTGAGGCAGTCATGCGATCGAAGACCAGCGCGGCCGCCTGAATGTAAATGTGTTCCCATTCGGGATCCGTATCGACGGCGAGGATGCCCAGTCCCAGCGCGGCGGCCAATAGAACAAGGACCACGGTTTCCGGCCGGTCGGACGGAATGCCGTCGGTCGCGCCGAGATAAGGGCCCACGGAAGCGGAGTAAGTCTCCAACTCCCGCCGAAGCAGTTCGGCGAGGTGCTTCCGTACGGAGCGATCTCGAAAAGCCCTGCGGCTGAATTCCATCCGGAGGGCGATGAAATCCTTGAGCCGCCATTGACCGGAAAACCACTCCCGCACCGCAGCGGCGCGTTCAGCCGGTTTGGATGCACGCTGCAAAATGTCTTCGAGGGCTTTGGGCCGGCGGCGGTCGATGACGGCGAGGAAGACCTGGTCTTTGTCTTCGAAATTGGAGTAGAAGGCGCCGCGGGAATAACCCGCCATTTCGCTGATGTCCTCCACGGACGCGCCATCGAAGCCTTTGCGGATAAATAGCGTCTCCGCTGCTTCGATGAGACGCATGCGCGTCAGTTCCTTGCTTTCCTCGCGCGTGAGTCGTTTACGTGCCTTCATTGCGATCTACTCATGAATGTCGATACTTAGTTGCATCCCGATGTCGGACAGGAATTCGCATTCGACTGGCCATTTGCCGCACCGGCTAAACGCCTCCGCAAATCATTGGATCTACAACGGTTGCTCATCTCTCAAACAATCAGTCCGGTGGCATCCAAGGCTCCGGCAGCAGCAAGTGCCCACGTCTTGTGCCGACGTTCGGCACGTGGCCGCGCAATGACGATGTTGGGCGCAGATGACGAACTGGTTTGCATGGCAACGCCTGGACAGACGAGTATTCAATGTGAAATCTGGTCCACCGGGCTCTGGTGGGACAGGACAGGCCATCGTTATTTGTGGTCCTGGCCGGGCGAAGACGAACTGCTTGCAGCCGATTGAGAAATCACCGGGCGAACTCAAATTCGCACGGCAGCCTTTTCGAGGTGCGGGAAGTATGGAGGCACATGCGGCCACTTCAGGTGGTCACTGACGGAAACTCCAAAATGCACAAAAGAACCTGAAACTCCAGTTCCCGTGGCCGCACTGGTAACCCAAAACGTCGGGGCCGGGCCAGATTTGCCGGCTTGCCCTCATCCCGTTTCTTCCGATCCGTCCACTGCCGGGCGCGCGCCTGATATGGCATTGCCCACTCGCTTACTGAAAGATGCGAGCAATGTTGTACTTTCGTATGCGTGACTGCAGCGTCGTCCTCTTCAGCCCCAGACGCGCGGCAGCACCGTTCGATCCCCCGACCATTCCCCCAGTTTCCTTCAAGACCTGGACGATGCGGCTCCGCTCGGCGGCCTCGCCGTCCGATGCCGCGACGTGAGACGCCATGGGCACGGACCGGCCCGTCATTTCCGGCAGGACAACATGAAGGTTGGGTCCGCCACTCAGAACCACGGACCGCTCGATGACGTTCTGCAGTTCCCGAATATTGCCGGGCCAGTCGTAACTGGTGAGTGCCTCCATCGCATGGGTGGGAATCCATTCGAGTTTCCGTCCCATCCGCCGCGCATGTTTCTGCACGAAGTAGCTAGCGAGCAGCGGGATGTCTTCACGGCGTTGCCGCAAGGGAGGAACGGTTAGCGGGAACACAGCCAGCCGGTAGTAGAGGTCCGCCCGGAACCGATTCTCCTCTACCATGGCCTTCAGATTCCGATTTGTTGCGGCAATAATTCGCACGTCCACGCGGATCGTCCGACTGCCGCCTACGCGTTCAAACTCCTGTTCCTGAAGAGCCCGTAGCAGCTTTACCTGGAGGTTCAGGGGTAGTTCGCCGATCTCGTCCAGGAACAGAGTGCCGCCATTTGCCGCTTCGAAGCGGCCCACTCGCTGCGCCAAGGCACCCGTGAACGCACCTCTTTCGTGCCCGAACAGCTCGCTTTCCAGCAACTCGGCGGGGATGGCCGCGCAGTTCACCTTGACGAACGGCTGAACCCGCCGTTCGCTTGCCGTGTGGAGGGCGTGCGCGATGAGTTCCTTGCCCGTACCGGTTTCGCCGCCAATCATCACCGTCGCGCCGGTCGGCGCCACCATCCGCACCTGGTCCAGGACCGCGCGCAACGCCGGGCTGGCTCCCACGATGCCCTCAAATTCGGTCGGGCACACGGGATACACGGAGTCCACCGGCTCATGGGCTTCGATGCGCCATCCCGAACTTGGTTGAACCCGCTCGTCACCCGAGAGGCTCGAAAAGGGCCCGAAATCGAGTACTGCCGCGCTTGCCATGTTTGTCCTTCCTTGAGAATTGATTGTGGGCTCCTTCCTGGTTGCCGAAAAGCCTATTTAGTCGCGTGCGGGGGTGGTTGGATAGTTCAAGATCCCAGTACGACTTTCGGGGGATTGGGCGATGCCCGGTAGGCGGATTCCAACGCCGCCCTTCGTCGTCAGCGTGGGAGGTGTAGCGAGCAAGGCCGCCGACCTGAAAGTGAACTGAACGCAAAATACCGGACGCGCACGCCACTCCGTGCGCGCCCGGTAGACTTTGGTGATTCACCATTGCTCAGCCTTCCGCGACCCCGTTTTGGGGGCTTCAACGCTAGCGTGACCACCATCCGCCGCCCGGTGTTTTCCGCAAGATGGCACGGTAAACACCGCCTCCTTGCCACTACGCGGCTATCGCTTTCTTATCTCGTCGTTTAGGATTGCCTCGATTGCATTAGAGACTTCGGCAACCGGGTTATCGCCGTCGATTGTTGAGATACTTGCGTCAGGGTAGTAGGACTGGATCATATCCATCTCGCGATACGAGTGTATCGATGGCAGGGTTCAATTGCGGCGGCCCAGGGGTGATGGGTGGGCGGACTTAATCCAAGCGTATCGTGACGCCCTCTCTGCCGGTTTCGGCTGTTGGGTCGTCAAACGACGGCATAGAGCCAGCCATGCACGAAGCGATCCGGATTCGCCGGCGGAGCGCCGAGCGGTGGGCTGAACTCGCTGTTCCAGATCGCGGGTCCCAGTTCTCTGCAATTGGCGTTGAAGTTGATGTTCTGAAGGAGCTGGAGATCAGCCAAAGTGCGACGATTGTCCCCGGATCGGTCTGCATGCCCAGCACCTCACGACCGTCATCCACCAGAATGGCGCGGAAGTGCATCTCGGTCGTTTGCGGCTGGCCCGCCGGCAATCCCACGACGAGTTTCATGAAGCAGTCGTCCTGGACTTCATAACTTCCCACCGGCTCCGGCGTCTCGTCCGGCCCGGAAGCCAGGATACGGTTGCGGCCGTCCGCCGTCAGCAGCGCGTGTAACGAAACACGTCCGGCGCCGGTTCCGGTCGTGATGTTGACGGTACTGCCGGAGACCGTCAATTCAAAGCTCCCTGCCAAACTGAATCCCGAGCACGTGTCTTTCGTCCGGAGCAGAATGCCATTTCCGGGTCCGCCCGGGTCGTTCTGCCGAAAGGCAACACGGTTGCCCTCCGCATTCATGGTTCCGGCGAAATGCTGGAAACCCCCGGAGCCGTCCTGCAACGTCCAGGTGACGGAGCAGTCGCTGCGAGCTTCGTATTTTCCAGTGACGGGATTACCCAGGAAAAACCCCATAAAGCTCGCCGACGCGACGCCTTGGAGATTTCCGGAACCGTCTAAGACAAGGCGGCCCAATGAAACAACGGGCCGCGTCGTGCCGCCCATCGTACTCTCGCCACTCAGGGAAAAGCCATAAGCTCCCCGGAACCCGTTCGGGTCGCACACCTCGGCACGCGCCACGGGGAGCACCCACATCGACGCGAGCAGCATGAGGGAGCATGACCGCACACGATTTGAATCTGACAGCGGCATTCCTATACTCCTCTGCAAACGGCGGACTGATGACAACGCTGCGCGCGTGAACATCGTCAAAGATCGTGAATCAGAATCGGAACCCAAGACCCATCGAGGGCGCCGCTTCGATTCTGGTAAAGGCACTCCGGTTACCAGACGCATGCGGTGCAGTTCGTTTCGTGAGCCACAGCATATAGGTTCTTGTATTTCACGATCTTGCGGATCGCGCAGGCAACCGCAGATGTTGCGCGGAAACGCCCACCGATACGAGTTATACAGTCGATTGCCGGATCGGTTGCCGATCTCGGCGTATTTCCGCTGCACGCCCCGGTTCACGTGTCCACCCGGCAACCAGGAACGCCCGACAGCCTCCCATGGTTGACAGCGTTTCGGCGCTTCGGCATGCCGGGTTTCGGCACTTGGCTTCGGCATCCGCCATGAGGGCAGCGTCGAATGCCACATGGCAAAGCATTTACACCAGCCACCAGTTTGGCCACAAGAGTGCACATGTTGTAACGCCAAGTGTCAAAGCAGCTTTGCAAGAAAGTTGCCCGGGAGATCTGATACCAATGCTACCGACTCTTTTGTTTCTCGCCATTCTGGAAGGCGGTCCCCCGCCAACTCTGACCGCCCCTGAAATCCTGGAGCGGATGGTGCAGGCCGACAATGACAGGCTAGCGGCGCTTGACGGTTATTCAGGGCTCCGGAATTACCGGTTTGAAAACAAAAAGACCGGCAAAACGGCCGGGATGACCGTGCGCATGACGTGCGGCAGCGATGGAGTAAAGATGTTTGAGGTCGTTTCCGAGACCGGTTCCGGTTTCGTTCGCAGCCACATCCTCCGTAAGATGATCGAGGCAGAGACGGAATCAAGCCAAAAGGGCGAACGCAAGGAAAGCCGCATCATTCCCGGGAACTACGATTTCCGCCTGGTTGGTACCGAGATCTCGGATGGCCGTAACAGCTACGTTCTGGAGATCAATCCCAAGAAGCCCACCAAATTTGCCATTCGGGGCCGGATCTGGGTGGATGCCGAGGACTTTGCCATCGCACGTGTGGAAGGCCAGCCCGCGAAGAACCCCTCGTTCTGGATTCGCAGCGTGAACGTGGAGCAACGCTACGGACGCTCCGGTCAATTCTGGCTGCCTACGCTGAATCATTCGGTTGCACAAGCGAGAGTCTTCGGCGCGACAGAGGTGGTGATCGAGTATTCCGACTACAAGACCAACGCTCGTGAGTCTCGGATGCGCGCGCACGCCAGTGAAGAGTAACGCCAGGACGTTCGATTCTCTTACCCAAACTGACGCGCGATATTGTACTTTCGCATGCGGGATTGCAGGGTGGTTCTCTTCAATCCCAATCGAGCCGCCGCCCCGTCAGGCCCCCCGACCTGCCCCTTTGCGTCGTCCAGCGCCTTCAGAATCATCGCGCGTTCGGCGCTCGACGGTTCCGCTCGTGGCTGCTGCGACGTAACCGAACTCCCTTTGCGAGCAAGTTCGGCTACGGGCACCTGAAGCGCGCTCCCGCTGCTCAGGATCACGGACCGCTCCAGCACATTCTGCAATTCGCGAATATTTCCCGGCCAATCGTAAGTGACTAGCGCGTCCATCACAGTCGTGGGAATCGTATCGATTTTGCGGAGCATGCGTTGTGCATGCTTCTGAACGAAGTAGCGCGTCAGCAGCGGTATGTCTTCGCGGCGCTCGCGTAACGGCGGCACGTCCAAGGGAAACACATGAAGCCGGTAGTAGAGGTCGGCACGAAAGCTGTTTTCCTCCACCATCGCTTTCAAGTCCCGGTTCGTGGCGGCCACCAGGCGGGCGTCTGTCCGGATCGTGCGAGTGCCGCCAACCCGCTCGAATTCCTGGTCCTGAATGGCGCGCAACAGCTTCGGCTGGAGTTCCAGCGGCATTTCGCCGATCTCGTCGAGAAATAATGTTCCGTGATGCGCCAGCTCAAAGCGCCCGAGCTTCTGGGCCACCGCGCCGGTGAACGAGCCCTTCTCGTGCCCGAACAACTCGCTCTCGAGCAAGCTGGCGGGAATCGCAGCGCAGTTCACCTTGACGAAACTGCCCTTGCTGCGCCGGCTCAATTCGTGAATGGCGCGGGCGACAAGTTCCTTTCCGGTGCCTGTTTCGCCCGTGATCAGGACGGTTGCATCGGTGGATGCCACGGTTTGAATATCCTTCAGGACGCGGTGAAACGCCGCCCCTTCGCCAACCATGTTGCCGATATTCTGATCGAGGCGGATCTCGTCTTCGAGATAGAGTTTTTCGGTAGCGAGCCGCTCCTTCATTTCCGCCAGCTCACGAAAAGCCAGCGAATTGTCCACCGTCATGGCAACTTGCCTGGCGACCTGTAACAGGAACTCGACATCCTCAGGAGTCCAGGCCTCGTCGGTCAACCGGCTGAGCGCCAGCGTTCCAATGATGCGATTTCGCGCTATCAATGGAACCGAACAGATCGATTTGAACCCGAGAGCGACAAAGCGCCGGAAATTCGGACTGGGATAGAGGTCTATGTCGGTGTCGCAAGCCACGACGGGCTTCCCGGTGGCGAGTACCTCTTCGGCCGGCATGCCCGCGGGGTCGAAGGATCCCTTGAGGGCCTCAAGAAGCGGCGCACCAGTGGAATGTAGAGAGTAAACATCGAGGCCGCCGGCGTTGTTACGTAACGTCAGCATCGAGTAATCGTGCCGGATAATCCGGAAGAGTTGGCCGGTTATGGCGGAGAACAGGTCGTCTCGATCCAGCTTCGAAACCAGCGCGTTTGTGATGTCGAAGAGCGTGCGCAAGCGGTCCCGTTCCCTGACCGCTTCCTGCCTCGCCAGGAAGGCCTCTACGGCGACCGCGAATTCGCTCGCCACCCGTTCCAGAAACTCGATGTCGGCCGGACTCGGATGGAGCGGCGTCACCGAGCTGAACCCGAACGCCCCGAGCCGGTTATTACCGGTAGTGAGCGGGACCATGATCAGAGTGCTGATGCCAAAGTCGTGAGCGCGTCTGACGAACTCCGGCCAGCGGGTCTCTGAATGGACGTGTGAGAGCACGAGTGGCTCTTGGTTCAGCCACACCCAACCCGCTGGATCTTCGTGCACCGGAAGCCGGAGACGTGTAATCACGGGATTGCCGGGTTCATTCAAGATGTACCCCTGCATGAGGTTGCTGTTCCGATCGTGCAGAACCAGCCCGACATGATCGAAGGTAACGATTGGGCGGAGAGATGCCGCTACGCCCGAGACCAGGGCATCGAGGTCAGTTCGGCCTGCAATACTCCGGGACAACGCCAGAACAGCCCGAAACAGTTCGCTTGAGGAGGCTCCCACAGGGCCGATGATACCCGATTTTACCCGCGTGTGGATGGCGCCGTTACCGACGCCGATTCCCGGCAGATGCTTCGGCGCGTGCCGTCACGGTTTCGCCGTCACGCGAGTAAAACCCTACAGCACAATCCGCGAGGGTCTGGCATACGCCGTGCTTAATCACGGAGGAGAACCCGAAGCGAACAATCGCGGCATCGAAGGCCACGGCTGGATAACGGGAAGCACGTTTCGGTGTCGAGATCGAAAGGTGGTCGTTATGAAAGACGCTGACGTGAACAGATACAGAACGGTGCTGCTGATGAAGCGCGAAGAGATCGCCGATAGGACGCCTCAACGTGAAGAACTTTGGATTGTCCCATCCAACGAACAGATCGAAACCGTGCAGTTGGCAGGTGAACGGGAATTCACCGCACGCACGATGGAACGCGAGGCGAAGAGTTTGATGCAGATCGGCGCGGCTCTCAAGCGCATCTCCGCCGGCGAGTTTGGAATCTGCCTCGAGTGTGAGGAGCCGATCGCCCCGAAACGGCTCGCGGCTGTGCCGTGGGCTGCCTATTGTCTGCACTGCCAGGAGATGCACGACGCTCAAGAGGCGACTCATCCCGGCGAGCCGAAACTTGCCGCATAAGTTACGTGGTCTGACCTGAGTCCCGCCAGTCCGTCCCCACCAGTGTCAAGGCAAAGTAGAAATGTCCCCTCGCTGGCAAAGTAGAAATGTCCCCTTT
>JBDTMZ010000008.1:0-81231 GCA_039934035.1 Candidatus Solibacter sp. | reverse complement strand
TGCGTTCGGCGTAACCGGCGGCGCGTAGATGTTTGAGGAATGGCTCGATGTGGTCCTCGAGCATGCTCCCTGATGTTCCACCTTCCAATGTGGATGTCGTCATGCAGTCTCTCCTTGTCTGGCTTGCTTACCAGTGGGGGGAGGCATCATGATTATGCCGCGTCAACAACCATCAGAAATGAGGCAGGAAGGGTGGGAAACCGTCGACGCGGCATAATCCGGCAGTCGGCATAATCTGGTCGAGACAAGTTTGAAACGGGCGGTTTTGCATCGAAAGAACGCGTTGTTCTATCGGACCCTGAACGGGGCGCAAGTCGGCGACCTGTACATGAGCCTGATTCATACGGCGGAGTTGTCCGGTGCCAACTCGTTCGACTATCTGACCGAACTGCAGCGGCACGCGGCGGAACTGGCGGCCCGACCAGCCAAGTGGATGCCTTGGAACTATCGCGAGACACTGGCGCGGAGCTGAAGTATGCTGAACCTTCCTGGCCGAAAAGGATTGACTGCGGCCCGCGTTGGTTGACACCGCAGATGCCCATCAAAAGGGCCTCCCAGAAAGCCCGATCCGACCACGTTTTTGGCCGGGGGCGGAAACCGGCGAAAATATTCCGCACTGACTCCACGCCCGCGTGTCCCCGCGCTGGGAACCGTCCCAATGGAACCCTCTGCGCGTAAGGGTCGCCAAGGAGGAATAATATAGAGCTAGAACAATGTCGGCCCGATTCCTGACCGTGAGTGTCCTGATTTTTGTGGCATCCAATGGGGTGGTACTTCCCCAATCACAGACGACTAGCAATAGCACACGTCCCGCTGGAGTCGCCAACCCCGTGGCGTTCGAGGTGATATCACTCAAGTTATCGAAGATCGACAACAGTCATCCCCAAGGATACCGCTTGCCATCCACTGACATACGGGGTCTCTCGGGCAACAGGCTGACCGAACCGTATACCACTCTGACAGAGCTCATGATGCAGGCGTATAACGTCAGGGATTATCAGATCTCCGGCGCGCCAGATTGGGCGGGCTGGCGGGGCGATCAATTTGATCTCGTCGCAAAAACGGAGGGCAGCGGAGTGCCGTTGATCGCTCAAGTGCGACTGATGCTGCAGGGCCTGCTAGCGGATCGGTTCCGTCTGAAGCTGCACCGCGCGGCGAAGGAGTTGCCCGTGTACAACCTCACAATTGGCAAACGTGGCACGAAGCTCAAGGAGGTCGCCGCTGACAGCCCAGGGTCCGTCTACAACAGACAGACTCCGTCCGTGATGAGGGCGTCGGTGGAGACGCTGATTCTCGTGGTCTCGTCGAGACTGGACCGCCCTGTGATCAATAGGACGGGGCTGAGCGCCAACACATACGAATTCAAGCTGGATCAGATTGCGTTAGCAGGGTGCGACAGACCGGAGCAAAACAAGGCTGACTGCGTCTCAACGCTCCTTGATGAGCAACTCGGCCTGAGGCTTGAAGCGCGGAAGGCCCCGATTGAATTATTGGTAGTCGACCACGTCGAAAGGCCGTCGGCAGATTGACGGGTAAGTTGTGTTTGCATCCCTGCCAAGAATGCCGGTTCGGCAAGATAATGTAATTTCTCGAAAGCATTCGTCTGCACGGTATTAATTGCCGGTCCTGGGAACTAACATTAATGTAAGTTAAGAATTCGGACGGATGCAACGGTAGTCCGCTGAAGGCGTTTACTCCGCCCAGCTTTTTCGTTCACAGTGAGTCCGCTGCTCCAGCGAGTGGGCCACTTCTCAGCAACGACAAACCGTCAACGATACTTCGGATATTCTTCCGACAATGGCCGATAACAAGTGCAGGATCTCGATCCGACCATGCATTCACAAACCAAGTCCGCAATGTCTTCTCCATCGAACCCGGAAGTCGAAGTCCACTGCCGCCGCACGGAGGCGGTGGCCAAGCTCATGGCCCATCACTTGTTCTTGCCGTCCGAGGAGAAGGACTTACTCTGTGCCGCCTGCCTGCGGCATCACAATGGCACCGGTCTCCTCGAACCGCAAAGTATGCAGCGGCTATTGACGGACGTGTGGAGCGAAGCTCCAGCGCTCCTAATGGACGACGCCATCCCCGTCCCCACGGCGATCCGTAACGTTTTGAATGCTTACAACGTTCCCGGGAGCGGAGAAGCGCGAAATTCGAGTCTGGCCGCGATCCTGCGCTTGGCCGATGCGTTCGACCAGGATATGGAAGCGCAGCCGATCGATGGCGCGGACGTGGGCGGGATTCTGGAGCGCTTGCGGTGCGGCGTCGCGGGTGGCCTCTGGCCGCAAGCGGTCATGGATGCGCTGGCTGACTCGACCCTGCCGCAATCGAGGGGCCAAAAGGAAACCTGGCGCGTGCCGGTCTTCCCTCAAGCCGCCTTGAATATGCTGAGCCTGATGCGGGACCCACGGGTCAGCATCGCCCTCGTGGTCCAGGCGGCGCGCTTGGACCCGGCCACCGCCGGGCTGGTTATGCAACTCGCCAATTCCGCCCTGTTCGGGTCGCGCGGGGAGACTTCGACAATTGCCGGCGCGATCGCGCGCCTCGGCTTCGCGACGGCGCAGAAGTTGATCATGTCTTCGGCCCTGCGCGGGGTTTTCGGCTCTCCCAAACTCCAGGAAGTTTGGCAGCACTCTCTGCATGTGGCCGATCTGTCTGAACAGTTGGCCCGCGCGACCGGCGGAATCGACCCAGCCGCGGCCTATCTGGCAGGGTTGGTACACGACGTGGGGCAGCTTGTGGTACTGTCGGTGCCGCTTTACGATTCGGCGCGCCTCCATGGACTGGAGCGCGGCGGCTGTCGCCCGGTATACGCCGAGAGCCTCCTGCTGCGCACCGATCATGCAGCCATTGGCGCCCGGATCGCCGCCGGGTGGGGGCTGCCGGAAACTATGGTGGCGGCGATTCGCCAACACCACCGGCCCGAGGAAACCGGGAACCCGCTGGCCCATTTGCTGTACCTTGCCGAGCATCTGAGCGGGTCGGATGAAGATCTACCCTCGCTCGTGCGGCTGGAGGCGTCCTTGCGGGCACTGGGGCTTAAGTTGGGCGATATCGACGGCTACACAGTATCGGCTCTGGGATGTTGGCTGGCCGTAGCGTAACAAATGCGAATCAACCTTGCGCGTGTCCTGGAAGATCGTCCCCGCCGTCACCGACGTCTGGTGACCGCACAGCTGGCATTGCATCAGCACCGACCGCACCGGCCAGAAGTGCCCGCCTCTGCAGCGAGGGCAGCGAAAGCCCTCCGGCCATCGTAGTCCGAACAGGTAGTCCCGGCACGCCTGTTCGGGTATCAAACCGAGCCTCGAACTCGCTCAGAGTCCGCGGATAATCCTCCATACCGCGCCTTACTACATGTTGGGGTCACCTGAGTCGAGTGAATACCAACCCTGCCGATTATTCAATTAGATACGCGCAGAAATCCCACCACAGTGTCCGATATGGCTAGGTGAGCATTATGTGACGTATTGACAGCATATCGTTACATGCCAGGATGCTCGAGGAGAAGTAGGGATGAAGAAAGTAGTCAGACTTGCGGCGATCGGCACCTTGTGCTCAATGGTCCATGTTGTACTTGCGGCAGATCTGCCGGGCAGCACTGTCCCTAACGCGGAGGCGATTGTCGTCGCCAGGCAGACTCAGGTTTTGACCCTTGGGCAATGCCTCGGGGCCGCGATGCAGAACAACCGGCGCCGGCCCGCTTCCGGGTTTGCCCTGGCGATGGCGGAGGCACAGCACCGGCAGGCAATGGCGGGCTACTGGCCGCAAGTAACCGCCAAAGCCGGGTGGTTTCACATGGACGAGGCGCCCAATTTCGTCTTCCCTGCGAGTGGCATGTATATCCCTCCCCAGACCGTAAACGTCCCCGGCGGCACAGCGATAGTCACTATTCCCGCCAATGCGTTTGCCCCCGGGTTCCCCGGCGCCGCAATCCAGATGCCCGTTGCCTTCCCGGGACAGAGTATCACCACCACGGCCCAGGCGTTCCCTATCCCCGAGCAGAACATCAAGCTGATGAATCCGCAGAGCGGTACCGTGTCGGGGAATCTGACCTGGCTGCTGTACGACGGCGGTATGCGAAAAGGCTACCGCGAGCAGGCGGCGGGGGCCGTAAAGGCCGCGCAGGCCGACGTCCGGCGCACAGATCTGGAGATCAACGACAGCGTGGTGAGGCTCTACTACGGAGCCGTGCTGGCCGGGCAGTTGCACCAGGTGGGCAAGGATACTCTGGCCCGCATGGAAGTGACGCTCGAACTGACCGACTCCATGTACAAGAACGGGGCCGGCAAAGTGAACAAGACGGACTATCTGGACAACGTGGTGATGGTCGAAACCATCCGATCGATGGTCGCGGAACTCGCCCGGAACGAGGCGACCGCTGAAGCCGCCCTAGCCTACACCATGGGACTGCCCTGGAATGCCACTGTTCACCCTTCCGAGGAAGAGGTACCTTACCGGCCCTACGCCGGGAACCTAGAGGAACTGGTCGCCTCAGCCTACGAGTTCAACCCCGATTGGGTGAAACTCGAAGCCGGGCTCAGGGCTTTCGAAGGCGCGGCCTCCACTGCACGTAGTGGCTACTACCCAAAAGTCGCATTGACAGGCGAGTTGCACCGCTGGTTAAACAGCTACTCGGCAGGCATGGCGTCCGCGTCGAACAAAGCCGGATGGACCCTCGGTTTTGGCGCGGAAATCCCAATTTTTGATGGATTTCTGACCAGGAACAAGGTCGCCGAAGCCCTGGCGCGGGTGGCCAAACTCAAAGAAGAAAAGTTCCTGCTGCGTGAGGGTATCGGCCTGCAACTCCGCATGTCGTTCTTAAGTCTCGAAGCTGCCGCGAAGACCTATCAGGCGGCAAACCGGGCCATGCTGGCGGCGCGCGAAAACCGCGACTTGACCGCGCGCGCCTATCAAAACGACTTGGTGGAGACGGAGAAAGTGATCCGCGCCCAATTATTTGAATCCCTGATGACTGCGCAGTACCTCAAGGCGCGCTATGACCAGGTGGCCGTCGAGTCCCAGATCTCGCTGCTGATCGGGAAGGAAGTAGCCGGCATGTTGAACCCGAAGCCGTAGCGATTGGAAGACGAAGCGCCATGAAGAACTGCAACCCAGCACCCGTCAGCGAAGCCCATAGCGGCGCCGTTTCGCGACGACACGCCCTCGCGGCGATGTTGGGTGCCGGCATCTGGCGGCCGGGCAGGCTGGCCGCCGCGGACGCGCCGGTCCGCCTGATCGTCTCCGAGAGCCTGGTGACGGACATCAATATGAATGACGCCAGAGCGGCCATGCAGATCTGGATCAAGCGAATGGCCCAGGACTTGAATGTGGTCGTCGAGTTCTCCCCGAAAGTCTTCGATACCACCGAAGAGCTACTGCGGCGCACTCGGAGCGGTCAGTTCGACTGCGTAGCGCTAAATGTGGTCGAGTACCGGCAGATCGCGGACCTGTTGGATCCGAGCCAGATCTTATGCGAGGGCAATGCGGCGGGACCCGAGCAGTATCTCCTATTAGCCAAGCGGGACAGCGGAATCCAGAACCTGGGGGACCTGCGGGGACGCAAGCTGTGCATATTGAAGGGCCGCAAGATGTGCGTAGCAGACGCCTGGCTCTCTACCATCCTGGATGAGGGGCATTTCGGTCAGAGCGACCTTTTCTTCGGTCCTATGACTGCGGAGACCAAGGCCTCGCGCGTCGTGTTGCCCCTCTTTTTCGGCCAGACTGATGCCTGCCTCACGTCAAAGCGGAGCTTCGACACAATGTGCGAGCTGAATCCGCAGGTTGCCAAGAACCTGACCGTAATCGCAAGTTCTCCCGCCATGGTGGTGGCGTTCTACATATTCCGCAAGAACTATCACGGTATGAGTCGAGAGAGCTTTGCCAAGTTCTATTCGGACTTGCCCGTCACCGCGGCCGGCCGGCAAATTGCCACGCTCTTTCAATTCGACAATCTGATGGTCAAGGATATTGGCGTCCTGGCGCCCGCTCTGGCCGTACTCGAGAAAGCGGATCGTGCCCGTGGACGGCAGGGAATCGGGAGCCGAAAGGGTTAGGGTATGCCCCAAGCGCACTCCATCAGGGCATCGTTCGACGAAGTCCGCAGTTCCACGGTTTCGCGACGCCATGTCTTCACGGCGATGTTGGGAGCTTGCCCCTGGTTCTCCGGCACCCTTGACGCGGCGGACGGGGGCGTGCCGGTCCGCCTCGCCATTTCGGAGAGCGTGCTGGGGGAGGTAAGTCTGAACGATGCGAGGGCGGCCATGAAGATCTGGATCGACCTTGTGGCCGGAGACGTCACCCTCACCATCAGCCCGAAGCTGTTCAGTACCACTCAGGAGATCCATGACGGCGCCCGGAAAGGCCAGCTCGACGCCATGGCGATGAACGTTATCGAATACCGGCCGATCGGCGACTTGCTGGATAGCCAAATGATCACTGCGGCCGGCGATGCGGCGCTGGACCAGTACGTAATTCTGGCGAAGCAGAGCAGCGGCATTCGTCAATTGGGCGACTTGAAGGGACGCCGCCTGTACACGCTGAAGGCTCCCAGGATGTGCGTGGCACCTGCCTGGCTCTTCACCCTCCTGGAGGCGGCGCACTACGGCCCGGCTGAGCAGTTCTTTGGTCCGATGGTCACGGACGCCAAATTTTCCCGGGTGGTCTTGCCGGTCTTTTTTGGTCAGGCCGATGCCTGCCTCGCCACGAAACGCGGCTTCGACACGATGTGCGAACTCAACCCGCAGGTTGCTAGAGAAGTGAAAGTGGTTGCAATCTCTCCTCCTATGGTGGTGACGTTTTACATATTCCGCAAGAACTACCAGAGTGTAAATCGCGAGAAATTGATCAGGGCACTGTCGTCGAGTCTCGGGGCAACGGCTGCCGGCCGGCAAATCAGGACGCTATTTCAGTTCGAGGAGCTGGCCGTGCGCGATGCCGGTACTCGGGCGAGCGCCCTCGATGTGCTCGATGCGGCGGACCGCTTGCGCGGCCGGCCGGCAACCGGGACCAGAAAGGAATAAAAGATGGCCCCGAAAAACACCACTCCGAGACTGTTCGACCAAATCAGCGGCTCCGCCCAATCGCGACGACAGGCCTTTGCAATGCTGCTTGGGGCCTGCCCCTGGCGGCGGAAAGCGGCAGCCGCCGCAGAAGGCGGCGCGCCGGTCCGCCTCGCCATCTCGGCGAGTATGCTGGGGGGCGCGAACCCTGAACGACCCCCGGGCGGCCATGTCAATCTGGGTCAAACAAATCACAGACGACATCAACATGGCGATCAGCCCGACGATCTTCAGCACCACGCAGGAGATCCAGGACGGCGCACGTCGGGGCCAATTGGACGCCGTGGCCGTGAACATGCTTGAGTTCCGGCCAATCGCCGACCTGCTGGATACCGGCCAGATCATTACCGCGGCGGGCGAAGGGGGGCTTGAGCAGTATTTGATCCTAGCCAAGCAGAGCACCGGTATCCGGCGCTTGGCCGACCTGAAGGGACGCCGCTTGTGCACCCTGAAATCGCCAAAGACGTGCCTGGCTCCGCTTTGGCTCTTCACCATCCTGGAGGAGGCGCGCCTGGGCTCCGCCGAACAGTTCTTTGGTCCGGTAGTCGAGGACACAAAATTCTCCCGAGTGGTATTGCCGATTTTCTTTGGCCAAGCCGATGCCTGCCTCACTACGAAGCGAGGCTTTGCCACCATGAGTGAGCTCAATCCGCAGGTCGCCAGAGATCTCAAAGTGGTCGCAAGCTCTCCTGCCATGACGGTGAGTTTCTACATCTTCCGCAAGAACTACCGGAATGTGAATCGCGAGAGGCTGATTAAGGCGCTGTCGAGCCTGAGCGCAACTCCGGCCGGCCGGCAGCTTGCTACACTCTTTCAGGTCGATGACTTGGCGGTGCGTGATGGCAGTTGCCTGGCCAGCGCGCTCGCACTGCTCGACGCGGCGGATCGTGCCCGTGCCCGCCGGGGCGCGGCTGGGGGAATGGGATAGCTATGAAATTCCTCTCCGCAATGCCGTTCCTTGCCGTTTGTCTCAGCCCCGCCGCCAGCGGTGTGCTGTGGGCGGGCGATCCGCCGGCCGTTCCCGGGTTGAAGGCAACACGCTTGTATGTGGTCGCCAGCGAGAACATGTTGGCCGGGGTCAATCCCCGCGACGCGATTGCATCGATGAGTATCTGGATCAAACAACTGGGAAAAATGCGCGGCTTTGATTGCGAGTACAAGGTGGACACCGCCGTGTCCCTCGGGCAGGTCCGGCAGCGCCTCAAAGAGCATACGGCGGACCTGCTGGTGTTGGATACGCCCGACTACCTCTCGCTCGGCGATGAGGCGCTGGTGGAGGCGATCGCCGTTGGCACAAACCGGGGTCAGTTGGCGGCGTTCCCGTATCTGCTGCTGAGTAACGATGCCGCGGGAGCCGATCCGCTTGCCGGCCTGCGCGGCAAGCGGATCATTGTGGCCTCGCGCACCAAATCCAATACGCGACTGGTATGGCTGGACACGCTCGTGGCGGAAAACTGCCTAGGCCGCGCCGCCAGTTTCTTTAGCTCAGTGGAGCTCTCCTACCACGGTTCGTCGTGTATTTTGCCGCTGTTCTTCGGCAAGATCGACGCCTGCGTGGTCGACTCCAACAGCTGGGAATCGGTAAAAGAGCTGAATCCCCAACTCGGGCGGCTCAAAACGCTCGCGCGCTCGGAGGCGTTTCTTGAGGGTTTGCTCGCCATGCCGGTTCAGTTCCGCCATCCATACCAGAGCGAGGTGGTAAACGCGATTCTCACCCTGCACAAAACCCTGGCCGGCGAGCAACTCGGCGTCGTATTCAAGGCGGGCCCGCAGGTGCCCGCCGAAAAGGCGCAATTCGAATCGGTACGCGCCCTTTGGAGCAAGTATCGCCGTCTGGTAGACACGTCTGGGGATGTTCCAGGGTCAACCGCCCGGCGGCCAGAAGAAACCGCTGGAAAGGAGGGCCCCTAGATGCCTTCCAAAGGAAATTCAAGGCGGACCTCGCTCCGAAGCGCACTGCTGCCGGGTTTGGCGATCGGTTTAACGATTGGAGCGGCGATCGCAATAGCCCAGACTTCGGGCGCATCCACCGGCGTTGATGGCCACGGACTCCGCCGCGCCCGCCTCTATGGGGTCGCGAGTGGCAAGACGTTGAACAGTCTCAACCGCAACGACTCTCGCGCCGCCATCAAAGCCTGGTTCGACATCGTAGCGCGACAGAGGGGATTTCTGCTGGACTCCAAGGTAGACGTTGTGGACAGCGTAATGGAGATGAGAGAGCGGCTCCAGAACCATTCCGTGGAGTTGCTCATGTTGAGCATCACCGACTACCTGGAACTCGAGAGCAGCCGCCTGGCTGTTCCAGCGCTAACGCATGCCCCAAGTTCGGAAGGAGTAGGGCTCCATTCCTATTTCCTGCTAGCCAAGACTTCCTCCTCCGCCGCGACCATATCCAGTCTGAGAGGAAAAAGCATCCTGGTGTCTTCTCGGAACGGTTCGAATACTGGCCTGGCGTGGATAGACGTTCTTCTAGGTTCTGAGAAGCCAGAGCGCGCTGCTTCGTTCTTCGCCTCCGCCCAAGTGGTAGAAAAGCCTCAGGCGTGCATCTTGCCGCTGTTCTTCGGCAGGGTTGATGCTTGCGTCGTGGATGAAGTCAATTTCAATCTTGCGAAGGAGATGAATCCTCAGGTGGGACAGCTCAAGGTGCTCGCCCGCTCCCGGCCCTTGATCGAAAGCATTATCACCACAGCGGAACCGCGCCCATACCAGAACGAGTTGATTGAGGCAATGCTCTCCCTCCACGAGAGCCCGGGTGGTCGTCAACTGCTCACGGTGTTCAGGACGGAACGCCTGGTACGCATCCAACCGGGCGATCTCGACTCGGCCCGCGAACTCTGGAGAGACTACTACCGCCTACCAGGGTCATCGCCAAACCGGCCGCCGAATGCGCCGGGCCCGGAGACTGTTCACGTAGAACGGCCAAAGGAAAGGTACTGACGATGAGGTTCCCGACGGGCATTGCCCTACGCGTTACGTTGCTGGGATGGATGGTCACCCTGCTGACTCTGGGTGTCTTTGTCCTGGCGATTGTTCCGGAACAGAAGCGCGAGTTTGAGCTGGGCTTGGCATCGAAGGCGCGCGGCGTGGCTGCCTCAATTCGGGGAGCGGCCGCCGGGGCTGCTGTTTCGGAGGACTATTCGGAGGTGGTGGACCAGGCGATGCAGGTTCTCTCCGGCGATCTGGCAATCGATTACGTCGTGATGACCAAGAATGATGGCTTCTCGATCGTGATCGACCGTTCCAACTGGAAGACCGAAACACTGGGAGCCACCTGGTACCCCGCCGTGCGAGTTCCGGCCAGTTCCATCGGAACCTCATCGCTGTTCCAGCGCCGTGTCTTCCAGTACGCGTTGCCGTTCGATTACAGCGGCATCCAGTGGGGTTGGATTCACATCGGTTTGTCATTGAACTCATATGACGAGAGCGTGCACCGCACCTATCAGCGCACCGGCGCACTGGCGGTTGTTTGTGGCGCCCTGAGCCTGCTGATTTCTCTGGTCTTTGCGGCGCGTTTAGTGCGGCCCATCCAGGTCCTGCACGCGGCGGTGGAGAGAGTGGCGAAGGGCGACCTTTACGCGCGCGCTGAAGTGCACAGCGGCGATGAAATCGAGCAGGTGGCGACCGCGTTCAACGACATGGCGCAGACCATCCTGGGCCGGAACCAGATTCTGGAAAGCGTAGGCTTCTCCGCCAAGCGCTTCCTGAGCGATGGTGACGGCGATACCGTTCTCGGGGCGGTGCTGGAAAGGGTTGGCCAGGCAGCCGGGGTCAGCCGCGCCTGCGTACTGAAGATGTCCATGCGAGAGGGTCGGCTGTGCCCCAGCATGCACCGCGAATGGCTACCCGCGGGCACGCCTCCCGACCAGCAAAAGTGGCAGGACTTCCCCTGGGAGGAACGAGGGGCTGCCTGGGTTGAAGTTCTTAAGCAAGGCGGGAGTGTCAGTGTAGCGCCTGGTGCGATGGAGCAGCCCCTCCGCGGCCTGGTGGACAGCCGGATATTGTCCACGATCTTCGTTCCCGTGGTGGTTGCCGGACGGTGGTGGGGTCTGGCGGGATTCGACGATTTTGTCCAGGAGCGCGAATGGGGAGAAGCCGAGAGGGACAGTTTACAGGCGGTAGCCGACATGCTCGGCGCCTCCATCGCCAGGCGCCGCGTCCGCAACGCGCTGCTGGAGTCGAAGGATACGCTGGAGCTTCGCGTGATCGAAAGAACCCGCGAACTTCAGGAGCAGGTCGAGGCCAAGGACCGGGCCCACGCGGAACTGGCCGCCGCGCAACAACGGCTCATCGAACTCTCGCGCGAAGCGGGAATGGCCGAAGTGGCCACGGGCGTGCTGCATAACGTGGGTAACGTTCTGAACAGCGTGAACGTTTCCGCAACGATCGCCGCCGGCAGGATCGGAGAGTTGCGGCTCGACAAGCTGGTCGCCGCAATCGGTCTGTTGAACCAACCCTCCGACGTTCTGGCGGATTTCCTCACCCGCGATCCCAAAGGCTTGCGTGTGATTCCTTATCTCACCAAGCTGGGCACACAGTTGGAAGGGGACCGGCTGGTTTCCCTGAAAGAACTGGAACAACTTCGCAGTCACGTGGGACATATCAAGGAGATCGTGGCCACCCAGCAGAGTTTCGCGAAGGTCTGCGGGCTGATTGAGATGACCTCCCTGACCGGCGTCGCGGAAGACGCCTTGCGAATTGTGGAGCCTTCCTTCGAGCGGCACCAGATCCGTCTCGAACGCGAATTCGAAACTCTGCCGGACATCGCCGTGGACAAACACCGGGCCCTGCAGATTCTGCTGAATCTGCTGCGCAATGCGAAAGAATCGGTCAAAGAGGGCGGTCGCGGCCAGAAGCGGATCAAGCTTCGTATTCATCAGCACGGTGACACTTCGGTGCGTATGGAGGTGAGTGACAGCGGTGTAGGTCTGGATCAGCAGCAACTGACTCGGATCTTTGCCCACGGGTTCACCACCAAGCGGGATGGACACGGTTTTGGGCTGCATTCCGGCGCGCTGGCAGCCAGGCAGATGAAGGGTTCGTTATGGGCCGAGAGCGAAGGTCCCGGTTTGGGTGCGACGTTCGTGCTCGAGCTTCCGATGAGTGAAGTATTGGAAGGGAGTGCAGTGTGAGACAAGCATCGTTAGTTGAGTCGAATAACCGGATCCTGATCGTCGATGACAACCGTGCCATTCACGAGGATCTGCGCAAGGTTCTGGCGGGCGACTCGGAAGCGCTGGCCGGCCTGCAGGAGGACGAAGCCATTTTATTCGGCTCGGCGGCCGACACTGCGGTGGTCTTCGAAGTCGACTCCGCGTACCAGGGCGAGGAGGCTCTGGGCATGGTCAAACAGGCGAGCGCGGAGGGCCGCCCTTACGCTCTCGCCTTTGTGGACATACGCATGCCACCAGGATGGGACGGGATCGAGACGATCGGCCATTTCCGTGAGGTGGACCCGGACATGCAAACCGTGGTTTGCACGGCCTACTCTGATTACTCATGGAAGGACATGCAAATCCGCCTGGGGCCCTCCGACAACCTATTAATCCTCAAGAAGCCTTTTGACAATATCGAAGTCATTCAACTGGCCCACGCCCTGACCAGGAAATGGCTGCTGGGGCACCAGGCATCGGCCAAGATGGCGGAGTTGGATCTCATGGTTACCCAAAGGACCAGGGAACTGCAGGCCGCCACTGCTCGCATCCAGTCCGAGTTGGAGGAAAAGGCGAAAGCGGAGAACGCGTTCCACTGTGTCTTTCAAGCGAGCCCCGTCGGTATTATCCTGTTGGATATGGAGGGCCGTTGCGTGGACGCTAACGACGCGTTCGCGGCTCAGAGGTGCATACGCAGGGAAGACATCACCGGTAAGAACGTAGAGGAAGCGGGGATGCTGGATGTCGAAACGGCTCGCGCCATTGGCCAGGCCGACGGGCTTGACGCCAAGGAGATCACCTACGAGCAGCCGACGCGCGGCGGGCGGACCGCCCTGCTGTGGGCGCGCAGGGTCGCGATCGGCGGCGCATCCCACGCGCTGGGCTTTTTCCTGGACATTACCGAACGGAAGTTGATGGAGGAAGAACTTCGACACGCCCGTATCGCCGCGGAGGCCGCCTCCAAGGTCAAAAGCGCCTTCCTCGCAAACATGAGCCACGAGATCCGCACTCCCATGAACGGCGTCATCGGTTTTACGCATCTGGCATTGGGTACGGAGTTGAGCGACGAGCAGAGGGATTACCTGGAAACGGTAGAGCATTCTGCCGAATCGCTGATGGGACTGATCAACGACATCCTGGACTTCTCCAAGATTGAGGCAGGCCACATGGAACTCGAGCGCAACCCGTTCTCGCTGCGCGAGTGCGTCGGAAACGCGGTGAAGACTCTGGGCGCATCGGCCCTCCAAAAGGGCCTACGACTAGAATGGAGTATTGGTCCGGACACTCCCGATTCTGTCGTGGGCGATCCCAATCGAGTACGCCAGGTGCTCCTGAACCTGATTGGCAACGCCGTCAAATTCACCGACAGCGGTTCGGTCTTGGTCGAGGTGACGGCGAAGGTCATGCAAGATCGAATCTTGCTAGCGGAATTTCATGTGCGCGACACGGGCATCGGTATCGCACCCGACCAGCAGAAGCTCATCTTCGAGCCCTTCAAGCAGGCGAATAGCTCAGCGGCACGCAGGCACAGCGGCACGGGTCTGGGGCTTGCCATATCGACCACCCTGGTTCGGATGATGGATGGACAAATTTGGCTGGATAGTCAAGAGGGCAAGGGGAGTACCTTTCACGTCAGCATCCCATTCCAGTCGTTTCAGTCCCCACAGCCATCCGAGCCAGCAACTTCCGCCGACGATCCGGTTGGATCTCTATCCATCCTGCTTGCGGAAGACAACCCGGTTAACCAGATGCTGGTGACGTTCTTGCTGAAACGCCGCGGCCACCGGATCACGGCAGTCTCCGATGGTCTGCAGGTGCTGGCGGTCCTGGAGAAGCAGGCATTTGACCTGGTTCTGATGGACATCCAGATGCCAGGTATGGACGGCATCGAAGTTACCGCAGAGATCCGGGCCCGGGAGCGGAAACGGGGCGTCCGCACCCCGATAATCGCCCTGACTGCCCATGCCTTGAAAGGAGACGAGGAGCGATGTCTGGAAGCGGGAATGGACGGGTACGTGGCTAAGCCGATTCGCACAGACGAACTGTTGGCCGCTATCTCCAAGGTGGCCACGTGCGCGTTGGTGGCGGCCGGATAAAGCCGATGACTACCCTGACACAATCTGTGATGTTGAATCGCCGCCAGTTGCTGACAGCGGTGCCCCCGTTTCGCCCGGTCGCGGTTAAATTGCTGACACTGGTCGAGGGCCCCTCGCTGCACCTGGCGCAAATCGTAGGTTTGCTACGGAGTGATGCCGTGATCTCTGCCGAATTGATTCGGGCGGCGAACTCGCCACTCTTTGGAAGCCGATTTGAAATCCGGAGCCCGCTTCAGGCGCTGGTGTACCTGGGGCTGGACCGAGTCAAGGCTCTTGTCGTGACAACCGCTATGAAGTCGCTGGCCGATGCGACTCACGGGAAACTCACGGTTTGTTGTTGGCGCCACAATCTGGCCACCGCCCTCATCTGTCAGAAGTTCTCCACTGATGTAAACCTACAGTCGGAGAGATGCTACATCGGAGGGTTGATCCACGACATCGGCCGATTGGCATTGTTGTCGGCCTTCCCCGAATATCAAACGCTCGGGATGCCGGCCGTTTCCGGAGCACACGATGCGCTCTCCGCCGAAAAAAATCTCCTCGGCTTGGATCATGCCGAAGCCGGACGTTGGCTGCTGTCGCAGTGGGGATGTCCGCTGGAACTGCAGAATGTCGCCGGCTTCCACGAGAATCCGGCCGAGGCGCCGAACTGCGACCGGGCCCTGGTTAGCCTGGTGTGGGCCGCCTCCCATCTGGCGGATTCGATGGGAATGTCCGCGTTCCCTTCCACGGAGCCCGTTCAGTGGCCGGCAATTGTATCCATCCTGTCCGAATTGGCGGGCGAGGAACTGACTGTGGACATCGAGGAGATCGCGGAGTGGGTTGCCGCCAGGGTAAACGGCATCGAACTCAACCTGGCGTAGCGTCCGATGTGCTGCCGGTTGTTTAGTGTGGGCCACGTTGCCGGACGCCGGCGGAATTGTGGGAACAGTTACTCGATGCCGTCGACCTGGATCTGGGCGGCAAGGTGCTGGAACTGGCGCGGCGAACTGCCGAGGTGTCAAAACCTCTGGTGTGCGCGGCACCCAAGGCCGAGACGACCGTAGCCGGAACCCGGCTGATCGAGAACAAGGTAAAGCTAGTTTTCACTTGCCGAAATAACCGTTAATGAGCATACTGAGGCATGGGCCGATCTCCTGCCCAGATATGTCTTACGCCTGAAGAAGAAGCCACGCTGCGCGGTTGGACCCGCAAGGGGACTTCGGAGCAGCGCCTCGTCGAGCGCGCCAAGATCATTTTGCTTTCGCACGAAGGCGTCACGGTTGAGAATATCGCTGTACAATTAAACACTCGGCCTGCGCGCGTTTCCAAGTGGCGGCAGCGGTTTGTGCAGGATCGGCTGAGCGCGCTTTCCGACGCCCCTCGCCCCGGCAAGCCGCGAACCTATGACGGCGATACCGAAGCACGCGTGCTGGCGCTGCTCGATCAACCGGGCCGGATGGTTTCGCGCAGTGGAATGGCCCGCTGCTGTCCGAGGCGCTAGGCGACGTCAGCGCCGACCAGGTTTGGCGCATTCTCCGCAGCCGCGGTATTCAACTCCAGCGCCGCCGCAGTTGGTGCATCACCACCGATCCGGAATTCGGCCCGAAGGCCGCCGACGTGGTGGCGCTGTATCTGAACCCGCCGGAAAACGCCGTGGTCGTGTGCGTCGATGAGAAGCCGCATATTCAGGCCTTGCAGCGCGCGCAGGGCTACTTGCGACTGCCGGACGGCCGCGCCGTGAACGGCTTCAGTCACTGCTACAAACGCCACGGAACCACCACGCTTTTCGCCGTGTTGGACGTGGTGACCGGCGAGGTGCAAACCGGGCACTATGCCCGCCGCCGGCGTCGCGAATTCTTGGACTTCATGAACGAAGTCGTGGCAGCGAACCCAGGCCGCGAGATGCATGTCATCCTCGACAACTTGAATACGCACAAACCCAAGCGGGACCGCTGGTTGCAACGGCATCCGCAAGTGCATCTGCATTTCACTCCGACTTACAGTAGTTGGCTGAACCAAGTGGAATGCTGGTTCAGCATCCTCAGTCGCTCCGCGCTACGCGGCGCCAATTTCACCTCAGCGCGCCAACTGCGCGAGGCCATAGACAAGTTCGTGAGCGCCTACAACGCCGACGCCGCGCCGTTTGAATGGACCAAGGCCGTGGTTCATCCAACCGCCCCAAAACGCCTTTACGCTGATTTATGGGTTCGTATCCCAAAAGTGCAATTAACGCTCGACGGGCAGCGGTAGCCGCGCACAGCAGTGATAGATCGACGCGATGAAGTTCTCAGCGGTTCGGAATCCGAACGAGCGATGGCTGATGGACTTGATCTTGTTGTTCATTCCTTCGACGGCGCCGTTGGAGACACGGTGGTTGGTCCAGCTCAGAATCCCCTCGAGATGCCCACGCAGCATGCGTACGAATTTCTTGAAGGGCTCGAGCCTGGAGCGCATGGCCGAACGCATCCATTTCTCCAGGTGGTCGCCGGCCCGCTTGGGCTGCTGGTACAACCAGAACAGTTGAAAAGCTTCTTTGAGGTAGTAGGCGCGTACGATCGGTGTGTTCCACTGCACCAGCGTCGACAACCGCTCTTTCTGATCGTTGCTGAGATTCCAAGGATTCTTCAACAACAGCCAGCGGCTGCGTTTGAATGGCACCTTCTCTTTCTGACTCAGACGGCGCATTTCGCTGCGCCGGACTTCTTCGACCGCGTCATTGAGGTGTTTGACGATATGGAACCGGTCGAACAGGATCTGCGCCTGGGGCGCGTACTCTTTTACCAGATTGGCGTAGGCCGCCCACATGTCCATGCAGATCACACGCAGCGTACGGCAACGTCGTGCGCCCATTTCTCGGGTGAAGAACGGTTTCACTGCTTCCTCGGTCCGCTCGTCGCCGACCCACAGTAGAACCCGCCGCTCCAGATCGTAAACCACCGTCAGATAGACTTGCCCCTTCCGTCGACTCACCTCATCGATGCCAATGACATGCACCGGCGGACGCGCCCGATGGCGCAGTCCATATGCCACCGCACGTTTCACGATGGTCGCCACGCTCTTCCAGTTCAATCCGTACTGGCGAGCCGTTCCTTGCCAACTCAACTCCTGCGCCAGCCTGGCCACCGCATTCGACAACGCCGTGGTCACTCGGGCCCACCGCTCCGCCCAGGGAAAGTCCTCCACCCGCAGACCGCATCTCGGGCATTCGACTCGACGGGGGCGGCAGCGCAGTTTTAACGGCAATTTCCGCATCGATAGATCGCGCCATTCCCGCGCCTTCCGCACACTGTGCACCTTTCGACAGCGCTGTCGGCAGACCCCGCAACGCAGCAACCGCTGTCCCAGTCGGTCGATGTGGACAATCAGGTGCCGCTCGGTCTCCTCCACTTTCGTAACCGTATGCGATTTCAACCTCAGCTGCTTTCTCAGAAACGTTTCGACGAGCACCTCGATCCTCTTCCTTTCGGTGGGCTGACAACAACAACCCCTCAAAGGATTAGATGAATCGGGGATTCAGGCCGCCTACTTCGACGGCAACCTGTTGCATCTGAAACCCAATTGCACTTTTGGGCAAGGAACCGATTTATGCAAGTAAGTACTGGTAAGGGCATAGTGCGGAACCTCCGTATAGTTTAGGAAACCACCCAGACCAGCGTTAAGGTCACCGGAATCGGACGTGACGGATACGCACGTAGAAGCCGATAACAACGAGGGCAAGAAATCCGACACCCCACAGCGCGAAGCCGGTGTCAATGATCGAGGCCGGAAATTGCCCCGGCCAAAAGTAGTGGAGTATGGACCCAACGCCCGCTGCCGCTAGTCCCAGTAAGAACCAGGAGACCAGCAGAATCAGTAGCGGGGCTCGCATCCAAAGTGTCTTCGGCCCCACGGCAGACTTCGGCCGGCGGACTGATTCTCGCTGGGGATTGGCCTGCCGCGATCGGGCGATCCCAAGTGGTACTCGGGACGCGCCCTCGAACACCAACTGTGCGAGTGATGCTGCGTGGACGTAGTTGACGTAACCGCCCGCATCGTACAAGCGGTTAGCCATAGTCAAAAGCACCTGGGGCGGAGTGTCCCAACCTGCTAGCGGGTGCGGGGCCAGCGACAGAAGCACCTCCGCGGCTTCTGCGAGCCGACCTTGCGCATCCAACCCCGCTACCGTTTCCAGACGGATCAAGAGGTGGTTGACCTGAGTCCGAATCTGCTCCAGACCTGGCTCGGTCCGCAAGGTTTGTGCGCCGCTCGGATCGAGTTTGACGAGGTCTGCCAACTGTTCGAGCGCATGGTTCACTTCGCCGCTCTGCACAGCGGAGATAGCGCCGCTCAGCAAGTCCTGCGACTGCGACGGGTGCTTTGTCAGGGCAGGAGGATCGAGGATGCGGATCAGCTTCCCCATGTCCGCGAGTGAAAGCTGAGGCAGCGCCGCGCCGTCGATGATGGCGGAAATGACCGCGGCAATACCCGGTGCGCCATGGGGTGTGGCGATTCCAACTAGAGCGATCTGCTCCACATTGCCTACCGGCTGGGGCGGGACGATCGGTCGCACGTCCATCTCTCGATTGAAGCAGGTTGTAGCGGTTTGGGCAATGGCGCCCGAGAGTCGGATTGCCCGGATCGGGAGAATGTTCACTAATTTGTGAGAATCATGGCAAACGCGGAAGTCGTCTCAAAGGAACCGGCCGAGTGCTCGCGGGCCGAAGACGGTCAGGAGCACTTCCTGCGCAAGGGCTTCGGCCAGCACCAATTCGCAACCGCGCGCCCGGAAGAAAGCGATAAGCCGCGGCGTAAAGACCTTGAAGAGGTCGGCGAACGACTCTTCGTTTGGGACTCTTAGGAAATTCGCGGCTACCGCGCCTTCGCGGAGGAGGCCTTCATCTGCGATCGACTCGGAGCTCATCGCTTCATCCCCTCATTCCGACGCCTACGTGGCCACTCGGCTGCTGATTCCGGCGCCGATCTCCGCTGCATCCCCCCCAAGGTCGCTGCGATCCCTCTCGCGGCTGTATGTTCATCCCCACACTTCTGGCAAGGTCCACAGATGCCTTCCTGAAATTGGCGAACGGCCGGACGAACCCTCTGCAATTGACTGCAGTTGCGGTCCACATACGAAACCGCGGCGGAGTGATCGGTAGGGTGCTGGATCCCAGTCAGTTGGCCGGCACTTCTCTCATCGGTAATCTCAGCGCGCTGGCGGTCCCGCACCCCTAGTTGGGTATTGGAAAGACGCGGCTTTCGTCCGGACGTCGCTGCGAACGGCCTGGAAGCGGTCCAGATTGTCGAGCGACTGCCTTGTGATCTCATGCTGATGGATTGCCAGATGCCGGAAATGGATGGGTATGAAGCCACCGCGCAAATCCGCCGGCGCGAAGGAGGGCTGCGACGCTTGGTTATTAGCGCCATGACGGCCGAAGCCCTAGCGGGGACGCGCGAGGCGTGCCTGACAGCGGGAATGGAGGATTACATCTCGAAGCCCGTCAGACCAGGGGAACTGAACTCTTTCCTCGGCAGATGGCTACCAAACCAGAAAGCCCAATGGGAGGCCGTTGCGGTAAACCGCGAAGTTGCGGCGGCCGAACTCGCTCGCCCGCGGGTCAACCTCTATCCAAGTTTGCCGTTGACTTCGGTGGCGATCATCTGATCGACCGTTTGCTGCGAATAACCGTGGTCGTACAACCCTGCAATGAGCCCGGCGTTGATCAGCCGGCCGTCGGGCATCTGGACCATTTGATTCGGTTGATTTTGCGTGAACGGGCCTGATGGGGTAATCGCATTCGTCTCGACCACCTTGCCGCCTAGCATTTGCGCCACCGTGGCGGCTGTGGCGGGGGTTGCGAAGTAGTAGTGGTTATAGCTGTAGCTGCCGGAAGGACCGACTCCGCCGGGGTCGGTGACCCACGGAGTGCCGCCGAAGAGGGTTTCCGCGGTAGGCGCCATCGTTGACGCCGTAGCCTTCGGGGCGGTGGAGGCCGGTAGGGGCGTCCCCAGGTTGACGGACCCCATCGTGCGGGATACCGGCGCCGGCTCGGCCGCTACGGGTGCGGTGTGTTTCGTCAACACCGTGCGAAAATCCGCCACGGTTTCCTGATTGCCTGTGACTGGCCGGGCGTCCGATTTTCGGCGCATTTCCGGCGGCGTGTACGTCGGGTGCACCGCCGTTCTTAACGTGGGGATGATATGAGACATTTGAAACCCGTTCCTCCTTCATGCATGGTTTGGTTGCTGCAGACTGCCGGGCATCAGTTGTCCGACGCCGTACTTGCGGGTCTTCCGGCCTCGCATTCGATCAGACCAGCCATCAACGACGAGATGGACGCCAGGGGCTGGAGGATCCTCTGCGCGTCCGGGTCGCCCGCTTGCGCACACTCTCCGGCCGCGATCGCGGTATCCGAGATTTTACGATATAGGCTGACCAAGGCAGGCAGATTCGTCATACGGCCCTTCTAAATACTTGAATGATTCCGCTACTGTTACTCTCAGGTAGAGAAGCACGCGGAGGTCCAATCGATCGGCCAATCGCCAGCCGGCGGTGAAGTGCAAGTCCGCCTTATGGTTTCTCTGGGTAAATCAAACGCGAGAGATCCAGCAGATGCTCCGGTACGTAGTTCCTGAGCTCCCCGATAGTCACCCCGGCCAGGTAGCCGTTCGGTGCGGGCACGGAGTGGCGGACAGTGCCCTGAAACTCTTCATCACCACCGCCTAAGGTGATCGGCGTGCCTACGCCGATGGGCACGCCTGTGAATAGGCTGGCGCCCGAAATCGAACAACCCTCCAGCACGGCAATCTCTTCATGCCGCGCACCCAAGGCATCCACCCATCGGACCTTGATCAGATCCGCACAAAGCAGTCGTCTCTCCCATCGTCGATTCGAAGCCGGACGGCAGCGGTACCGCGGCGTTGCAGAGCTGTTCTTCGGCATGTGCTCAACTTATCGGCCAAATGCGCGCATCGAAAGCCACGCCAAAGTTCGTAAATTTCCCAGTACCGTCCGATATGAAAACCAGAGCCATGTACGAGAACCCATACGCTTCTTCCCTGGAAACCAAGATCCTCTCCGCCACCCCGTTGGAGCTTGTGCAGCTGCTGTACCAGGCAGCCATCGATGCGGTGCAAAGCGCACGCCGGCACCTTTCCCGCGGCGAGATTGCCGAACGCGCGCGATCGGTCGGCAAGGCCGTGGAGATCCTTACGGAACTCGGCGGATCGCTTGACCACCAAAGAGGCGGCGCGATCAGCACCCGGCTTGCCTCGCTCTACGATTACCTGCAAGTGACTCTGTTGGACGCCAACTTCCAGCAAGCGGATGACGGTCTGGAGAAAGCAGAGACGCTCCTGAAGACGCTGAACGAGGCTTGGTCCGCAATCGAAGCGCCGAGGACGGGCGGTTCCATGGAGTCACATCCGGCATCGTATCGTACGGCCACGAGCGAGGAACGCGGCCCGCGGGCGGCTCAACAATGGTGCGCCTAGCCTACAGCCCACGCTCGAAGTCGCGCGGCTTCTACCACCGGTGCTAGAGACCAGGAACTCGCCGACGAAAACTCGACGCTGACGACAATGCGACGCCTGCATCCGAAATGCGCCCACCGGTCGGTGCTGAGCCTTCAACAGTTCGCATACCGCCGCTGACCTTCCTCTTTGGCATCGAACCTGCATTCCTTCAGTTTCAGGCTATAGGGCATCGCAGAAATCGCCTCAGTTGTTCATCTCGCGTCGGCGACTTCCGATGCCTCGGAGGAAACACACCCTTGCGCATGAAATCGTATTTCGCCAATTCTGTCCAGGTGGCCATGGAACAGGCCCGAAGGGAGATGGGAGCGGACGCAATACTGGTCACGAGCCACGCGTCCCTACCGGAAGCCCACCACCTGGGGGAGTACGAAGTCGTGTTCGCCACGGAGCTGCCCGACGTCGGCACCGCTGGAGGGCGGGGCGGAAACGGCAACTCAGATTCTACGCCCACCGCACACCAAACCCTATCCCCTGCTGCAACGGATTCCGTGCTGGCCGAGATTCGGGAACTGCGGCGGCTTTTTCAGTCCTGGCGCCAGACCAGCCTGCGCTTCACCAGCCAGCCGCAATGGATCAGCGGCAACCCTGAACTCGAGGAAGTCTATGCGGAGCTGATCCAGGCGGAAGTGGATCCGGACCTGGCCCAGCAACTCCTGGCCGCCGTACATAAGCGCCTTTGCCGGGAGGCCAGCCCGGGGAGCCGCGAGCCGGACGTGACGGTGCGGCAAGGCTTCAAGGTGGAACACTCACGCCATCGGGACTCCATGGAGCCATCGGCGATCCGTGACGCCCTGTCTGCCGAAATTCAAGACTCGATTCGCGTGGATCCGGAGTTGGGCATCGCGGGGACTGGCCCGCGCATGGTCGCCCTGGTGGGACCTCCCGGCGCTGGGAAGACTGCAACCATCGCCAAGCTGGCGGTGACGTACGGCCTGACTACCAAGAAACCCACGCTGCTGATCTCGCTCGACACGATGCGCGTGGCTGCCTCGGAGCAGTTGCGCCGGTACGCATCCATCCTCGGCATCAGCTTCCAGGTTGTGGAGACGAACCGCGCCCTGGCCCAGACCCTGGAAGAGCACAAGGGGAAGGAACTGATCCTTATCGATACCCCGGGTTTCACGGCCGCCGATCTGGACGGGGGCTGTGATGCCGCCGAATTTCTGGCTGGCCGGACCGACATACAGAAACACCTGGTGCTGCCTGCCTCGATGCGCTTTACCGATCTTGCCCGTATTTCGTCCGCCTACGATGTGTTCCGGCCCTCACGGCTCATCTTTACCCGAATGGATGAGACCGGGACGTACGGACCTTTGTTGTGCGAAGCCGTGGGCAGCGGCCGTCCCATATCTTTCCTCACCTCAGGCCAGCGGGTCCCCGAAGATCTGGAGCCGGCGAACAGGACGAGCTTGACCAATCGCCTCCTGCCGTGTTCCGGGAAAGCCGCGCATCGCGCGCTGGCAGTTGCATAACGTGACCAACGCCTACGTGATCGCCCAAGCCGAGACCGCACGGGACAGACGCGAGCGTCTGATCCTCGATCACCTGCCGCAGGTCCACTTGATTGCGCGCCGTCTGCATGAGAGGCTGCCCGACAGCGTGTGCCTGGACGACCTGGTTTCAACCGGTATTGTGGGCTTGATCTCCGCCGTGGACAACTTCGAAGAAGTGCAGGGCGTCCAGCTGAAGACGTACGCCGAGTACAAGATTCGGGGGGCCATCCTGGACAGTCTGCGCGGCCTGGATTGGGCCTCGCGCCACCGCCGGAAGAAAGCCAAACACATCGAAGCGGCGATCAGCAGTGCCGAACACAAGCTGCAGCGGGCGGCTACAGAAGAAGAGGTGGCGGCGGAACTGGGCTTGTCGCTGGCGGAGTATCACGAACGCCAGGTGGAGGTTCAGGGCCTGAACCTGACCAGCCTCGAGGTCACCGCGGGACCGAATAGGAATCAGACGCTGCTCTCGATGGTGCCGGATACCCCCGACGACCTGCCCTCCGGAATTCTGGAGCGCGCCGAGCTGGAACGCCTACTGGCGGAAGCCATAGCAGGCATGCCGGAAACGGAACGGACCGTGTTGTCGCTCTACTATCACGAGGAACTGACGCTCCGCGAGATCGGCGAGGTCATGGGCTGGCACACCTCCAGGGTTTCAGTGCTCAAAACGCATTCGATTCTACGGTTGCGCGCCCACATGAAGAAGAAATGGCCGACCACGCGAGGCATATGAGATGGACATGCAAATAGAGGAGCACGCACGGGCGCTAGTGGGCCAGTGGCGCGGGGACTTTGTTGGCGCCATGCAGGCCATGGGGGACTTTTGTCCCAAAATGGAGACGGACCTTGCGCCGCCCGCCGGTGGTCGCGACATGCTCTGGTGGCATCAGCCGTTCGATTTGGCCGCGGGCGCCGCGATTTGGATTGGCGCGCCCGAACAAACCTGGTCCGTGCTGGGGCAACGCATTCTGGAAGCTGCCGGCGTCGAAAGCTCCGGCCCTGCGGAGCTAAGGGACACATATCTGGAAGTGCTCCGGCAGTCGCTTGGAGTTCTCGCCAGGGGGGTCGGCGGCCAATTGGGGCGAGAAGTCGCGACCACTGCCGGCTCCGAGACCGCACCACCGCCGGATCCCGCCTTCAGTTGCCAGATTGCGATCAGCACACCGGATCAGGAACTGCCCAGCATGGCGTTCCATATCAACCGGGGGATGCTGGCTGCCGTGCAGAAGTTCACCCATGGGGCGAGCGCCGAACCGGGACAGTCCGACCAACCGGCGCCGGACGAGTTCTCAGCTCGCGCCTGCGGCACCCTCGACCTCCTGCTAGATGTGGAAATGCCGGTCAGCGTTTCTTTCGGCCGCACACAGGTCCGGATCCAGGACATTCTGAAGTTGACCTCGGGATCCATCATCGAGTTAGACCGCGGAATCGCGGAGCCAGTGGAAGTGATCGTGAACAACTGCATTATTGCCCGGGGCGAGGTCGTAGTGGTGGATGGCAATTATGGCGTGCGGATCAATGAAGTCATGAGCCGCAAGGAAAGGCTCCAGGAAAGCCGCAAGTACCTCCTTCCCGCCAGCACCCACCGCCACTAAGAACAGCGTCGATTCAAGAGGCGCGGCGCGTAGGCCGGCGCGCAGTCCCCTCCCTTGGTTTATTCCTGCGCACCCGGCGATGCTGCAGCCAGGGCTTTCAGAATCCGGCCGACGTAATCCTGCGTTTCGGGAATATTGGGCACCGATGGCTCTTCCCCGTCCACCCGGCCCGGACCGGCGTTGTACGCGGCCAGCGTCAGCTTCAGATCTCCCTTGTAGCGTTCCATCAACTGCTTCAGATACTGTGCGCCGGCACGGACGTTTTCCGCTCCATTAAAGGGATCGACCAGGTGGAACTGCTCTGCCGTACGCGGCATGAGTTGCATCAGACCCATGGCGCCCTTAGGCGACACGGCGCAGGGACGGAACCTGGACTCCTGGCCGATGACCGCACGAATCAGGGCGGCATCCAGCTTTTGAGCCGTGGCTGCGGCCTGGATCATGGGTTCGGACTCCGCCTCGGCGAGCGGGTCGCAATCCGCCCCCTGGTTTGGCGCAATCATCGGGGCGCCGACCCAGCCCACCGTGAAGAACGCATCGGAGGATGCGGCGCCGCTCTGCCTCCGAATGCTCTGCCTCTGCCGCTCGATGGATTCCTCCATTTTCTGCCGGGCGTTAGCCTGGTCCGCGGCCGGCTGGACGGGCGGCGGCGCCACTGGAATTTGCGCCAAAACAATTCCCGTACAAATCGCGGCAATGACCGATAAGCGGAAAAGGCCAGGGAATACTTTGGCTGAGGTGGACGATATGGAAGTCAACCGGGTCAACACAACAACCGTGCCCCCGAACTCGGTAACGGAAACCAAGATGCCTGCTGTGCCGGAACTGACACAGGCAGTGAAAGCGGTGAATGGCGCTAAACTCTTCGGCCAGGATACGGAACTCAGCTTCCTGATGGACCGCGAAAGCAAGCGATTCGTAGTTCGCCTGGTGGAGAAGGACAGTCGCAAGATCATCCGGCAAATACCCGCCGAACAGGTCTTGCGCTGGGCCGACGGCCTGGCAGGGCGCTGATCGGCGAAAGGCTTCACTTGGGCTCCGCCGCCGCCTGCTTTCGCATTCCCGCCTCGATCGACTTGGACAGGCCGAGGCCGCCGCTCGTCGCCAGCATGCGGGCAAACTCCTGTTCGCCCACTTCCACCCCGATCTGGCCCGCCTCGTCTTCGTCGCCGGTACCGAGCCATCCCGACGAGCCCGCCTCGCGCGAGGTCTTCAGCAATTCGCCGATCAGAAGCGCCTCAAACTGCTGAGCGGTCTTGTGGATCTTGTCTGGGTCGTTAGTCTTACCGAGCGCCGGTAGGGGCGCCGCCCTGCTGATGTTGTCGATCATTCCACACTCCTGCTGTCAAATTACGTCCACTTCGCATTCCAACGCTCCGGCGGCCCTCAGGCTCTGCAAGATTGCGATGATGTCGCGCGGCGTCGACCCGATTGCATTCAGGGCCCTCACCAGGTCTTCCACCGTGGCGCCATCCTTGAGGATCACGTTGCGAGCGCGCTCTTCCGTCGCCGCCACTTTGTCCTGGGGTATTACCTGCGTCGTGCCCTCCGACAACGGCGCCGGCTGCGATACCGTGAGACGGGTCTGCACCTCTACGCTAAGGTTGCCGTGCATGATTGCTACCGGCGCCACGCGTACCAGCTTTCCCATCACGATGGTTCCGGTGCGTTCGTTGATGACAACGCGGGAAGGCCGGTCGCTTTCCACCGTGAGATTCTCCAGCTTCGCGATGAAATCGGCCGGCCGGCTCGTCCACTCCGCGGGCACGGCAATCGATACGGTGCGGCCGTTCTCGGCGCGTGCGATCGGCTTTTCCGCCGTGAATGTCTGGTTCAGCACCGAAGCGATCCGCGACGCGGTCGTGAAGTCCATGTCCCGCAGCTGCAGGTTGACGCGCGCCGACAGGTCCGGCAAAGGGGAACTCCGTTCGACGGTTGCGCCTTCCGGAATGCGTCCTGCTGTGGGATGGTTTAGCGTCTGGCCCGCGCCGCCGCCGCGGCCGGCGACAAAACCGCCGGTCACGATCGAGCCCTGCGCGATCGCATAGACCTGCCCATCAGCCGCCTTCAGGCTGGTCATGACGAGCAGCCCGCCCTGCAGGTTGTTGGAGTCGCCGATCGAGGAGGCCGTGACATCGATTTTGAGGCCCGGTTGGGCGAACGCCGGCAGCGACCCCGTGACCATGACAGCAGCCGTGTTCTTCACCGTGATCGCTGCCGGATTTACCGTTACCCCCATGCGCTGTAGCATATTGGTAAGACTCTGGGCGGAGAACTGGGTCTGCCGTCGGTCGCCCGTGCCATTCAATCCCACGACCAGACCGTAGCCAACAAGCTGGTTATCGCGCACGCCTTCGATCGAGACCAGTTCCTTGAGGCGCGCGGCAGCGCCGAGCGGGGCGGCTGCCAGCGAACCTGCAACGAGAAGCAGTAAGGTGCGCATGGCTTAAAAAGGGAGAAGCCCGAGTAGGATGCGGTACAGGATGAAGGGCCGCCTGATGGCATCGCCGACCACACCCTTACCGTTTAGCCGGATTTCCATTTGCGCCAGGCGATCCGAGGGAACGGAATTGTCGCTGGCCAGATCGGCGGGCCGCAGCACGCCGCGGACCGTCACGGTCTGGCGCTCTGAATTGATCTGCACGTCTTTTGTGCCTTCCAACAATAGGTAGCCGTTGGGCAGCACACGGGTGACCCTCGCACTCAGGGTGGTAGTGATGGTGGTTTGACGGCTGGTGCTGCCGGCGCCGTCGAGCTTCTGGCCGCCAGACATGTTGGCCAGGTTCGCCAGCGGTCCTGTCGCCTTTGTGATGCCGGCCAATGCCGCTACCGAATTGGTCACGCTGCTGTTGCGCTGTGTCTTGGAAGCGCCGCTGGAGACCGCGGAGGCCGACTCCGACACCAGGATGGTGACCAGGTCGTTCACCTGGCTGGCTTTCAGATCGCGTCCCAGGTCGGCAAACTGCGCAGTGGGACTCCACAGCGATCCGCCTGTGGGAGCCAGGCTTTCCGCCTGGCGCGCGGCTTCTTCGGCATACTTGTCCAGCGGCGATAGTTCCGCCGCTTTCTTTGTCTTGACATCGGCCGCGCCGCACAGCAAAGCCGTGCAGGTGAGAGAAATGAGAACGCGGGCGGTTCGGTTGATTTTCATTGGGGTATCTCCGATGAGGACCGGCACTTGACCGATACGCGGCCTTTGCCTTCGATTTGGGCGCGGAACAGCGTTCCGCTGGCGGCGTTGCGCACGCCGACCGTATCGCCTTTGCGGCCGGCCGATTCGGCTTTGGCTTCCAGTTTGACGAGGGCACCGCCGCTTTGGACTTCCACGGTGACAATCTGCCCCCGCTCCACATCATTCGGCGCCTCCAGCATGGCGGCTGTCAATATCGAGCCTGCGGGAAGCGCGCGGCGGGCTGTCCGCCCCACTGCGGCTTCGACCGCCGCCAGCGGCGCAGGACGCCTCGGAAACTCGTTGGCCTCTACCAGGCGCACATCGCCCGCCTCCACAACGTGACCAGGCGCCAGGTCCACCGCGGTGACCACTCGCGATTGCAGCACTGTCAGGCGAACCCGCGCCCAGACCGCGAAGCGGCCGCCGTCGTAAGCTACGTATCCGTTCCATACCGCGGAATCGCCGGAGACCGGCTGCATCAGCGAATTGCGGGGGAAGACCAATTCTCCCGGCGGCGCCGGGTACTTGCTGATCGTCAGAATCTCGATGCCCGCTGGCGCAGCGCCCAAAGACGCCTGCATGACCGACTTGACCCGCAAGAGATCGAGCGGAGCGGTGGACCGCTCAAAACACAGCGGAATTACACCGGTTGCATCCAGGAGATTGGTACGCGCAATACGGATCAATTCGGCTGGTTCGAACAGGCGCCGTGCTCCGGGGCTGGGCGCGTTGGCGATAACCAGGTCCGGCGGCACGGCCGCAAACACAGCGGATGCCGCGGCAAGGTCGCTTCCCAGAATGCGACCGTGCCCCAGGAAGTGGCATTCAGTCGCAGTCGCAGCCAGCATCAGAAAGAGGATCATTGGGCGATGTTATTAACCTGCTGATACATCTCGTCGGCAGCCTTCACCACCTTGGAATTCGCCTCGTACCCGCGCTGCGCGGCAATCAGGTTGATGAATTCCTGGACTACGCTGACGTTGGATTGTTCCTGGTAGCCTTGCAGCAGCGTGCCGAGTCCTTCCTGCCCGCCGGGGTTGGCGACCGTCGGTTGGCCCGAGGCATCGGTAGCCGTAAAGAGGTTGCCGCCGACCGCATTCAGGCCCGCGGGATTCTGAAAGTTCGCCAGCTGGATTTGTCCCGCAAGCTGAGTCGCCGTTTGACCTGCCTGGGTGTAGCTGACCGTGCCGTCATTGGCGATGGTGATATTCTGCGCCTGCGCCGGTATCGTGATCTGCGGCTCGATCGGGTTGCCGCTCGACGTCACAATGTTCCCGTCCTTATCCAGTTGAAAACTTCCATCGCGCGTGTAGGACGTTTCACCCGAGGGCATCCGTACCTGGAAGAAACCGTGGCCTTGAATGACGATGTCCAGAGGGCTGCCCGTTTGGGCAAAACTGCCCTGGGTAAAGACGATCTCGTTCGCCACGGGGCGCGTTCCGAGTCCCACCTGGAGTCCTGTAGGCACCGTCGTCTGCTGTCCGGCGGCGGTCCCGGGTTGCGTGACGTTCTGGTACATCAGGTCCTGGAACTGGGTTCGCCGCATCTTGTATCCCGTGGTGTTGGCGTTTGCCAGGTTGTTGGCGATGTTGTCCACGTTCATCTGCTGGGCGGTCATGCCGCTGGCAGCGCTGTAGAGTGCTCTGATCATGAGATTGTCCGTTTCCTTCCGCTATTGCCCGACTTTTGCTACTTCGGTGATTGCTTTCTGGTTCATCTGCGAGGCTATATGGATTGCCTTCTGAAGCATGTCGAACTGGCGCATCACGCTGACCAGCCGCACTACCGATTCGGAGTTGCCGACGTTGGAACTCTCCAGACGGCCCTGCTGCACCTGGGCAGAGGTCGCGACCGGCGTGGTCTTCGGGTCTGCGGGACGAAAGAGCGTGTTGCCCTGCTTCACCAGCGCCCCCTGATCCGCGAAGTCCAGCACTGCCAGCTTGCCTCCGGTCTGTCCGGACTGGCTGATCGTGCCGTCTTCGGCGACGTCCACGGGCAGCGTTGGGTCGAGCACAATGGGTTTGCCAGTCGCGCTGCGTACTGTGTACCCATCTGCGTTGACTAGCTTTCCCGCCGAAGTCAGCTGAAAGTTCCCGTTGCGCGTGTAGGCTACGCCGGCAGGGGAGTCCACTGCGAAGAATCCTTTGCCCTGAATTCCTAGGTCCAGGGGATTTGAGGTCACGCGCATGCTTCCTTGTGAGTAATCGGTGTAATTCCTCTCGATTACGGGCAGCGTCGCCGGGTCGTCGCCAGAGGCTTCCGCTGAAGTGTACAAACTATAGAACTCGCGATCCGTTTTGTACCCGCCAGTGTCGGTGTTCGCGATATTGTTCGCCAGCATGTCCAGCGATTCCATGCGTGATCGCATCCCGCTGGCAGCGGAAATGGTAAGTGGGTCCATTGAACCTTTTTAATAAGCATGTGTTTAGCCAAAGAAAAAGACGATAAGTCCACTACAAAGGCCGATAAGGCAGCTAGGTCGGTGTTAGTCACCGCCTTAATTTCGACGGCGAGCGCGCGTTCGCCGATATTCCGCCAGTCCCGGCCGGAGTAACTCCTTCGTGTTCCTGAATGCCGCGCTTGGCATCACGAATGCAATATTCCCAGCGTGATTGCGACTCTACCGACTGCACAGCGCCTGGCCGCATCCCCTGTTCCGGCGCGAGATGATGTGTCCGCGGGAACGATGAGCTTCAACGCGACCGGCGCAGTCAGCCAGCCATCCACAAGTTTTCTCGACTTCTTGCAGCAGAGTCTGGTTGGAGTATCCGGCGAGGAGTATGCTACGCCATCGGGAACCTTGAAGCCTTCGGGGACTGTCAAGAAGGATAGTAAACGCGAAAAAAGCGCCTCAGGCTCACCCGGCCCTGACGCGGAAATTCCCGCAGCGCCCGGCGATCGGAACCTGCCAGTATGGCTTCCGTTCATCGCTGAAGCCGCGGCAGGCAACCCCGTTCGGCTGGATCCGGCTTCATTGGCCAATAAAATGGGCGCCGCGTTCCCCAGCATAGCAACGCTCCCGGAGTCTGCGGGCCTGGGTGAACTCCGCGTGCAGTGGAAGGCCGGTGGCGACGCCGGATCGCAGGCTGATCTGGCATTCGCGCTTCGACT
The DNA here is from genome assembly GCA_039934035.1 of Candidatus Solibacter sp. Classification (GTDB taxonomy): domain Bacteria; phylum Acidobacteriota; class Terriglobia; order Bryobacterales; family Bryobacteraceae; genus Solibacter. Next base: position 50,056 of record JBDTMZ010000008.1, on the reverse strand, counting down.
GAAACCTCTCACCTCGGCAGTCCAGCCCGTTCCGGACACTTTGCCGGGCGCTAACGGCCCCGAGGTGGCCCTCGCTCTGGCGAAGGCCACCGTCGTTCTGCCTGCATCCGTAAAACCAGGAGTGGCAACGCCCGCCCTCGCGGAACAGCCAGGCACACCATCCCTGCCGGCACACGGCTTGGCGGCAAAGAACGGCGAAAGTTCGGATAGCACAATCGGTAGCCTCCCCGCGGCGCAACCTGAAGACAAATCCGCCGCCGATCCACGGCGCGGCAGCGGGGATTCCAGTCGCGGGAATCACGCGGCCCCCAGCAAGATCGCTCTCCCGGACCAGCCGGAGAAAGCAACGCACACAGAGAAAGTGGTAATGCCGGCGGTAACGGATCAGCCTGCGGAATCGCGGGTGACGCCGCTTACTCATTCCGTCACAACGCCCGCCGCGCCCGAAAGCGCTACGGCCCCTAAGTCTACGGCTCAACCCATGCCCACACCCGCCCCTATTCCGATTGACGGGGAGGACGGGCCCGCAACCACGCGCCCCGCGCGAGAGATCTCGCTGCAGGTATCGGGCACGGACGATCGTAAGGTGGAAGTGCGCCTTGTGGAGCGCGCCGGCGAAGTGCACGTCAGCGTCCGGACGCCGGATGTTGCGCTGGCTCACGATTTGCGGCAGGATCTGGGCAACCTGAGCGGCAAACTCGCCCAGAGCGGGTACAGCACAGAGACAGCCGCGCCTCTGAGCTCCGGTTCCTCGAATCTCTCTGACCAGCGGGCAACCCCGGATCAACGGGACTCCTCGCGCGGCCAGGGCCAGAATTCGCAGCACGGAGGTTCCGGACAGCAGCAACAACATCAGGACGAGCGCGGCAAGCGTCCAGCCTGGGTGGAAGAAGTGGAAAATTCTCTGGCGCAGCGCCGGAACAACAGGAGCACCAATTGGTTACCAACCCGATAAACAACCCGACCCCCTTCGATCCGTTCGCCTCCCGTACCGCGGCAGGCGCGACTGGCTCTTCGACTTCGTCAACGGCAGCCACCGGCCTGGGTGGCACGGCGCCCTCCGAGCAGATGTTTCTGCAGCTTCTGGTGGCACAGATCAAGAACCAGGACCCCACCAGTCCTTCGGACCCCTCGCAGTTCGTGGCGCAACTCGCTCAGTTCAGCCAACTGGAACAGGTCATCGCCATCCGCCAGGGTGTCGATGCCATGAAGACGGCCGCAACCGCCACCCCGCCAACCACCGGCGGTTAATCGCAAACCTACTGGAGAATTATGTTCACTTCATTTTCAACGGCACTATCGGCACTCAACGCCACATCGACGGCCATTGATGTAGTCGGCAACAACCTGGCCAATCTCAACACGACCGGTTATAAGGAAAGCGTCGTCTCCTTTCATGACCTGGTCACGCAGTCTCTCGGCGCAGGGCTGGGTGAAACTCAGGTTGGGTTCGGTACCGCGCGACCGCTTACCATGCGGCAGTTCTCCCAAGGAGCCTTGCAGGCCAGCTCCGGACTGCTCGACGCGGCCATTCAGGGAGATGGATTCTTCGTGGTGCGGGACCCTTCGACAAATGCGCAGTTGTACACCCGCGCCGGCGATTTTCAAATCGATAAAGGCGGGAACCTGCTTACCAGCACGGGCCAGCGCGTGGAGGGCTGGACGTTGGCCAACGGAGTGTTGAACACCAGCGGCGCCGTCGGTGACATCCAGATTCCCGTGGGTCAACTGCGGCAACCCTTGGCCACCTCCAACTTTTCTCTGGGTGTGAACCTCAATGCATCGGCCGTGGCGGGTGTGTCGACCGGACCCACACAGGACAATTTCTCCACCCCCATCCAGGTGGTGGATTCTCTTGGGAATCCACTGGTGATGACCGCAACCTTCACCAAGGATCCGGCAACACCGCTGCAGTGGAATTATCAGATCACAATTCCCGGCAATGCGACCACGGCAGGAGTTCCCGGCACGCCGACAGCCCTTCTCGCCACTCCCGGCGTTCTCACCTTCGACTCTTCGGGCAAAATGGTGAGCCCGGTGGCGCCCGGCGCCATCCCCGTCAGCGTTACCGGACTTGTCGACAGTTCCGCGGACATGAATATTAACTTCAATCTGTTCGGCGCCGACGGGAACCCGACGATTACGCAGTTCTCGCAGCCATCTGCCACCTCCGCCAATTCGCAGGACGGCGTTCCGGCCGCTCAATTGGTTCGTGTCGGCCTGGGTGACGGCGGAGAGGTGCTGGCCCAGTATTCCAACGGTACCCAACAAGTGGTCGCGCAACTGGCGCTGGCCTCCATTCGAAACCCCGGATCGCTGATGGCAGTGGGACAGAACAACTATGAGGCCAGCGCAGCGACTGCACTGCCTGCGGTCGGTGTGGCCAATACCGGAGGCCGCGGCCAGATACAAGGTGGTTCGCTCGAATCCTCCACGGTCGATATCGCCAAGGAATTCACCAACCTCATCGTTCTGCAGCGCGCATACCAGGCAAATGGCAAAGTAATTACGGCGGGCGACCAGCTCAGCCAGGACACCATCAACCTGATCCGGTAACGTAGGCCCAAATTGACGGCAAGCGAAGAACTGGCGCTGTACCTCGATGTCCCCATGGACGTCGATGTGGAATTGGACCGCCGCACCTTGACGGTGCGCCAGATCCTCGCGCTGGACGTCGGTACGGTCCTTCGCATGAACCGGTTGGCCGGAGAGAATCTGGACGTCCGGGTGGGCGGGTCGCTGTTGGGATTTGGCGAAATTGTCGCCGGCGAGACAAGCACCGGGATCCGCCTCACCGACTTCTTTGAGGACGTGTAAACCATGGAAACTCTGCAACAAACGCTTGGTGTCCTGGTGGTCTTCGGACTCCTCGGGGCGACCCTCTGGTGGCTGCGCCGCAGGGGCCTGGCACACGTCTCCGGAATTACTCGGCGCCGCAAGGGAGGAACTCTGCAAAGCATGGAGTGCCTGCCCCTCTCCGCCGGCAACGCGCTTCACCTGGTGCGCGTCGGGGACCGTGCGATCCTGATCGCCGCTTCACCCGCCGGCTGCCATTTACTGGAGAGCGGCCCCTTGGCGCAATTCGAAAGTCATCTTTCCGCGGTGAAAAGTTGATACGGGCGAGAATCTACCGGGCAGTGCTGCTCGTCCTGATGCTGCTTCTGTCCCCGGCAGGTCATTCCGCAGCAGCCCCAGGCCCGCTGTTGGGCGCCAACCTCACCAACGGCGATCAGTCCATCAGCGCACCCATGCAGATCGTCATCCTGATGACACTGCTGACACTGCTGCCGGCGGTGTTGATGTCCATTACGCCCTTCCTGCGGATCGTGATCGTTCTGCACTTTCTGCGCCAGGCACTCGGGACGCAATCAACGCCTTCCAACCAGGTGCTGGTGGGATTGGCGCTCTTCCTCAGCATTCTCGTCATGCAGCCCATCGCGACGGACATGTACCACCAGGGCTGGGAACCAATGGAACAGGGCAAGCTGACCACCTCACAGGCCTTCGTTGAGGGCGCCAGGCCGTTGCGCGTGTTCCTGATGAGATTTGCCCGCGAAAAGGATATTAAGTTGTTTGTAGAGGTCACGCACTCGACGCCGCCGCGCACTCGCGCGGACCTCGATATCAAAGTCCTCATTCCCGCATACATCCTTTCTGAACTCAAGGCGGGATTTCAGATTGGAGCCGTGCTGTATCTGCCTTTCCTGGTGATTGACCTCGTCATCGCTTCGGTGACGGTCTCGATCGGCATGATGCAATTGCCACCTGTCATGATTTCGGCGCCCTTTAAGGTGCTGCTGTTCGTCCTGGTGGACGGCTGGAACCTGGTGATCGGGTCTCTCATGAAAGGCTTTTACACGCAATGAACTCGGATGCGGTTGTACAAATTGTGCGCGATGCGCTAATGATGGCGTTCTGGCTCAGCGCGCCCGTCCTGCTGGTCGGCTTAGTGGCCGGTATCGTAATGAGCCTGCTCCAGATCGTGACTTCGATCCAGGACTCGGCCTTCAGTACGGTCCCCCGGCTGGCCGCCGTGCTGGCAGTTCTTATCCTGGCCATGCCTTGGATGCTGCAAAAGGCCAGTACCTACGCCATTTCGATATTGGGAAATCTCAGCCGGTATGCCCAGTGAAGCCAGCCTTCCGCTAACCACCATCTATGGGTTCCTGTTGGTCCTCGCGCGTATTTCAGGCGCCATCGTATTCGTGCCCATTCCCGGATTTTCCGCCGGCCCGGAGCCCGTCCGCGTCATTCTCGCACTAAGCTTCACGATCGCCTTGTATCCGCTTTGGCCCGTGATCGCCGTTGCGCCTGGAATCGGCCTGCTGGCCGGCTGGATGATCTCCGAGGCTGCCCTGGGGATTACGGTTGGATTGGTGGTGAGCTTCCTGGCCGAAGCCTTCGGCGTCTTCGGCCAGATGGTTGGCCTGCAGGCCGGGTACTCCTTCGCTTCCACCATTGACCCCACGACGCAGGCCGACTCCAGCATCTTTGTCATACTTGCTCAATCCATTTCCGGGCTTTTGTTCTTCTCCCTGGGGTTGCACCGCGAAGTACTGCGTTTGTTCGCCCGCAGCCTGGAGAATACCCCACCCGGCACCTTCGTTATCACGCCGGCCCACGCAGATGTTGTCATCCAGCTGGGTTCCACCATCTTCACGACCGGTGTAAGGCTCGCATTCCCTGTGGTCGCGCTGATGGTGATGGTGGATATCGCATTGGCCCTGCTCGGACGCATCAACGCCCAGTTGCAGCTCGGGTCGCTGACCTTTCCGGCGAAAATGCTGGCCGGCCTCGTAGTGGTCTCCGCCATGGCCTCAATCTTCCCCGCAATCTGCCAGTCGTATGCCGAGCGCCTGTTCGGTGCACTGCCGGCTCTGGTCGGTCACTAGTCATGGCCGATGCTCAAAAGACCGAACAGCCCACCAAGAAACGCCAGGACAAGGCCCGTGAGGAAGGACAGTTCCCATCGGCCAAGCAGTTCGTAGGCGGCATGCAGTTCTGTACTTTCGTGTTCCTGGTGCAATCCAACGGCTGGGATTGGGTGAATGGAACTCTGCTCGGTATGCGCGGCCTGCTCAAGTACGCGTTTGCCCCGCAAGTCAGCTCCGCGGGTTTATTCCGGATGAGCGCGGATATGGGTTACCGATGTGTATTGCCTCTGCTGAAGGGCGGCGCCGTGCTGGTGGTGGTAACCCTGGCGGTGCAACTGGGCATTACGAAGTTCGGGCTTTCGGCCAAGAAACTGCTCCCTGACGCCAAACGGATGAACCCGCTTTCGAAGCTCAAACAGCTGCCCGGTCAGAACTTCCCCGCCATGTTCCAGGCCCTGATCCTGCTGCCCCTATTCGGAGGCGCGATCTACGCGGTGGCGTCGGAGCACTTGGATACCTTCATGCTACTGCCGCGCATATCCGTCGCCTCGGGGATGCATGTCGTGACAGGCGCCATCCAGTCACTGATGTGGAAGGCCGCCGCGCTGTTCTTCGTTTTCGGCTGCGTGGAATTGTTGCGCGAAACGCGCAAACACTCCAACGAACTCAAGATGAGCAAGCAGGAGGTCAAGGACGAGGCCAAGGAGAGCGAAGGCAACCCACACATGAAAGCCAAGATCCGAGCCCTGCGGCGCGACCAGGCCCGCCGCCGCATGATGAAGGATGTGGCCTCGGCCACCGCCGTGGTGGTCAACCCTACTCATTTCGCCGTCGCCCTCAAATACGACCCGGACGGCATGGCAGCGCCAATGGTGGTCGCAAAAGGCAAGAACTATCTCGCGTTGCGTATTAAGCAGAGAGCCCTGGACAACAATGTGCCGCTGATCGAAAACCCGCCGTTGGCGCAGGCCCTGTACAAATCGGTTGGCGTGGGTCAGGAGATTCCGCCGCAGCTTTACAAAGCGGTGGCCGAGATCCTCGCATACATCTTCAAGGTGATGCACAAGAAGTAGGCGCTAATAAAGGACTGCATGGCAACCCAAGCCCTCCCGGCACCGAAGTCACGAAAGTTTCCCAAGATCACGGCGGCCGCTGCTGCGGAGATGGCCGTACCGCTCGCCGTCCTCGCGATTGTGGTGGCGCTGATCACCCCAATGCCTCCATTCCTGCTCGACCTGCTGCTGGTGGTAGACATCATGCTCTCGGTCATCGTCCTGATGGTCTCGTTGTACTTGACCAAAGCGGTGGAGTTCAGTGTCTTTCCCACCACCCTGCTCATCCTGACGCTCTTCCGTCTCGCCCTGAACGTGTCTTCGTCCCGGTTGATCCTTCTCAACGGGAACTCCGGGACCTCGGCAGCAGGAGATGTCATCGAGTCGTTCGGAAATTTTGTAGTCGGCGGAAATTACATCATTGGCGCCGTAATATTCTTGATTCTCATCGCAATTCAATATGTGGTCATCAACCATGGAGCGGTTCGCATCTCTGAAGTGACGGCGCGATTTACGCTGGATGCACTGCCGGGCAAGCAGATGTCCATCGATTCGGACCTCAACTCGGGACTGATCGACGAATCTGAGGCGCGCTCTCGCCGCAAGGGACTGGCAGCCGAAGCGGAGTTCTACGGCGCCATGGATGGCGCATCCCGATTCACCCAGCGAGACGCCATGGCCAGTATTCTCATCACCGTAATTAACATCGTAGCCGGCTTTCTGATTGGCGTCCTACAGCACGGTATGGATCTGAAGCGCGCGATTCAGACCTACAGCGTACTAACGATAGGAGACGGACTCGTAACCGTCATCCCGGCATTGATGATTTCGATTTCGGGCGCCATGATCGTGACCCGCTCCAGTTCCGACAGCCGGCTCGGTGATGAATTCCGCAGGCAGGTATTCGGCAAGTGGCAACCGCTCATGTTTACTGCCGGTACGTTGATCTGCCTGGCAGCGTTTCCCGGACTTCCCAAAGTTCCCTTCCTAATCATGGGCGTAGGCTTGGGCGCGGCTTCGTGGAAGATGCGGCGAAATGTCGTCGGTACGGATTCCGAAGCTACTGCGGCGCCGATCCACGCTACGAAGGAAAACGTCGAGGACCTGCTGAAGGTGGAAACACTCTCGATCGAGGTCGGGCTGGGCCTGGTGAGACTGGTCGACGGCGGTGCCGATTCGCCTTTGTTGCGGCGTGTTGCCGCCATTCGCCGGCAGTTGGCCACTGATCTGGGTTATATCCTGCCCGCAGTGCGCCTCAAAGACAATCTCTCCCTGAAGGCGCACGAATACGCCATCTGCATGAAAGGAGTGGAAATCAGCCGCTTCGAAGTGCCCCCCGGATGCGAACTCGCGATCGCTGTCGGCAAACCGAACGCAACGATGGAAGGCGTGGCCACACGCGAACCGGCGTTCGGCATCCCGGCACTCTGGGTCCGCAACGATCAGTGCGAGCTCGCGCGCAAATCAGGCTATACCGTGGTCGATCCCGTGACTGTAATCGGCACCCACATCTCAGAATTCGTGCGGCGCTACGCACACGAACTATTCTCGCGTCAGGATGTCAAGAAGACGCTGGATCGCGTCACACTGGAGAATCCCAAGGTGGTGGAGGACCTCGTGCCCAAATTGCTCTCACTTCCCGTGCTGCAACGTGTATTTCAGAACCTGCTGCGAGAACGCGTCTCGATCCGCGATGCAACTTCCATCCTCGAGGCCCTCGGTGAAGCCGCGGCTTCCACCCGCAACCCGATTCTCCTCGGGGAGTTCGTACGGCAGTCCATCCGCCGCGCAGTCGTGAAGCCGTACATCAATCGGTCCGGCGAACTGCCGGCCTACTTTCTGGACTCCACTTCGGAACGAGCCGTCGAATCAGCGGTGGAACATGGGGAGCAGACCAGCCACCTGAATGCGTCTCCGGAGTCGATCCGCGACCTGGTGAGCCGCATCGAGCGGGCCATACCGCGCCCCGAGGCTCCAACCGTCATGATCACCGGTTCAGGATCGCGCTATTTTGTGCGCCAACTCGTTGAGAACAGCATGCCGAATCTATTTGTACTATCCCACAATGAAATCCCCCCCGAATTAAAAGTGTTGTCGCTGGGAGTTGTGCAATAAAGAGGGTTACTTATGACTTTCGACTGGATTACCCACCCGCTCGCGATTTACAGTGCCCTCGCGTGCGGAGGTGCCGCCGCCCTTCATCTGGTGATATCCACGCGGATTGAAATGCGCTGGCAGCAGAAGGGCCATCTGGCCGAAGAGCAGTCCTTACGGGATTCGATTGCTACGCTGGAGAGCCAGGTCCAACAGTTGCGCGTCGAAGTAGAACAAAACTTTGTAACGCCGGCCCCTTACATCTCATTTACGGGACTCAATGTCCACAAGCGCGCGGAAGCTCTACGCATGTACCGGCGTGGCAGCGACAGTCATACCGTCTCCGCGGCACTGGGCTTACCTCAGTCAGAAGTCGTCCTGCTGGAAAAGGTCCATCGCTTGCTGAGTCGTGGATCTGCGGGGTAGGCTAAGTCGAGCCTTCCAACTATTCTTCCCAGGATTTCTCCAGGTACGATGCATACTCACCGGACGCGAAGACCTCAAAGGCAAACTTAATCCCTTGTCCCGCTGCCGCCTCCTCCGCCTTGCATCTGGCGTCATATAGAGCGTCGGCGTATGCGTGGAATCTACGGAGAAACGACTCCGACATGTCGAATACTGAGGGTGGATGCGGGAAAGCTGCGTTTAGCCCGATCGCCCGCGAAAATATAATCTGATAGTTCTTTACCCCCCAAATGTGCATCTTCCGCTGCACCGACGCGGGCGGGTTGAAGAGCAGGGCTGCGATAAAGTCGCGCTCCGACAGGCCCGCCAGCGTAGGGTCCACGGAAGCCATGTCCACACATTGCTCCACCCAACGGTTCAGGTCTTTACCGATCAGGCATAACATGCGTAACTCGTTGTATCTGGATTGTAGGTATTGCCGCGTAAGTGGATTAGAAAAGCCAGCTTGGAGTTGTTCGTCCGGGTCGGCACTATAACCTAAGGGGAAGAGGATCAAAGGCGGAAGTTCGCATCGGATTTCGGATGAACCAATATTGAGGCCGCGGTTGTTCAGAGTGCTTGTCACGAGTTTATTATTACCCGTCAGGCGCAATTAGCACAGTACTGCGAGATCCATGATGCCAAGCCGTTGTTATTCGGGTAATGTGTGTTAACCAACGATTTCCTTTTTAGTTGCATTATTACGTTTAGTACTGATAGTATTAGTAAGTCATTTAGCGCCGTCGTTTTTCCCCTCCTGGCGCCCGAATTCGAAGAAATTACGAATAAAGCGCGTTCTTTGGACGATATGGCCATTAACATGCCCTATATGCTGAAAGTACTCGACGCAACAATCCAAACGCATGAAGTAGTGCTCTTGGAGCGAAACCGGCGTTACCTGCAGTTGGAGAGCCCGACGCACCTCACCGTCGACACCGCCGTCCAACTCCGAATTGACGGGGACACACTCCTCGGCGAGGTGACCGCCTCTATTCCGCGAAATGGGCATTTCGTACTTGCGGTACGGGCACGGGAGGTTTTGCCGGGTTCATGGCACCCGCATCCGGATTGGAGCGCTCTGGATACCGAAGAATCCGTCTGTGGTTCGCTGGCTGCGCTGAACTCGCACCTCGTGTTCTATGAGAAGCAGCGCACCCGAAACGAAGCGGAATGACACAGCTTAAGGAAACCGATCGAGTGAGGTCCATTCAACCTCATGAACCCACTCACGTCTTGTGCCTCGGCTCCGATAGGCACTCCTGCCTTGTTCGGGAATCTGCGGCAGGCGCGAGTCTGATTTTGGAGCGGGTGTCGACGGCGGCGGAACTGCTTACGAGCATCCAATCGAGATTGTTCCCGATCGTCGTCGTACAGAGTGCCCTTCTGGAATCGAAAGCGTGCGACCTACTCGAGCTGGTCAGGGCGGTGCCGGTCCCGGTGATGATGATCTTCCTGTTGGACGGAACAAACACCATGCCCGAAGCCATTCGTTTGATTAGGATGGGGGCATACCAGGCGATAGACACAGGCACCGGAGGAGTCGGTGGCGAACTGACCCTGATCCTGGAAGCAGCCAAGGAAGAAGTCCACTGCCGCAGGATGGTGGAGGTGCGCGGCGATCACGAGCATTGGCGTAGCCTGTCGGTGGGAGACAGCGCTCCCATGCAGGATCTCGCACGGATCATCGAACTCGTGGCATCACGCCGGTGCACGGTCCTGATCACGGGTGAGACCGGAACGGGCAAGGAAATGGCTGCACGGGCGATCCACATGGCGGGCGGCCGCTCGCGCTTTCCGATGGTCGCCCTGAATTGCAGCGCGATCCCGGAGCATTTGCTGGAAGCCGAACTGTTCGGACACACAAAGGGCGCGTTCACGGGGGCCGTCACCTCGCGTATCGGGCGCTTCGAGGAAGCCAACAACAGCACGCTGTTTCTGGATGAAATCGGCGATATGCCGCTGGATCTTCAGGCGAAACTGCTGCGGGTGCTTCAGGAACGGGAATTGCAGCGATTGGGCAGTTCAGAGACCGTTAAACTGAATGTCCGCGTAATCGCAGCTTCGAACCTGAACCTGCTCGAGCGGGTCAAACTCGGCCAGTTCCGAGAGGACCTCTACTATCGCCTGAACGTAGTGCCCATCCAGATGCCGCCACTGCGGCAGCGCCGTGGTGATATCCGGCTTCTGACCCGCCATTTCGTGCACAAGGTCTGTAAGCTCGAGAATATTCCGCTCAAAGAGCTGTATAACGAAACCATAGAGCACCTGAGCTGGTACTCCTGGCCGGGAAATGTGCGGCAACTCGAAAACCTGGTGGAAATGGCCGTAGTGATGTCGGGGGACAGGCCAATCCTCTACCCCAGCGATTTTCTCCTTCCCACGGAAGTCGCGCGCCCGGATCTGGGCAGTTCCATGCTGCCCTTCGCGGTGCCGGATACCGGGGTCAACTTCGCCCACCTCGTGAACAGCTTTGAACGATCGATCCTCGACCAGGTTCTACAGAAGGCAAACGGGAACAGAACCCTTGCGGCCGATCTGCTGCGGATCCCACGCACCACTCTGGTCTCAAAGCTCCGCGTGATGGATATGTCGAACTAGAGAGATCCAGGCCGCAATGATCCACCGAATGACCGATATGGCACACATGGAGAAATCGGACTAAATCATGCTTGCGCTCATCGGCATAGCTCTTGTGATCGGTGCCATCCTTGGCGGGTATCTCATGGAGCATGGCCCACTCCTGGTCCTCGTCCAGCCGGCGGAACTGCTCATCATACTCGGGGCCGCCATCGGGACTATGCTGATTGCCAATCCCCTCCCGGTGGTTCTTCGACTGTTGAAGGACATTCTCGGGGTTTTCAAGGGCGACGCCAGAAACAAGGCATTCTATCTTGAAAACCTGAAGATGCTGAATGAACTGTTCGGCTATGCCCGCAAGAACGGGCTACCCAAACTCGAGGGCGATGTAGATGAGCCTGCGAAGAGTTCGATCTTCACAAAATATCCCAAGTTCCTGAAAGATCACCACGCTGTCCACTTCATTTGCGATACGTTGCGTATGTTCATCAGTGGCGGCGTGGATTCATTCGAACTCGATCAAATGATGGAACTCGATATGGAAGTCCACCACAACGAGGCCCAGGCACCGGTTACCGCGCTCAGCACCACGGCGGACGCCCTGCCTGGCCTGGGAATCGTGGCTGCCGTTCTCGGCATCGTCATCACCATGGGGGCGCTCGGCGGGCCTCCGGAGGAAATCGGGAAAAAGGTGGGGGCCGCGCTCGTCGGGACGTTTCTCGGAATTTTGTTGTGCTACGGCTTCTTCGGGCCGATCGCCGCGCGAATGGCCGTCATCAATACGTCCGAGGGACAGTACTACCATGTGGTACGCGTTGGAGTCATGGCTTTCATCCGTGGGTCGGCGCCGATCCTGGCGGTCGAGTTCGCGCGCCGGGCGATTCCGTCGAGCGTGCGGCCAACCTTCAAAGAGTTGGAAGCCACCTGTCGCCGTGGGGCCGGTACAGCAAGCCCGGAAGCAGCTGCGGCATGAGACTGTTCTTTGCCGGCACCCACACCGGGTCGCGCGAAGGTGACACTGCTCGAGGTAATTCGCCATGCGCGCTCTAATCGTGGACGACAGTCCGGTGATCCGGATTCTCCTGCAGCGGGTCCTCGGTGGCTATGGGGAATGCGAGGTGGCCAAGGATGGACAGGAAGGCTTTGACACTTACAGTCGCAGCCTCGGCGAAGGTGTGCCATTTGACTTGGTCTGTCTGGACTTGGGACTCCCTCTGATATCGGGGCCTGAGGTGCTGTGCAGGATACGCGCACTGGAAGCGGAGAGCACCCCGCCGGTCCAAGCCCGCATACTGGTGATTACGGCTTCCAGCGAACACGACATGGTGGATACCGTGCGGCGGCAAGGAGCCGACGGCTATCTCGTCAAGCCTGTCGACCGTAAGAAACTGGCCGGATACTTAAGGTTGTTTGGCTTCACGAACCTGCAGGCAGGGGCGGCGCCTGCCGGGGACCCGATTCAAGCCCTGGAAGAACTGTGTGACCAAGACATGATTCCCCCACCGGTTCTGGCGCGGCTGATCGAGCGCATGGCAGGTTCCATGGGCCGCCAATTGTCCCGCCACTCCCTACGACCGGCGACGCAGGCGGCTCGGTCTACGACCGCTTGAAAGAGTTCGTGCTATAGCTAAACTTACGGCGAGCGCTCTTGCGGTCGAATTTCCAGTCGATCTTGACTCGATCACGATTCATTCGCCGGTCCGGGCTCCGATCATAGCCCCGAGCATCAGCGAGTGCGTCGGCATCGCAACAAATCTCTCGATCACGGACTTAGCGCCGGCGAAAACCCGCCACCGTCGAGATTACGACACCTCTCCTGCGCGTTTCGGCTCATAACCTGGATGTGACGCACGTAGTTCACATTGGTACTCAGAGTGCAATACTTACCAACGTTATCCGGCTCGGTTAACGTCCCATTAGCCGGGTAAGTCCGATTTTGGGAGGGTTGCAATGAAGTCTCGACGAACCGAACTGATGGGGGGCGCCGGCCAGCGAGCCAGCGGTCCACAGACACACCAAACCACTCGTCGATCTAAACCCCTATAAGTCGATGACAATTACCTATTCCTACCTTTCGGGACGAACGGTGGTTGCCCGGGTACTGTTGATCGGGGCAGGTTTCATCAGGGTTGCCGCACCCCATCGTGCCGCCGGTCAAGACATTCACCTGCGCGACGAGGACTGGGTCACCGATAGCGGGACGGTTATACGCGTCGATGCCATCGTCCTTGGGGAAGGAGCCTGCATTCCGCGTGCGGTCACTGAAAAGCGGAAAAATTCGAAACGCAAGAGGCTCAAGGTTCTCACTGCTGGCGGTGCTTGGTCTTAGTACGACCTTCAGCGTGTCGGAGCGACCTTACTTGCTGTCCCCAGCGGCGCAGAGTCTATCGGGCCCCCAGGGGTTTGTGGTTTGCCAGTGCCGGAGCGATTCCGGCCATTTGGCCTGCGGGCGCAGTGCCGGCCGGCGGAACCAGGTACTGCACGATGACCGTGATGCGCCGATTCGCCGCATCGTATGGATCCTTGACGTTGCGCAGTTGCTGATCTGCAAACCCCCTGACCTGGAACACCTGCCCGGACCTCAATCCGCTTGCCTGCATCAATTGCCTTGCCAGGTTGGCCCGGTCGCTGGAGAGCTCCCAGTTGGTATAAGGCCCGTTGCTCGCGTACGGAGTCGCGTCTGTGTGCCCCTCAATCAACAACCGGTTGGGCAACTTCCCCAGTTCGTCCGACAGCAGCCGCAGCAGGCCCACACCGGTATCGGTCGGGTTGGCATTGCCGCTGTGGAAGAACATGCCTGCCTGTGTCTCCATCAGCTCAATCCGAAGTCCCTCGGAGGTTACAGTAAGTGAGATCTGGTCTTTCATCGCCTGGAATTTGGGAAGGGTCTTGATGGCTTTTTCCAATTCGTGTTTGAGATTCTCCATGTTGTCCTTGGAGACCTCTATGGTCTTGTCCGTACCGTTCTTGTCAGTTCCAGCCATCTTCCCAGTTCCAGCGGGATCTTGAAAATACCCTGCAACCGCTTCCTTGACTTTTGCATTGGAGTTCATCAACCAGAGGACAATGAACAAAGCCATCATTGCGGTAACGAAATCGGCGTAAGCGACCTTCCATGCGCCACCGTGGTGAGCTGCGTGCCCACCTTTCTTACGAACGATAATGATCGGCCTGACGCCTTGAACTGGCACACTCTCTTATCGGACGAAGGTCGGCGTTCCAAGCCGGCCGCAGCGATAATTTTAAGGGCATGTTTTCCGGCGCACTGACGAAGTCTCGCCGTCACTTAGTGACACGGTTTAATATGAACTATATTGATCTATTCCAAAGCGCGTCCGACTGGTATGCTCAGGCATGTAAGATGGCCCGTAAGATGCTCTGAAAAGGAGAACTGGCGGCTCGGGCACGCCAGAGCGTACAATATGCGGATTATCGATTCTACTAACCTCGGAAATAGCGCTGCTACTCAGAGGGGACGTACGGCGGAAGTTCATTCCATCGATTCGAAAGGCCAGAACGGTTCAGTGCCGCGAACCGGCTCGACGGGAAACGATTCGGTGGAACTCTCTGGCTTCACCGACCGTCTCTCGCGGGCCATGCAGGACGTCTCGGCCAGCCGCGTGCAACGGCTGAACGAGCTTTCCGCGGCCGTACGTTCAGGCTCTTATCAGGTGGATGCGAAAGCGGTCAGCCACGCCATGGTGAGCCAGGCAATATCGTCGGGAAGCAGTGGGAAGGCGTGAGCGGCGATCTGCGGGACGAACGCATAAGCCAACACTTTGCGAGTGCCGGTGAAGCGTTAAGCCGTGCACGCGTCCTGCTGCTCAAACCCGCCCCGCAAAACCTTGACATCGCGGCGTGCGCCCTTGCCTCGGCGATCTCACAGATTAACGACTTACGGACGGCCTGGATTGAGTCGCCGGGTATAGAAATGGCTGCCGGGATTGCCGGTCTTCGTCGGGAGCTTGATCTCATCGCAGGGCTACTCGAGCACGCGGCATCATATCACGTGAACCTGATGCAATGCATGATCGAGGCCTCCGGCGCCGATGTTCTGCCGGATCCGCGCCCCGCGCAACAGCAGTACCAGGATGCCTGACCATGTCCAATCTATTTGCCGTCCTCCGAACTTCCGCGAACGCCCTTGACGTTTTCCAGAGCGCCCTCAGTGTGACCGCGAACAACGTCGCGAACGCATCAACTCCAGGCTATGTGAGGCAAACCCAAGGACTGAAGGCCTTGCCGTTCAGTCCCAGCTTGGGTCTTTCGGGAGGGGTTGCCGCCACACAGGTAGAGACTGCCCGCGATGTCTACGCGGAACACGCCGTCCAACTCCAGGTGACTTCGCTCGGTACGGCGGAACAGCAGGTCGCGACCCTGTCGCCAATCCAGAACAGCTTCGATATCACCGGCACCGCGGGGATCCCGGGCTCCCTGAATCAGCTCTATTCCGCCTTCTCGGCGTGGAGCACAATGCCGAACGACGGATCTGCGCGGCAGGGCGTCATGGCCGCGGCAGGAGCTGTCTCCCAGGCGTTTCTGCAGCAGAGCGATGTACTGGACCGCGCTGCTTCCGGCGCGGACAGTCAACTGACGGGCCTCGTGGATCAGGTGAACAAGCTCGCCGCCACTATCCAGCAGATTAACGGGCAGCGCGCGCGGGGAAACGGCAAGGATCCGTCCCTCGACGCCGACCTCTATAACGCTGTCGAACAGCTTTCGCAACTCGTACCGGTGCAGACGCTTCAACAGGCCGATGGCTCGACAACCGTACTGCTGGCCGGGCAAATCCCGCTGGTTGTGGGCCAATTCCAATACCAAATCAGTTCCAACGTCGGCGTTCCCGCCATTCCGCCCGCCACCAATCCGTCGGGACCGCCAAGCGCCCAGATCCTCGATTCAAACGGCCGGGACGTGACGGCGTCAATTCGTGGGGGCCAGATTGGCGGCCTGCTGCAAGCCCGCAACGGCGTCCTGGCCCAATTGCGCGGCGATTCGCAGCAGCAGGGCCAGTTGAATCTGCTTGCGCAATCCGTGGCCGACCGGGTCAATGCACTGTTTGTGTCGGGCAATATCAGCGCAGCCGTCGCGGGCACTCCGGCTTTACCGGGCGTGCCATTGTTCACGTACGACCCGACCAAGCCGAGCAGCATGGCCCAGACACTATCGGTGGATCCGGCAATGACGGCCGGCCAACTGGCGGCAATCGACCCCGGCCCGCCGGCGGTGAGCAACGGCATAGCGTTGAAGCTCGCCGGTCTCGCCACCCCGCAAACCGCCGCCGATGAGATTGCGAACGTCAGCTATACCCAGTTTTTCGGCAACATGGCGGCCTCTTTGGGCTCGGCAATTTCAACCGCCCGGGCCGACCAGGCCACACAGCAGGGACTTGTCACGCAGGCTCAAGACTTGCGCCAACAGACATCGGGCGTGTCATTGGATTCAGAAGCCATCAAAATACTCGAATTTCAACGGTCGTATCAAGCCGTCTCCAAGATGGTCACGATGCTGGACCAACTTACCCAGACCGTGATCAACATGATTCAGTAAGTACCTAAAAGAGGCTTATATGCTATCCACTATCTCACCGGCGGGCCAGCAGTTCGTTAATTCGATCAACGATATTCAGGCGCGGCTGGCCGTCGCGCAGCAGCAGATCTCCAGCAGCATGAGAGTCAGCCAGCCCTCCGATGCGCCGGATCAGATCAGCCCCATTCTGCAGTTGCATTCCGCAATTCATCAGAACGCCGACATCCAAAACGGTCTCAACACCGCGCTCACCACATTGAAGACGGGCGAAAGCTCCCTATCCAGCGCAATCGACATGCTGCAAAGCGCCTCGGTCACGGCCACCCAGGCAACCAGCACCAATCAAACCGCCGCCACACGGGCGACGCTGGCGCAAAGCGTTCAGGCGCTGATGGAACAAATGGTCTCCAATAGCCGCACCACGGCTGGAGGACGTTATGTTTTCAGCGGCGATCTGGATGGAGCGCCACTCTACCAACTGAATCTCGCCGACCCCACGGGAGTGGACCGCCTGCAGGTGGCGTCGGCCACCAGTCTCGTACAGGGCACAGGCGGCTCGCAGTACGCCGTTTCTCTGAGCGGCAACACAATTTTTGACCCACGCAACGCGGACCTTACGCCGGCAACCGGCAACGCCTTCGCCGCCCTCAACGGATTGCGCGTCGCGCTTCTCGCCAATGATTTAGCCGGTATCGCCAGCTCCATTGGGGCGATCGGCGCCGCGTCTACCTATATGAACGATCGCCTCTCATTCTACGGCCAGGCCGAAAACCGTGTGACGGCCGATCTGAGCCAGGCGCAAACCGACAAGTTGCAGCTGCAAACGGAACTGAGCGGCAAAACGGACGCCGATATGACCCAGGCGATTACAGCACTCACCGAGGGCACAACGCAGTTGCAAGCAGCACTCTCCGCGCGAGCCAGAATGCCGCACACTTCTCTCTTCGACGTGTTACCCCTGTAGGCCAACTTCACGCCGTGGACTGAATGTGCGACAGGATCTGCGCTTTCAACCGTTCATGGGCTAATTCCGGACGATTCCGAAACCCTTCGAAGAGACTGTGGTCCGCCTCCGGGATTGGGCAATTCGGCAATTCCTGGTAGCCGAGTTCGCCCGCCAGAATGCACGCCTGCTGGTTGATGCGCAGCAGCCTGCCGTCATCTTCGGTCAGCGGATCGTGGTGCGCGCGAATCGAACGGCAAAGTGCAGGCGGAAAGCTCCACGTCTGTGCGAGATGTCCGCCTGCTTCGGCATGGGTCAGTCCAAAGAGCACTTTCTCGAGCGCGTTTGCCTCGTCCATGCTGGAAAAGACTTTACCGAGGATCTCCTCGTAACGGCGCTCATCTGCATGCAAGAGTCCGAGCCGGCCCAAATCGTGCGTTAACCCCGCGGTGTACAGGTCCGTCAGTTCCGGCGCGATGCAATGGCCGATCTGCTCGGCAATCACGGCCGTGGCCACGCTGTGAAGCCAAAGGGGCCGAACCTGGGATTCGGACAATCCTCCGCGCAAGTAACTGCCCATCGCAATGGTGAAGGCCAGATTCCGCGTCCCGTCAGTGCCCAGCAGCATCAGTGCCATGTGGATACTCGGTACGGCGGCCCGGAGTTCGAACCTCGCCGAATTCGCCACACGCAGGAGTTCCACAGCCAGCGACGGGTCGCTGCGGAAAATCGCCTCGAACTCGTCTTGTGCCGAGTCGACGTCGCTGGACACTTCGAGCAACCGGCTCGCGCTGGGGTTCAAACGTGGCAGGTTGCACAGCCGGGTCATTGTTTCGGACTTACTGTGCGTTTCCGGGGCGATCGGGGTCGAGAGGATTTGCATCTGCGTATACGTGATGTCATTAGACACCCGGCGCGAGCAACCGGAAGCGCTGCTTTTCGTTAGCTACGCAGTGGTGTCAGTGGCCGGGGAGGGGCGCTCCCCAACTGCAAGCGTTTCTCACTCAATGGTTCAAGCGGCGCCATTGGGCAATTGCGGATTCCGCCGCCAACTCGTCGCTCTCCCGGCTTGCATCTGCTTTCCAGACATCATATTTCCGTTCTTTCAGCCGCTCCACTAGCTTTACCCCGAGCCGCGCTTCTGCGACCCGACGGTTTTGGGTCTCGATGGCCAGCTTCAGTGTCACCTTGCGGGCGGCTAGTCTCTTCTCCTCGCGAACGGCCCACAGGCGGGAGGCCTCCAGCACTCGCAGGTCTGCACCACTTACGGTTGCAGCCCGCTCAACGCTTGCCTGCGCGGCCGCCCGGCCTTCGACAACACATGCCATTGCGTGGTCTGTGGTGCGCAGACCGCCTGCGAGTTGCTCCACTTTCGCCTCCTCAACCGAAAGCTGCGTTCCACGCCAGGAGAGTACCCGCTCCAGACGGAACTGAAAGGACTTCATTCGAGCAGCCTCACGTCGCGTGACCGATCACTATCCATGAGCTTCCCCGCGAGGTGGCAGATCCCTCCCAGCGTTTCGTCCAGCGGGACATTGGTCTCGGCCTCCTGGCACAGAAACCTGAGAATCTCGGGCTGTAGTTGGATGGTGCGATCCAGCCGTGGGTTGGAACCGGACACGTAGGCCCCCAGTTGCACCAGGTCTTCAGCCTGCTGATAGGCCGACATCGCCTCGCGCAGAGTGCGGGCAGCTTTCTTCTGGTCAGGTGTGGAAAGTTGCGATTGCAGCCGGCTGACGGAATTGAGCACATCAATGGCCGGGTAGTGCCCGGCAGCGCCGAGTTGCCGCGAGAGAATAATATGCCCGTCGAGAATGCCGCGCACGGCGTCGCAGATGGGCTCATTGAAATCGTCGCCTTCCACCAGCACGGTGAAAAAGCCGGTGATCGAGCCCTTAGGGAAATTCCCGGCGCGTTCGAAGATGCGGGGCAGCAGATTGAAAACCGACGGCGTGTAGCCTTTCTGGCTGGGCGGCTCGCCGGCCGCGAGGCCGATTTCCCGCTGGGCCATTGCCAGGCGCGTCACTGAATCCATCACCATGAGCACGCTCTTACCCTGATCGCGGAAGTATTCCGCAATCGCCAGTGCCACGAAGCAGGCTCGCACACGCACTGGCGCAGGGCGGTCGGATGTCGCGCATACCACCACAGAACGCTTCATGCCCTCCGGCCCGAGGTCGTGTTCCAGGAATGCGCGGACCTCGCGATTGCGCTCGCCGATGAGCGCGATCACCGTGACGTCGGCCGAACTCTGCCGCGACATGGCTCCCAATAGGGTGCTCTTCCCGACACCGCTACCGCCGAAGATCCCCATGCGCTGCCCCTTGCCGCAGGGCAGCAGGCTGTCGATCACACGCACTCCCGTTACCAGTTGCTCTACGATATGCTCCCGCTGCATCGGGCTGGGTGGCGCAGAATACAGATCGTAAAAAGTTACCGGATCGATAGCGGGCTTTCCATCCATGGGAAGGCCGAAACCATCCAGCACGCGGCCCAACAACTCGGGTCCCACCGCAACCCGCGCCTCGTCGCTGCGTGCCACAATCAAGTCGCCCAGCTGTAGGCCGTCAGTCTCCTCCAGCGGCATGGACAGCACGTGGCCGCTGCGGAAGCCGATCACCTGAGTCCGTATTCCACGGCCAGACTGCGTCTGAACTTCGCAGAAGTCGCCGATAGCCGCGGCTGGACCACGTGATTCCACCAGCAGCCCGATCAATTCGGTGACCTCGCCGGTCCACAGGGCGGGGTTGATGCGGCCGAGCTTCTCGAAATAGGGAGCCAAATCGATGGAATCGAGCATCAACGCGGTCCCCGCAAACGGTCAGTGAGCCCTCGCTCGATTTCTTGAAGCTGTGTGCCGATCGACACATCCAGCTTGCCGCGGCTGGTTTCAAAAAGTACGCCGCCTCGCTCCAGGGCCGGGTCGGCTGCTACTTCCACATGCGCCGCGCCCGCGCTCACGAGGCACTCCCGGATGGCAGCCAAATGGTCCGGGCATACGCGCACGCGCATCATGTCCTGCATCCGGATCTTCTCCAGACCCACCCTTACCAGTCCGCCGATCACGGCCGGATCGATGTTGAGCTCGCGGTGGAGAATTCGCTGGGCAATCGCCACGGCGAGTTGCACCAAGTCTGCCTCGGACTGCGCTCGCAGCCGCGCCGGCAGCTCCGATACCTGCTGAAGGGACGCGGCGAGCCTTTGCAGTACCGGCCGGACTTCGGCCTCGGCTGCCAAGCGTCCCGCGGCTTCGCCTTCCCGGCGGGAAGCTCCCCTGGCTTCGATTACCAGGCGGTCCTTCGCTGCTTCCGCAATCGCCATTTTCGCCCGGCGCTGGTCCATCTCCGACTCCGGCTGACTGCCGCTGTCTGGAGTGCTGTACTGCAGCGCATGACGCGAGGGCCCGACCGTGCCGCCAATCGTGCGCCACGGCATCGGCCCCGCAGTTGCCGCGGCTTCGCCCGAGATCACCCTAGAGGCCATTCGTCCCCTCAGACCACATATTGCTCTCCTACCGTGCCGCGAACGCTGAGAACGCCTTCGTTCTCCAACTGGCGGACCACGGCGATCATTTGTTGCTGCGCCGCTTCCACATCCTTGATCTTCACCGCGCCGAGCCCTTCCATGTCTTCCCGCAACATCTCCGCCCCGCGCGAGGACATGCCTTTCAGAAAGTGATTCTTCAGGCCTTCCCCGGTACCTTTCAAGGCCAACGTCAGGACTTTGCGATCCACCTTGCCCAGGACTTCCTTGAGACTGGCCTCATCGAGTAGCAGGAGATCGTCAAACACGAACATCAGATGCTGGACGGCCTCGACCAGCGCGGCGTCCTGATCGCCCATGAATTGCAGGATATCCTTGCTGATGGCCGAATCCAGCCGGTTGAACATTTCCGCGACGGTGCGCACTCCGCCGTAAGACTCGCGGCTGAACTGGCCTAAGGCGTTCAGCTTCTGCCCGATCACGCTCGCGATTTTGCCAATTACTTCCGGCGAGATCTGGTCGAGGCTGGCCACCCGCAGCGCCACGTCGCCGCGCATCTCCGGCGGCAGGGAACTCAGCAGTGCGGCTGCCTGCGAGGGATTCAGGTGCGCCAGGACAAGTGCGATCGTCTGCGGGTGCTCGCTGTGCAGGAACTTGGCGAGTTGTTGAGGATCGGCCTTCTGGAGCGCATCGAAGGTGGTCATGTCGTTTTCGAGGGCGGAGAGCAGGCGGTCCATCATCCGCTTTGACACCTCGGGCCCGAAGGCTTTGAGCAGCATCCCTTTGGCGTACTCAACGCCGCCGGTGGCAATGTACTCTTGCGCTGAAGTGAGCTGGTAGAACTCCTCGACAACCGCTTCGGCATCCTCCGGGGAAACCCGCTTCAAACGCGCCACCTCGCGGCTGACGAGTTCGACCGCGTCCTCGGAAAGTTGCTTGACGATGTTGGCGCTGGCCTGGTCCCCGAGTACCACCAGGAGGATTGCCGCCTTCTCGATGCCGCTGCGGGCGATGGCCGCGCTCTGAGTGTTAGCAATCATACGCTGTCATCAACCTTTGTCGGAAATCCATGCCTGCAAGACCAACCCGGCCGGCGACGCGTCCTTTTTAGAGCCCTCGCGCAACTGCTTGGCCAGCACTTCTGTCTTCTTGGTTCTCACCAGCGGCATTTTGATGCTGGCCAGCGCGGCCAGGTCCGATCTCTGCTGCTCCGCCTCGCGCTCCGCCATTTGCGTCTCGATCTGTTCGGCCATGTTCGCCGCATCGAGAGACGGGTTGGCAGATCTGGCCGGCAACGTCCTCTGCATTTCGACGTCCGGGGCCGCACCGGCAGGCACCTTCTTCTTGCGCATTACCATAAATGCGATCCCGCCGAGCACCATCAGTCCCACAGCAACGGAGACCGGGATCAGCAGGGGTTGATGCTTCCAATCGTTCCACTTCACGGGTGCCTCCGTCCCCTTCGGTGCCGTGCCCGGCACCTCAGGAGCTTGCTGGTTGACGGTATCTTCGAACGGTAGGCTCTCCACTGTGATCTGGTCGCCACGCTCCTGGTTGAAGCCCACCACGGCGGAAACCACGTCCTTCACCGTCTTCATCACTTCGGGGGTCAGCGGTGTGATCACTTTGCGCGCAGCCTTGCCGGCGCCTTCCCAGCGAGCATGCTGATCCAGCAGCAGGGACACCGAAATACGTTTGATGGCGCCTTGCGGCAGTTTCATGTTGCGGGTGATACGGCTGGATTGATAGACCACGTTCTCTGTCCTGCGCGTGGTGGAGTTGCCGGAACCTCCTGGTTTGGAAGTAGGGCGCGGCAGGTTCGACGCCACCCCGGGGACCCCAGACGATGCATTCGACCCCGTTGATTCCTCCGTCTTTTGGGACGAAACCATGACGGAACGGGCGGGATCGACCGTCTCTTCGCTCTGCTCCCCGCTATTGATCTCGCACTCCGCCCAAACGCCCGCGCGATAGCGTTCGTGCCCCAGGAGCGGATCGAGCGAGGCGCTGATTTTTTGCAGGATGTCGCGTTCCACTTTCTGGCGGTGGTCCAGCCCCGCTTCGGAAGCGGCTTCCTCCGGCGAAGCTGCCACCGGCCGGCTCAACAGATTCCCCTGCATGTCCAGGATGGAAACGCTGTCCGGGGTAAGTCCTTCCACTGCGCTCCCCACCAGGTGGGCGATGGCCACCACATTGCGCGGCGATATCCTGGCTCCCGGCCGGATCTTCACCATCACGCTCGCCTTGGCCGGTTCCCGCGATTCCAGAAACACCGAGTCCTTGGGGAACGTGACGTGCACACGGGCCTGTTCCACCTCCGATAGCGCCATCACGCTTCGTTCCAACTCGCCCTCCAATGCCCGGCGATAGTTGATGTGCTCCACAAATTCCGTAGCGCCCAGGTTGGTTTTGTCGAAGAGTTCGTAACCGATTCGCCCGGTTTTGGGCAGGCCCGCGGCCGCCAGTTCCAGCCGCATCTCCGCAAGCTTGGCGGATGGCACCAGGACCGAATCTCCGGAGGCCGACAGGCGGTAGTCCGCGCCGCTCTCTTTCAGTTTCGCCACCACGGCAGCCGAATCCTCCGCCGCCAGGCCGGTATAGAGCGGCTTGAAGTCGGCTTCCTTGCGCCAGTTCGAGAGAGAATAGATGCCGCCCAACACCAGCAGGGCCACTGCCACTGTAATGATTTTTTGTCCGGCCGAGAGGCTGGCCAGGATTCTTTTGAACTGTTCCATGGGTCACGTCCGGCGAACCGTAGCCGCGAGCGGCTATAGCTGCATCCGCATGACCTCCTGGTAGGCCGAAACGATCTTGTTTCGCACTTGCAGGCCGAGATCGAACGCCAGGTCGGCGCGCTGCGCGGCCAGCGCCACAGTGTGCAGTTCCCCGTCGCCATTGAGCAGATTCTGAACCGCTTGGTTGGCCTCCTGCCGCGGGCCCTCGACGCCCTGTATGGCGCCGTCCAGAGCCGAGGCGAAGTTTGCAAATTTGCCCGCGGCCGGTGCGGCCCCAGCGCCTAAACTTGGTGCGATCGGCGTAATCGGTATTAGGGAGGATATGGAAATTGACATGGATTTCTATCGCAACAGGTCGATGGAACGTTGAATCATCTCTTTAAGCGCGGACATGGAGGCGACATTGGCCGAGTATCCGTTGGAAGCGCTCATCAGATCCACCATTTCTTCGGCGGTGTTGATCCGCGGGAAAGCCACATAGCCATTTACGCCCGCATCCGGATGTCCGGGCATATACCTCTGTTCGGGGTCGCGCTGGTCCACCAGGATCTCCGAGACCGCCACCCCGCCCGGTGCGCCGTCCATCGCGGAACTCATCGCTGCGGCGAACGGTGAACCCGCGGAGTCCGTCTGGAAAACTACGTCCTTGCGGTGGTACGGACCGCCTTCCGGTGTGCGGGTCGTCTCAGCATTCGCCAGGTTCTCCGTGAGCAACTCGGCGCGCGTGCGCTGTGCCGCCATTCCGGAGGCGCTGATCGAGAGTGCGGAAAAGAGGCTCATCCGTTCTTCCCTTCGTCAATCGCGGACTTCATGGTGCGAATCTGGCCCCGCAGCAGTTGGGAGATGGCGGAGAAGCGCAGTGCGTTTTCCGAGAGCAGGCGCGCTTCGCGGTCCAGGCTGACGTTGTTGCCGTCGTTGTTGGTCTTCAGGCCTTCGACTTCCGTGGCGTGCGGCTGCCCCCCGTGGAGTGCGCTCTGGAACTCCGTCTGAAAGTCCAGGTCCTTCGTCTTATAGCCAGGCGTATCCGCGTTGGCGATGTTAGAGGCCATTAGTTTCTGCCTGGCGCTCAGAAGATCGAGGTAGCTTTCGAGTTTACCGCTGAGGGCATTCATCATACGTGAATAACAATGCACGGCTCCCTCCAAAAAAAAAGTGCGGAAAACCACGGGAAACGGCCGAGTGGACGCGGCGAAGATCCGGCGTCGGCGAAGTTTCGCCAGAGGATTAACCGATGACAGTAGTGAGTAGATTGTCAAACAGAAATACTCACTAATATTTCGTAAAAAAGACCTTAGTGCTCGATAAGGGGGGAGTAAGAACTCGGGGCGGCAAAGTCGCCCGGCCGGGAAAGGATTACCCGGTTACTGAGTTACAGGAGTAATACCAAATGTCTTTTTCGATCAATACCAACGTGACGTCGCTTCAGGCGCAGAACAACCTGCGTGCCAGCAGCGACTTTCAGTCCAAGACCATCAACCGCGTGACCTCCGGGTTGCGCATCGTCAACTCCGGTGACGACGCCGCGGGCCTCGCCATCGCGAATGGCATGCGCTCCGACCAGGCGGTTCTTACCCAGGGTATTCGCAACGCCGGCGATGCCTTGTCCACATTGCAGACCATCGATGGCGGCATGAACAACATTTCCATGCTGCTCGATCGCGCTCGCACCCTGGCAGCCCAGTCGGCTTCCGGCACGTTCGCCGGTGGCGATCAGGGCCGCGCGACGCTGAATAGCGAATTCCAGAACGTGATGACGGAAATCACCCGCCAGTCCACGGCTATCGGTATGAATACGAGCGGCGTCTTCAACCAGAACCTGTCGGTCTTCATCGGCGGCGGCAAGGACGGCAGTGCCACCGGCGGCACAGCGAACGCGCTTGCCGTCGCCACAGGATCCGTGAACGTCGATTTGCGCGCTTCCGCGGTTGACACCTCGGCGCTCGGTCTGTCCACGGTGACCACCACTCCCGCCGCCTCGGCCGTTCTCGGGACCATCAATGGTGCCACAAGCGGTGGAGCAGCGATTATGAAGTTCGTCGGTGCCGGATATGGTACGGGCGTCTCCGTCGCGGTGAGCGGTCTGGACACAGCCACCTCGCTGAGCGCCGTGGTTACCGATATCAATGCTGCCATCGCCACGGCAGGAAACACCAACGCAGCCTTCAAGACGGCCAGCATAACGGCGCAGCTCTCCTCGGACGGCACTAAGGTCGTCTTCAGCGGTACTTCCGCGTTTTCGGTCTCTGACGCCACCACCGGCGACACCGCAGGCAATACCGCTGCCGTCCGCAACATTATCGGAACCGCTTCCACCGGTCTAGCAAAGGTAGCCCAGGGTAGCAAACAGGTCGCCCTGAACTTCGGCGACGCAGTGACCACCGCCGTACAGGACCTGACCTTCTCAGCCACAGATCCTACGACAGGCGCTGTGCAATCCATCCAGTTGGCGATGGCAATCGGCTCAACCAAAGCGGGAATGGTCGCTACGATCAACACCGCCTTGCAGGCTGCCGGCGGCGCATTGGGTAAACTGGTCGCCGTCGACGATGCCAATTTGGCTGCTACGACGACCGGCGGCGTAACGATCATGGGCTCAGGCAGTTTCGGAGTCCTTACTTCTGCCGGAACTGCGAGCGATGGATTCGTCGCAGCCTCAGCCTTAGCCCTGAATACGCAGTCCGCAACCGTTGGCACTGGCGGTGCGGTGGACATTTCCAACGCAACTACCGCCACGGCGGCCGTCAACGCGCTAGCTAACGCGGTCAACACTCTCGGTAACGCCCAGGCCGTCGTCGGCAAAGGCGAGAACCAGTTCAATTATGCGATGAACCTGGCGCAATCGCAGTCCACCAACCTGGCCGCCGCCGAATCGCGCATCCGCGATGCGGATCTGGCCAGCGAAGCTGCCAACCTGACCAAAGCGCAGATCCTGCTCCAGGCCGGCACCGCCGCCCTCGCCCAGGCCAACTCCGCTCCTCAGGCCATCCTGTCCTTGCTGAAAGGCTAACCCTTAGTCAACCCAACCTGAGCCGCGGCTTTCGGACTACCGTCCGGGAGCCGCGGCTGTTTTACGTTCTGGTGTAGTCGGGCTGTCCCGCTCCGCCGGCCCACACCGTAGCCAGCGACCAATCGATTGGCCACCCGCTCCTGGCCCGTGTTGCAAGCACTGGCCTAATCCGATGCGTCTGGCCAATCGTTGGCCGGACGGCCATTCATTTGACTTCCGACAGAAGCCGATCGATCTTCGTCCGCAGGCAGAAAACCGAGCTGGCCACGTTGGGATCGGAACGGCCGCGGCTATGGGACAGGGCCTGGAACTGCTTGAGCAGGCGGTCGCCCGCGGCTTCCAGATCCGACAGTGGATCCCTGGGAGTTGCCTCTGCGGTGCCGTCAACCGCCCTGCGCAGGGACTCGACCGCGGCGGCGATCCGCTGGCTGTTCTCAGGCTTGAGAGGAATGATCTCACCGTTCGACTCGATTCCCCGTGCGCTGATAGCGGGTGCAACGGCCCGGTAGTCCGCCGAAGAAATCCGCGTGATCTGCGCGATGTGAAAGTATTCCGCGCCGACTTTTCGAGCAACCCGATCAGGCGGTTGGCGTTGCTCTTTCCCATGTGAAGGTCCTTGACGCAGAAGTCCGCCCAACTTTCGGCGCGGCTCAGGTACAACTTGCCATCCCGAATGTTTCGCATGCACTCGACGTCGGCGGCCGAACAGCGTCCCGCCACCAGGCCGAACGCTTCCCGCCGTCCCAGCCATCGATTCAAATCATCCAATCCGCCTTCCGCCGCAATGGGGACAGGCCGGTCCATACTCTTCTTCATTCTCAATTCTCCTGTGTTGGAAGCAAGGTCACGCGCTGCGTGCCGTGCCTCCCACCTATACCGATTGTGAGCCTCGAGTCTCCGCGGTCACCCTCCCCAAAGCGGGCGGCTGCCGGGTTAAGTTAATGGAAAGACGGGGTATGGCAGCACGGAAATATTTCGCGGCCGGCGGTGACCGATTCCGGTGACAGGAGTGTGTGGAAGGGATACTGCCCGCGGTTCAGACTTTCAGGTCAAGGTGGTGAGGTTGCGCCTGCGCAGGCACCGTGCCGCCCAATTCAAAAGTAAAGCGGCGCTGCTTTTCGATGAGGTCCCTTGCAGTGAGCGTGGATTCCCGCAGGGACATGATCCGCACCACCAGTCCGTCGCCGGACTGAATCACCGCACCGATGCGCTCGGCCACGCTCGCATCGAGATCCTGCCGGGCTGCCAACAAGACGGTGAGTGCTTGGCGCGACGCCAGAAGGCCGCAAAATTCGCCGATCTGCTCCCAGGACACGGTTGAGAGCATCCTGGCGGTCACATCTTCTAGCTCGGCGATGAGTGTTTCGAGGTCTTTGGACACGGGATTCTAACTTTGCTTGACGGGCGCCGTGTTTTGATAGCCGTACGAGGTGAAGTTCATACTCTGAATGCTGGATGTCAGGATGCTTTGCTGGGACGCCAGAGACGCCAGTAACGAATCCGCGGTCTGCAGCTTACTCTGAAGCGTAAGCTGCATCGCGGAGATTCTGGCGGTCAGGTCGTCCACCTGCTTCGTGATCCGCTTGTCGGTGGCGTCCCACTGGTCCTGTTGCGCTTTTATCGCGCCCGTCACCGGGTCCGTGAGCTGCTTGAACCGTGCCTGCATCGCCGTGGGGCCAGCCGTCGCGGTACCCAGAAAACCATAGGCATCGGTGATCTGGTTGCTGCTCAGGGCGTTGAACGTATCGCTGTTGAACGACATGACCCCGCTGTTGCTCATTTCGATTCCCAAATCGGCAAAGCTCTGCACGTTGCTGCCGCTGCCGGAAGAATTCGACAGGGAAAACATCGATTGCCGGGCCTGACCGATCATGGAATTTCCGCTGAGCAGCCCGGCGGCGGGACCGATTTGCGAGTTTACCTGGCCGGAAGCCAGATTGTACTTGGCGACCAGGTCCTGGAGCGCGGACGAAATCTTGCTCCGGTCTGAGGCCAGCGAGACAGTCACCGTTTGCCCCACGGTGGTCGTGCCGTTGAAGGTAAAGGACACGCCGGGAACCACATCGGCGACTACCGTGCTGTGCTTGGTGACATCCAGGCCGTTGAGCTTGAAGATCGTGTCCGCCCCCTGATTCGTGGCCGTCACCAGGTTGGTTGCGCCGTCCTGCAAGGTCAGAGTGGTCAGGCCGGTCTGGTTCGCCGAGAGACTCAGATAATTTGGGGTAGCTCCGGTCCCGGTATTGAGAACGGAGGCCGTCACTCCCAGATTCAAGTTGTTGATGGCATCGGCCAGCCCTGCGAGATTGTTCTTGCCTACACCCAGGACGATTGGGGTTGTGACGCCTCCGAGGGTGAGTTGGAGAGTGCCAGTTGCCGAGACTTGCGTCGCCGCGGAGGTCATGGTGGAATTCTTGTCCACAGCGAAGCCTCCTCCGGTGGTCACATCGCCGAACGCTACGGTGAAACTCGATGAGGAGCTGCCGGAGAACGAGATCGCGCCGGCTCCGGCCGCGGCAGTGATTCCGGTCAGGGCGGGACTCCCTGCCAGTGCGGTATTGATCGCCGTCGCAGCCCCCGCGGCATCCAGGCCGGCAGCAAGATTGACGACTTTGGTTTGGGGAACGCCCAACGCATCGTTGAGCGTAAACGTGAGCGACTGGGGAGCCGGCCCGGTGAGCGCGGTATACGTGGATGAGTACTGTTGGCCGGCATATCCGGACAGCGAGGTCTCAGAGGCGGCTCGTGCGATGGATGTAATATTCGCGATCGAATACGTGGCGCTCGTCACGCCCGTAGCGTTCGCGGTAACCTTCGATGAATCCGTGCTCAGCGCAACCATCCCCTGAGTCTTGCCGAGGGCAGCCAGGCTGCCCAGGCTGGTGCTCAGATTGGAGATCGCCGAGTTGAGGTTCGCGGCCAGCATCTTTTCCTGCTGGATGTCGGCTTGTTTGTTCGTCAGGGCCGTCACCGGCAGGTTCGCGATCTGCACCGCCCGGGTCATGATGCTCTGAAAATCGGTCGAAAACGTGCTGACTCCAGTGAAAACTAGCGGCGCGATCGACATGATGGATCTCCTACGCGGTCTTATCGGACAGATTGGAAGTTTGTGGGCCTGTTTCTGGCGGGCGCTGGCGGAAAAGGCTGGCCACCATTGCCATCGCGGCATTCGATGGCAAGGCCGCCGCCGCAAGATTCTCTGCCCGCACCATTTGCACTTCCCGGGCCAGCACCGGAATGCTGCGCGGCGCCGCGATGCCCACTTTCACGCGCGACCCGTGGATCGACAGGATCCGGATTTCCACGCTGTCACCGATGAGAATCGACTCGCCTTCGCGCCGCTGCATTACGAGCATACAAACTCCTCGCTCGGCGCCGGCAGCAGCGCTTGGTGCGAATGATTCTGATCCTGGCTCACTGCCTGGACGGCTTTCGAGTTCCGCAGGTTCACCACGACCGGTGCCAAAAGGTTGGCGGTTGTCGGGCTGCCCTGCTGGATGCGTACGATTGCCAGGCAGAGCACATCCTTAGCGATTGAAGGCTGCTGGTCGGCTGGGAGTCCCACCGAGGCGAGATCCTCTGGCCTCAGCGACAGCGCGTACCCGCGGTCCACCAAAAAAACCGGCACGGAAATGAAACAGAGGTCCGGGGTCGAGAGGCTCTGGAGGAAGATCAGCGGCTGTAGGGCCGGCCGCTCAATCGGCAGGAAGCGGGTCTCCGTTTCAAATCCGAAGAGCCCGCGGGGAAAATGCAGTGTGGCTTGTTCGTCGTAAGCCGTCTCCCCGTGATACTTGGTCTGACATTTAGGCATAGGAAGAAATTCTTAGTGCACGTTGATACCCCGAGAAAATGTGTGCCTTAACCTGATTTTTTCAGAGTCCGCCGCCGACGATATCTCGCCATCGCCGGTATCTCGTCGTTGGTCTCGACTCGCAGGTGCGTATTTTGAGTTACTGGCTGAACCTCGGCAAAACGGACTGCTATTTGACGACCATGGTCGCGTTGCCGACGCTCAAAACACCTCCGATTGAGATCACAACGGGCACGGCATCCCCAGCGGTGACAACTGCCGGAAGCTGTGCATTAATCTGTAGCAGACCGATGGTCGACCCAACCGGGACAACCCCCACGGCAGAGACTGCCGACTGGCCGCCGATCGTGACTGCAACGGCTCCGATTGGCTTCACGGTCCCGCCAGTGACAAACAGTGCCTCAGTCGGCGCAACATCGCAGCTGCTAACGGGAAGTGCTGCGGGCAGGCACGAGGTGAGGCCGAAACCTGTGGCGTAGATCGCGACCCAGGAGCCGGCAGACGCAGCATTCTTCTTAGCGTTCACCGAATAGTCGTTTGGGGTGACGCTGGTATCGATATTGAGAACGGCGGCCTGCCCGGACGGATCCAGGGTAAAAATCCCCGGATCTGCGGCAACGGCACTCACTTTGAATGCCGCGAGAGACTTCACTGCGTTGTAAGTCACGTAAACGTCGACCTTGGGCACACCCACCGTGACCGTAAGGGGCACAACGCAACTGATCTGAGTGGGGCTGGTGTACAGCAGAGGGGCCGGTTTGCCGTCGATCGTGACGGAGGTGTTAAATCCGCCGACCCCGATACTGAAAGGCAGTGAAAGGGCGCCGGCCGGATACGAAGTGACGCCCGCGGGCCCCATTCCTGCGCCGTAGATGGTAACAATCCCTCCGGGCGAAACGGTCCCCCCGTGATAGCTTGCACTATTGACCACTGCCCAGACTTGGGGAATCGCGGGGTCATAGGCGAGAAAATTGACTGCCGTTGAGTCTGCGGCGGCCGATGGCGTATGGATGACGATCGGCACACTTCCCGTAGCCGCCAACAAAGACACCGGGATAGTGGCCAGGATCGTAGTGGCATTGACTACTGTGATATTCGTCAGGGGGGTGGTTGCGCTGATTACGGTAGAAGCGGCCGTGTAGTTGGTCCCGGTAATCGTGATTGTAACGGGTTTGGCGCTTCCGGCCGGAGCGCCGGGCGGCCAGATTCCATTCGGGGACGCAATCGTGGGAATCCCGGCATTGACGGTCAGGGCTACGTCGATCACCACTGTCTTGTTCAGGGCATTCGAGGATGAAACCGTCACCGTGCCTTTGTAAGGAGTCAGGGAAGGCACCATACCGGTGGGATCGACTGCGATTGTCAGAGTCTGTGGATTCCCGGTCAACGCGATGATCGCCGTGGGAGTCGCACTAAGCCAGGCGCCACCTGCCACCGCAACCGTTGCGGTCAGCGCATTCGCACTGCTGGCCAAGAGAACCTGCTTAGTCTGCACCGTAATCGCGGTTCCTGTCGTGTAGCTATACATCACTGCGGTCGGCTGGGCCGATAAGGAGGACTGTGCGTCGAAGACGCTCACCGTAACGTTTACGGTTTGAATGGCCGTGAGCGCCGCGGGCGCAGTGATGGTGATTTTTGCCGTATAGGTACCTGCGACGAGCCCCGTGGGATTCAGATACACCTGAAGAGCCGCCGGGGTTTTCCCGGTGTTGCCCGAGATCGTGAGGCATGGCGCGCTACAAGCCGCCGGTTGAGTCACGGCCAGAGTAAATGCCAAGGAAGTTGTTCCCGTGCTTTTGACTGCCACCGGGCGTGCCGCGGGCTGTGCATCACCGATCTGATACGTAAGGTTAAGGGATGTCGGGGTCAAGGCGATGTCTGGGGCAGCGACAACAGCAGAGGAAGCGCGATCCGCGCCGTGGAAAGCAAGCAACACGATGAGTGGAAAATTGCGGCAGTTCATATCAGGTATCCAGCTAACAGATCGGTCATTCCCAAAGACAATATGGGGTTTTCTACACGGCCGCCCGGCTGTAAGAGGTGGTCGATCGGCCAGTTCCCGCCGGGCGCCGAAAGGTCGTCAGCAGCCACGCGTCGTCAATGGGCCGGAGCCGCGATTACGATATCCACCCGCCGGTTCTTCGACCGCCCTTCATCCGAGTCATTGCCCGCGACCGGCAGATTGTCTGCGTACCCGGCAATCGCGAAGCGCTGTCCGGCGACGGCAAAGCGTTCTTCAAAGAACAGCAGTACCGCAATACTGCGGGCCGCGGAGAGATCCCAGTTGCTGCGGAACCGCTGGTTGTGGATTGGGACCGAATCGGTGTGGCCTTCGAGGCGTACGGGGTTGGGGAGATCTCGGACCACGGCTGCCACCTTCGCGATGCTGTCGAAAGCCGCCGGATAGATCGTGTCCCCGCCGGAGGGAAAGAATGACCCTTCGTGCAAACTGACGATGATCCCCCTGGCATCCATGCTGACCTGCATCTTGCCATCCGCGATCTCCTGTTGCAGTTGCTCCTGTAGATGGGCAAATGCCGGGGCCAGCTGGTCGACTGTGACGGGTGCAACGCTCTTGGGGGCGGGCCTGGTGCGCGTGGGCGCGGCGGTGCCGCCAAACGCACGCTTCACCGATTCGGAGACGTCTCTGGCTTTGGCGCGATCGTTCTGCGCGACCGCATACAAGACTACAAAGAAGGCGAAAAGAAGCGTGATGAAATCGGCGTAGGAAATCAACCAGCGATCCGGACTCGGAGCGGACAGGCGCCTGCGGCGGGTCACCGGCCTGTCCTGCCGGCCACAGTCTGGGGTTTGCCAACCGATGGGAGGGCGACTGGAGCCAGCGCCTTTTCTTCCAGGAAGCTTTCCAACCGCATGCGGATCAAGTGCGAATTCAAGCCTTCGGCGATCGCCAATACGCCCTCGACAATGAGTTCCTGGGTCTGCAGCTCATTGCGCGCACGAAATCGCAGTTTGGCCGCTGCCGGCAGTAGCACCAAATTCGCGGATGCCACACCGTACACAGTGGCTACAAAGGCAACGGCAATACCCTTGCCGATTTCGGAAACCGCATCCAGGTGCTTCATCACCTGGATCAGTCCCAGTACGGCGCCGATGATCCCAATCGTCGGTGCGTAGCCGCCGGCCGCCTCGAATACCCTTGCGTCCTCTTCGGCGCGGTCCTCTGCGACGCGCAGTTCCAATTCCATTTGACGGCGGATCTCCATGGTGTCCACCCCGTCGACGGCGAGCAGCAGTCCTTTGCGCAGCAGGGGATGCTCCACGTTGAGGGCCTGGCCTTCGATAGAAGTGATGCCGCCACGACGCGCCAGCATCGCGAAGTGGAGGATCCGGGCCACCAGTGAACCATCATTCCTTGGTTCTTCGAAGAAGATAACGGAGCTGTGTTTGAGGGCGCGGACGAGCGTGGCCGCCGGCGTACTGACCAGGACGGCGCCCGTGGTTCCACCGAACACAATCAGAAACGCGGTAAGCTGCGCGACGTCCCGTATCTGCCCGTTCTCCAGGACCAGGCCACCCAGAATGCCGGCAGCAGCCAGTGCGAGACCGGCAAAGGTCGCGTAGTCTGGTTTCCTGCTTCTAGCGCTTTCCATGCGCGGCTCACTGCTCGGTTCGGGCTTCGACGGCCAAGAGGTCCGGAGTCCGGAGAAGCAAGCGCCGGAATTCGACCACACGGCCGATCACTTCTTCGGTGGTCTCAAGGACGGTGATCCTCTGGCCGGTGGTCATCGAGATAACGGTATCCGGAGTCATTTCGATGTGCTCGATCAGATCGCTGTTGACTACGAGCGCTACGTGGTTGAGTCGTGTAAGGCGTATCATTTATATTTCCAAACTTTTCCGTCCGCATCGTCCAAAACGATCGCGATCTGGCCGATGAGTATTTCGTGACCCAATCGACGATGTCCAGATCCGCAATTTGTGCCGCCGATATACTCGAGGCCTGGCGCGAAAATGATCCTGAGCGGTTGAACCAAAGGCTGGCCAAGGGCGCTACCCCGGATCTCGAAGCTTGGGGCGATCCCCTTGAATGCGAGCGCCGGGAACTGCTGCACGGCATCGCCAGCCGGATCGCCTGCTCCATCGCCTCCGGCCAAGTACAGGATGCCAGTGTCTACATCCCGCTGCTGCAGCATCTCGCCAAGTCCGAGAGCTTGCTGGTGAATTGAAACGGTATGGGTTGAATTCATCTCAGCGTGTCCGCGATCCTATCGCGCCTCGGGCATGGACTCGATCACAAACGCCTTCTTCTGATTCGAATTGACGACACCACCACGGAATTTGGCGGTCCCATTGATGTCGCAGTCCAGTAGCTGATCGAGCCGGTAATCCAATTGGAGTAAGTCCCCGGCTTGCAGATCGAGCAGATCCCTGACACGCAGTGTCGGTCCCCGCAGTCGGGCGTCCAGCCGCGCTTTAGATGTGCGAATCAAGCTATAGGCACGCTGCTGTTCCGCTTCCGTCGCCTCGGTTTTGCGCAGGCTCCACTGCTGATCGAACTTATTCCCGATCATCTTAATGTTGATTGACGGGATCGCCAGGTTCAGGGTGCCGGTGATTTCTCCGATTCGAATCTCGATGCTCACGGCGACCACAACTTCGTTCGAAGCCACAATCTGCAGCCTCTGGGGCTCGGTGGTTACCGCCTGAATCTTGAAATCAATCAGGGTGACGCTCTTCCACGCCTCCTTCAGGTCGCTTAGTATGATGCGGAACAGGGTCTCCAGAAGATTCTGCTCTATGACGGTGACCTCACGCTTCAGATTGGTTGTCACCCGCCCCTTGCCGCCCAGAATGATCTCGATGATGGGGAAAATGAGCGTTGGGTTCAACTCGATCAAGGCGCTTCCATCGTAGGGGCTCAGGCTCAGCGATGCCATGTAGGTTGGCGCCGCAAGCCCTTCCAGAAATTCGCCGTAGGAGAGCTGTTCGACGCTGATCAAATTGACCGTGAGGTACGAACGCAAGTACGCCGAAAGGCTGGACGCCAGATTGCGGACGAAGCTCTCGTGGAGCATGCGAATGGCCTGAACCTGTGATTTCGCGATACGGTCCGGGCGCCGAAAATCAAAACTAGCGATAGCGCTCTCGGCATTCGGAGTCCCCGTCGCCTTTTGAAATACTTCGTCGATTTCAGGTTGCGTAAGTTGTCGGGCCACAGTATTTGATTCTTACAATGCAATCGGAGGGCCACGATCATGTGCCTGGGAGTCCCCGCAAACGAGGCCAGTCAGGATAGTTACCCTTGGTTTTTCCGGCCTGGGATCCTTGAGGAAAAGCGAGTGATTCCCGTCTTTAGCGCCCCAATGTGACCGATATGTTGGTGGTCAGTCATGCGCGCCGGATTCTAGCCGAAATCAAAATGCAATCAGACTCGTTGGTCAATGGGAAGTCGAACAACGGCGGGCAGCCCCCTCCTGACGTAATCTCGCCGGCCAGTCAGGAAAGCATCGGGCTGGCGGCGGCAATCGATCAAGCTGCCGAGGCGGTCGCGATCACGGATTGCAGCGGCACCATTCTGTACGCCAATCCCGCTTTCTCCCGGATGACCGGGTACAGCAGGCAGGAAGCCTTCGGAATGAACGTACGGGTATTGAAATCGGGCGAACAGGATCCAACGTACTACCGGGATCTCTGGGAGACCATTCGAGCCGGTCGTGTCTGGAAGGGCGAACTGATCAATCAGCGCAAAGACGGAACGACTTATACCGAGGAGATGACCATCGCTCCGGTTCGCGATTCCCGCGGTGATATCGTCCGCTACATAGCGCTCAAGCAGGACGTGACGGAACGGCGCGCCGCCGAAGGGTCCCAGAGGCTTCTCGCCGCAATCGTCGCGTCGTCCGACGACGCCATCATCGGCAAGAGCATCGACGGTACCATCCAAAGCTGGAATCGAGGCGCCGAAGAGATTTATGGATACCGCGCGCCTGAGGTGATTGGCAGGTCGATCTCCCTGCTTGTGCCGCCCGGGCGGGCCGACGAACTGCCCGATATCCTCGAAGGCGTAACGGCCGGACACACTCGCTCTCATTTCGAGACTGTACGGCTGACGAACCAAGGGCGGCAGGTCGATGTTTCGATCACCGTTTCTCCGATCTTGAATGAGCTTGGAATCATTGTGGGGGCCGCCACGATCGCGCGTGACATCAGCCACGCGCGGCGGGCGGAGCAGTCGGCACACGACAGCGGAGAACAGTTCAAGGCTGCGTTCGAGAACGCTCCGTTCGGCATGTGCCTGAGCGCAGCCGACGGGCGCCCTTTGCGGGTGAACCAGACGTTCTGCGAAATGCTTGGCTACACCAGCGAGGAATTGCTCGCCGGGCACTGGCAGGCCCGGACACACCCCGATGACTTGGGCCTTTCCGATCTGGCTGCCGAACAACTCATGCGCGATGCCCGCCCCTCGGTGGAACTGGAAAAGCGCTACGTTCACCGCTCGGGCCATACCGTCTGGGCCCGCGTAAGGATGTCGCAGGTACGAGACGACCGCGGCGCACTTCTATACGTAATCACCCATATCGAAGACATTACCGGGAGCAGGCTAGCCAAAGAGGCGGCCGAGGCAATTGAGACGCAGCGTCATTCCTTATTTAACAGCTGCAGTGATGCCGTGTTTGTGGCCGGGCTTGGGGAAGACGGGCGCTCAACCCACTTCCTTCAGGTGAACGATGTGGCGTGCCAGCGCCTGGGCTACACCCGGGACGAATTGCTGGCGCTGTCCATGACTGATGTCGACCCGTCCCACACGGGCTCATTCTCCCCGATTCCAGAACGTCTGCTCGCTGGAGATCAGTGTCTCCTGGAGACGGAACACTTGACCAGGGACGGCCGCCGCATCCCCACGGAGATGAACTTAAAGCTGTTCCGTTTGGGCGGACGGCAGATGTTGATGGGAATTGCCCGCGATATCAGCGAGCGTAAGGAGTCCGCAGCAGTCGTGCGGGCCACCGAGCTGCGCTACCGGCGTTATGTCGAACGCAACGCTGCGGGGTTCCTTAGCAGTACTACGGACGGCCTGCCATTGGAATGCAACGACGCCATGGCGGGAATGCTCGGTTACGCATCCCAGGATGAAGTTCTTTCCAAACGGACTACGGATCTCTACTTCGATCCCGCCGACCGGCGGACCATGCTCTCGCTCCTCGAGCAACGGCAAACGCTGACCAACTACGAGATCTGCTGGAAACGAAAGGACGGCAGTCGCTTGTGGATCCTCCTCAACTGCACCCTGGTGCAGGACGCGGATAAGGAGCCCTGGATTGAAGGAACTGCAATCGATATCAGCGAGCGCAAGGCGGCCGAGGAGGCCATGCGCGAGAGTGAAGAGCGCTTCCGTATCATGGCGGACACTTGCCCCACGACGATGTGGGTAACCGATGCCAAAGGCGGAATCCGGTTTGCCAATCGCTGCTTTCGCGAATTCTTCGGTGCTTCGTTCGAAGAAGTTGAGGGAGGAACTTGGCACTTGGAGGTTCATCCGGACGACTCATCGACGTATTTCGCAGAATTCCACCGCTCGTTGAGTCAGTGTTCGCCGTTCCGGGCGCAGGCCCGGTTCCTCCGCGCCGATGGCAAGTGGCGGTGGATCGAGTCCCTCGCCTCACCGCGCCTCTCGCTGAACGGAGAATTCCTAGGTCACGCCGGCATCGGCACGGATATTACCGAGCGCAAGGAGGCCGAGCGGGCCGTACGAGAT
This sequence comes from Candidatus Solibacter sp., assembly GCA_039934035.1. Lineage (GTDB taxonomy): Bacteria > Acidobacteriota > Terriglobia > Bryobacterales > Bryobacteraceae > Solibacter. Next base: position 11,790 of record JBDTMZ010000008.1, on the reverse strand, counting down.
TCCCGGGAGTTTGCACAATGCACCGTCGATGCACTCCCTTCCCACGTCTGCGTGCTGAACGAGTCAGGGACCATCCTATCCGTAAACCGGGCATGGACGGACTTTGGGGAAGCTAACGGGCGGGTGGAATCGAGCGAGGTCCGGCTCGAGTCTCCGCCTGGCGGGTTGGGTGCGGGCGCCGACTATCTGGCTGTGTGCGATCGGGCATCCGGCCCCAACGCCGAGGGGGCTGCGGAGTTCGCTGCCGGCATCAGGGCCGTACTGAACGGTGAGCGCGAACAATTCTCGCTGGAGTATACATGCGATTCCGCCGACGAGCAGCGGTGGTTCACGGGGAAAGTCACCAGGTTTTTGAGTGATCGCCGTTTCCGGGTTCTGATCCAGCACGTCAACATTACCGCACGCAAGCAGGCCGAGGTCGCCCTGCGCGCAGCCAAGCAGGCGGCTGAGGACGCCAACCAGGCAAAGAGCCTGTTACTGGCGAATATGAGCCACGAAATCCGTACGCCGATGAACGGCATCTTGGGCATTACAGCCCTGGCGCTGGACACCGAACTCACACCGGAGCAGCGGGGATATCTAGGCATGGTCAAGAACTCCGCCGATGGATTGCTGGATGTGATCAACAAGATCCTGGACCTTTCCAAGGTCGATGCGGGCAAACTGGAAGTAGAGGCGATCGAATTCGGCCTGCGGGACATTTTGGAGCCGGCGTTGAAGACCCTGGCGGTTCGGGCGGATGAGAAGTGCGTCGAACTCAATTGCCAGGTGCGGCCTGACGTGCCTGAGAGGCTGGTAGGCGATGCCGGTCGGCTACGCCAGATCATCGTAAACCTGGTGGGGAATGCGATCAAGTTCACCGAGCGGGGAGAAGTCATCCTTCAGGTGAGGCGTGAACCCGAAGAGGAGGGCCTGGAGTGCCTCCATTTCACCGTCCGGGACACGGGCATCGGCATACCGGCGGAGAAACAGGAGGGAATCTTCGAAGCCTTCACCCAGGCCGACAGTTCGATCACCCGTCGTTACGGTGGCACCGGCCTCGGCCTATCCATTTCCAGCCGGTTGGTGGCCCTGATGGGCGGCCGCATCTGGCTGGAGAGCATAGCCGGGGAAGGCTCGACCTTTCATTTCACCGCGCGGTTCGGATCGCGAAGAGACACCACGCTGGCCAGGGTGGAACACGCGAGCGTGGAGAACCTTGCGGTATTGGTCGTGGATGAGAGCTTAACGAACCGGGGAATCCTTGCGGAGATGCTGACCTCCTGGCGCATGAGGCCAGTCCTGGCCGAATCTGCGCGCTCCGCCATGAGCCATATGGAAGCAGCCCTGGAGCGGGGAAATCCATTCTCCCTTGTACTGGTGGACGCAAACATGCCGCAGGACACTGGAGTCGCCCTGGTGCAACATATCCGGCATGAAGCCAGGATGGCGGCGACAACCATCATCATGCTGACTTCGGCTCGCGAGCGCGGACATCTCGCCCGCTGCCGGGAACTCGGGGTTACCGTGAATCTCACCAAGCCGATCGGACAATCGGAGTTGCTCGACGCAATTCAGCTGGCTGTCAGTAAATCCGGAAGCCCCTTGTCACCCGTCCCGCCGATCGGTGAACCTCCTCCGCATAATTACAGGGGATTGCGTATCCTGCTGGCCGAGGACAACGTGGTCAACCAGATGGTGGCGGCACGCCTTCTGGAAAAGAGCGGGCAGCACGTGGAGGTTGCCGGCGACGGGCGGGAGGCACTGCAACAACTGGCGAACCGGTACTTCGACCTGGTGCTTATGGATGTACAGATGCCCGTCATGGGCGGATTCGAGGCCACAGCCGCCGTGCGCGAAATGGAGGAGGGTACGGGCAGGCACATTCCGATCATTGCCTTGACGGCTCACGCGATGCCCGGCGATCGGGAACGCTGCCTGGGCGCGGGGATGGACGGCTACGTTGCGAAGCCAATCCACCGAAGAGAACTGTTCGAGCAGATTGGGGCCCTCATCCCATCGTTTGCGCAGGCCGGTCCGGGACTTAGCCAGGGTTAGGCCCCGCCGACAGCGACGAAAGTCCGCCGTTCCGCCGGGAACTCGCCAGATAAGTAGAGCCGAATACGGGTGCGATGCGCTCGCGGGCCCGACCGCTGGAGCAGCGGAGGAGCAGCGGAGGAAACCCCCTCCAGCCGACTGCACTCATTGAGTCCGAATCATGAAATTACGTTAATAATTGGCGCAAGCGCCGACAACTCAAGAGCCTTCGTCTGCAAGGTAGCAATCGCCTGTCCTGGGAACCAACATTAATGTAATTTCACTATTTGGATGCATGCAACGGTAGTCCATTGAAGGCGTTTCCTCCGCTGGTCCTCCGCTGCTCCAGCGGTCGCGCTCCACCCTTTGGCCGCCGCGCTGGCCAGCTACCTTCACGAGGCGCGGCCGGTCAGCGCCGAACGCGCCGTGTTTCTCAGCCGCTGGCCGCCGCACCCACCGATACGTGGCAATGGGTTCATGGCGAAATTGGTGAACCGCCTGCTGCGGCAAGTGGGAATTGGCGCTCCCTGCTCCGGCGCTTACGTCCTGCGCCACACGCTCGCTACAATGTTGGAGATCTATTGACGAACAGTTGCGCGCGGCCGACCAGGACGATATCAGTTACTCGGAGTTCGTCACGCGACTGGTGCGCGCGCAGTTTCAGGCCAGGCAGGAGGGCGCGCTGGAGTGGCGTATCCGCCGTGCCAATCTGCCCGAGCGGAGACAATCGTCACGTGCGCGGCCTCGGGACGAGTCATCCAGGCCGGCACAGCCAAGGGCGTGCCGTCGGCCCGCCGCACGACATAGCAGACATCGTTGTGAAAGTACAGGACATCCAATAAAACTGGGCCGCTGGCCTGATGCCAAGTGCGGCCCAAAGGAACCTACGACGATGCTTAGTTCCTCGATGGTCTCCTTGTACTCAACCCAATGCAACGTTATGTTTGGCTAACGTCAGATCTGAAGATTCGACTTCCGCCTGCAATAAGCATGGCCCACTGCGATCCCTTCAGTGTGGCGTGGCTCCCGTGCGGCCAGCCCTGGATTGTGGAGGCCCAGCTGGCGTGGAATTCCAGATTGGCTGTTGCGACGACCAGCCTCGGTTCCAGCGGTGGGTGCAGCGGGTTCCCGTGGAGCCTGTGATACTCCTTGCCGTTCTCGACAACGTGGGCTTACCGCGTGTAGCGTTTGCAGGCCGCCTCAGTAAATAGGTTGCGTAGGAGGTCAATCAGGAAAGTTGCAGGCCGCAGCTCTGAAAGCGTCCACGTAATCCGCAGCAGCTGCCGCACGATCAGCGCAGGCCCCGCACCCTAACAGGTGCTCCTCCAACACCGCAAGTTCAGCCTCATCGTTCACCATGCCTAGCTTGGTGGTAGCGCTCAAAATCATGATCGGCAATGTGAATCCAGTCCATACCAGTTGGTGTAACCCAATCCAGATTATTCTCAAAAATTCTCAAAGACATTTTATGGGTCATCGTTTGTTATGGTCCTGTGACCTGCCCAGGGCCGTTCAGGACTGGTTTGTGGGCCATGAAAAGTGCATAATGGCTTCGTGACCATCACTTACCCGAACGGAAGTATCGTCGAAGCCATCGTGCTATCCCATGACGAGAATGCCATCCGCGCCATTGCGCCAAGCAGCCAAGATGTACTGGCCTTCACGCAGTTTCACGGGATTTGGTTCTCCGACAAGCTTGAGCCGATTACCATCGAATTTGAGTGGCAACGCGGTGGTGCGTCCTCCTTCCCCGCCGTGGATGATTGCGTTTGCCCTCAAGAGCTTGCGGCGAAGTTGATCCACATGCTGTTCGCGGACACGGAGGCGGAGGAAGTGAAATCGCACGCACCATCCGTTTTCACCCAGACGGCATGCGGATAGGGCAGCTTCGGTTTGGTTGCGCCCACCAGACAGGATGATCTCCGCCACCGTGCGCTCGTAGCGGTCAATGTCCCGCACCTGCAGGCGCGACCCCGAGCGGACCTTGATGCGGCCAGGCGCAGCTACAGTGGTAGCCGGTATTGGCCGTCAACTTGAACAGATCCGGGTGGGATGCCTACGGGGAGCAGTCCCCCGTAGGCGGTCAGATTCTTTCCATCGAAGTCATATGGCGTGGCAGGCCCGATTTTATTGGGTTGTGGATAAGCCGCATGAACCCCTTGATTGACGGGCGTTCGGCGGTTATCCTGTGGTTGATCCTTCACCGTTTGGGTGGCTCCTGGGAATCGGCTCGCGAAGCTCAGAACTTCGCGGACCTACTGTTTTAACGCAGAATTCTCAGGGGTTCCAAACGGTGTCACGTTTCAGCCAGCTACCCCTGCGTCAGGCGTCGTGCATAGTTCAGGTATCACTCCTGAGCCGCTCACTATCGAGCTGTTCGGCGACACAGCGACACAGTTTATTGGCCTGTCTCACTTAACTAGAGAGGTGTTGGCGTATGTTCGGCGAGAACACCCAGGTGCGCCTATGTTATATCTCGAACTCGATACATACGCTGATGCAGTAAATGAGAAAAGGTATGTTAAAGAATTGTCGATCGTCCGAGACCACAAACAAACACTGATCTCCGAGGGTTCCGGATTCAGGATAGTCAGGCTGGAATAAGCGCAGGGAACTCGTCGACCGCATCAGTCTCAGTCTCGTCGGGTTTGGCGTTGTTCTGGGGCGCCGCAGAGATAGGCCGACAGCTGCGGTTCGTATGGTTCATTCACATTGCGCATTGGCGGTGAAATCCACGGCTGTAGTTCCGCCTGGCGCTGGGTTGGCTTTCCATCTTTCAAAATGTTGAGTACCTCAGACGGTTGCGCGGGAGCTCGTGGCCTGCTACTGTGACCCCTGCATGCGAAAGTTAATCACGGTACTCCTACTACTGGTTGCTCTGTGTACACCCTCCGCAACCCACGCATTCCAGGTTCCGGCCCCCGACAAACAGGTCCAGCCGAAAGAGCAAACGGTCTACATCACCAAAACCGGTAAGAAGTACCACACCGGGTCATGTCGTTATCTGTCCCAGAGCAAAATTCCGACTTCCTTAAAAGATGCAAAGGCAAATGGCTATGGCGCGTGCAGCGTATGCCGACCTCCCCAATAACCGGAACGAACGCGGCTGGCGAATTCTCTATGGATGAGTCCGTCGATCGCCGAAACTTGATTACTGATGGATGGTGTTTGTGTAATCCGGTCCCATGGGCCTGCGCCCTGCGATTCGGGACCGTGACGAAGGAACTATTCGTGTGCGATCCGCACACAACCAACAATCTGATGGAACTGATGGCGGCGTTCCAGGGTACCCGCGGTCATGGAGCCGTGCAGGTCGAAATCACCATGGGCGGTGCCGCCACGGCTCAGCGCTGGCCCGCGGCGCACTCGAAGTTCGTGGCGTCGTAGGGATCGCCTGATCCCTTGTAGCGGGTGACTTTAGGGTAGACGCAGAGGGGACGGGTCAGACTCCGGACCGGATCGTCCGGGACCTTGGCCGCGCCGATCAATTTGTCGGGAGCCGTGCCTTTCTCCCCCCAGCGCTCGAGCGCGGTGAGGATATCCCGTTCGGAGTCACCGGGCGCTCCGCCCGTATTACCGAAGGCATTCGGACCAAAACCTCCGCCGCAGTGCCCCATGCCCGGAACCATGAATAGACGATAGAAAGCCTGGACTGGCTTGGACGACTGGCTGCGAGGATCTGGATACTTTGCCAGGAACGAGCGGACACTTTCGTAGTAAGCAATTGAGCTGAGCGGCGAAATTGCGTCATCGCCCAACGAGCGGAGGTCGGGTTGGAGTCGATGACGGCTCCGGCCTTGCGCTCGGCGAAGGCCAAGTCGCCCCCGAAGTCCAACTTGCGAAAGTCCCAGTCGCGCTGTTCAAATACCGCCTGCCCGAAGTACGAATTTCCGAAGAAGAACTGGATGGCGCCGGGCGGTGCGATCCTCGATCAGGCCGTCCTTGACGCCGTCGATGGGGTCGCAAGCGGCCGGCGCGGGCTTCTGGCTGCCAGTTTGGTGGGCGGAATGGCGGAGGCCGGATCGGCGGTCAACGCCTTCTCGTTCCAGACGAAGCCGGTGAACAGGTGCGACCAGTCTTTAGCGGGCGCGCCGGCGATGATGCCGTCGAAGTCTTCGGGGTAGCGTTGCACTTCCATGAGGGCTTCGCGCCCACCGTCGGAGCAACCGAAGATTAGTTGCGGGGCGGGCGTCACGACCGCGGCGCAACTGACCTCGCCTGCCGAACCATATCCACCAGCACGCCCCGGGCATCTTCGCTACTCGCTACCTCTCGCAGCAAAGCCACGCGCCGACCATAAACCCGGTCAGCGGACTTCAAACGAAGGTGGAATCCGAGGCGGTCCACGGCGGTCATCGCTGCCTCATCGGCAGCCTCGCCAGCGTAGTGCCCGGCAATTAGGCGGAGAGCTTCGGCGTGATCGGCATTCATGTGCTGGATGATTCCCGCGGCGGCATCCATCAACGGATCGGGCCGGGCGTCCCCATATTCCTCGGCAGCGATCCACCCCATAACACCGAAGCCGCCGACAAAATACACACCTGTAACCTCCAGCCGGTAGTACGCAAAGTCGGTGAAGTCCTGCCACAGCTTCGCATTCTCGTGCCGCGAGAGGCATAGCTCCCGAACCTCAGCGGCCGGCGTTTCGACCGCGGTTCCAATAATGGTCACGCGGGCAGCACCGAGCGGATCCCCAGAAACGTCCGGCTGCGTAGTGAGCACGCTAGCCCGCGGATCCTGCAGCAGGTTCTGCGTGTACATCGCCATGCTGCTGACGAAAAACACCGGCCGACCGTGTTCGTCAGTCGCATAGGGCATCATCGAGCCGAATGGGAACCCCGGGAACTTCCGGGAGTGCGTGGATAGACTGCCGATGCGGCCGAGCGAGGCGAGCGTACGGGCTCGCTCCGCGAGCGACGGTTCGGGGATATCGGGGCCGGTGGTGCCGGGGCCGGCGTGTTGCACGAATCCATGGTAGCGGAATCGCCCCGCGCTGAGCGCGCCAGTGCCCGAAACAGATGCGAATTCTCGCACTTAGCGCTCTGAAGCGATGGACAGGCCCCCACGCCAAGATCGGATTTCTCGGGTCCGTCGGACATCCTGGTCTGTCGGTTAACAAAAGTCTAACAACCGCATAGTGTGCCAAACGATACGGCCGACAAGAAAGAGCCTTCGTCGCAAGGTAGGCCAATGGCCCTTCCCCAGAACCAACATTAATGTAATTCCATTAGTCGCCTCGGGGGACAGTCAAAACCGGCCAATGAGGGACGGCTGAAAACCGGCCAACGGAACTGAAGCAGGACATTGACAGCGATGGGGGATACCCTCCGTCGACGTGAGCAATGTCTTGAGCGAAGAGAAACGACAGCAAGTCATCGCGCTCGGTCGGCTGGGCTGGCCGTTGAGGCGCATCCAAGAGGAAACCGGAGTTCGCCGGGAGACGGCCGGGGCTTATCTGAAGTCTGCCGGCATTGCCGTGAGGCCTCCAGGTGTTTGGGGCCGTCGGCCGCCATCTCGTGCGAGTCCATGAGGAGTTGGTGGCGGGCGGCGCGGTGCTGTCGTATCCGGCGCTGACGGGGTTCTGCCGCAGACAGGGTATCGGACAAACGCCGATCGTGCCGGCGGGCCAATATCACTTTGAGCCGGGCGTGGAGATGCAGCACGATACGTCTCCGCACACGGTGGAAGTGGGCGGCAGGAAGTACAAAGCGCAGACTGCGGATTCCGGCGAAGTCGAACAGCATTCCGGAGGGAAGTCGAACACCATTCCGGGATCAAGGCGAACAGCATTCCGGGATGGTCCCGAACACCAACCGGAGCGTAGCGACGCTGGCTTGCTGAACCAACATGGTTAGGAAGACACTGGAACTCCTATGCTCCGACAGGAAGGCGGCTGGTAAGAACTTGAAAGATAGGATCAAATCTCTCGGGTCGAGCGTGATCTTGCCAGTGGAACTTCTCAATGGCCTTGATGACCTGCGACTATTGGGGAACGATGCCGCCCATATCGAATCCACCGAATACGCCAAGGTGGATCGTGAGGAAGTAGAAGTCGCTATTGCGGTCACGAAGGAAGTATTGAAGAGCGTGTACCAACTCGAAACGCTGGTGTCCCGGCTGAAAGCCCTGAAGAAGTAATGGCAGCACCCTTATCACCATCACGAAGTTCATCAACTCGCCACCGGGCGTGTTGGCGGCCGCAGTGGGGTAGGTATGGAGCCTCTTCACATTCTCGCGCAGAGCCCTTTTTTCACTCGTCAACCTGTAAAGAACAGGGGAAATACAGGAGCTGGCCGGACACCTGTCGCGCATGTTGCCTGACCCGATCCGTGAGAGGCGCGGGCTGATCAAGCCCCCAGTATGCAATTTGCTGGCGCCACCATCAGTCATCGTATGTCCGATGGGGGACCACCTGGCCAGGTTCGTTGGCGTCCTCCTCCTCCTCGGTGGCATCCTCATTCTCGAGCGGATATCCTTCGTCGTCGTAGCCCGCGTCCAACTCGTCCTGCTCACGTTGCAGTTCTGCACCCATGAACAACTTCGTCTGCGCGGCCAAGATATTAACGATTGATTCACCTTCATGGGGCGTGATCCGTCCCTCGCCGATTGACGTAACCACAGTGTTCATCGAATCCAAGGCCTGCTGCTCGTTTTGGATCGGTGATAGTTTCAGTTCAATGCTACGCTCCTTGCGAATCGGCGCCAGGCGTTCAATACACAGTCGCAATGCGGAAATGTCACCCTCAAGGGCCGTTTCGATTAGCTTTCGAGTCAACGCTTGGGCCTCATCGCACAGTAATGCCTCGACTAGTAAGGTTGATCTATTCCGGCTCCCCAAGGGACGACCAGTTGGATTGCCGCTGGTCCCCTTGGCGAATTTACCGACGTTGTTTTTTGTTGACACTATTTTAAGCCTCGTGTTTGTGATCTCTTGGTATGCTGGGTTCGAAATGGGGCTGGTTTCGCTGCCCAGGCTGGAAGAGACGGAATCAAACGAATACGGACCGGACGAACTCCTCGGCTACCCCTTTGGGAACCTTATAACGCCTTCCATTTTTGTACAGGTTTTCTGGAGCCCTCACGAGCCGCTGCCGTACCCACTCCTGCGAGTAACCGATCAGTTCCGCGAGTTCGGCGAAGGAACTGATGTCCGGAATCCGGGAGAGAATCACGTTCAACGTTGCTTGTTTGTGGTCAAGCAAAGTTTGGTGAGCTGCCGAATCTCGCGGCCGTGCTTTAATGCGTCGTTGCATCGTCTACCTACTTCATCCGCTCTGTCTTTTCATCGACGACACCTCGCCGTTCGGGGTACTCGGTGGTTTCAGGCCTTCCGCCCGTGCTGACTATACGCTCCAATCGCACGAGCTCGGCTTCTGAGCCGCTGAACCCTCCAGTATCCGTGTGAGCCGTTCGAGCTTAAACTCGGAAACGAAACGTCGCTGAAGCTGGCGGAAAGGTGAGCTTCCGGTACGCCGCTTCAATGCTCTCAGACTCTCATGTCAACCCAACTCGGACGAGTCCGAGCCAGTCCGGGTGCGTCTGCGTCTTTCTTGACCGTCCGTCCGATAGCTGCACCTTCGTTTCGGGCAGGACGACGCCGTTTTCTGAACGCGGTGCCAATGGATTCGGTCTCTTGAGTGCAAACAAGCTGGTTTGTCGGCGTCTCGCGCCACCGCCGGGGGTGATGCCGATGTGGCGGTCTACTCGGACGATTCCGAGCTAGTCCGAGTGGCAAGTCCGAGTGCCTCAGCATCTTTCTCGATGGCATTTTCGATAGCGGCGCTCTTTTCCGCACTGACTTTGCCCTGGGCGGACTTACCGGCCAGTTGGGAGGCCTTCCAGTCGAATACGGTCGTCCGACCAAGCTTGTGGTCAGCCGCCCATCGTTCAATGGTGATATTCCTCTTAGCGACGATCCTCAGCAGAAGATCGGCACTCCGCGACCCGCCACCTGCAGGCGGATGCATCACCGCGTCGCATCTTTCGACCAAGAGTTCCTCGTACTCCCGCCACTCGAGAGACGCTTCAATCTCGTCTCGGATATCCCGCGTTGAGTCGGTTTTCAGCCTCGCCCAACCTGCCGCGCCTAGGGCAAAATCACGCACATGCCCGTCGATACGCCTCGCGTCCCACCCTAGCCGGATAGCCTCTTGCGCGAAAGCCGTGGTTGGTCCCATGGCGCAGGTTATGCGCATGTCTCGCAGCCGCCGCTCCCACTGGACAGTAGGGGCGCTCTCGTTGAACACTCGTTTGGCCGCGTTCTCTACCAACTTGACCCGCCCTTGAGACTCGCGCGGGAAATCGGGAGGATACCGGTAATTAATCGTCCCCGTGATCGTACGGGTGGAGGGAATTGAAACGGAACAAGTGCCACCGACAACGACCGGCGGTTTTTTGTGGTCCATCGCTTTCTCTGCGACTCCCTAGAGCATATTGATTCTTAAAGAATATCACTGTTATCTAAACAATCTAAACAGGTTCCTGCAGTCTGAAATAAGAAGCCGTACCAAGTTCGCTTCACTCGCACAGCAGTTGAACGTGTCGCGCCCCACCATACTGGCTCTGCGCGCCGCATTCGTGAGCGGCGGGATGGCGGCCGTTACGGCAATTCGCAAGCGGAAACGCCAGGGCACGGTGTTGACTCCTGCTTTGGAGCAGAAGATTTTGGATACTACTCTGAAGACACGTCACGGGGGAGGGCAGCACCCATTGGAGCGTACGCACCTTGGCTCGGCGGTTGAGGATCTCGCGGACTATTGTGCATCGAGTTTGGCAGCGTCACGAAGTTCAGCCACACCGCGTAGAAGGGTTCAAATTGTCGAACGATCCGAATTTTGAGGAGAAGGTGCGGGATGTCGTGGGACTGTGCTTGGACCTCCCGACCGTGCTCTGGTATTGTATGTGGACGAGAAGAGCCAGATCCAGGCACTGGATCGCACGGACTCATGACATAAGCGTAATGGCCCCACCACACTGTTCGCCGCGTTGAATATCTTGAATGGCAGAGTCATCGGCACAGGCCAGGAACGACATCGCAGCCGTGAATTGTCAGGTTCCTCAATCATATGAAAATGAATCTCCCTGCCACACCCCCGCACCAGCGTCAGGCCCAGTGGACTCCTGATAGTTCGGAAAACTGCGGAGGAGGCGCACAGGATAGGGCCATTGGAAGCTGCCCTAAGGAAGGAAAGCGCTAAGAGGTTGCCAAAGGCCTCGCCGAAGGGTTTGTCCGGTCGGTATTCGTTTTGTTTCGGAACGCCGCCACCTTGGCCATCATTTTTTCGTTGGCCTCCCGACTGTGGTCCTCCGCAATAATCTGCGTCGTCTTGATCCAATTTCCGTAATGCTCCAGCGTCACCGCGACCGATTCATGCCCGAGCCACTTCGAGATCAGCTTCACATCCGTGCCTACGTTGATATGCTGGATGGCAAATGTATGTCGAAGGCAATGGGGGCTAAACGCGTGCGAGAATGGCTTCTCCACTTGTGCTCGTTCGGCCAGGGTATCCACGCGCATTCGCAGCGCCGTGTATGTGCATGTGAAGAAATGCTTCCGGCCGTTCTTCATTTGTCCAGGCAGCGCACGCAGCATTTCGACCAGGTGCGCCGGTACCGGACTGACGCAGCGCCTCTTGGTCTTTTTCTGAATGAAGTCAGCGTTCCAGCCGTTACCCTTTTCGTTGCGAACGACTTCAAAATCGTTGGTCTTGTGCGCGTCCGAAATTCGCATTCCGGTCCACCGCATCAATTCAGCAGCGGCTCGAGTCTCCTGGT
>JBDTMZ010000007.1:0-51833 GCA_039934035.1 Candidatus Solibacter sp. | reverse complement strand
TCACTTGGCAAGCTACCCGAGCCCGAGTCCACCCACGATTTCTTCTGACGAGCCGTATTTAATAGCTGGAATCTTAAGATCAATCTTCTGTTTGATCATCTGCTCTTCGTTAAACTCGTCGCGATCTAGATCTCGAAGGCGCTTCCACGCCCTGATCTTATGCAAGCTCTCCAGATCATCCATCCTTAAGCTGACGTTTCGTTTGTCCTTTACTACCTCTGCACGAAATCCATCATATGCGAGATCCCTAATCTTGGTGCCGATTGAGTCTACGGGCGCAAGTGCAGAGATGAAGCTCTTGAATTCACCAAATGTGTACAGGCTTAGCTGACCTTCCAGCCAATAATCATTTCGTATGTACTCGTCGATCATTTTGCCTGCCAATTCGGTCTCAGTGGATCCTATTTTCTCTCCGAAGAACACGTGAACAGCACCGCATTTTGCCTTTAACGTCGGAGGGCCCATGCACAGCAAGTAGTCGAAGCGCCCCGCACGCTTGATCGCATCGTCGAAGCTGCCAACAAAGTTAGTTGCCATCATGAACACGATTTGTCCACGATCATGCAGCTTGGCGAGCTTTGGTAACATATAGGTAGTCAAAAACTTGCTCTCGGTGTCAAGCGGCGTGCCCGAATCTCTCTTCTGCACCAAAGCATCCTTCTCATCAAACAAGACAACTACCCCACACATATCCATTACATCTTCGAATATCGTCTCTGCCTGGACATACAGGTTTTGAAAACTATCCTTAAGGAAATGCGAGGGATCAATTTCGACGAGCGGCCAGTGCAATTCAGCAGCGACTGCTTTGGCGATCTCGGTCTTTGAAGTACCCGGCGGACCAAAAAGCAAGGCTGACAACGGCTCTTTTTCAATCGGACGCTTCCGTAACCGCTCAGCAGCGTCCTCTTTGTAGACGCTGAAAGTAGTTATGATGGAGTGCTTCAAAGTTGAGATCAGACCCCGTCGCTTATACTCGAGCCAAAGGTCGATGTCTAATAACTTATCAATTCCCTTTTCTGGACCTGGCTTGGTGGCCGAGTACTTATCCAAGAGACGCTGTTGAATGCAGCGCGACAGGCCATCCACTAACTCCCGCAAAAACATATGGACGACGGCAGTCGCCCACGATTCCGGCTGTCCCTTCCCGAGGGTGACAAGATTTCCGCCTGAATTCCAACCTTCATAGGAAATCGTCTTACCCGTTACAGCGTCCTTCTCTGCGCACTTTAAGCGGTTCGCCTCGCACCACTGAACCGCACGTTCGAGCCCCTCCATGACTGCCGGCTCGGTTAGCAAGCGGTCCCGAGCTCCTGTAAACTCGACTAGCACTGCTTCTAAGAGCTCGAACGTGAAGCAAAAATTGGATCCAGCATCTGGATAGTGGAACAACGGGAAATATTTTGGCCAAATACCGCTTAGTGTCTGTTCATTGAACACATCAACCACCGCGCTCGCCAACTCAACTGTTGATGGGAGCATCTTGTGGTGTTTGTTCGTCATCTTCAACTTCAGACCTTTGCTGATGGTCCGAAGTCGCGCACAAAGGCAAGCAGCCATTGCCACGGCCACAGGATCCATCATCGCAGCGTGCCTGGCTACTGCTAAGGACCTTTGGCGCCCGAACTCCTCCGTGGCGAAGCGGCAAAGGGCCGTCCAGTCCTCTTCCGGCAATGCAATCCCAGAATGGCTTACTCCATCAACAAACCAGTAAAGCACTGCGGCCGCCGGTGGATAGTTGTTGATTTGAAACCTAGACAGCCCCGCACTCATGTCGAACGCGATCTCCCGGAGGGACTTCGACTCTAAACGCGGCAGTTCCTTATGGAAGACATCATGCAGAAGGATGCGATTCAACTGTGCGATCTTGTAGTCGTCCTGGCGGCTTAGCAGGGCAAGCGCGTCAGTGCTCAGCGTAAGGCTTTTGAAGCGTTGCGAATCATAGAATGAAGTCGTTCTTATCAGGCGTCCGAGTTCGGCCGAAACGTCTTTTTTAAGCTTGCTTAGGGCCTCAGAAGAGGAAGGGATCGTTGAGCTGATCGATGTCTGGAGAGTAGATGGCAGCAGGTCGTACAGGAATTCGCAGAATGGATCCTTTTTCTTAGCCAGTCGGCGCGCAAAAGAATCGAAGGCGACAAACTCGATATCCGTCTCCCACCTATCCTTCCGAAGGGATTTAGCTTCGTGTGACGATAGTACTCCTTCCTTGACCAAAAAACCGAGCAGGCGTAGGCTGAGCGAAGTCGTGAAGGCGTTATTTTCCGCCAAGCCGGAGCTCATCCAAGGCGCGCCGAGCAAGCGGTCAAAGATCTTCTTGACAGGCTCTTTGTAGTTCTTGCCGTAGAATTTGGCAAGCTTGCCTGATAGAGCGAGCGACATGAGGCAAGAGCAAGTCGTCGTGACATTGACGTCGTCCAGTAACGATTTGGATTCAGGTGTGCGACGAAACCCATGCGCATCTTCCTTGTGTTTGAACGGCTTCAGGTCATCGACCAAGGTGCCCAACAGGGTCTCAGCTCGACGCTTTAGCTGCCTCAGTCTTGTCAATTCGATTTCAGGCATGGCAGAGGTCTGTGTGGGGTGCTTGAACCGCTATTGCTTCGAAGGTTCCGAATCCGGTACCTACAAATTTGATGGGAACGTCGGTCGCGAGCTCTAAAGTACGGAGAAACTCCCGCGCCCGCGTCGTCATGTCATCAACCGCAGCCACCCCTGTGTTGGCGTAATCGAGCCGGTCCAGCCCCATCACCGCGAGCCCAGTGGGACGATTGTATTGGCAGGCCAACCTTACAGCGTCAAGATCGAATTGCGCAACACGGCGCAACCGTTTCGTAACGGAGGTGTATTCGGGAAAAGCCGTCGGAGCGCCGGAAGCTCTCCGAATGTCTTCCCATGAGATCTCACCGGCAAAGGGTCCGCTCGTTCCGCCGACTCTGATCGGGAAAGTTCGGACAACCACTATGATGTTGTCGATATGACGTGGGGACAGCCCGACTTCCATGGCAAATCCAGCGGCGGTTGTATCCCGCGACGTGGCAAAGGGATAGTCCGGACCGTGGAGGAGCGATAGCGCAAATCCCTGACTGCCTTCTACGATCACATCGGCTCCACGCTGCAAAGCGTCATGGAGCAATGGCGCGACGGTCTCTATGCGGCAGCGGGCTCGCAGAGGAGCCGAGTCCTTGGCGAGAGCCACATCAGCCTGTCGGGACATGCGGCGAATCAATGCCGCACCGTTGCCAGAGCATGTACTGGCGATGCCTCGCAGCTCGCGCCGTTCGGTCTCCCGGTCCTGTTCCGTGACGATGACAGCACGGGGATCGACGATAATCCGGCTGCGATCAATATCGAGCATGTTGATCTCGCCAAGTAGTACGTCCTCATCGATAGCGCAGCCTGCGGAAATGCAGAATGTGGCTCTTTGCGGTTCAGCGCAACAGGGGACCTGGCGCAAAATGACATCAGAGCCGTCGATAGTTACCGTATGGCCGGAGTTTGGGCCGCCACATCGAACGAGCCACGGAGAGTCTAGACGGCTGGCCAGCAGGGCAACGACCTTGCCTTTGCCTTCGGACCCGTATTGGCCTCCCACTACGATTGTTGCTGGCATGATAATCCTCAATAATTCCAGTTTACTGATTCAATGGTCAAGAGAATTCCGTCGATTCGTGCACGCCACATGCTTGCCAAGCGCTCAGTTCTCCTCGAAACCTTGATTGTCGAACTTCAGAGTCCTGCAGTTCTCTGTCACTGTGCGAACCACGTTGTCCGGCGCGCCCGAGGGTATCTCTGCTTCGATTTCCACCGTGATGGTCACCTTGGCATCCAGTAGGCCGGCAAGGTGCTGGACTACCGAGCTCGCGATCACGTCAACGTCGCGGGAGAGGCGTGTGGCGTCGATCTTGGCGGAACCGTGAAAACGGCGCAGCACCGGCGCCTTCGGCTTCGTGTCAACCCCAGTGCCCTTACCTGTCTGCCCTCCCGTGCTCCCGGCACCAACGCCGGTCGCGCCGGTCCCGGCCCCAGTGCCTCCGCTTGTGCCGGAACCCGTGTCGGCAGTTGGTTTCGGCGCGGCATCCTTCTCGATCTGGGCTGACGCCACATCGGGCTTCACCACCACGCTGTTCGCGTTCAACTGGACAGTCGGGCGACGACCGGCTTCGAGACCACGGTAGCGGTCGCCAGACACGTCGTAGTAATCCGCGTACGCAAACGTGTCCTGTGACCACGTGAGCCGGCCCACTCCATCCTGGATCGCGTCCAGAATTACCTGGGCGTTCTTCACGCGCGGCAAATAGAGGTACTTGGCGAAGTCCTCAACCAACTGTTTCACGCCGACGTGGTTGCCGCGCCACAGCGGCACCTGGTCAATTTCGAAGCGCAGGACCGCGCCGGCCATGCTCGTGATCAGCAGTCCGTCGTTCTTCAGCTTCTTCGACGCCCGTTCCGCCAGCCACTCCTGCCCCTGCAGCCGGAATTCCTGCCACTCCACTCCGGGGAATGCCTGGCCCGGTTCCGGCCGCTTCTGCCCAGCCACAAGGAGCCAGACGTACGTCTCGGGGATTCTCCCTTTCACCGCCTGATCGGAACTCGTTAAACGCTGCTCCACCTGATTGGCCTGGAAGGGCGTCAGGTTCAGCGATACCGTTTCCTTCTCGATGGACTGCCACGCCAGGTAAGATCGGACCGCCTTGTCGAGGTCCACGAACCGCGTCTTATCGGCTGCCAGAAACACCAGCATGTTGCCGCAGTTCCGGCCGGCCGAACCTCGATTCAGAATCTCCGCGGCCAATTGTCGGCCGGCGCTAGAATCCGTCTTTGCGCTGTGCGGATAATCCGGGCTCAGGATGACTAGTTTCGCCTCCGGCTCATCCACCACGTCACCGAACCCTGCCGGGCACGAATGAACCTTGGAGAAGTCTCCGCGGTGCTTGGCCTCTTCCGCCAGCCGCTTCCGGATCTCCTCGGTCACATCCTCCGGGTGATACCGCTCAGCCCGCTCCTCGGCCAGCCGGTTCACGCTCGGCTGCGTGGCATACCAATAGCGGCTTCCATCCACGTAAAGGTAAGTCGCCTGATCGGCCAGCTTCCGAAGCGCATCGCCGAAGGTCCCGGATGTCTCGCCCGGCTGGACGCAGCCAAGCTTGATCTGGCGGTCCTCCAGGCCTTTCTTCGTGGCGTCCTGAGTCGGAGCTGAACCGAGGTACAGCGTGCGCGCCACCCGGCGAGCAGCGGAATACCGCCCAAGCATCGGGTTCTCGCGGTCGATTCTCAGTGGCAGCGAATTCGGCCCGTCGATATCCTTCTCGATGATCGGGTCCCAGACCGGGGGCAGGTATCGTGTCAGTTCACTCTGGACGGCGGGCGCGTCCACCGGCACGCTTGCCGGCAAGATCATAAGCCCTTTGTCCTCGCGCTCCCACAGGGCGTGAATCACCGCCGACATCAGGCGCAGCACTCCGCGGGTACGCTGGAACTTGTCGAGCGTAGACCAGTCGTTGTACAGACGGTCGAACAACTCCGGGTGTATCGGATACGCCGACTTCATCCGGCGCTCATATTCGGCTTTGCCTGCCTCGGAGGGAAACTCCTGGGCGAACTTGCGATACTCGTCAGCGAATGCCTTCACCACCGCATCCCGAGCGGTGAACAACTCAGGATCGGTGATCGGCTGGAACAATCGCCGCCGTACGATCTCGAAGCCCTCTTCCGCGCTTGCCGGGCGCCACGACGTCTCGACGCGCTCGATAACGTTCTTCAAACGCTCCAGCGCCGCCAGACCGCCCTCGCCGCCAATTTCGTTCTGTGAAGCCGGGATGCTCACCACCAGCAGCGTTTTATCCGCCAGCTTCGCCGATTCGCTCAGCGTCTGCGCGAAGGTGAAGTGCGCGTCGAAATCGCCGGCGGGCAGGTCCGACTTGTTGTAGAGTTGCCGCGCGTACGCCACCCACTCGTCGATCAGGATCAGGCACGGCGAGTATTTGTTGAAGAGCAATCGCAGCGAGTCGCCGGGGCTGACGGCTTTCTCGTCGGCGTTGCGGACCATGGCGTAGCCCTCTTTGCCGCCCAGTTGCCACGCGAGCTCGCCCCACAGGGTGCGGACCACCGTGCCATCCGGCTTCTTGTGAAGATCAGCGGGCGACATCCGGTTGCCCACCAGGACGGCGCGCCGGACCTTGGGCGGTTGGGAAACTCCCGCCATCTGGGTTACAGTCTCCAGCCCTTGAAGTTGTCCCGCGGGTACGCCGGCAAACAGATGCCACAGCGCTAACATCGAGTGCGTCTTGCCGCCGCCGAAGTTGGTCTGCAACTCCACTACCGGATCGCCGCCGTTCCCGGCCAGCCGTTGCAGAGCGTTGGCGAGCAGCTTCTGCAAGCCTTCGGTGATGAAGGTTCGGCGATAGAACTCGATGGGGTCCTTGTACTCGTCCGACCCCTCACGCAGATAAACCTGCCAGAGATCGGCGGCGAATTCGGCTTGTTGGTAGCGGCCGGAAGCCACGTCCGGGTGTGGCGTCACAATCTCACGCCACGGACGCAGGCCTGTCGCCGGCTTTCCTTCTACCGCAGTGCTCGATTCCTTCCGCTTCTGGCTTCTGATCTGTTCCTCGTACTTGACGCGGAGGATTTCAGCCTTCATCTGTTCGACGGCCTCCACCTGCTCGGCCGAAACCGCCGCCAGCAACCGGGAAATGCTGTCGATTGCACGATAGGCGTCGTCCGTCGAGAAGGCCTTTTGGTGGGCCCACTTGTTGCGCACGTCGCGAAGTTCGAACGCCAGGCTCCTCTCAGAAGGGCCGAGGATTTTCTTGAAGCAGTCGTTCCACAGTTCGCACATCACCTGCAGCAGGGCCTGCGTGTCCCAATTCAGCCCCTTGCCATCCTTGCCTGGCTGTTGCCAGTCGGGGAAACTCGGCCGCGCCGTCTCCAGCCACCGGTCTTTGTAGGTGGCTTTCAACTCGCGCTCGACGTAGGGGCGCAACCCATCCTTCAGGACTTCCAGAGCCTTGCCTACTCGTTCGCTATTTGTGATGGCCATTAGGCTGTTTCCGATCCTTTGTGATCATCTGGAAAGGAGGAATAGCGCCTTCCCAACTCCGGGTAATACTTGTACAGTCGATTCGCCGACTCGCCGTCCGGACTAAGCCAGCGCGTGTGGATCGCACGGTCGACTGCCGCGCGACGACTATCAATCGCCCACCGCAGCTTATCCCCGCGCTCGAACGCCCACTGGGCCAAGCTCAGTTCAACGCCTCTTGCGAACGCATCGGCAGCGGTGGAGGCTTCAAGGAACTGCACGTGAACTAATGGAGCCTGAAGTCTTTTCGCCAGACGCAGGCGACGGTGCCCGTTTATCACATAGATCTTCCCATCGGACGGGTCCCGCCAGACTGAGAGCGCGCCCTCAAAGTCCTGGCTGTAAGACCTCTGGTCTTCGAGCTCATCTTCCATCCAATCGCGGGGATACGCTGCCCTCGACTGAAACCGGGCCGGATCTTCCGCAATCTCATTAGGCGGGAGGTCTTCGTGTCGATGTCGTTTGGCATCACTCATTGTGTTTGTTGCCCGCAATCTACTTCAGTTCAAATGCCTCAGATGCCATGGATGGCCACGCCACAACCAGGCTGTTGTAGTAACCTGCCTCTTCCGCCCAGCCCTTTCGCTCGCAGAGCGTGTAGAGGCGGTAGGCGAGATCGCGGGCGATCTCGGCCATCCCGCCGATCTTCCCCTTCAAATTCGCAGTCTCCGTTTCGCCCTTCTGATCCAAGCGGCGGATAAGGTGCTGCGTCACTTCCCATACGGTCAGGCGGTCAATGGTGGACGGGTCCCAGTCTTCGGGAAGCTCAGACCGGCGTAGCAGTCGGACCTTTCCGGCGCGGGAGTGAAGAATACCCGCCTCCGCGAGGTGCGAGATGCTGAGCGCCTTCGCCGTGGCCAGCACCTCGGCTTCTCCGTACAGGCCCTCGTCGAACTGGTGCTGTTCAAACCACGCGAGCGCCCATCGTGTATCTGGGTCGAACTCGCTCTCCAGCTCAGAAAGCACCTCGTCGAGGCCCTGATTGATCAACCCCAAGGCTGTCCTCACCCGCATGGGTGAACCATCAGTTTCGAGGACCTTCTTGTAACGGGAGAAGACAGCCATGCCCGGACCAATGGCTGCTTGCGCCAGATCCACAGGGGCGATGTTGCCTTTCTGCAGGTTCCGCAACGCGTGAGGGAGTTCTTTCTTGAGCGAAGAGAGAAAGTCCTTGCGGGTTGTTATGGGCGCGCTCTCCAGTCGAGGTCGGCACGCGAGAACAATGGAGGAGGCGAGCGCATTTGTACCGCTGGCCACCGGGCGATTGCTCAATTCGCTCCGCATCGGCCACGTGGCGGTTACTTGAAAACCAGCACGCAGCAGTGCTTCAAGCATCGTTTCCCAACCAGTCGAGGCATGAGCGCTTACTCCCGACGCGCCCTCGTCTTCGTCATCGGACTCGGCCTGTTTGAAGGCGTAGTAAACCGTCAAAGGGAATTCGCCCTTTTGAGCTTCGCGCATTCGGCCGAAAGCCTTAGCAAACCCTTCTTCGAAATGATGTTGGGCTTGCTCGGTGTCGCCATCAAAGCGGTAAGGGTCGGCAACAAGTTCTTGCTTCTTAGGGACAACAAGTGTGCTGCAGACATCTTTGTAGATGCCGCCGATGCAGCGTCGAAGCCAGACGTAGAAGAAATCTGATAATCCCGCGTAGCCGATGTTGTCGTAGTATGGAGGGTCAGTCGAAAATACGGCCTCCCTGACAATCGTCGTTGCGTCCAGTTGCTGGACTGAACTAATCCCCAAGCTGGGTGTCCTCTCAATGGCCTTGCAGAGGTTGTCCAGGCTTACTTGGTAATCTCCTGCGGCTTCGGCGAAAACGTTAGGCTCTGCAAAGTCCCATACCATCGGAATCGCTTGACGCCCGAAGAGATTTCGGACCTGTGTCTTCGACGATTCCCATCGGCAAAGCGAATTGCAGATGTCACTCAGCCGACTGACCCCAAAGCCCAGGTAGGTAGCGATGGCGTCCGCATAGTCTGGGCTCGACCCGTCAGATATGGCATGTTGCCTACCTTCGTCCACCAGGTCACAGAAGGTCGTCAAGGCCACAAGTTGGCGATTCGTAAAAAGATCACGGAAGCGGCGCAGACCATATGGGATGCACCAAAGATTGCGGGGATCATTCGACAGCTCCTGCTCCGGACCCCAACTTGGTCGCGCGCTCTCAGCGGTTTCCGTTTGGTCGCAGGTGGGCTCAACATAGACCCTACCTTTCTTGCTGTCAGCTACTACCGCCATCAATTGCGCGCCCATGCGCCCTGCAGCGCCCTCGTCCTTGATGTGTCGGTCGGGACACTTTTCGTGGCATACGACACAACGAAACTTCGCTCCCCTCCCAATCTTGGGAGGCGTAGGGGGCTGGCCTTCACCGGTCTTTACAGTAAAAGAAACCGCCTTGTGTTCGTGATCAATTACCGGTTCAACCCAGGCCTTTTTGCCTGGCTTGCTAGAGAGCACAAAAGATCGAACAAGTGGCATCCGAGCGCCGCAGGCTGGATTAGGGCAAACAACCGTCCTCGCCCAGAGCCAGGCGATCACCGTTGCTTCGCCGCCGCCGTGTTCGGATGGTAATTTCACCTTGGGATAGAGGTGTCCGACACGTTCAAAGGCACGGTCACGCATCCACTGGCCGTAATACCGGACGTCGTCCGCGAGTCCGCGCGCACCCGTCCACATCCCCTTCCCGGTCATCTTCTTCTTTGCGGCGGGATTCACTGGCGGCTGCCCAGCAAACTTGGGCGGGATCTCAATCAGCGCCTTCGTGATCAGAACCGCGACCGGATTCAAATCGCTGCCGTGCGCTTCCAGCCCCAAGCGTTGCGCTTCGAGAGGAATCGACCCGCCGCCGCAGAATGGGTCGTAAATCGGGGGCGGATGGCCATCCGTGGACTTCAATATCTCGTCGTGAGCAGCTTTCAAAATCGTCGGATTGTTCGAGTTATCCCACTTGACCAACTCTTCGATTAATCGAAAGAGCCGCTGCCTCTCCTTATCCTGATCTGCTTCGGTCGGGAACTGCTCGGGCAGGCTCGACGGGTCATCGACCAGTGAACCGCCCTGCACGCCGCCAGTGGCCGACGTGCCCACCAGAGGTGCAGAGTGGACGGGTGTCCATGCCGGATCGATTTCTCTCGCGCCGACTCCTTGTTGATCGCCTCCAGCGGCAACGCGATTTCAATGAGCTTCTTTTTCATGTCCTTCGGTTCACTTCCACGCGTTGCGTATTGCTTTGTCTACCAATCGACGAAGATCGGCGGTTTCAACGCCCAACGGCGCCAGTAACAGCCATGCCTTCGTTATTAGTCGCATCATCTTCTTCTCTTCCACGGACCAGGCTACGGTCTCCTTCGGGAGCGCTTCCGCGACCAGCTTTTCCAGATCCGACACCGTGACGCGCAGAGGCTTGAGGATTCTGGCGGCGTCCAGAATCAACTGCCGCTCGTCAATCAGAGGGGCCTCCGGATCGTGCGGATGTTCTCGCGGCGCTAAAGCGCATGGTTCGGAGTATCGATTCGTGTAGATTCTTCCCTCGGCGACTCGCAGACGGATGGTATCGCCTGAGGGCGTCCTCCTTGCCAACTTTCGAACCCACAAGGAACCCACATAGATCGCGGAGGGCCAGATTCCGCGGGCGGGGACTTCCGCGGTGGTGGTGGTGGCCTCGATAGACAAACGGCCATCCGCAAATCGAAGGCTCGCATCTCCGGGGCGATTGCCAATTCCCCGCGCGACGGTCTTCAGTGCTTGAGACAGCTCGGCTCGGGACACCTCAAGCTCGTACGGCGGATCGGAGCGCGGAGTCATAAGGTTAGTTCCACCTGAACAGCTTCATGCCCGCTTCCTTCTCAAACGCGGCGCAAATCAGCGCGAGCCGGCGCTGGCGAAACCTCTTGAAGCCCTTCACGATTCCCCGATCCCAGACGCCGCTCTCAGCCGCGACTGGGATCAGGTGGCTCTTCATGACGGTTTGGAACTGTTTGCGATTCGCCTCTTCGTACTCCCCCAAGTAGTTCCTCGGGACGCGCATCCCGATCGGTCCGTGGTCTCTGGCAACAAGAAAGCAGATATTGCAGAGGCTGTTGTAAATTCGGGCGGGCACGTGCTGCGCCAGTTGCGCTTGCGGGAAGATATGGTGCCGGTGCCTTTGGTCGCCGTGACCGATCGCCTGGCCATCCGGGAAAATGGGCTCGCCGTTGTCGAGAAAGCGGGGTTGTTGGCGAGCCAGGAGGCAGAAGAAGGTACGCGTCCGCGCCGAACCCGCGCTATACTCTTCGGCCTGGATATCGAGTACCGGGTCGAGCAGGTCGTCCAGCTTGAACAATCTTCTCGTCCCTTTCCCGATGGCTTCGAAGAACCTGGCGTCCCAGGCAATGTTCCTGTGGTATCCCGCGCCGCTATAACGCTTCGCCAGGCCGGTCGCCCAGAACCATTTGCGGATTTCGGCGGCTTGACGGGTATCGGGCTGACCCGCATGGTGAAAGAAGAAGACTGCCAACGTGGCCAGCATATTGGCTGAGGGCAGATAAGACTCATCGTGAACGGGAAAACGATTGCGAAGATAGTTGAAGGCGGAAAACAGGGCGTTCTTGTAGCGATGCCAGTGTTCGACAAACGCCTTCCGCTCGGCATCGTCGCTGTCGATCCGCTTCGACCACCGGCGGGCCATCGCCTCCAGCTTCGGCGGATCGCCATCGAGATCGGGCGGTTCGGTAACCAGATTGAATCCCATCAGAATGGGGTCGATAGCCTTGAGCTTGAATCCCCGTTCCCGGATTTCATGGCGAAGCTGCTCTGCCATGGTGCGCACGTCCAGTTGCCCCATCAGCGCAACCGCACGATCGGCGGATGTGATCCGCATCCCTTGGGAATTGACTCGAATGAACACTACCCCAATTTCTTCAAGGGTGGCGGAGAGAATTGTCACCAGTGGAATCGGATAATCCAGAAAGCGATTTCTGCAATTCTGGATCCGACCCAGGAACCATTTGGCCTTGCTGGGCATTCTCTTCTTCCAGTCGTTGTCCAGAATGGCGCTGAGTGCCACATAGTCCGGCCCTGAAGGTTTCCGATGGACGATTCGAGGCGGGTTCTCCGCTTCCGAATTGGGGTTGACTACGAAGCAGAGGCGGCCAAAGTCAATCTCCTGGCCGGCGTCATTCTCCCGCCGTTCCCCCTTGAACGCCTGATAGATCACAGACAGCCGCTGCTGGCCGTCGATGACGAACGAGATGGTCTTGTTCTTGGGATTAAACGACGGCAAAACCCCTGTCGCCTGGCGGATCAGATTGGCTGATTTGTGATTCATCTCCCAGAGAAACAGGGAGCCGATCGGCATCTGATAGTAAATGCTATCGAGCAGTTTTGCGGCGCGCCCGGCATCCCACACGAAATTCCTCTGAAGCTTGGGAATCGCGAACCTGTGATCGTGCAAAAGCGGATCGCGGAGGGCGCGTATTGTCCGCGTCGTTAGAATCGGTGCTCTCACCGGCCACCTCCATCCGGATCGGGGTCTGCGGCGGGCCGAAGCGCTGGAATCATGTGTGAACTCACTTGGGCCGTTCCCCCTTCGCAAGCAAATCCTGGAGGTTGTAGTTGATGCTCTCCACCGCGAATTCGGGTTCTTGCTGGAAGGGCCGGCTGATGTAGACGAGCTTCTGCTGGCCGTCATCCACCTGTCCAATCGGGAGGATGAAGTCGTCGGGTTTGTTAAGCGCCGTGAGGATTTCATTCCGCGTGACCGTCACGGTAATGGCGCCGACGACCCTGCCCTTCACTTCGATGAACCGCAGTTTGCCATCCGCAACCTTCGATTCAATGTCGTACCCGCACTTCTCGGCGCTCACATCCCGCGGATGGTTGCCGAGCTTCTTCTCGGCCTCCATGACCATCTGCATGGCGAGCAGCTCCATTTTCTTTCGGGCTTCCGCCGATACCGCATCGGCGGCGGCATGATCTGGCAGAGCAGGCGGAAATAGTTTATGGACGAGCCCCAAGGGGACAACGAGCGAGCCGCCGATGGCGACGGGCGGCAACGGCGCTATCTGCCGCTCCAGTTCGAGTTCTGCCATTCGTCTCTGGAGCCGGGCCTGCAACTCATCGGCGCGTTGGCGGGCCTTCCCCGAGTTGATTTTGGCATTGATCTTGCCGGCCAGTTCCTGGTCCTTTAGTTGATTGGCGCGATGATCCCAGTAAGTGATTTCCTTGGTCAGGCGGTCCTTGACGGCGGCCATGGTCCTGGTCAACAGGTCCTCGCGGCGTTTTCGGACTTCGTCTAGGTGTACGGGAACGAGGTTCGCAATCGCGTGGCCCAAGACCACCGATTCCAGGTCGCCCTTCAGCCAGGCTTGCGACTCCAGAGTTGCGGTCAGACTGGCCCGTTCCCCAGCCGTCACGGGCCGATAGTCCAGATAAGGGGCGTACCCAGCGTTCCTCGTGGAACCGGCGGCATCCGTCTCAACGAACTGCAGTTGTCGGGAGACCACACGGCGGTTGCCGGCCTTGTCGGTGCGGCCGTCCTGGATGGTGTGATCCAGGTAGAAGAGCGCGCGGACTGCCTCACCCGGGTCGTCGGGGTCTATCAGAACGGTCCCACGCTTTAAGAGATCTCTATTGCGCTCCAGGATCAAATCGATGGTTGCGCCGAGGAGTGGCTGGCCCGGACAGACGAAGGTAGCCAGCGGTTGGCCGGGAACCGCGCGGAGGGACTTCTCGAAGGTGATCCGTTCATACTTCCCCAGGACCGGTTCGCCTGTGCCGATCAGGCGGTCCCGCTGACGGATCAGTGCGGGTACGTGGGTGATTTCATAGCGGCGCGCTTCGCGCTCTTTGATGGAGCCGCCCAGCAGCCGGAACGCCTCCAGGAAGAACGACTCGATGAAGTGAGGCTGAAGGCGACGTGCTTCCGCACGCTCCATGTCCTCCCGGATTCTCTGAACCTGGGAGGCGTCCATGCTGTCGTTGGCCAGCGCGCGCTCTTCCAGCAGTTCCTGGCAGTGCTTGCGGTCGGTCAGGTTATCGACGATCTGGTGCAGGCGGGCCTTGACCTCCGGCTGATCACCGTACCGGATCGCTTCGATCAGCAGGTCGCGGAGCCGTTGCTCGCGGAAGAGTTGGCCCAAGATGTCAAAGACACCGCCGCCAAGAGCTTCCCGCTCCAATTCGATCTTTTCGAGGAGGCGTTTATAGACGTCACCTTCACGCGTCTCTTCCGCCAACAGGTTCCAGAGATGGCACACTTCGGTCTGCCCAATGCGGTGAATGCGGCCGAAGCGCTGTTCGAGGCGGTTCGGGTTCCAGGGCAGGTCATAGTTGACCATCAAGTGCGCGCGCTGTAAGTTGATGCCCTCGCCGGCGGCGTCCGTGGCCAGCAGGATAAGAACGTCCTTATCCTGCTTGAATGCCTCCTGAGCCTTGGTGCGCTCCTCGCGGCCCATCCCGCCATGAACCGTGACAAGAGCCTCTGGAGCGCCCAAGAGCGAGCGGAGCCGCTCGGTCAGGTAGTTCAGTGTGTCGCGGTGCTCGCTGAAGATGACCATCTTTCGGCGGTGGCCCTGCGCGTCGAACATCTCCGCCTGATTCTGCAGGATGGCCGACAACTCCTCCCACTTCTTATCCGTGCCGCTGCGCCGGACCCTCAGCGCCAGCACTTCCAAGCCTTTCAGGATTTCGATTTCGGCCTGCAATTCCGCGATGGTTCGCGCCGCGGTTGCCTGATCGACTACGGTTTCTTCGGTTTCCTCAACCTCGGCGTCGGGCGCGTCGTCCAAATCGTCGAGGTCTTCCTCGGTGAGACTGGGCAGGCGCTGGGTGTCGTCCTGTAGGGCCGCTCCGCGCTTGAGGATCTGTTCTTCGCGGAGCCGGCGCTCGAGCCGTTCCCGGCGGCGGCGGAGGGATTGCAAGATCGCCTCCGGCGAAGATGCCAGTCGCCGCTGCAAAATGGTCAGTGCGAATCCGACTGTTCCCTTGCGGCCTTCGTTCTCCAGCGCATCGGCCCGGTTAAACTCCTCGCGGACGTAATCGGTAACGCTCTTGTAGAGGGCGGCTTCGGCGTCGGAGAGCTTATAACCGACGGTGTAGGCCCGCCGCTCGGGGAACAGCGGTTTACCGTCGAACTTGAGCAACTGCTCTTTCACCAGCCGCCGCATGAGGTCGGACGCATCGACCGTGTGCACGCCATCGCGCGCCCGGCCTTCAAAGCGGTCGCTATCCAGCAACGCGAGAAACAGTTGGAAATCTTCTGGCTTGCCGTTATGCGGCGTCGCCGTCATCAGCAGCAGATGCCGGGTGAGCTGGCCGAGGAGCTGGCCCAGGCGGTAGCGCTTGGTGTACTTGACCTCACTGCCGAAGAAGGTGGCCGACATTTTGTGGGCTTCGTCGCACACCACCAGGTCCCAGTCGGTATTGGCCAGCTTCGCCTGGACGTCTTCATTCCGGCTCAGCTTATCCAGGCGGCAGATGGCCAAGTGATTCTCGGCGAACCAATTGCCGGTGCGCGCCGATTCGAGCTTGTCGTTCGTCAGGATTTCGAACGGAAGCTGGAATCGCTGGTAGAGCTCGTCCTGCCACTGTTCCGCGAGATTGCCCGGGCAAACGATCATGCAGCGGTGCAGGTCGCCACGGATCAGCAGTTCCTTGATGAGCAGGCCCGCCATGATCGTCTTGCCGGCGCCGGGGTCATCCGCCAGGAGGAACCGGAGCGGTTGCCGCGGCAGCATCTCGCCATAGACTGCAGTGATCTGATGCGGCAGCGGGTCGACCATCGAGGTGTGGATGGCAAGTAGCGGGTCGAAAAGATGGGCCAGGTCGATTCGGTGGGCCTCAGAGACCAGGCGGAATAGTTTCCCGTCTCCATCGAAGCTCCACGGCCGACCGGATTCGACAATTTCGAGGGTGGGCTCGCGATCCCGGTAGAGGAGCACGACACTGGGCTTCCCTGAGGGGTCTTTGTAGGTGAGTTCGACTGCCGCCGAGCCGTACCACTTGACGTCAATTACCGTGACGAGGCAATCGGGCAGGATTCCCTTGACGGCGGCACCACGCGTGAGATCTTCGAGCTTCGCCATAGGTGGCTTCGGGACCTGTGTATCTATTTGAAAATTAAATCGAAAACTCATGATATTACGATGTGCTGCCGGGTTGCTCACCCTCAGCGCGATGGTCGAGAAAAACTTCTCGTCGGAGCGTCACAAGCCGCAGCAGTAATCGACTCGCGAAACACCGGTCTGACCGTGTCGTCGCACTTTTGGTATGCTGCGGTTTCCTCATGGGCGAGAGAGATTGGAATTGCATCCAGAATGGCATTGCTGCCGAGAGATGGCCTGATGATTGAAACACGCCATGGCAATATTCTGGAAGCCGACGCCGAGGCCCTGGTGAACACCGTGAACTGTGTCGGTGTCATGGGCAAGGGCCTGGCGCTTCAGTTCAAGCATGCTTTTCCTGCGAACTTCAAGGCTTATGAAGCGGCGTGCCGCGTGCGCGAGGTCGTGCCGGGACGGATGTTCATCTTCGACAATGGCAACCCACAAAATCCCCGGTACATACTCAACTTCCCGACGAAGCGTCACTGGCGCGACAATTCGCGGATCGAAGATATCCGGTCCGGGCTGGAATCGTTGGTTGCTGACCTACGGCGGCTGGGCATCCGCTCGATTGCCGTGCCGCCGCTTGGATGCGGGCTTGGCGGACTGAAGTGGCGCGACGTCCGGCCAATGATCGAGAACTCGTTCTCGGAATTGCCCGACGTGCGCGTGCTGCTGTTTCCGCCGGTAGGGCCGCCAGACGCCGAAATTGACGGTGGTTTGAAAGTCGTTTGAGTTTGGCCGCCGCGTTGAACAGTGCCGTCAACAAAGGCCACCCTGTCAACCGGAGAAACCGGAGAGTTCGCACCGGAATCGTTGGCCTCCGGGCTGAACCCGGGCGGTTGGACGCGCCCCCGCTGCACATCTCGCGTCAAACCGGTGAGAGGCCGCGGACCATAAAACCTGCGGAATCTGGCGGATAACGGCGACCGGCGAATGGCTGGGCTGTCAAGAATTTCGGGGCTTGGAGTTGGTACGCGGACAGTATGGCTCCCCGGCAGAGATTCGAACTCCGATTCACGGCTCCAAAGGCCGCTGTCCTACCATTAGACGACCGGGGAATGATTGATACGACGACCATTCCAGTGTACCTGTGCGCTCTATTCCCTCGCAACCGGCTTTCCACTCCGCTGCCCCCGTTTCCGCGTCAGCGCGCTAGAATATTCGTGTTCTAAAGAGCTGGGGCCTCTCGGTCCTCGAAGCCATGGCTTGCGCCCTGCCGTGCATCGTCACCGGCTACAGCGGACTGACGGAGTTTGCGCACGAAGGCAACTCCTATCAGGTCAGCGTCGCGGGCATGGTGCCTGTCCAGGATTCCGCGGCCTTCGACCCCGCCTGCGACTGGGGAGAGTGGGCGCAGCCCGATCTGGAAGAGTTGCGCTACCTGATGCGGTTCGTCTATCAACGACGGGATCATGCCCAGTCGATTGGGGTTTCCGCCCGCGAGGAAGCCGTCCGCCTGTGGACCTGGACGCGCGCCGCCAGTCAGGCCGCGACTTACATCCGCGAATTGCGCCGCGACATCCCGGCCTAGCTACGGCCACTTATACCGCCCGATTTTCGCCCGGAATCGAACCTACCCGTTACAATAGTCACGGAAGGCAATCTGGACCGGTGTTTGGGACGGTCTTCAAAACCGTTCGGCGGCCCTCAAAGCCGCTGGTGGGTTCGACTCCCACTGTCTTCCGCCATCCCAATCGACTGTGCTCCGTTTCACCTCTGGCCCCTCGCCGCAGTCGCGCTCTCGCAGGTCGCCCCTTATACTGGGATTGTAGCGACGGTACTTACCTCTCCTGCTCCGGCACGTTCGGCCTTACTCGCCGGGTACGCCACCTTCATGGTCTGATTGCGCCGTCCAGTCGGAGATACCCGATGGATCAAGCAAAGGACACAATGCAACCTTCCACGCACCCAGGCTATCAACCACGCGAGTTTGAAGACGCCTTGACGTACCTCCCCCGCAAAGCGCTCAACAGCTACTCCCGTGGAGACGTCATTTTCGACGAGCACCGCCCGCCCGAGGGACTCCACCTTGTCCTTCACGGACGCGTAAAAGTCAGCGTGCTTCTCGACGACGGCGTCGAAGCCCTGATCGATATTTTTCGCACGGATGATTTTCTGGGTGAAAGTTCTCTCTTGGGCGACTTCCACGGGCGACAGCGCGCCGTGGCGCTCGACAACGTTTCCCTGATGTCGTGGACGGCCACGGAAATCGAGGAACAATCGCAGCGCCAGCCCAAACTCGGCATCGCGTTCATCCAAATGTTCGTGCAGCGCAGCCTCGAATACCAGGCGCGCCTGCAGAGTTTCGCCCTGGATAAGACGCCGGAACGCTTTGTGCGCTCGCTGCTTCGCTTCGCCGAAAGAATGGGCACGCGCGGCGACGACGGCTACACCAGCATTCCGCCGCTGACTCACCAGGTGCTCGCCGGCTACGTCGGCACCACCCGCGAAATCATCACGTTACAAATGAATCATTTCCGCCAGAAGGGAATGCTGCGCTATTCCCGCAAAGGCATACAGGTCTACGAAGAGGCGCTGCGCGAGTATCTGCGGAGCCGTTCGGGCGGAGTGCAATTCCCGCCGGACCTTCCGCGGCCGGCCGACGTGAGTATGTAAACCCCCGGCTGTACCTAACTTCGGGCAGCAATCCAGTGCTGCCCAAATTCAAGGCGAAAAGCCGGGCCCTCTTGGGCTACCCTCGTTGATGAATTCTTCCGCAATCGCGAGGTAGTTATGAAGTCGTTCCGGCTGTTCGTTCTGGTGGCAGCGGCCGTCCTGGTAACAGGCAATATCATGGCTGCAGACCGCGCCGAAGGCGGTCCCTCGTCCGCCGTGGCTAAACTTCCTCCGGTTCTACGCCCCTTGGAACCGGCCGACAATCGTCAGGTCACCCTTCCGGGTCCTAAACCGGTGGTGCCGGCCATCAAGAAACTTCAGCCGATGGCCCCCACCGCCAAAACGGCACCGATTTCCAGCTTGATTCTGGAAGATTACGCGCTGCGCCAGCCCATCCCAATTCCGGTGGTCCACGCGGCGCTGCCGAAGGCGCCCGTGCCGCCGCCGGTTCCGGCGACGGTTCCAGCCAGCGAGTCCGCCAAGCCCTCTCCCTCCGCATCGGTTCCCGGGCCCGCCGCCGGCGCCGTCGCGGTCCGCGAGTTTGCCGCACTGTGTCAGAAGCAGATTGGCCTGTGGAAGGAAAGCGATGCGCGCACGCTGCTGGGAGCCCCGCTGCGCCAGCGGTCGGCGTATGACGACAAGAAGGCCGTCAATGGCACGATCTACGCGTATCAGGATCCCTCCAACAAATATAAGGAGTTGGAGCTGGATTTCGACAAGAGGACGGGCACCCTGCGGACGGTCTTCGCCTATCCGCCGCGCCTCACCTGGCAGGAATGCCGCCGTCAGTGGACGGGTCCGATCAGCGCTGCGGACGCCGCTCAGGGACGCAAGTTTTACTCCTACACCAACCGGCGGCTGGACGTCCTGGTAGACCCGGCGGGCAAGGTGATCAGCCTTGGCTGGTACTGAGCAATTAATCGAAACCGCCACAGTGGGCCACACGTACCACACATAGGCTACCCGGCGCCGCGGATTGGGCGTATAGTGTAGCTATCAGGAGTTTTCGGATTATGAAACTTCGCTTCAGAGTGCCGGTGGCAATCCTGGCGGCAATCAGCCTGTTACCGGTAGGGGCTCTCGCCGGCGACAAAAAGAAAAAAGATCCCGAGGAAATTGGCAATCGCGACGTCGGCAAGGGCGTCAATTTCTATTCCCTCGAGAAGGAAATCGCACTCGGTAAGCAGCTGGCGCAGGAAGTGGAGCGCCAAGCCAAGATCATCGACGACCCAATCATCGCCGAGTACGTCAACCGTGTCGGGCAAAACCTGGTCCGCAATTCGGACGCGAAGGTGCCCTTCACCATCAAAGTGCTGGATTCCGAGGAAGTCAATGCGTTCGCCCTGCCGGGCGGCTTTTTCTTCGTGAACTCGGGGCTGATGCTCAAAGCGGAATCGGAAAGCGAGCTCGCCGGTGTCATGGCGCACGAAATCGCGCACGTTGCCGCGCGCCACGGTACCAAGCAGCAGACCAAAGGGCAGATCATCAACTACGCCACCATTCCCCTCATCTTCATGGGTGGCTGGGCCGGATACGCCATCCGGCAGGGCGCCAGCATCGCGATTCCCCTGGGGTTCCTGCGCTTCACGCAATCCATGGAATCGGAAGCGGATTACCTGGGATTGCAGTATCTGTACAAATCCGGCTACGACCCGACATCCTTCGTAGACTTCTTCGAAAAGATCCAATCGCTTGAAAAGAAGAAGCCGGGAACGCTTGCCAAGATTTTCTCGAGCCATCCGCCTACGGATGCGCGCATCAAGAACGCGCAGGAGGAGATCCAGAAGATTCTCGTGGCCAAGCCTGAATACGTGGTGAACACCAGCGAGTTCAACGATGTGAAGAACCGGCTGGCGATGTTGCATAACCGCCGCAAGGTGGACGTCGAGAAAGATTCCAACCGTCCGCGCCTACGCCGCGCTCCCGGCACCGGCACGGGTCCAGTGGACGAGAACGAAGACGGCACCAAGCCGAAGACCGATCAAGACGAGCGGCCCACTCTGAAACGCCGCGACGGCTAAGCTTTACCTCCATCCGAAAACAAAAAGCGCTGCCCCTGAAAAGGCAGCGCTTTTTGTTTCTTCGGGACCGGCTGAACGGTCAGTTGTTTGCCTGGCTTGGAATGCTTCGGGACGCGAACAGGCCACACCCAAACGATGGCCGGTTCCCCACGAGTTCCTACTGGGCCAAACACCGGAACGCGCGCCGCGCCACCACCAGTTCCTCATTCGTGGAGAGCGCGAGCACGGTTACCCGCGCCTCTTCGGTCGAAACGGCGCGATCACCGGTGCCGGCATTTCGCGCCGGGTCGAGCGCGATGCCCAGGAACTCCAGGCCCGCGCAGCACTTTTCGCGAAGACGCGCCGAGTTCTCGCCGATCCCGCCGGTGAAGGCTACCGCATCCAGGCCGCCCAGCGCGGCCGCGTACGCGCCAATCGTTTTCCTGACCTGATACACGAACACGTCCATGGCGAGCGCCGCCTTTCTGGTGCCCGCCGCTTCCAGGTCGCGCACATCGCCGCCCGCCACGCCGGAAAGGCCGGCCAGGCCGCCGACCTGCGCCAGTTGCTGCCGGACGTCGGCCGCACTCCAGCCGTGGCGGTCCATCATATAGAGGACGGCGAACACGTCCAGATCGCCATGGCGGGTCGCGTTCTCCAGGCCGGATTGCGGGGAGAAGCCCATCGTAGTATCGATGCTGTGGCCGTCCCGGATGGCGCACATCGAAGAACTACCGCCAAGGTGGCAGCTGACAAATTTCCCGGACCGCCCCAGCATCTCCGCCATACGGCCCGCGACATACTGGTGCGACGCGCCGTGGAAGCCATACTTCTCCACGCCCTCCTCTCGCCACGCGGCGGGCACGCCGTAGCAGCGCGCGTACTCCGGCATGGTGGCGTGGAATTCCGGTTCGAACGCCGCCACCACGGGCACGCCGGGCAACGCCTGCTGGAAGGCGTCGATCGCCGTCAGGTAGATGGCATTGTGCGCCGGAGCCGCCGGCAGGAACTGGCGCAGCGCGGCCACCACCTCCGCGTCCACCAGGAATGTGCCGCGAAAGTGGGGTCCGCCATGTACCGCTTTGAGCGCCACGGCATGGATCGGAATCCCGCTGGTGGAGATCTGCGCGATGGCTTCGCGATAATCCGTCACGCGTTCCAGCCGGCCCTTGGCCAGCACCGTCTCCGACGGCATTTCCAGGATCTGATATTTGAGCGAAGTCGATCCCAGGTTCGGTATGAGCAGGTTCACCTGATCCCAGTGTATTGGGTTTTCATGCGCGCCAGATTGGTGGCCGAGAGCTGCTGGAACGGGCTCTTCACCGCGGCGCACGATCTAAAGTAGTTGGCCGCTTCCTGGGGCTTCTCCAACTTGAAGTTGGACATGGCGAGCATTTAAAGCACTTCGGGCTTGATCGCCGCATTGCCTTCCACCAGCGGCAGTGCCGCGCGCAATTCCACATCGGCCTTGGCGAAGTTACTGTCGTTGTGATACTGCTTGCCGCTCATATAATGCGCTAGCCCGACAACCAGGTTCCTGCGGCTGTTCCAATCCACATCGCTCACGCCTTCCGGCTTCGCCTTCTGACCCATCAACTGCACGATGCGGGCCGAGTAACTGTGAATCTTCTCCGCCTCCTTCTTCTGCTCCATGTACTGGTTGGCGAGCACCAGCAGCATGTCTTCACTGCCTCCTCCAGCGTTGACCATTTGATCGGCCAGCGCCAGCGCCTTGGCTTGATCGTTCGCCTGGCGGTAGGCCACAAAGAGAGGCTCAGCGATCTTGGCGGCATATTCACTGCCCGCGTTGCGGGCGCGTACCGACTCTCCGAGCGAGATCACCAGTTTAGGGTCGCGCGATTCCAGCGCGGTGCGGTAGAGCGCATAATCGGCGTATTGTTCCACCTGTTTGGCGTAAGCCACCTGCGCCTTCCAGGCGTCCATTTCCGCTGCCTCTTTGGGCGGTTCGCTGGTGGCCAGCTTATGGGCAGAGGCGCCGGTGGTCATGCCGAACCGGGTAACCGCGGCGGTATCCTTCCTGGACTCCGCGGCCTTCAGGCACTGCAGTGCGGCCTCCGGATCCTCGGGGTCGATCGCCAGGAGTTTCTCTCCGGCGGCGATGATTTTATCGGGGTCGTTAGCTTTGACATAAATGCCCTGCAGTTGCTCCAGCACCCAGGGAGCAGCCTCGTGTTTTGGAAATTCGTTGGTGAACTGATCGAGCAGTGCGATCTTTTTTGCGGTGTCGTCCTCCTGCATGATCTGCTGCAGAAGCTTGCCTTCCGGCTTCTCCGCGTTGACTTCGTCAATGTGGTGCCGCTGCCCCCAAACGGCCGCGGCGGAAAGAAACAGAATCATCCCCAGACGCATCTGTCACCTCCAACTTTCGGTCCAGTATTATGACATCAACCCGCGTCGCCGACAATCCGTATTCCGGCGTTTCCGGACCGGATTGTGCGCTGCGCCTCCTCCGGACGAAATTCCCGAGCTGTGCGCTAAGGGCATAGCGGAGATTGGGGCAGGGAAGCAGGGCACTTCCGGTTGGGATGGTAAAGGTGGAACTGCTTCTTGTGTCCGGGGAGTGGTTGATCCACGGATTTACTTCGAGCACGAAGGCTTTCGGGTAATCCTTCTGCGGTCGATTCCGGGGCCGGACGCCGGCATGCGGTCCGCGCTTCGCTCCCAATGCGAGGAATGGACGGACCACAATAGCGATGGTCCGTCCCACCAGCACATCCTACGCCAGGGCTTTGCCGTAGAGCGCGAGCAAGCGGCTCCACGCCTTTTCCGCTTGCGCCTCGTTGTACACCGTGGAATCGGGCGGGCACCAGCCGTGCGCCGACTTCTCGTACACTTCGATCTCGGCCGGCAGTTTGGCTGCCGCGAAGGTCTCCTTCAAGGTGTCCTTGTCCTTGGGCCCGCGTTCGTCGTCGTTGGCGGCAATGGCCACCAGGAACTGGGCGTGGCTCTTGGCCGCCTGCAGGTGCGGGCTGGTGGGACCCCGGGCGACCAGTCCGCCGCCGTGGAACGAAGCCACCGCGCCGACGCGGTCCGGCATCGCCGCCGCCGTGCGGAACGCCATCGGCCCGCCCATGCAGTATCCCTGGGTGCCCATCTTGCGGTTCTTGGCCACCGAGCCCTGCTGATCCAGCCAGCCGATGAAGGCTTTGGCGTCCGTCATGTGGGTGGTCTCGTTCAAGCCGCGCGCCAGGGGCATAACTTCCTGAATCGGGGTGGCGCCGCCCGCTGCGGCGGTAGGAGCCTTCTTGGCCCGGTAGAAGGGATTGACCACCAGCACGGAATAGCCGGATTCGGCCAGACGCTTGCCCATTTGCCGGAAGGCCGGACGGAGTCCGAAAATATCGGGCCAGATGAGAACGCCCGCGCCCGTGCCCGAGGAGGGGTGGACGAAATAGCAGTCTGCCGTGCCATCGGGCGTGGTGACATTGACGTCGCTCTCGGTGACGGCAGCGGCGTTGGCGAGGCGCGGAAGCAGCATGGACATTCCCGCTCCCAACATCACACCAAATTGCTTGCGCGTTACCCAGCCGCGCGACTCAAATGATTTCCGGTCGTCTTCAAAATGATCCTGATCACACATATCGCCTCCTCAAGGTTCTCTGACTGCGCGAGACTCGCGTATAGCGAAATATTATATCGAAGCCTGACGAGAACGCTCGCGGAGATCCCGCAGAGTTTACCTGGGCTTTCATTGCGATGTTGGCGCCTGGGCGTGAGATCGCATTCAAAGCACGCAATGGGCAATCGATTCGCGGCGGGATCTTAAGAAGCATTCTCTCGCCACGCCTCAAAGATCGCCAAGAAGACCGTTGGCCCGTTGCGCGTGAACCTTCTACGCCTCCGCGCCGAATACGCGTTCGAAGATTTTGTCTACGTTTTTCAACTGGCGTTCCAGGGAGAATGCTTCGGCGATCTTTTCCCTGGAAAGCAGGGCGCCGATCTCGGGATCGTTCTCGATCGCCGCGCGGAAATCGCCTTCTTCTTCCCAGGCCTTCATGGCGTGCGTTTGCACTACCCGGTACGCCTGTTCGCGCAGCATTCCGGCGGCAGCCAGATCGAGCAGCAGCTGTCCGCTGAACACCAGCCCCTTGGTCAAATCCAGATTGCGCCGCATGCGTTCGGGATAGACCAGCAACTGATCGACGAGCTTCGTGGTCTTCTCCAAAAGATAATCCGTGAGGATCGTCGAATCGGGCAGGATGACGCGTTCGACGCTGGAGTGCGAGATATCGCGCTCGTGCCACAGGCCGATATCTTCCATCGCCGCCATCACGTTGCCGCGCACCACGCGCGCCAGGCCGCAGATCTGCTCGCAGGTCACTGGATTGCGCTTATGCGGCATGGCCGAGCTGCCCTTCTGTCCCTTGGCGAAAAACTCCTCCGCCTCGCGCACTTCAGTACGCTGCAGGTGGCGCACTTCCAAGGCGATTTTTTCGCACAGCGCCGTGGCCAGCGCCAGCGCCGCTACATAGGCCGCATGACGGTCCCGCTGGATCACCTGCGAGGCCACTGCGGCCGGTTTGAGCCCCAGCTTTTCGCAGATCAGCACTTCCGTCTCGGGCGCGATATGGCCAAAGGTGCCGACGGCGCCCGAGGTCTTGCCGACGCAGACATCCTCGGCCGCCGCGCGTAGGCGGGTCAAATTCCGGCCCGCCTCCTCATGCCAGATGGCGAGTTTCAGGCCGAAGGTGATGGGCTCGGCGTGCACGCCGTGGGTGCGGCCAATCTGCACCGTGTGCTGGAATTCCAGCGCGCGCCGCTTCAGCGCCGCCTGCAATTGCTCCAGATCGTGCAGCAGAATCGCCGACGCCTGCTTCAGGATCAGCGCCTGCGCCGAATCCACCACGTCGTTGGAGGTCAGCCCGTAATGAAACCAGCGGGACACTTCGCCGTGTCCCCGCGCGGCCATGGTCTCCGCCACCGCCGTGGTGAAGGCAATCACGTCGTGTTTCACGGTGGCTTCGATTTCGAAGATGCGCGCGACCTCGAAGCCAGCGTGCTCGCGCAGCAGGCGCGCCGCCTCGGCGGGCACCACGCCAAATTGCGCCAGCGCTTCGCTGGCCGCCAGTTCGACTTCCAGCCATTGCTGAAACCTGTTCTGGTCGCTCCAGATGCGACCCATTTCGGGCCGTGTGTATCGGGGAATCATGATGTCTTTAGTATTCGAAAACCTGGCTTACCGTGTTCTGTTGCGCGATCGACAGGCGCGTCGCGAGACTACGTTCCTGGAGCGCTTCCGCCGCCACCATCTGCACAATCGCCGGATGATTGTTCTGCTCGCTCAGGTGCCCGAGAATCAGGTCCGCCGTGCAGGAGTCCAGGTCCTGTATGAGGTAATCCGACATATGCAGGTTGGAAAGGTGGCCCACCCGGCTCATGACCCGCTGTTTGACGCTCCACGGGTA
This sequence comes from Candidatus Solibacter sp., assembly GCA_039934035.1. Taxonomy (GTDB): domain Bacteria; phylum Acidobacteriota; class Terriglobia; order Bryobacterales; family Bryobacteraceae; genus Solibacter. The sequence goes on along the minus strand of JBDTMZ010000007.1, from coordinate 25,630 downwards.
CGGACCCACTTTCAGCATATCGAGATCGTGGTTGGCTTCCAACAGCAGGACATTGGTCCGGCGCAGGTGGAATTTAATGGATTCCGGGATATAGCCCAGATCGGTGGCGACCCCCACGCGAACCCCCTGTGCCTGAAAGCAGTACCCCACCGGGTCGATGGCATCGTGGGGAATGCCGAAACTCTGCACTTCGATATCGCCCACCTGGAAACTTGCCCCCGCCTGAAAGGCTTCGAGCCGCTGGGGCTGTGTAGGACCCCAATCGATGGCCGGAGCCGTCAGGCGGGTAACATAAATCACTGCTCGAACGCCCTTGTTCCGAGCCAGTACGGGGAGACCGGAGACGTGATCGGAATGTTCGTGGGTGATCAGGATAGCGTCAATTCTGTCCAGCGATTCGCCGATGCAGGCGAGCCGTTTGCCCAGTTCGCGCATGCTCAAACCCGCGTCCACCAGAATGCGCGTATTTTCGGTAGCCAGGAGGGCGGCATTGCCCGAACTGCCACTGGCCAGCACGCAGAATTTGACGATCGCCGTATCCTCGATCTCCAGAATACACCGATTCGCGGGCAAACAAAATGGGGTAGAAATGTTTTAAACGCGCCCGGCGCCGTGGACCCTGCTGCTGATACAGTATGGAGAAACAAGCATCGGCGCCAGCAGGAGTACACCCCGTCACGGCGCGCCGTCGCCGCCAGTCGTTGTAATAGCCCGGCCGTGGGGAGTCCTGTTGGCGAAGGTCGGCCGGAACAAGTAAGGGGCAGGGATCTGCTCTGCATGAATAACACCAACACTGGGAAGGATGTCTGTTAGAAACTTCATGAAAATCTTTAGCTGTATCTTCTGGTTCGCGGCAATCTCGGCAGCCCTGGGGACGGCGGCCGCGCAGGCCCCCGATGGCCGCCAGGTATTCCAAAGCCGCTGCGCCATCTGCCACGGAATCGATGCCCGGGGCGGCGAGCATGCCCCCAGCGTCATCAATGTGCTGCGGGACAAAAACGATGATCAACTGATCGCTATTCTGAAAGCCGGCGTGCCGGAAAAGGGAATGCCCGCGTTCAATGACTCGCTGGAGCCCGAACTGCGCGCCATCGCGGGCTTCCTGCGAACCCTCGCACCTCCCGCGGGCGGAGGCGGACGGGGAGGGCGTGGCCCTCAAGGGCCGGCGAAGTTCCCGCTGGCGGGCGGCAAGACTTTGGAAGGTACCGTGATTTCGCGCAATCCGCGTGAAATTCAGTTGCGCACGTCGGATAAGAAGATCCACCTGTTGCGCACTTCAGGCGATATTTTCCGGGAAGTGACTTCGCAGGTGGATTGGGCCAGCTATCACGGGAATAACTCCGGCAACCGGCACACCACCATGACCCAGGTCAATAAGGACACCGTGTCCAAACTGGCCGTCAAGTGGGTGTACCCCGTGCCCAATGCCGGACGCCTTCAAGGAACTCCTCAAGTTTATGAAGGCATCATGTACGTAACAAACACCAATACGGTGATTGCGCTGGATGCCGGATCGGGTGCGCACCTCTGGACGTTCACGCGGCCGCGGACGCAGGGGCTGGTGGGCAACGCGCGTTCCCCGGGGAACAACCGGAGCGTGTCGGTAGCCGGCGACAAGGTGTTTACCCAGACCGACGACGCCCACTTGATCGCGCTGGACCGGCACACGGGCGACGTCCTGTGGGAGACCGAGATGGCGGATTACAAACAGAACTACAACGCCACCGGTTCGCTACTGGCGGTGGAGAATCTGGTGGTGGCCGGCACCGCGGGCGGCGAGGAGGGCGTGCGCGGTTTCGTGGCCGCTTATGATCAGACGACGGGCAAGGAAGTCTGGCACACCTGGACCATTCCCGCCCCCGGGGAGCCCGGGTCGGAAACCTGGGACGGCCGCGATATCGAACACGGGGGCGGTCCGACGTGGCTGACGGGCAGCTATGACCCGGCCCTGAAGCTGGTTTATTGGGCCACCGGTAACGCCGGTCCCGACATGAACGGCGACAACCGCAAGGGCGATAACCTGTACACGTGCTCGATTCTGGCGCTGGACGTGAGCACGGGGAAAATGAAGTGGTATTACCAGGCCACTCCGCACGACGAATGGGATTGGGACGCGGTGGAGCCGCTGGTATTGATTGACGCCAACTACCAGGGGCGGCCGCGCAAGTTACTCGCGCAGGCCAACCGTAACGGCTTCCTTTACCTGTTGGATCGCACCGACGGCAAATTCCTGTATGGCAAGCCGCTGGTGAAGAAGATCACCTGGGCGAAGGAGATCGGCGCCGACGGAAAGCCGGTGATGAACCCTAATATTGCCCCCACGAAGGAAGGCACTGTGGTGTGTCCCGGCCTGGTGGGGGCCACCAACTTCTACTCCACCGCTTACAATCCGGCAACGGGGCTGTTCTACGTGAACACGCTGGAAATCTGCAACATCTTCACCAAGCGGGATTCGCCGGAATGGCGAGCGGGCGCCGGGTTTGCCGGCGGCGGCACTCGCGGTGTGCCCGACGAAAAGAGCCAGAAGTTTTTCCGTGCGTTCGACCTGCAGACCGGCAAGCTGGTCTGGGAGCGGCCGGAGACTGGCAACGGCGACGCCTGGTCGGGCGCGCTTTCGACGGCGGGCGGGGTGGTGTTCTATGGAGACGATTCCGGCGAACTCACCGCGGTGGACGCCGCCAATGGGAAGAAGTTGTGGGCCTTCCCGTTCCTCAACTCGCTGCATACGTCGCCGATGACCTACATGTTCGACAACAAGCAGTACGTGTCGATGGTGGCGGGCTCACTGGTGTACACGTTCGGTTTGCTGGAGTAGTGCCGCTTGGTTTCTCCCGGGCTGGAGCGCTTTTCGCGCCGTGCCCCGGCGGACCCGTGATAGCCTTTCAAAAGATGAAAGCAGCCAGGATTCACCAGCATGGCGGGCCCGAGGTTCTGGCGGTGGAAGAGATCGCGGAGCCCCGCGTCAAAGGCAATCAGATTCTGGTGCGGGTGCGCGCTTGCGCCTTGAACCATCTCGACCTGTTCGTGCGCGGTGGAATTGCCGGCATGAAGTTCGCGATGCCGCACATTCTGGGCAGCGATATCGCGGGCGAAGTAGTGGAAGTGGGCGAGCTTTGCGAGCGCGTCAAGCCCGGCTGGCGAGTGCTGTTATCGCCCGGGCAAAGCTGCCGGCAGTGCGAGCAGTGCCTGCTGGGCAACGACAATCTGTGCCGCCGCTTCACTATGCTGGGGTACGCGATGGACGGCGGCAATTGCGAACTCATCGCCGTTCAGGAATACGCCGCGATCCAGATTCCCGACGACCTTGCGTTCGAACAGGCAGCCGCCGCGCCGCTGGTGTCCCTCACCGCGTGGCACATGCTGATGACGCGCGCCAAGCTTCAACCTGGCGACGACGTGCTGGTGCTGTCCGCTTCGAGCGGCGTAGGCAGCGCCGCCATACAGATCGCCAAGCTCTTCCAGTGCCGGGTGATTGCCACCGCGGGATCGGAGGAAAAACTGGCGAAGGCGCTGGCGCTGGGCGCCGATTTCGCGATCGATCATTACCGGCAGGACATCTCCGCCGAAGTGAAGCGGATAACCGGCAAACGCGGGGTTGACGTTGTGATCGAACACGTCGGGGCAGCGACCTGGCAGAAGAGCCTCGAATCGCTGGCACCCGCCGGGCGGCTGGTCACCTGCGGCGCCACCACGGGATACGACGCGCGGATCGACCTGCGTTACCTCTACAGCAAGCAGTGGAGCGTGCTCGGGTCGTTCATGGGCACGATGGGGGAACTGCACCAGGTGATGAAATTCGTGTTTCGCCGGCAATTGAAGCCGATTGTGGACCGCGTATTTCCGCTGGGAGAGATTGCGGAGGCGCACCGCTACCTGGAGAACAAAGAGCAGTTTGGCAAAGTCGTGCTGACGGTCTGAGGTGATATGTTGCTTGCCGGCTGGATGGTCCTGATGGCTTCGTGGTTGGCCTGGGCATACCCGTTCATATTCCGCGCCCCGCACCATCAGGAGCGTCCTTCGATCACGGTGATAGGCCCGACGCGGGTGGGACTGCTGCTGGAGTGTCTCGGCATCTTCATCGCGTTCGCCTTCCGCCTGACGGATTACGGGGGTCCCGCTGTGTGGCGGATTGTCGCGTCGATGCTCTGCGGGCCGATCGCGGGAGTGCTCTCGTGGACCGCCGTGCAGCATCTGGGACGGCAGTTCCGCGTGCACGCGGGGCTCTATACGGACCACGAGCTGGTGACCAGCGGGCCCTACGCCATCGTGCGCCATCCCATCTACAGTTCGCTGTTGGCGATCCTTGCCAGTACGCTGCTGTTGATCACGCCATGGAAGTGGGCACTGCTGTCGCTGGCCCTGTTCATTGCCGGGACCGAAATTCGCGTGCGCACGGAAGACGCCCTGCTGGCCTCGCGGTTCGGCGAGGGTTTCTTCGCCTATCGGAAACGCGTTTGGGCCTACCTGCCCTTTGTGCGCTGAGCGTGGCCGATTCGTCAGTCGCCCGAGCGCACGCTATGGCGGACCGGCAAGCGAGAGGGCCGCCAAAATCAGGCTACGCCATTGCGGCAACCAGCTTCCGAGCGAGGCGCACGGAAGCGCGGCGGGAAGGCAGGAGGCCGGGTATGCGATCCTGTCCAGTATGATCAGGCGCTTTACCGCAGGCACACTGGCATTCCTGTTGGCCGGCATTCCCGTTTTCGCAGCCGATCTCACCGAGCAATATCGAGTGACGGCTGACAAGCTTATCGATGCGGCAATGGCGGACACCGAAGGGTACAACCGGTTGGCGTATCTGTGTTATCGCATCGGGCATCGTCTGAGCGGATCGCCGGGGCTGGAAAAGGCCATCGCCTGGAGCGTCGAGACGATGCAGGCCGCCGGGCTGAGTAACGTGCGCGTGATTCCGGCCAAGGTGCCGCACTGGGTGCGGGGAAGTGAATCGGCGCGCATGCTCACGCCGCTTGATCGGCCGCTGCACATGCTGGGCCTGGGGATGAGTGTGGGCACGCGCGAGGGCGGCATCACGGCGGACGTGGTGGCGGTCAATACCTTCGACGAGCTGGCGAAACTGGGGCGCGAACGAATCAAGGGCAAGATCGTGCTTTATAACGAGGAGTATCGCGGCTACGGCCCGACGCGCGTCTACCGGTCGACCGGCGCAGCGCGCGCCGCGGAGTTTGGCGCGGTGGCGGCGCTGGTGCGCTCGGCGACGCCCCTGGCGATGCAGCTTCCGCATACCGGCGAAATGAGCTATGACGAACGCTTCCCGAAGATTCCGGCGGCGGCCGTATCGCCTGAGGACGCGATGATGATCGCGCGTTTGGTGGGGGACGGGGTCCAAGTGAAGGTCCGGCTGCAGATGTCGGCCAAGATGCTGCCGGATGCCGATAGCGGCAACGTGATTGGCGAAATTCCGGGGCGGGAACGGCCGGAAGAAGTGGTGGTGCTGGGCGGACACCTCGATTCGTGGGATGTCGGACAGGGCGCGCAGGACGATGGCGCGTCGATCATTGCCTGCCTGCAGGCCGTAGCGCTGATGAAGAAATTGGGACTGCAGCCGCGGCGCACCATCCGGGTGGCGTTCTGGGTGAACGAAGAGAATGGCGGGCGGGGCGGGGAAGCGTATCGGGCGTTCGTGGGCGACAAGATCGGCAATCACGTGGCGGCAATCGAGATGGATGGCGGGGCGGAAGCGCCGCGCGGCTACGGCGCCGGAGTGGATGCGCGCTCGATGGCGATGCTACAGCAGATTGGCAAACTGCTGATTCGGGTGGGCGCTGAGGAGGTTGCCAGCGGCGGGGGCGGCAGCGACATCGGTCCGCTGATCAGAGACGGAGTGCCCGGGCTGAGCGAGCGCACCACGGGAACTCGCTATTTCGACTGGCATCACACCGAAGCGGACACTCTGGATAAGGTGGACCCCGAGGATTTCCGCAAGAATATGGCATCGCTGGCGGTGATGAGCTATGTGCTGGCCGACATGCCGGACCGGTTGACCGCGCCGGTTTCGGCCGCTCGCCGCGCGCAGTGACGGGAGAAGCCCGGTGCCGCACCGGGGGGCCTTGCCGACCGGCTAGCGACGCGGCGCTGCCGTGAATCGGGCGGAGTTCATTCACGCCTTATATGTCCGGGGCGTGCGCCGGGCATTTCACGCAGAGTGGTGCTCCGCGCGATAGGCTACGATGGACGGGAGGAGCTTCCCGTACCCATGTCCACGCAGAATTACTCCAATCATGTTCGCCAGGTCCCTGGCTTTCTTGCCGTATTTCTGGTGCTGTTTCTGACGTTGATCGGCGCCGGCGTCAACCTCTATCACTCGCTGGGAGATCATCAGCGCCTGTACAGCGCGGCGCTGATCCTCGTGGTGAATGCCTGCCTGCTTCCGATTCTGCTGTGGGCTCGGGGGTACGCGCTGAAAGCCCAGGATCGGGCGATTCGCGCGGAGGAAAAGTTGCGCCATTTTGTGCTGACCGGCAAGCTGCTCGATCCGCGTCTGACGGTGCAGCAGATCATTGCGGTGCGATTTGCGTCGGATGGCGAGTTCCCGGCGCTGGCCGCGCGCGCCGCCGCGGAAGGCCTCGCGCCGAAGGACATCAAGCAGGCAGTGAAGAACTGGCGGGCCGACTTCCACCGTGTCTAAGTGGTTCTGATTCAATCGGTTAGCCGAACTGGGTCGCGTGCGGTCTCGCGTTATAGCTTGACATCAATATAAACTACTTGACAATAGTCGTTGCTAACGATTACTATTGGGACATGGCAGGCAGGATCCAAAAAGAGCTTCAGCAGACAAAGGCAGCCCATTCGCTGGAAGAAGAAGCGCTGCTGAACATCGTGCGTACCGCCGACGTGCTCTCGATTGGATTTGGCGATCTCTTGAAGCCGCATGGACTATCCGGAACGCAATACAACGTGCTGCGCATTTTGCGGGGCGCGGGAGAGGAAGGCGTATCCTGCAAGGAGATTGGCGCCCGCCTGCTGACCCGGGATCCGGACATTACGCGGCTGATGGACCGCCTGGAACAGCGCAGCCTGATTGTTCGCGATCGCGCCAAAGAAGACCGCCGGGTGGTTACGCATCGCCTGAGCGACGGCGGCAGAGTACTGGTGAATCAACTCGACGGCCCGATCGACGCGCACAACAAACAGTCGCTCGGCCATCTGTCACCGGCAAAGCTCCACCAGTTGGTCCGTCTGCTGGAGGAAGTTCGCGAAAGCCGGTGACACCGAAACTATAAGGAAAGGAACCAATACTATGACCCAAATTACGTATCAGATCGATCCGGCGCACTCCACGGCCGGGTTTAAGGTGCGCCACCTTATGGTGGCCAATGTCCGGGGGGAATTTTCCAAGGTAAGCGGCACGGTGGTATTCGACCCCGATGCGCCCGAGAGCTCCAGGATCACGGCCGCGATCGACGCATCCTCCATCCACACGCGCGATGAACAGCGCGATGCGCATTTGAAGTCGGCCGACTTTCTGGATGTCGAAAAGTTTCCCACGATCGAGTTCGTTTCCCGGAAGATCTCGGGTTCAGGCGATGAATGGAAGGTCACGGGCGATCTCACCATTCATGGCGTGACCCGGGAAGTGGTGCTGGACGTAGATGGCCCGGCGCCGGAGGCCCGGGATCCGTGGGGCAACACCAAGACCGGCGCTTCGGCCACCACCAAGATCAGCCGCAAGGACTTTGGCCTGAGTTGGAACCAGGCGCTGGAAACCGGCGGCGTGCTGGTGGGCGACGAAGTCACAATCTCGCTGGAAGTGGAACTCGCGCGGACGGTGTAAGCGGTCTGGACTGAAATTGGAGCCTCGGCCGGGGGCGCAACTTTTGGCTTGATTTACGAAGATGTTCGTAGTAAGGTTTTCGTATGTCAGAGATGCTCCCCCGTCCTACCGATGCCGAACTGGAAATCCTCACGGTGCTCTGGAGCCGCGGCCCGCTCACGGTGCGTACCGTGCACGAGGTGGTGTGCGAGCGGAAGGCAACCCAGTACACCACAATCTTAAAACTGCTGCAGATCATGGCCGAGAAGGGGCTGGTACGGCGTGACGAGAAGCAGCGCGCGCACATTTATCATGCCGCGCGTCCGCAGGAGTGGACCCAGCGGCAACTGGCCGGCGACCTGTTGCAGCGCGCCTTCCAGGGGTCGGCCAGCCAACTCCTGCTGGGTGCTCTTTCGGCTCGCAAGGCCAGCAAAGAAGAGCTCACGGAAATCCGCCGCCTGCTGGAAAAGTACGAAAAGGGGGCGCGATGAACACCCTCGCGCAATGGGTGCAATCGCCGGAGGCGCCGGCGCTCGCCTGGACCATCGTGCACTCTCTCTGGCAGGGCGCGGCGGCGGCCGCACTGCTCGCTCTCGCGCTCAGCGTGTTGCGCTCGCCACGGGCGCGCTATACGGCGGGGTGCGTCGCACTGCTCGCGATGCTGGCCGCCTTTGGAGTGACGTTCGCCTGGCAACTGGAGCATCCCGCATTACTGCCCCACACAACCCGGACGCTGCGTCTGATCCCCCCGCCCGAGGGTGCGAACCAGCCCTTCGACGAGTTGCCATCGCCCTTCCGCGCGCAGGACTATTTACCGTGGCTCGCCCCCCTGTGGCTTGCCGGCGTGACCCTGTTCCAGGTGCGCGGCGTGGCCGCGTGGTGGAGCGCGCGGCGCCTGCGGGATCGCGGTGTCTGCGCTGCCGCAGCAATCTGGCAGGAGCGCCTGCTCGCTCTGAGTGGTCGCCTTGCCATCGCGCGTCCCGTAGTATTGCTGGAATCGGCGCTCTCCGAAGTGCCCGTGGTGATCGGCTACTTGCGCCCGGTGATCCTGATGCCAGTTGGGCTGCTGACTGGCCTGCCGTCCGAACAGGTGGAGGGCATTTTACTGCACGAGCTCGCCCATATACGGCGCCACGATTATGTGGTGAACCTGCTGCAGATTCTGGTGGAGAATCTGCTGTTCTACCATCCCGCCACCTGGTGGATTTCGGGAACCATTCGTGCCGAGCGCGAAAACTGCTGTGACGATCTGGCCGTGGCCACGCAGGGCGATGCGCTCGCGTATGCCTCGGCGCTGACCGCGCTGGAAGCAAATCGGGGGGCGGTGCGGGACGCTGTGCTGGCCGCCACGGGAGGAAGTCTGATGAAACGCATTCGCCGCCTGTTAGTTCAACCGGAGGGGCCACGCGCCACTCTGACACCGGTGCTTTCCGCCGCGCTATTGACGGTCACGGCCGCGGCAGTGCTGGCGGCGTGGCAGTCCGCGCCGCCGGCGCCCCCGCTGCCGCCCCCGCCGGCAACGCCGGGCGCGCCCACACTTCCGCCGCCACCTCCAGCCCAGGTGCGCGATGTTTCGCCGCCGTCCCCGCCTGCCCCGCCGGCAACGCCGGGCGCGCGCCCACTTCCGCCGCTACCACCACCACCACCTACAGCGCAGGTGCGCTATGTTCCGCCGCCACCCCCGCCAGCCCAGCCGGCAACGCCGAGGGCGCGCCCCCTTCCGCCGCCCCCACCACCCCCGCCCCTACCTCCGGCGGAGGCGAGTCCGTACCGGAAGTGGGTGACACAGGACGTGGCATACATCATCCAAGACGAGGAACGGCGGGCCTTCAACGCGCTGCCGACCGACGCAGAGCGCGAGCATTTCATCGAGCAATTCTGGCTGCGCCGCGACCCCACTCCCCAAACCGTGACCAACGAATTCAAAGAGGAACACTATCGCCGCATCGCCTATTCCAACGAGCACTTCAAAGCGCGCATCCCGGGGTGGAAGACCGATCAAGGCCGCATTTACATTGTTTATGGCCCGCCCGATGAGAAGGAGTCGCATCCCGCGGGTAGCGCCTACCGTCAGGCGGGATCGAGCACGCTCGTCAAGGTCGCATTCGAGCGGTGGCTGTACCGCTACATCGAAGGCATCGGCAATCAGGTACTGGTGGAATTCATAGATTCGAACAATGATGGCGAATTCCGGATGAGTATGGATCCAAGCGAAAACCAGATCAGGCTCAACCTGCCGCCCGAAATCAGGAAGTAGGAGGAGGTGACCGGACTCGCACCGTCCGGCCATTTGGCGGGCTGTGAGGCAGAGTGAGTGCGCGATGCCTCTCACCAAATGCGGCGCATTCGGGATGTCAATGTGGCCAACCTGCGGGCCACGACATAGGTATCGGCGATTTCTCGCGGGCGTACAAGGCTGTCCTTGGTCACCAGCGGTAATTGTCGTTGGTTATGAACGTACTCTGCGAACCCGCCAGGGAAAATACCGGGCGTGAGGCGCGGCTAGGAACCGCCGCGCTTCAATTCCGACTCATTGGAAGCGGGCGGGCGTAAGGTGCGGTTACGATCCGCCGTGTTCCGGCTCCGACTCATCAGGCTCGGCGCGCTCGATACGGTCATCGCGATCTTCGCGCTGCTCCTGCTCTTTGCGCCACTCGCTTTCCTGGCGCTCTTCCACACCGTCGCTCATGATTGCACCTTCAATCCGCCGATCACTTGCAGCATATCGCGATGGGCCAGCACGGCGGCCGCTTCCTGCTGCATGAGCTCGAAGTAGCTGCGCGCAAAGCCGCTGCCTTCCTCATTCGGAACCAGCAGGGCTTGCGCCTCGGCGATGAGGCGCTCGGCCTCTTCTTCAGTCACAGGGGGTTGCTTTTGCGCCAGTGCCTCGTCAATTACCACGATGAAAGCGGAAAGTTCGCGGAGCCAGCGGAAAGCCGGATCTTCGAGGACGAGATTGAGATACTGGCCCGGCGACTTGATGGGCGCCACATCCCGTTCGTAAGCGGCCTTCACCAGATCGAGCAGAGTCTTATGAAGATGAAGCAAGCCGTCGCGCAGCGTCTTCAGGCGGGTGCGGAAGTCGGACACGGGACTATCGTATCGTGAAAGGAGATGAGTTTTCTCGACAACCTGGAAAATAACCTCAAGAGTCTGGAATCGAGCGAGGAGGGCAAAGAGGACGCGCAGCGCGCCCACCGTGCCCGGGAGCAGGAACGCGCGCAGACGCAGGCGACCGCCCCGTTCGCAGATCAGCTCAAACACAGCTCGTACACGGAAGAGTTGCTCAAGCAGGCGGCACGCGTGGGCTTCAGTCTGCGTACGAAAATCCACATCGCGTGGCTGGGCACCACCCTGCGTATGGAGGCGCGTGACAAGCGGCTGGAATTGCGGCCCACGGCACAGGGGATTGTGGCGGCATACATCGAGAACGGCCAGGACGTGCGCACCGAACCGTGCGATCTGACCGGCAGTCCCGAAGCGCTGATCCGCCAGTGGCTGGCGTGAGAGAGCCATGCAGAGACCCGCGTTCGATCCCGGTTTAACGCAGAAGTACACGGGCAGCGTACGCCGTGTGATCAACAAGGATGGCACGTTCAACGTGCGCCGGCGGGGCGCCACGTGGCGCGACTTTCATCCCTATCTCCACCTGATCAATATGGGGTGGACGCCCTTTTTCGCCTCGCTGGTCACCGGGTACCTGGTGGTGAATACGCTGTTCGCCCTGGCCTACTTTTCCTTGGGGCCGGGCAATCTGCAGGGGGCGGACGGCATCCCCGATTACAACCGGTTCCTCAACGATTTCTTCTTCAGCGCGCACACCCTGAGCACGGTGGGCTACGGCAGCATCTGGCCCAAGACTCTGGCCGCGAACATCATTGCCGCTGCCGAATCGCTGGTTGGCGTGTTGGGCTTCGCCGTGGCCACCGGACTTCTGTTCGGCCGGATTTCCCGACCGTCGGCCAAAATCGGTTTCAGCGAGCGAATGATCGTGACGGCCTATCAGGAGATACAGAGTCTGCAATTCCGCGTGGTCAACCGGCGCCGCAACGATCTGATGGAACTCGAAGCGCGCGTGCTCTTGATGACCGTGGAAGAGCGGGACGGGCAGCCCGTACGGCGGTACGCACAACTCAAGCTGGAGCGCGACCAGGTGCTCTTCCTGCCACTAACCTGGACGATCGTGCATCCCATCGACAGCGAGAGCCCGCTGTACGGCAAGACCGCCGAAGATCTGAAGCGATTGCAGGCGGAGGTGTTGATTCTGCTCAAGGCGTACGACGATACGTTCAGCCAGACGGTGCTCTCGCGCTACTCGTATCGTTACGACGAGATTGGCTGGAGTGAGCGCTTTGCGCCGGCATTCTCCGTGGATGGGGAAGGCGATCTGGTGTTGGAGCTGCAAGACGTCGGCAAGATGGAATAGGGTGGGTGCGCGACAAAAATGTGGGAGTGATTCATGCGGCCCGCTCGCCAGACACCCAGTAATCCTCAAACTTGCCGGAGAGGCGAGTACAGCGCAAAGCGATGATCGCGTTGGCACCTCGCACGGTCCAGAACATGCCGGACTGCTTGAGCCGTGATCCAATCACCGTTTTGCATCCAGCCTCGATCACTCCGGAGCCGATGAAGAGACCCTGCTTACGGAATTTGGGGTACCGCATGCGGTCTCGATTTCGTTCGAAGTAGTCCGCTTCGATTCGCAGGCTTTCGCGTAGCTCGGGCTTTCGGGTAGGGAAGTTGCGAAGGTCGGAGACGACTGCTTCGATCCGGCCGCCGTTGAGTTTCTTGATCAACTTCTTGGCCCAACTCTTACGCGGTTTTTCATCGGAGGCAAAAAGCTTGGCAGCCAAGTCCCAAAGATGTTCTCGGGCATGCCAGATGTCAACAATCTGAATGGCACCGGCAAAGTGCTGAGCGGCGATATTCCAGATCCATTCTGCTCCATCGCCCAGCACCACTTTCTTTCTAGCCCGATCCCAACCGCGTTCCCAAGCCTCGGCGTAAAGCCGGCGGCCAAACAGTTCCGCCGTTTCGATCGCTCCGGTGTAGGTGGTAGAAGCGGGATCCCGAATGGGGCGGCCTTCCAAGTCGGTACCCGTTTGGGTGAAAACGCAACCCAGTTTAGCTTCCCGGGTGCGCGCAGGTTGCCCCGGGTTTCTGCCCACGCGTCCGGTCAACTCGCCACGCACCATGGGCAACTGGGTACCATCCAGCTCGATGTACAGAACCGGGACCGCGACGCCTAAAATGTCGGGGAACTGCAATTGCACGACGCGATCTCTCCTGGCTTGCTCCCCGCCGACGATATCGGCTCCGATTGCTTCGGCGTGGCGCTCGACAGCTTTGGTGGTGACCTCAATACCTGCCAGCAAACGCAGTTGTTGGCGGCCACTCTCGAAACTCGTGTCGCTACCCACCGCTGCCATCATGCGCCGCACACCGGGAGAGCACTCCTTGCCGACGACATCCAGTTCCCGGTCGCGGGGACTCTGCCCTTGGTGGCAACCCGGACAAAGATAGTAGGCGCGGTCGAAGACCACGGGACCCAGCATGGTCAATATTTGTTTGCGGCGGGTCTCGTGATACTGCGCCTGCTGGCCACAGGCACAGGGGATCTGGCGGGAGTGTGCTTCCGGGATGCGTAGTAACTGCTGCACCGTTACTGCCCCAGCGTGGTGCATCGAGTTCCGAACCAGTACCTCGATGGAGTCCAGATCGAAGGTGCCGGTCTTGTGCCAATCGCTGAAGACAAGCTGCACTACATGGCTTATTTCCTTGGCGACCTCTTGCTGGATGATTTCCGCCGTTTTTTTTCCTGCGGCGTGAGTGTGTCTTCCACCGGTCGAGCCCGGCAAATCTCTTCGTTGACGGCAACGAAGGAGCGGCTCAACTCCTGATACTGTCGGAAGGCAGCGACTTCCGCTTCTGCCTTCCGTTGAGCGGCTGGGCTGGCGAAGCTCTCCGTCACGCTCTTGCCGTCCACTTTGTAGGTGAGACGAGGGTGGGGAGCGTGGCCGGGATCACCGTCGCGGTGACAATGACAGCTCGGTGTGCCGCAACGCCCGCCAGTTCCGGTGATCGACCCGGGGCGAAAGTCGCGTAATGCAGAGATCTCCTGCAATAGGAACGAACGTCGTTGTTGTAAAGCGCTGAGGGGTTCTGACATGGGTGCCTCCTTACCGAGCGTATCACATACGCTCGGTAATTGCGCCGCATCACCCAATCGCGTATTCCCTCACATTCTTGTCGCGCACCCGAATAGGGTGGTTTCGCCCTCCGCCAGTCCGCTATCTTGGTAGAGATGAATTATCGCCAGTTAGGACGTACTCCCTGGAAGATTTCCGATGTCAGTTTCGGCGCATGGGCCATTGGCGGCGCCTGGGGCACGGTGGACGACACAGAGTCGCTCGCCGCACTGAATGCCGCGATCGATTGCGGTGTGAATTTCATCGACACGGCCGACGTTTACGGCATGGGTCGGAGCGAGCGGCTGATCGCGCAGCTCAAGCGCGACCGCAAGAGCGACATTGTCGTGGCCACGAAAGCGGGACGGCGCCTCTCGCCCCACAATGCGGCCGGCTACAACGAACAGAACATCACGGGCTTCATCGAAGACAGCCTTCGTAACCTGTCTACGGACTGTCTCGACCTGGTGCAACTGCATTGCCCGCCGACGGATGTGTACTACCGGCCGGAACTGTTCGGCGCGCTCGACCGGCTGATGGAGGCGGGCAAGATCCGCTATTACGGCGTGAGCGTGGAGCGCGTGGAAGAAGCGCTCAAGGCGATCGAATATCCCAACGTGCAGAGCGTCCAGATCATCTTCAACTGCTTCCGGCAGCGTCCGGCGGAGCTTTTCTTCGCGCAGGCGATGGAGCGCAAGGTCGGGATTCTGGCGCGCGTGCCGCTGGCGAGTGGCATGCTGACCGGCAAGCTGAGGCGCGACTCGCAATTTGAGGCGGACGATCACCGGCTGTTCAACCGTCACGGGGAAGCGTTCGACATGGGCGAAACGTTCTCCGGCGTGGATTACGAAACCGGACTCGCGGCGGTGGAAGAGTTGCGTGCGCTGCTGCCCGTGGGAGTCAGCATGGCGCAATTCGCGCTGCGCTGGATTCTGATGTTCGACGCCGTGAGCTGCGCGATTCCCGGCGGCAAACGTCCTTCCCAGGTGCAGGACAACTGCGCGGCAAGCGACCTGGCTCCGCTATCCGAAGCGACGATGAAGGCGGTGCGGGCGATCTACGAATCGAAGATCCGCGCCCTGGTTCACGCACGCTGGTAGTGTTGATCGCATCCGCAGTTCCCGTAGTTTTCGAGGGGACTACCGCAGGTGGAACAGGTCATCGTTTTATGTGGCCTGTTCTCGCTTCGAACCTGTCCGGACGGACGACGAGAGACGATCGGCCGTCCCACCGGCAACTGCGAACCGCGCCGGCCCCCCATGGTTTCTAAATTCACCCAATGCACCCCACTTGGTGGTGTACGATAAGCAAACAGCGTGCCGGATCGCGCAAGGCCGGGCGTATGACAGGCAAGGAGAAATGACGATGAGATTGGCGAAAGTGGCGGTGTTTTCCACACTGGCGGCGGTGGCGGGATTGGCCCAGGTGAATATCGGCGAACAGAAGCCTGAAGCAAGCTTTCCTTTCACCATGACCACGGTGGCCAGCTTCAAGCTGCCCTGGCGGATTGCCTTCCTGCCCGATGGACGCATGCTGGTCACGGAAAAGGTCGGACCCGTTTGGCTGGTTACCCAGCAGGGCGAAAAAATCCAGATTGAAAACACGCCGCCGGTGTACTGGCAGGGCCAAAGCGGCATGCATGGCATCTTCCTCTCGCCGCATTACGCCACCGACAAAAACGTCTATCTCACCTATGCCGCACCGGGCGAATACGGCGGCGGCCTGGCGCTGGCCCGCGCCAAACTGAACATGACGGCTACCTCGGCCAAACTCGATAACTTCGAAGTGATCTGGCGCCAGTTGCCCACGGGCAAGGGCGGCCAGGAGGGCGCCGCGGTGGCCTTTTCGCCTGACGGCCAGTATCTGTTCCTCGCCGTAGGAGACCGCCAGCGTATGGTTCCCGCGCAGGATCCGAATCAGCCGGTCGGCAAGATTCTACGGCTGACGCTGGATGGCAAACCTGCGCCGGGAAATCCCGAATTTGGCAAGACCGGCGCGAGCAGCATCCCGCTGATCGATCCGCCGACCGACACCGAAGCAGCCAAGAATCCGAAGGTGGTGAGCACGTACAACTTCACCGGCCCCAACACGATTGTGGCGGAAACCTGGGCCTCCGGTGTCCGCACCCCTTATGGTCTGGCGTTCTCGCCAGCCGGCGAATTGTGGGAAGTCGAACATGGTCCGCGCGGCGGCGACGAACTGAACCTGATTGAAAAGGGCAAGAATTATGGCTGGCCGCTGGTCTCCTACGGCCTGAACTACAACGGCGTGCCCATCCCGTCTCACGACACCCGACCCGACCTGGCGAAGCCGGCGCTGTATTGGCTGCCGGTAATCGCACCCGGCAATCTGATGTTCTACCGCGGCACCAATGCCTTCCCGCAATGGAACGGCAGCGGCTTCGTCAGCGGTATGTCCACCAAGAGTCTCAGCCGCATCGTGTTCGACGGGCATGGTGGTGCGAAGGCCGCCGAGCGCTGGGATGTGGGACGCCGCGCCCGCGATGTGGAAGAAGCCCCCGATGGCACGCTGTGGATGGTGGAAGACGCCAACCCCGGCGCACTGATTCACATCACGCCGAAGACCGTTTCGAAGTAATCCGGTCCTCGTGGAAAGACCGCGACGGCCGGTAGCTGGCCTTCGGCACTAACTCCGCCGGCCCGCCTCGCACCGCGGCTTTCGCTCAGTTCTTCTTCGGGGGCGCGGCTTGCCGCCGGTAGACCACTTCGAACCCGGGCTTATCGAACGATACCGAGGTGGATGTGCTCGTGGTGCTATGTGCTCCCGGACTGCCTTGCTGCGGACCCGGGATGACGGCCTTGGGATCGCCCACCCCATCGCTCGACGTGGTGGTGGTTCGTTTGTTGAGGGTGCTTCCCTTGCTGATGGGACGGGCCTCCACGCGATCCAATTGAGTGCGCGGTATCGCGACCTGTTTGTTCTTTTCGATAATGACGAGGTTGTCGTCCGTCAGTTCGTCCATCTTAACCAGCATGGGTTGGGCGGAGCCGACCTTGTACACGCGCAGTTCGGCGCCCGTCTTAACGTCCTTAAGCTTGGCCCAGGCATCCTCATCGGCGCTCCAGACCAGCAGGGGGAGTGCCAGAAAAAGCAGCAGATGTCGCATGCCTCCATCCTACGCCTTCCTTTTACACTGTGCAGAGAGGGCAAGATGGACATACGCGATGCAACGGAAGCCGATCTGCCGGCGGTGCTGCGCATCCTGGCGGATAGCGGGATCGATGGCGGGGAGAGTTTCACGCTCGCCGAGGCGCGCCAGCATTTTGCGAAGATCCGGGAGCAGCCGGGCTTTCGCCTGCTCGTCGCCGTGGTGGAAGGCGAAATCGCCGGCACGTACGTGCTTCAGTTCATGCAGAAACTGGGCAAGCGCGGCACGCCGGCGGGAGTGGTGGAGGACGTGGCGGTGGCGCCAGGGCGGCAGGGGCAGGGAATCGGGCGCGCGATGATGGTGCATGCGCGCGAGGCGTGCCGGCAGGCGGGGTGTTACAAACTGGCGCTATCCAGTAACGTAGGCAGGGAAGACGCGCATCGCTTTTATGAAGCGTTGGGCTTTGAGCGTCACGGCTTCAGCTTCGTCACACGCTGCTGAACGCTTCCCAGGTACATGAGCAGCGCGGCCACCGTGCCGAACTGCGCGAAGACGGCCGCATCCCGGTCGCGGACAAAAAGGTCTGGTGCTACTCTATGTATCCGGGCAGGAGTTGAGTGCGGCTCCGATCAGCACGGCAACGGGCGTCGATTCGCCCGAGGCCATGATCTGAGGCTCAAGTTCGACAGCTCCGCTAAACGCGCGCCGGTCCCGAAGTTGGACAGCGCCAGGTTGTAGATCGGTGAGAGCGGAGTCTTCATCGCCGAGTGCAGGGCCACGAGTGCCCAACAACGCAGGGAGAGATAACGTGCCAATAAACCGACGTGAGCTTTTAAAGGCATCTGTGGCAGGCGCCGCGATCTTGCAGGAAGGGCGCGAGGCATTCGCCGCTCCTCCATCAAACATTCAGGTCGCAATCGATGCGGCTAAAATCGGCGAACCCATCAATCCGATGATTTTCGGAGGGTACATGGAACCGGCCACCACGCGAGTCTGGTCGGAGCTGCTTTCCGATAGGAAGTTCTCAAACCCGGTTACGGCCACCGCGCCCGCGCAGGGTGGGCGCGGGGGAGCCGGCGGACCCGGTGCACCCGCTGCACCCGGCGGACCGGGAGCACCTGGCGGCGGCGGTATGTTCCGCCGCGGCGGAGGCGATCCGTTTCGCCCCGTGGGACCGGCCGGAACCGTGGAGATGGATACCGTGCGGCCCTTCGTCGGGAAGCACAGCCCGCGCATCAAATTAGCTGGAGCCGACCCTCGCGGCATGCAAGCCTCGGCACTGCGATTGCGTCACGGGAAGACTTACACCGGAAGGGTTTGGCTTGCCGGCGATTCCGGCGCCAAAGTCGTAATCCGGCTGGTCTGGGGAGAGGGTCCGAACGACTCGCAAGCCATCACCTCCCCGCCGCTGACCAGCGTCTACCAGAAAGTCGCGTTGAAGTTCACCGCGCCTGTCGATACCCAGACCGGACGTCTGGAAATCGTCGGTACCGGCTCCGGCGGGTTCCACGTCGGGACCGCATCTTTGATGCCTGGCGACAACCTCCAGGGATTTCATGCCGGCATGGTTAATGGCTTCAAGGACGCAGGCTTCAAGATGGCGAAGTGGCCGGGCGGCAACTTCGTCTCCGCCTACGATTTCCGCGACGGTCTTGGCGACATCGATAAGCGCCCGCCGCGTGGGAGAGAATCCAACGACGTCGGCCTTCATGAATTCGTCGCCCTCTGCAAACTGCTCGGCGCCGAACCCGATCTCACCATCAATAGCGGCTATGGAAGCGCTCGCGAAGCGGCCGAGGAAGTGGAATACTGCAACAGTTCCATCCAAACGCGAATGGGCGCGATGCGCGCGCAAAACGGCCATCCCGAGCCCTTCAATATCCGGTACTGGACCATCGGTAACGAGATGTACGGCCCCTGGCAGGCAGGCCACATGCCGCTGAATCAATACTGGGTGAAGCACAACAACATTGTCGAAGCCATGAAGAAAGTAGACCCCAAGATCAAGGTGGTCTTGGCCGGAGCAACCGTCTGTGAAAGAGGAATCGGGTGCGCGGAGAAGAAGGGTGAGTTCTTCCCGAGCCAATGGGAACCGCCCATGCCCTACGATCTCCCCTTCGCGTTCGGGTCGAACGAAGACTGGACGGGCCACCTGCTTCAAAACTGCGCCGTCGCCGCTGACAACGTGGATTTCGTTTCCGAACACACCTACTCCTATCCTCGCTTGCAGTACGACTCGAGGAAGCAGTCTTTCGCGAACATCGATGATACGGTGACGAACCAGGCGCGGAGAGCCTCCAACCGCCTCGGCGAGGCCTTCGAGGCGTGGGACAAGTACCTGGAGAAGATGCCGAAGCTCAAGGAGAAGAAAATCAAGTTCATCTTCGATGAATGGGGCTGCCGCAACCGGCAGATGGCCGGCAATTATCAGCCGCCAGGGATGTTGATGCCGCTTTCCTACGCTCTGCTCTTCAATGAAATGTTCCGCAACTCCGATAAGGTGGAGGCCAGTTGCGCTACCGGAGGGCTCGGCTGCGTTCAGGTGGACAACTTCGGCGAGGCGACCGGACTCTCGGCCGAGGGCATGGTCATGAAGCTCATGCACACCCACTTCCACAGCGCCCGGCCGGTGGCGGTGAGCGGCAACTCGCCGCAGCAGGGGGTGCAGGGCACGCCGTTGGTCGATATTCCCACCGTCCCTATCGGCAGTCCCACCTATCCTCTGGATGTAACGGCAGCCATTTCCAGCGATAAGAAGAAGCTCATTTTCTCGGTGGTGAACCCGACCGAGCAGAAACAAGAGCTTTCTCCCAAGATCGCTGGTGTCAACCTGCGCGGCCCTGGTAAGGTGTTCCAGATCGCCCCGGCCGGCCTGGCATCGGCGAATCGGGCGGGCGAGAAGCCGCAGGTCGAGATCCAGGAGATTGCGCAGCAGGCGCTCGCGGCTACGGTATCGGTTCCGCCCGTCAGCATCAGCGTCTACGAGTTCGATATCGCGTAATTGCAGGCGCGCAAACGCCTGCAATGCCCTACTCGTGGGGCCCTCTGATCGAGGCTTGCGTATGCAGCACTTCAATGCTTGCCGGCAGAGTGGCCCCATCACTCACTTGACACGAGGCGCAGAGTCTCGCTGTGCAACTCTTATTACATATGGCGGACCTGTTCCCGACAACCAGCCTGAGGCGTCTTTCCAGCCTCGCCATCAGGGTCGATCCCGACGGGCAGATCGTCGTCCAAGGTCCGGGGGGCGAGACGCCATGCGGCTCCGCTCATGGACTCGCCGTTCTCGACGTATTCGCCACCGCGATCTCGGTCGGGGAAGCGGTGGCGCGGCTGCGGTCGCGGGCCTGTGGGGCGCAGGACTGGCTCGACCTTACCAACACGATTGTCCAACTTCACCAGGGAGGCATTCTGTTGGAGGAGGGGGAGCAGGGCTCTGCGATTGATCGCGAGGCGCGCGGCTTCGCAGCCCCCGCGGCCCATGTCGCAATGCTGAACGACCAGGCACGAACCGCCGGATTCCTGGCCGCCATAGCGGAGACTGTCCAACCCGGCGACGTGGTCGTAGACGTAGGCACGGGTACGGGTGTTCTGGCCATCGCGGCGGCACGCGCCGGAGCGCGTCGCGTCTACGCGATCGAAGCCTCCAGCATCGGCCAGGTTGCGGAGCTTATGTTCGAGGCCAACGGCGTGGCCGATCGCATCACGCTTCTGGCGGGCCGCTCCACGCACGTCGACCTGCCGGAAAAGGCCGACGTGCTGATCAGCGAGACGATTGGTAACGAGCCCTTGAGCGAACAAGTCCTCGAGACCTTTCTCGACGCGCGCATCCGCTATCTGAAACCCGGCGCCCGCTTCATTCCCGAAGGGCTCCAGATCTTTGGCGTTCTCGCCGAAATCCCGGCCGCCGGCCTCAGCCCTCACACGTTCACTCCCCTAACCGCCGCGAATTGGCGTACTGCATATGGGATGGACTTCAGCCCCCTGGCCGCGGTGGCGGCTTCCCCTGGGCAGTCCTTTCTCGCCCAGCGCTCCGAGGCTCGCCAGTGGCGGCAATTGAGCGGCCCGATTCCGCTAGTGGATCTCGATTTGCGCTGCCATGCCTCGGCGGCCGTCGTGAGCACAGTCGCCGCTTCCGCGACGTCCCAGGGAGTTGCGAATGGACTGATGATGTTTTTCGATCTGCGCGTGAACTCTTCGGTGTCCCTGAGCACCGGCCCCGGGAGCGCATCGGAGGACTCTCACTGGCTCAACCAGGTGGAGATTCTGCCGGCGCCGCTGCGCGTGCAGCCCGGCGACCGCATCGAAGTGACCTACCGGTATGGCGTTCCGGGGCCGCGAGTGGAAGTCAGCACCACGCCGGCCTAAGACACCCGGGCGCGGGCGGCGGGGTAGTCGATCTCGAGATGGCCTCGGCGAAGCGCGCGGTCCCTTCAATTAGAGTGGCATAATTGATGCATGAAGCTCCTGATGTTTCTGATGCTTGGCGCGGCCGCGCTCGCTGCGCAGGAACCGTCGAAGCAGGAACAGGCGATCCGGGAACAGACGGCGGAGGTTGCGGCCAAGGTTGAGGCATTTAAGCTCAAGCTGGCACAGGCGACGCGCTCCCAGGGCATGCTGCGGGCGCCCAAGCCGCTAGCGCAGCAGGGATCGGAATGCTCGATTCCGCTGCGCCAGGTGGGTCCCGGTCCGGATTTCCGATCGAACACCCGCGTGATTGTGCCGGATAGCGCCGCCGGCTTTGCTGCCCGGCAGGTGCTTCCGCCGGCCCCCCCGTGCGAAGAGCAAATTCAAAAATGACTCGAAAACTGATTGCCATACTGCCCCTGATGCTGGCGTTGCTGATTGCCGGTTGCGCGAAGAAGGAGGAGGCAGCAGCGCCCGGAAAGCACTATCCCATGCAGGGAGTGATCAAAGCTCTGGATGCACCTTCGCATTCGGCCACGATCGATGCCGGCAAGATCGGCGACTGGATGGATGCCATGACGATGGATTATCCCATCAAGCCCGACGCTGAATTTCAGAAGCTGCACGTGGGCGACAAAATCGAGGCCACAGTGATCGTGGGCGACCCGGCGTATTACGTGACGGATATCAAAGTCGTCAAGTAGTTACTGCTTCTTCTTCTTCGTCGCTTTGGATGGCGTCGCGGGCGCCGCTTTCAGCATTTTGTCCAACTGCGCGCGAATGTTGGCCGGGGCGTCCTGGAAGAACGGGTCCTCGCCTGGAAACTCCGCACGGATCACGCCGGCACGGTCGAGAAACACCATCTGCGGCACGTACATCGGGCGTGGGTCCGTAATCGTGCGCTGCAGGTAGGCCATCACTGAGGCGGGGGTACCGTAGCCCACCGGAAATGGCGGCGAATAGCGCTGCAGGAACCCGGGCAGAGCGCTCGCCGCGTCCTCGTTAAAGGCGCACTCCAGGAATTGCACGCCGCGCGGCGTGTAGTCCTTGGCGAGGAGGTTGAGTTCCGTCGTCAATTGCTGGCAGTGCGTGCAAGTCGTATGGATGAATGCCAGCGCGACGATCTTGCCGCGATACTGCGCGAGCGTGATCGCCGGAGCGCCCAGCCGTTGAATAGTGTAGGCGGGCGAGGGGCGCGAGCTTTCGCCGGCAGTCGCACTCCACGGGAGTGCGGCGAGAATCAGGAGCAGAAAGGAATGTCGCACGGGTGTCTTCTATACTACAGGTTTGTGGGCCGATGATTCCTTTTAAGCCGCTCTTCCGCAGTCCGCATCTGCAGACCGTTGCCGCTCACGTCTGGCGGCGCCCCGACCTGACGGCGGAGTTTCCCTTGGAGCGCCGCCTATACCGCACCGAGCCCGACGTGCAGGTGCTGGTGTGTTCGCAGCGGCCCCGGGGTAAAGTGCGTGGCGAGCTGTTCATGGTGCATGGGCTCGAAGGGTCGGGCGACTCCAGCTATATACGGGGCTTGAGCGCGGCAGCCTTGCGGGCGGGTTTCGCGGCGCATCGTTTTCACATGCGCACATGCGGCGGCACGGAGCATCTGTGCCCCACGCTGTACCACGCCGGACTGACCAGCGACCTGCTGGCGGTGTTGCGTGAATTCCGCGGCAACGGGAGCGCGCCGGCGTTTCTGGCGGGGTTCTCGCTGGGCGGCAACGTCGTGCTGAAACTGGCAGGAGAGCTGGGCGAGCGTGCGGCAGACGTCATCCAGGGTGTGTGCAGCGTATCGGCGCCACTGGACCTGGCGGCCTGTTCGCAGCGAATCGCCCAGCCGGACAACCGGTTCTACGAGGCGCGTTTCGTCCGCGCGATGCGCCAGCGGCTGTGCGCCACGGGCCGTTATTCGCCCGGCGAGTTCGCCGGACTGCGTAGCGTGTTGGAATTGGACGATCGCTTCACGGCGCCCTCCTTTGGGTTCGGTGACGCGGAGAACTATTACCGGACGCAGTCCGCCATCCAATATTTGCCGGGTCTCCGGCTGCCGGCTTTGATGATCCAGGCGAAGGACGACACGTTCGTGCCGTTCTCTATCTACGAGAGCCAGGAGCTGCGCGCCAATCCCTGGATCCGCCTGGTGGCAACCGAGTTCGGCGGGCACCTTGGCTTCATCGGGCGCTCGCCGCATCGCCTGTGGCTGGATGGAGTGATAATGGAGTGGATTGAGTCGATTGTCCGCTAATAAAAACCCGGGCCGCTCGTCTAAGATCTGAATGAATTCCCATGCGTCATTTTGGGAGGCGGTGAAGAGTGCCCTCCACGCGCTCCGCGGTAGCAAACTGCGTAGCTTTCTTACCTTGCTCGGAATCATTCTGGCCACCACCACGTTGATCGCGGTCATGTCCGTGATCTCCGGCATGGACGTTTACATCACGCAAAACGCCTCGAGCATGGGAGCCGATGGATACCGTGTGCAGCGCATCGTGATGATGGGCTTCGATCCCAAAAAGTACCTGGAGATGCTGCGCCGTAATCCGCAATTGTCGCGCGAAGAATACGAATTCCTCAGGGAACGGACCACGCTGACGAAGGAACTCGGCATCGTGGCCGGGCGCAGCGTTACGGTACATCGCGCTACGGAGACGTCCGAAGGAGTCGGCCTCCAGGGCGCGACGCCGAATATCGCGGTGATCACCAACCTGGAAGCCGAAGAGGGACGCTTCCTTTCGGAAATCGAGAACGGACGGCATATGAGTGTCGCCTTCATCGGTCACGACATTAAGGACAAGTTTTTCGCTGGCGCTTCACCCATCGGTCAGACGATTACGGCCGACGGCCTGCCGTTCGAAGTAGTTGGGGTCGCCAAGGCAAAGGGCTCGGTATTTGGCCAGTCGCAGGACAACTTTCTGATCATTCCCGTCAATACCTACTTTAAGATCTGGGGATCGCGCAACGGAATGAGTTTTGCCGGGACGGCGATGGATCACGATCACCTGATTCAGGCTCAGGAGGAATCGCGCATGCTGCTGCGCGCCTTCCGGCACCTCGGTCCCAAAGAAGACGACACGTTCTCGATGCTCACCTCGGACGCCCTGCTGAATTTCTGGAACCAGTTGACCGGTGCGATCGCCGCTACCGCGGTGGGTGTGGTTTCGGTGTTTCTGGTGGTAGGTGGCGTGGTGATCATGAACATCATGCTGGCGGTGGTCACCGAGCGTACGCACGAAATCGGCATTCGAAAATCGGTCGGTGCGCGTCGGCGCGACATCCTGAATCAGTTTCTGGTGGAGTCCGCGTTGCTATCCGCGACCGGGGGCGTGATCGGAGTGCTGATCGCGTGGATTGTGGCGGTGTTGGTGCGGACCCTGACGCCGGTGCCTATGTCCGTGCCAATTACGGCCGTGATTGTGGGAGTCACGCTCTCTACCGTGGTGGGTTTGTTCTTCGGAATCTACCCGGCACAGCGCGCCGCGCAGTTGGATCCGATTGAAGCCTTGAGGGCAGAGAAGTGACCGTATTCTCGATCGTTAACGGCGTGCGCCTGGCGCTCGATACCATACGCGGGCACAAGATGCGCTCTTTCCTCACGGTGCTCGGCGTCATCATTGGCACCGGCGCGGTGATCGGCGTTGGTTCCATCATCGCGGGACTGGACGGCGCCATTACCAATATCTTGCGCAGTTTCGGGCCCAATACCGTGATCGTGACGAAGACCGCGGCGATGGGCAATTCTACGCGCGAAGAGCGCCGGCGTGCGCCGCTCACGCTGGAGAATGCGCGTGCCATTGCCGAGCGGTGCACATCGGTGGAGCACGTGAGCCCGTACCTCTTCCCGCCCGGCGGAGTGCGTAGCGCCAAATACAAGGGTAACGACCTGTACAACATCCAACTGGCGGGCACGGAAGAAGGTTATGCCGCCGGCGGCACCACAATGAAGGTCGGCCGCTTCTTTACCGATCAGGAAAACTTCCACCACATGCCGATCGTTGTGATCGGTGAGGACGTGCAGAAGCAGCTGTTCGCCAATGAAGATCCGATCGGCAAACCGATCACCGTGGACGGGCACGAACTCCAGGTAATCGGCGTGATGGACCGGCCCGCGGCCTCGCTGCCAGGGCAGGACGACACGCGGATTCTGGTGCCGTATTTTACGATGCG
>JBDTMZ010000006.1:0-90080 GCA_039934035.1 Candidatus Solibacter sp. | reverse complement strand
AGAGCGTCGCTTTCCCGCCGCCCCACGCGATCAAATCCGTGCCCATCGCAACCACTCCGCTCACGCCCATAGCCAGCTTCCGCTCGCGAAATATTGCCGCCGATTTTGCCGCCGCTGGAACCGCGGGCGGCGGCGCGTCGTAAATCTCCGCGTACACGTTCCACTCCATGTCTTCGGGCACCGCCGCGCCTTCCTGCTGCTTCTTCAAATCCTGAAAAATCTCCAGCTCTTTGGCCGCGTCTTCGGTGCGCTCGGCCTGCCTGTAAAGTCCATAGAGTTGGAAGTGCGGCGCGGCCATACGTGGATTCAGTTCACGCGCCTTCTCGAATTCGCGCACCGCCGCGGCATTGTCGTTGGCCAGTTTGTGCAGCGCGCCCAACTGGTAGTGCGTCACCGCGTCGCCCGGCGTCAGGCGCGCCATCTCCTGAAGCTGCGTCGTCGCCTTGTCGAAGTCCGCCTGCCGCTTGAAAGCGATGCCCAGATTGAACCAGGTGTGCGGCAGTTTCGGATCCAGCTTCTGCGCTTTTTCCAACTGCGCGATGCCCCCCGGCGCGTCGCCCGCGCGCAGCAGCGACAACCCATAATTCAGCACTTCGCGCGCCGATTGCGGCGCCAGGTCGCGCGCCCGCCGGAACTGCTCCACCGCCTGCTTCTGCGTAGTGGGGTTCTCGTACAGCGCCTTACCCAGATTGCGCAACTGCCAAAGCCGCTCCTCTTCCGCGCGCGTCAGCGGCGCGGAGAGCAGCCACCCAATCCCACACAACACACTCCCGGCAATGGCGGCGACAGCACCCACACGACGTAGTGACATGGCAATGATTTATGATACGCCGCGCGCGGCGCCTCATTCACGCGCGCTAAAATCGGAGTCCAGGTGCCTGAATTACCTGACGTCGAACTCTACGTGGAAGCCCTGCGCGCCCGCCCGCGACGGCACCCACACGACGTAGCGCCCTGGCAAGGATCTACCCTGCGCCGCGCGCAGCGCCCGATTCACGCGCGCTAAAATCGGAGTCCAGGTGCCTGAATTACCTGACGTCGAACTCTACGTGGAAGCCCTGCGCGCCCGCATCACCGGCGCGGTGCTCCGCCAAGCCACCCTGCGCGGGCCGTTCCTGCTGCGCACAGTCGATCCGCCGCTCGACGCCCTGCCGGGCCAACACGTAACTGAGATTCGCCGCGCCGGCAAGCGCATCGCCTTCGGCTTCGATCACGGGCTCTGGCTGGCCATCCACCTGATGATCGCGGGCCGCCTGCACTGGAACAGCAGGCGCGCCGCGCTCGCCACCTTCGAGTTCGATACCGGCACCCTGACCTTAACCGAGGCCGGCACCCAGCACCGCGCGCAGATCCACGTGCTGGACGCGGCCCCCGAGGCAGCCGGGCTGGAACCTCTGAGTTGCACGGCCACCGAATTCGCCGCCGCCCTGCAAAGCGAAAATCACACCCTGAAGCGCGCGCTCACCGACCCGCGCCTCTTCAGCGGCATCGGCAATGCCTACTCCGACGAGATCCTGCATCGCGCGCGCCTGAGTCCCGTGGCGCTGACGCAGAAACTCCCCGGCGAGGCCATCCTGCAACTGCACACCGCGGTACAGGAAATCCTGCGCGAATGGACGGACCGTTTGCGCGCGGAGACCAAGGGCAACTTCCCCGCGAAGGTGACGGCCTTCCGCCCGGAAATGGCCGCCCACGGCAAGTACGGCGAACCATGCCCCCGCTGCGGCTCGCGCATACAGCGCATACGCTACGCGGCCAATGAGACGAATTACTGTCCCGTATGCCAGACAGGCGGGCGTCTCCTCGCCGACCGCGCCCTCTCCCGCCTGCTCCGAGAGGACTGGCCGCGCACACTCGAAGAGTTGGAAGCGCTCAAGAAAAAGTAGCCCGTCGTGGCAGGCGCGTGACCGAGTTGCCCGCGGCGCCGGCCAGGCGTGAGCGAGTTGCATCGCGCCAGCCCGGGCGCGTGGCAGGCGCGTGATCGAGTTGCCCGCGGCGCCGGCTAGGCGTGAGCGAGTTGCGCCACGCGGCGCGTGGCAGGCGCGTGGGCGAGTTGCCCCGGCGGCTGGCACGCGCGTAATCGAAGCTGCGCCAGTCGCGGCCGGGTCCCCTGCGGCCAGACCTATATGCCCGGCCGCATCAATCAAACCCCGTGCTTCGAACGAGCGCCAACTCCTGCTACTGAACGCTCACACTGACGCTATTAGAGGTCACTCCGTCCACCGTCAGCGATACGCTCAGCGTACCGCGCAGGTCCGCCGGCAACAGGACGTTCACCTGATCGAGTCCGGCAAAATCCCCCTGCGGCCCGGCGAACGCCACTGCCAGCGACCTGCCAGTCACCGTGCACGTCACTCCCGATCTGCCCGACGCGTTGCGGATCCCCGTGGCGTACAGCACCAGGTACACGTCACCTGCCGGGGTGCGGGCAATCTGCGGACTGCCGAAGACGCCCGGCGCCACGCGCCCGAGCTTTACCGGAATGGCCGCGATCACCACACCGTTTCGCAGCACCGTCACCAGCGCCGCGCCGTTGGCCACTCCCGGCGGGATGATGAAATTGATCTGCGACACGGAAACGTAAGTCATTTCGCTCGCCAGCACCGCCCCCGACGCGTCGGTGACATTCACTCGCAAGCCACCCAGCGTCCGCGGCAGCGCGTTAGCCTCTGCTGCCTGCGGCGCGTCGCCCAACTGACTGCCGAACAGAGTCACCAGTTCATCCGGTGCGAACGTCAGCGAATCTCCGCCCGCGCTGTTGCGCAACGCCGGCAGCACCACCAGATTCGAAGTACCTCCCGCGAATCCGCCGCTGCCCGAATACACCGCTTTAATGGTATGTCCCGCGATCTTCGCGGCATCCCCGGCCGCAATCGCCAACCCCACCGGCCCGCTTGCCGGCCGCCCGCTGCCCAGCGTTGTGCCGTCCGTGGTGTCCACGAATTCCACGCTGCCTGCGCTCATCGCAGGCGTCAGCGCCGCCGAGAACTCGATCCCGGCCATGGTGGCCGCCGGAATCAGCGTGACAGTCACCGCCGCGATGCCCACCGTCACCGTCACCGCCTCGGACCGCGAGCCATACCAGCTTGTGTCGCCGCTATACTGCGCGAAGATCTTATGCGCTCCCGGCAACAGATTCGCCAGCGTCAGCTTCGCCACTCCAGCCGCCAGTGGCGCGGTGCCAATCACCGCCGTGCCCTCCTGGAACTGCACGGTACCGGTCGCCGCCGCCACACTCGGAGGAGCCTGTGGCCCCAGGGTCGCGGTCAGCGTCACCGGCTGTCCGAAATTGACGCTCAGCGCGCTGCTCGCCAGACCTAACGTGTCGATAACTCGCTCCACCCGCTGGCCGAATCTCGCGGATACCTCGCCATTTCTGACATCGCCCGCATACGTCGCGAAGATGTCGTGCACGCCCACCGTGGTCAGCGTCGCCGTCACGCTGGCGCGGCCGCCAACCATGGTGGCGCTCCCCAGCGGTTGGCTCCCGTCGGCAAACTGCACGCTCCCCGTGGGAGTCGAAACGCCCGTCACTTCCGCCGTGAACGTGACTGCCTGTCCGGCGAACGAAGGATAGCGGTTGCTGGTGATCTCCATCGTGGCGCTGGTCTTACCGAACGAAACCAACACCTCTGGCGACGCGCTGCCGGTGAACGGCGCGCCCGCGGGCGTGAAGATCGCGGTGATCCTATGGGACCCGGCTGCCAGACTCGTCAAGACGGTTGCAGTCGCCGCCGGCGTTAAGGTCGTCGTGCTCCCACCGATCGCGCTGGCGTTGTCGTAGAACGTCACCGTCCCCACCGGATTGCCCACCCCGCTGACAGCGGTGGTCACCGTCGCCGTCAGGCTGAATTGATTTGCGCCGCCCATCGGCGACACGTCGAGTGCCGTCGCGGTGGGCGCCACTGTGGGCACAGGGGGCTCAGGGGGCACTGTCGGCACGCAACTGCTGATAGAGAACAGACTGGTGGCACTCGAAGAATCCGCGAGGAAGCGCGGAACCGGCAGCGTGCCCGATGCCGCCGCACCCGCTACCGAACTGAAACCCGGCGGCGCCGAGGCGAGGCTCAAATTCACGGCCGTAACGCCCGGCGCCGGTAGATTCTGCGCCGGATCCGACGTGTAACTGGTGAAGACTCCGAACTGCATGCTGTCAGGCGTACTCGGATTGGTATTGATCACTTCCCAAACGGCCGTGGCGACGCCGTTCGTCACGGGAAGCTCCACAACCTGCACACTGCCGGCCGAAGCGGTGGAGGGGACCGCGCTGAACGCGCCCGTCTCACTCACTGTCAGTTGCGCATAGCCTAGATAGGCGCCAGCTTGGTTAGCATTGGCGGCGCTTCCGCCAACTACCGCGGGCGCGGCCGCCGGCAGGCCAAAATTCTGCACGTTGGCCACGGAAACAAACACGTGCACTCCGGCCGGAACCTGGAACTGCGCCTTCAGGCGCGTACCGAAATCCGAGAGCCCCGCGGTCTGCCCGGTCGCCACAGGCAAGACGAAATCCGATTCCGAGTTGTAAATCGCTCCGGGAACGTTTTGTGCGGGAGTTCCACTCTGTCCGGCATAGGCCGTATTCGCCGTCGCCTGCACCCGGGTCTTGAAGGACGTTACGCGGTTCTCGCTGAAGGAAAGGCGGCCGGCGGGTGTGAGCGTCTGGCTGCTGCACTGGCTCAGGGTGCCGGCGGCAGTGGCCGAACTGCTCATGCCAGGGGTAACGAATCCCACGGCCATTTCGGGGAAGTTCAACACAGCGCTGCCAGTCATGGAGACGGTAAACTTCACCGGCGAACCTCCGTAGAGCTCAGGCTGCATCACACTGGCGTTCACCCGAACGTTGACCACCCGGAAAACGCGCGCGCCGCCATCGGCATGGGGCAGGACCGGAACTCCGTAAAAGGTCACCGAGTTGCCCGAAACCACTCCCTGAAATACGTTCTTACCGGGCGTGGTCGCCGAAGATCCCTGCGGAGTGTCGGTAGCGACTGGAACCGTGCTGCCCTCCCTGGTGGACACATATTCGATGCACCCCGTTGCGGGCGTTGCACAGAGGCCTTGCGGAGCCGCGGGTCCGAAGCCTGGAACCACGGGAGACAGACCGGAACCGGGCTCGTCTATGATCAAGAGCGCTTCCGAGGCGTTCGGCACGCCCGCCTGCGGCAGCAGACGGCTGGTCACCGGCACATTGTACGAGATCGTGAAATCGGCCTGCGGAATCCCCGAGCCCACCTCCGGCGCCGTACCCCCGTTGCAGAAAACTGTGATTTGGCCTGTCATCTCGGTCTGCCCTTCCGCGCGAAGCGCCGGAGTCACCGTTACGTTGCTGTTGCAACTGGGTCGTCCCGGAGCCGGAATCGCGATAATGGCTGGCAAGCCCGCCGAGATCGCCACCGGACTCCCATGAGAAGAGGCGTTTGCTCTCGTGATGGTGAATGTATAGGCTTGACCGGGGAGCGCCGCCGCGGGCATGGCGAACCCAATCGTTCCAAGAGCTAGCGTGTACCCAACAGGCGCGTTGGTCCACGACACGTTGATCGAATCACGGGTGCCATCCGTGGCCTTTACAGCGCCCCCCATCCAGTCGGTGAAACTCAGTTGTCCTGTCGTCAATCCAGGCGCCACGCCCCTCGGCGTCACTGTTGCGCTGAACCCATAAGCGTCCAATTCCGTTGAACTCACACGCAAACTCACGGAACAGGAAACAAAGCTGCCGGCGATCGCTTGATTCGGGCAGTTGATCTCCATCCAGTTCGGCCCCACGCTTCCGGTGTTCACGCCGTCGGACTGTATGGTGGTCACGTCGTCGACGCTCGCCGCCGCCGATCCGCCGCCGTTTACGCTCGAATGGTTCACCAGCGGGGAACCCGCATTCACCGCAATATTCACGGTCACCGTGATAGCGGGATAACTCGCGCCGCCCGCCAAAACACCGCTGCGCGTGCACGACAGCGTGCCAAGGGTGCAGGTCCAACCAGCCCCGCTGATGGCGGTTGCCGCCATGCCAGAAGGCATCGTATCCGTCACCGTCACCGCGGAACCATCCGTACTCCAAGGGGAGTCATTGGCGACGGTCAACTGGTAAACCGCGCCTAACTGTCCTTGAGTAAACGCTCCGGTGTGCTGCTTGGTAAGGCGCAGATTCGGCAGATTGAAAGGTCTTGCGGCGGCCGCGTCCGCCGCGAACCGGGGAATGGGCAGCTCCGCCGATGCCTGCGCGCTGCTCCCTGCCGGGACACTCGGCGGGGCAGGCGCGTAACTCAGATTCGCCGCAATCCCGTCCACGGAATTCCCGGACGGTGAATAAGTGAAGACCTCGAACCGGAGATTCTCGATCGCATGCGGATTCGTGTTGATGACTTCCCACACTGCGGCAGCCGAACCGTTGGCCACCGTGATCTCCTGCAGTGGGATCCCACCGGGGCCCAGGGTGCCCTGCGCGGCAACGGCATTGAACGCGCCCGTTTCGGTCGAAGTCAAGCGCGCGTATCCGGTGTTGCCTATGTTCGCGGCGCTCCCGCCCGGAACAGCCGGGGCCGCTACCGGCAAGCCGTTCGCGTCGAGATTCACCACCGAGACCAGCAGCCGGACTCCGGCCGGAATATTGTTAAACAGCGCTCGCAAGCGCGTGCCGGATTCCGCCAGCCCGGCGGTCTGCCCCGCGCCAACCGGGGTGACGAAGCCCGACTCGGACTCGAAAACTAAGCCCGGGATGTTCTGCGCGGCGAACCCGTTCGAGCCCGGAGTGCCATTCTGGCCGGCGTAGGCGATATTATCCACCGCCATTACGCGGGTCTTTAAAGCGTTGACATACTTCTCCTGGAACGATAATGTGGCCAGCGGGTTTACCGTCACGCTGGTGCAGGCGCCGCACGCCACGGGACTGCCAACCGAAGCGGCCAGACTATTGGCCACAACCGCGACGGTGGCTGTGGCGCTCGAAAGCCACAGCAAGCCGGGGGAGATCGATAGGGACGCTGGTACGGGCGCCGCGGAGTCATCGGCGATTGCCAGCGCATTCGCATTCAGACGAACATTCGTAATGCGGAAGACCCGCGTACCACTGCCTGGTGCCAGCACCGGCACTCCGTAAAACACCACCGAATTTCCGGCGACTACGCCCTGGAAAACGTTCTTGCCGGGCGTGGTGGCGGCAGTTCCCTGTGGAGTATCCGTGGCCACTGCAATGCTACTTCCGGCAGGCCGCGATACATATTCCAGGCATCCTGTCAGCGGCGTGGCACAAACGCTCAGCGGGGCAGCAGAACCAAAGCCCGGCACCGCCGGGGGTAATCCGGAGCCCGGCTCGTCGATCAAAAGCAGCGCCTCCGAGATCTGATTGGAAACGCCCTCCACCGGCAATAGCCGGCTGGTGACCGTGGTATTAAAGAAAACTGCGATATTGACCGTCGGAATGGGTGCGCCCAGCACCGGCGCCAACCCGCCCGAGCAGGAAATCGCGATGTCCCCAACTCGCTCCGTGTTGCCTTCGCTTCGCAAGTTGGGAGCCACTGGTGCGTTGACGGTGCATGTCAACTGGCTGCCTGTCCCGACCTGAGCAAACGCCACACCCGGCGTCAACAGAGTCATTGTCACGAACAGGAGCACGAGGTAGTGAGTATGTGCGATTCGCAGTTTCATGGATCAATGATAATAGCAGAGTTTGTACTCTTAAATACAAGGCTTGGGAACAGCCTGCCGCGAACAGGACTAAGTTGGTCCTGACAGCTTAGACCGGTTGCATAAGATGCCGGCGAAGCGTCACGCAAACTATCTCGTCAATCGGCGTTGCTCAGAAGACACCTGGCGGTCCTGCGAATGGTGGGAGAGGCTTGGACAGGCAATGGTTTTTGTCGTCTGTCCTCACCCGCCTCGCAGTGATAAAGCATTGGATGATGCAACTAAGATACCGGCATCTACCGGCGCAACTTACCGATAGTTAGTAAGTAGTTCCCGCCACACCGCTCACTTACGCAGCGCGAGGATTGCTGTTTCGATCTTCTTACTCAGCATGAGCTTCTCACTAGCTTCGAGCGTGTGATCGTCCGGCATTAACTCCAGCGCTGTCTCGAAGTGTTTGCGCGCCCCCGACTTATCCCCCATCGTGGCCGCACTCTCCCCGAGCGCCGCGCGCAGCAATGCCGATTTCGGCATTCGCGACACCGCCCACGTCAGGAGACCGATCGATTCCCTGCTCTTCCCCTGCTCGTCCAGCAGGTCCGCCGCTTCGCTCAACAGCTCCGCATCAATCGACTGCACCAGGCCGTTCAAAACCTGCAGATTGCGCGGAGCTTCGCTGGTGTACAACTGCGCGATCTGGGCGCCCGTCGGGGGCACGTCGCGCCCTTCCTTGTACTTCACGACAAGCGGTCCACCCGCGCTGCGCAGCGCCGCCCGCGCGCCGGCATCGCCCTTCAGATGCGCGTCGAAAAACTGCACCATCACGCGGCACACCGACTCATAATTCTTGCGCACCGCCTCGCTCTTCCGTATAGCTCCCTGACTCACGAAATCGTTATGCTCCAGGCCCTCCACGGTGGCTTCGTAGCGTGGCGCGTAGCCCAAGTACGGGTCGAAGGTTTCGAAGCGAGGCTGCCTGCGCGCGTCGGCCACGAACAGCACCGGCGCTGCGGATTTGCGATTCTGCTCCAGCGCCGCCTTAAAGCCCGGGAACTCGTCGAGCGGCTGGTAGACCACGGTCGAATCCAGAAACACCACCGCGTCCACCGCCGAATTGGGCTGCGCCCGCCAGCCGAGCATCGCCTGCGCGCCGTAGCTATGGCCCATCGCGCCCACCTTCGAGACGTCCGCATAGGGCAGGGTGCCGGCGTAGCGCAGCAGAAAGTTGAGATCTTCCAGCGAGGTGGCCAGGTCGCTGGTGATGTTCAGCAGGCTGGAATCCGCCGCCTGATAGGCGCTGCTCAGGACGACATATCCATGGCTCGCCAGGTATTCGCACGCCACTGCATTGTCTTCGTAGCTGCCACCGAGTCCCGGATGATGGATCACCACCGGGAATTTGCCGGGCGCCGGGGCAACGTTCGAGACCGCGAAGACCGGCGTGGCCTGCAGGCCTTCCCACTCCGCGCGCTCCTCCTCGCCGAGCTTGTCGAATTCCTTGCCGAGCATGTACTCCACCGTCGCATCGCGGGTATGACGCCGCAGGCGCGCGGCAAAATCAGCGGAGGGCGAGTCCACGGAGATCGCGCGCAGGTAGTCGCGATACATCATGGAGCGCTCGATGGCGGCATCGTTGCGCGTGGTGGAGGGGTACCAGATGGCGACGAAGAGGGGCCGCGGCTTTTTCACGGCGGCCGTGCCGGCGGGCGCATACTCCGTGTCGTAGGAGCGCGCCGCGTCCTGCAGGTAGAGCGTGCGGAAGCCGACCGAGTACTTGCCGGCCTTCAACTCGCCCCAAAATTCCGATTGACCCCAGGCGCCGGCGCTGCACACAAGCGCCACCGCCAGAACGTTCCCGCCAAGCCACCGCATCATATTAAATCTACCTGACGCGCGCCGCGCCCGCCCCCGGTACATACGTCCGGCCGCAAAATTTTCCGGTGCGGAGGCCGCCGGCGGGCCAGCGGCGGGGTACGTTTGGGGGAATCGCTCCGCGCCGCGTTGTATCCTGAGTCGAACCGATGCACGCTGAAACGATAACCTTCGCCGCCCCTTGGGATAATCCGCTACGCGTCTTCACTCCTCTCATCTGCGCGCTGGTCCTGGCTTTGGCGTTGTTTATGCCCGCCACAATTCCTTTGCAGTGGGTGGTCAAGGGAATCCTGCTGATGACCCTATTGGGTATCTGGGCGTGGGCGCCAAGAGCTTACCGGATGGAACGCAATCACCTCATCGTCCAGCGCCTGATCGGCGATGTCCGAATCCCGTTTACTACTCTTCGCCGGGTGCGCATCATGAGCCCGGACGAAACACGCGGTGCGGTCCGAATCTGGGCGGTGGGCTCCTGCTTTGGCTATTTTGGCCGATTCCTGAACGGCACCGAGACCCAGACATGGTATGTGACCGATACCGAGAAGTGCATCCGCCTCGAATGCTCGCCGCATCCTATCGTCATCAGTCCTGCCGATCCCGAGGCCCTGATTTCCGCCCTACCGCTCTCCCTGCAACGTTCGAAATGAGGAGAGCTCCGCCTCCCGATTCGCTCCCCCCGCCTGATGCCATTTGAGAAAGTGCAGCGCGTAGAGTCTAATTCGTTAAGGTAGCGACTGGCTGTGCTCTCCGATCGGCGAATCTCTTCCACCTTATCGCTTTACAATATGCTACTTGACGATAATCGATAAATCTGTTATTGATATTCAATAAGGATCTGATCAATTATGACAACGCCAGCTTCAGCCTCAACCTCCACCGCGCTGCCGGTAGCGCATTTTGTGCTGCGGACCCTCATCGTCTTCAACTGGTTGATGGGCGCCGCGATCCTGGCCCTGCTCGTGGTCTCGCCGAACGAGCGGTGGATCATGGAGGCTTTCAAACTTTCTCCTTCATCCGAAACTACGCGGCTGATCATGGGCCTGCGCGCAGTGGCGGTGCTGGGCCTCGCCGCGGTCCCGCTGCACTATACCGTCCTCAAGAAACTGCTCGCGATGGTTCTCACGGTGCGGGCGGGCGACCCCTTCGTGGCCGCGAACGCGCACCGTTTACAAGCAATCGCATGGGCGCTGCTGGCGCTGCAAGTGCTAAGCATCGTCATCGGCGCCATCGGCAAGGCGGTGTCGAGTCCGGCGCATCCGGTCGATCTCGATGCCGGCTTTTCGATCAACGGCTGGCTGGCGGTAATTCTCACCTTCCTGCTGGCCCGCGTTTTCGCCGAAGGGGCGCACATGCGCGATGACCTCGAAGGGACCGTCTGACATGGCGATAGCCGTCAAGCTCGACGACCTGCTGCACGACCGGCGGATGACATTGACCGAGCTCGCGGAGCGGGTCGGCATGACGCTGGCCAACCTGTCGATTCTCAAGACCGGCAAGGCGCGCGCGATCCGCTTCTCGACCCTCGAAGCGATCTGTGAGGCGCTCTCGTGCCAGCCTGGGGACCTTCTCCAGTTCGAGCCGGAGCCGGCAGAACGCGAGCAACCGTCCGCGGCCGGCAAAGGAAGCGGCAGCCAATAGAGGCCCCGCGGAACGCGAATCGAAGGAATCTTCCATTGAAAGACACGACCATACTAATCAGCCCGCCTCTGCTGGCGATCTTCTTCTTCGCCTTCCGCCGGGGAAATTTCAGGTCCGGACCAAAGTATCCGTTTTGACGGCGCGTGCAATCAAGTATCATGGTGCCTCAGGGCCGTGTTTGGCATTCACGTGCCCGCGCAAAAACATGAGCCTGATTCAATTCACTCGAAACCACACCGACCACTCGACCGACAAGGGCTACCAGTTCGAGTTCTTCTGCGACCGCTGCGGCAACGGCTTCCGCTCGGAGTTCAAGGCGTCGGCCATCGGCATGGCCGGCAGCGCCCTGCGCACGGTCGGCAGCCTCTTCGGAGGCTTCCTCGGCAACGTGGGCAATTCCAGTTACGAGATGGAACGCGCCGCCCAGGGCGCGGGCCGCGACAGCGCCTTCCGCGCCTGCATCGATGAGGCCAAGCCCCATTTCAAACAGTGCCCCAAGTGCACCCATTGGGTTTGCCAGGCCACCTGCTGGAATACCAAGCGCATGCTCTGCTACGACTGCGCCCCCGATATCGACACCGAACTGGCCAGCGCGCAGGTGCAAACGCAAGTGGAGCAGATGAAGCAGAAGCTGCAAGAGGTGGATCTCACCAAGGGCATGAACCTGACGGCCGAAGCCACGGCGGGCTGTCCGCATTGCGGCGCGCATACCCAGGGTTCGAAATTCTGCCCCGAGTGCGGCAAGGCGCTGCGCCCGAAGAACGAATGCAACCGCTGCGGCACGGTGGCCGAAGGCGGCACCAAGTTCTGTCCCGAATGCGGCAATAAAATGGGCTAGGCGATGCCCGCCTACTCCGGGAAGTTTCAGTATCTGGACGAAGCGGGCGCGACACTCCAGCAAGGGCCGTGCCAGGTGAGTATCGGCGAGGACGGCGCATGCATCGTCACGCCCGCCGGCGGCACGCCCCTCGCCTTCGATCTCGGAGACGTGGACCGCATCGCGCCGGGCGAGTGGGACCTGCAACTTTTCCTTTATACCGGCCGGACGCTGGTGCTGCAACAATTCGGCGCCGCCTTCAGTCATCTGGCCGGGGACCTGCTGGCGGCGTGGCGCGACCGCACCGTGCAGTGTCTGCTGCTGGAAGACATGCAGGAGATCGACCGCTACACGGGCGCAGCCAACGGCGTTCCGGCTGAGCTTCGCCTCTTTCGCAGCAATCTGGCGATTCTGCCGCAGTCGGGAATGCCGCTGCAGTGGCGCCTGGCGGAACTCGATTCCTGCGACTTCGACGATGGGGCCTACAGCATCGTGCTGGAGTCCGGCGGCGAGCGCCTGGTGCTCTCCAAGCTGGCCCGCAAGACGGACGAGGCATTCGGCAAGCTGCGGACCGCCACCGAGGCGCTGCATACGCATACCGCCTCCGCGCTGCGCGGCTTGTTCCCCTTCCTTAACGCCGACGCGCTGCAGCGGCTGCAGCAGGCGATGCCGGAGGGACGCAGTTGCGCCATCTCCACGCTGGCGGCGATCCATCCCGGGCTGCCGGAGGCGATGCACGGCAAGGCAGTCGGTGAGACGCTCGCTCCCTATCTGGAGGAGTTGGCGGCGCGCGCCGTGGCGCCTCCTTTCGTGGGGTTCAAGTTTACGGCGGGTCTCGATCCCGATGCGGAGGGGGAGTCCGACGATGCCGCCGAGGGGGCCGTTGAGTCTACGCCGGAAAACGCCGGGGAAGGCGAAGGGCCGCAGATTTTCTTCTGGTACTTCTATCCGCTGCGCAACAATCTGGTTGCCTGGGAGGCGACGACGGGCACCGGCCGCGCGACCTACTTTTTCCGCTACCAGGGTCCGCTGGACGCTGCGATCGCGCGCATCACGCGAGGGCTGGCGCTGGTGAATTTCCGGCGCGAACCGGTCTATCTGCCGGATGCTTCGCTCCAACAACAGCCCCGCTATGCGCGGTACGCCATTGGCGCCCGCAAGCTCCCCGATCTGCGTGCGCTGCGCGGCGCGTATGCCGGCCGGGCGATCCATTCCTCATTGGAAAACTGGAAGGCGCAGGTCGATTCCGCTACCGTCTAGCGGCCCTGGGTAGGAGCCGCTTGGGCGGCAGAGGTAACCAGCCCTCATTCACTCTTTGCCAGAAAAGGGGATAACCCAAGGCATACCGACAACCAGGGGCGCGCTCGGTTAGCATGGGAATGTCACATGAGCTCGCTCGATTGTACGTTTTGCCAGCTGGTGCCGGAGGATGCGTGGCTGTCTACGCCGCTCGTCATGGCCATACCGCATCCCGAGCCCGCCGGTCCCTGCCACCTGATCGTTGCGCCTCGCCGCCATGTTCCCACCTTCTACGATCTCGATATTGTGGAACAGCGCGCGCTTTGGGATGCGTTGGCGGAACTTCGGGAACGCATTTCCCTGAACATCGCGGTGCCTGGTTTTCAGGCCGGTTTCGTCGATGCTCCCCGCGGAGAGGAGGCCGGCTTCCACACTTTCGTCCACCTTATCCCGCGCTTGACGCCGCAACCGGTAGCGCTGCCGCCAGGCGCTCAATGGGTCGAGTTGTAGCGGTATTCCGTGCAGGAAGTCCTAGAATAGGACGATGCCGCCCGAGCCCCTGCTCGCCGTTCGCGACCTCTCGATTGAACTGCGCCGTCCCGCGCAAACCATTGTGCGCGGCATCTCCTTCGAAATTCCCGAAGCGGCCATCGTAGGACTCTGCGGCGATTCCGGCTCGGGAAAGACCACCCTGGCGCTAGCGCTTTTGAAGCTCCTGCCGCCGGAGAAATATCGCACCGGCGGCCAGATTGTTTTTGGCGGGCGCGATCTGCTAGCGCTCGGGGAAGACGAACTGGAACGGGTGCGCGGGGCGGAAATCGCGCTGATTTTCCAGGACCCGCTGCTGGCGCTCAACCCGGTGCTGACCGTGCGCCGGCAGATTACCGAAATACTGCGTGCGCACCGGGCGGAGGGCGACCCCGCCGCGCTGCTGGCGCTGGCGGGGATTGGCGAGCCAGGCCGCATTCTGGCGGCCTACCCGCACCAACTCTCCGGCGGAGAACGGCAGCGCGTCACCATTGCGCAGGCGCTGGCCTGCCGCCCCAAGCTGATCGTCGCCGACGAGCCGTTCACCGCTCTCGATGCGCCGCGCGTGGTCGAATTGGCGGCGCTCTTCCGGCATTTGCGGGACACGCTCGGGACGTCGTTTCTGATCGTCAGCCACCATCCCGGCACTCTCGCTCACACCGCGGGCCGGACGCTGACGCTGCACGAAGGGTGTCTGGTGGAAGGAGCGGCGCGTGCCCGCTGACCCCTTGCTGGAGGTCCGCAACCTGGAGAAGAGCTGGTTCCGGCGGCGCTGGTTCGGGCCGCCGACCAAACTCCACACGGCGCTGGCCGGCGTCTCGTTCACCCTCGATGCGGGACGTACGCTGGCGCTGATCGGGGAATCCGGCTGCGGGAAGAGTACGCTGGCGCGCTGCCTCGCTCAGTTCGAAACTCCTACCGGCGGCGAGATCCGCTTCGAGGGAGCGGCGCTTGCCCCGACTCACCGGCCGCGGATCCAACTGATCTTCCAGCAGCCCGGGGCGAGTTTAAATCCGCGCTTCACGGCGTCGGAAATCGTGGAGGAACCGCTGGTCATACAGGGCGGGGTGGCGGGGGCCGAACGGCGCGAGCGCGCCGCTGTCGCGCTGGAGCTGGCCGGCATCGCGAGGGCGGCGCTGGGCAAGCGGGCTCACGAATTCTCGGGTGGGGAGCGCCAGCGCCTGGCCATCGCGCGCGCCCTGGTCAGCGAGCCCCGAGTGGTCATTCTGGACGAAGCTTTCACTGGGCTTGACCCCTCGCTGGCCTGGCAGATCGGTCAACTTCTGGATGGATTGCAGCAGCGACTCGGGGTGGCCTACCTGCTGATTTCCCACGATCTCGGATTGGTGTCCGGGATGGCGGACGAGATCGCGGTGATGGAAGCGGGGCGGATTGTGGAAGTGGGGGAGGCTGGCAGGGTGACCGCCCACCCGGAGCATCCGCGGACGCGTCAACTGATATTTGCCGCTCGGGTGCTGGAAGGCGGCGCGGCTTGAGTGGCGCCTGTACACAGATGGCAGGCGAGCGATGCTGCCCGGAGACTTCGCGCCGCCTGAAGGCGGCGGCAGGCAGGAATGCCTGCCCCACAGTGGTCGATCAAGCTCAGCATTATGGACGGCCGGGTATTATGTTGAATGCAAGAGACTTGGAAAGTGGTGCGACATGAGGTATGCGCTGCGGCGCTTGGCGCACAGTTTGCTGCTGCTGGCCGGGATTTCGCTCTGCTCCTTCCTCTTCGCTGCCTTGGCGCCGGGGGATTTCTTCTCGGAAATGCGCCTCGAGCCTGGCGTGACGCAGGCGCAGATCGACCAGCTCCGCTCCCGGTATGGGCTCGACCGGCCACTGCCGGTCCGCTACGCGGCATGGGTGGGCTCGATGGCGCGCGGGGAATTCGGCTACTCGCTGGCCTACCAAAGTTCGGTCGGCACCCTGCTGGCGCAGCGCATTCCAGGCACTCTCACCCTCACCGTTTCCGCCACCCTGCTGGCCTGGCTGATGGCCATCCCGCTGGGCGTCTGGAACGCCTCCACGCGCAGCCGGTGGATCGATTCCATAGTTAAAGTCATACTTTCATTTTTATTAGCTATTCCTGATATTTTATTGGCACTTATACTACTACTTATTGCCCTAAAAACCGGCTGGCTGCCGGTGGGTGGCATGCACTCGGCGGGGGGCGAAAGCCTGCCCGCGGCGGAACGTTTCCGCGACCTGTTGCAGCATATGGCCGTGCCGGTGGTTGTGCTGGTGCTGGGCATGCTCCCCGTCCTGGTGCGCCACGTACGGGCCGCCGTCCGCGATTGCGCCGCCGCTCCCTTCGCCCTGGCCGCCCGGGCGCAGGGCATCCCGCGCGGGCGGCTGTTGTTCCGCCACCTGTTGCCCGCGGCGCTCAATCCGCTGATCAGCCTGTTCGGCTTCTCGCTGGGCACGCTGCTGAGCGCCTCCCTGCTGGTGGAGGTTCTGGTGGGCTGGCCGGGACTGGGTCCGCTTTTCCTGGAGGCGATCTTCGCGCGCGACTTTGCGCTGGTGCTGGGTGTGGTGATGAGTTCGGCCACGCTGCTGATCGCTGGTAATCTGGTGGCGGACCTGCTGCTTTACCGCGCCGACCCGAGGATTCGCACCTCATGAAGCTGCGCCTCACACTCGGTTGCCTGGCCGCGCTTCACCTGGTCATTCTGCTGGCTCCCTGGCTGGCCCCGTACGACTATGCCGAACAGCATCGCGACTTCCCGCACGCTCCGCCGGTGCGGGTCCATTTCCGGGACGCGGCGGGGAGCTTGCACGGACGTCCCTTCGTCTACCGGCAATACCAGGAACTGCCATCCGGACAATATGTTGAGTCGCACGACCGAATGTATTTCATTCAGTTCTTTTCGCGAGGCCGCCTGTTGCATGTGGAGGCTCCCGGCGGGCTCTTCCTGTGCGGCACCGACGGTCTGGGCCGGGACGTGTTTTCGCGCGTGCTTTATGGCGGGAGGCTCTCGCTGCTGACCGGGCTGGTCGCCAGCCTGCTTTCCCTCAGTCTCGGGCTGCTGTTCGGCACGCTGGCGGGCTTCTATGGGGGATGGGTAGACCGAGGGCTAATGCGCGGAGGCGAGTTGTTCATGGCGCTGCCGTGGCTGTATTTCCTGCTGGGCGCGCGGGCCTTTCTACCCCTGAGTATTTCGCCTGTGCAGGCATTTCTGCTGTTGGTGGCGATCATCGGAACGGTGGGGTGGGTGCGCCCGGCACGGCTGATTCGCGGGGTGGTATTGAGCGCCCGGGAGAGCGGCTTCGTGCAGGCGGCGAGGGGCTTCGGCGCGGGGGGGCCTTATCTGATGCGGCGCCACCTGCTGCCGCTCACCTGGAACGTCGTGCTTACTCAGGCTACA
The DNA here is from genome assembly GCA_039934035.1 of Candidatus Solibacter sp. Lineage (GTDB taxonomy): Bacteria > Acidobacteriota > Terriglobia > Bryobacterales > Bryobacteraceae > Solibacter. The sequence continues at coordinate 72,998 of JBDTMZ010000006.1, read as the reverse complement.
GTATTGATTCCGCAGTACATCCTGGCGGAAGTCACGCTCTCGTTCCTGGGGCTGGGAGTGGGCGAACCGGTGCCGAGCTGGGGCAATATGCTAGCCGATGCCCGGCAATATCACAGCCTGGTGGAACACGCCTGGATGCTGGCTCCGGGACTGGCATCGGTACCCTTGGTGTTGGGCTATTTGACCCTCGCTGACACGCTGCTCGACCGCCGCTAGCGGCTGCGGGAACGGCGGGATGTGTTGGCCTGGGTGGTGACTCGCGACTTCTGGACCGCCGCTAGCGGCTGCGGGGACGGCGGATGCGTTGGCAACCTGGGTGGTGAGTCGCGACCCCTCGACCGCCGCTAACGACTGCGGGGCATCGCACAGGTGGATAAGGGTTTCGGGGATTTTGCTTGGGTAGCAGCCGACGAGCGCTCCCTTAACGGCCGCGCCTCTGATTGGGGCCGGAGTGTAAAGCAACTTGCTTTACACACCTCTGGGATTTTTCTCAACCCGACGAACGGGGGGTAGCTGGTGAAGGGCAACTTCTTTCCGAGACCCAGTTGGCACGCGAGTTGCAGTGAGAACGCTTGCAATCCGACATTTTAAGACGCCCCGCCCTCTGAAAATTTAGTATGCGCCGGACCGCTGTTGGCGGACCGGGGCGAACCGGATGTGGCTTCCGGAACCGGGAGGCGGGAGCTTCCGTATAAGGGGCGACCCATTGGTACCGACTGGCCAGGAACTGACGTTTTTTTGACCAGTACTTTGGTTAATATCTTTATTGCTCACAATCAGATAAACTACTTTTCGGTTGTTCGGAAACCTTTGTGAATAATCACAAAACAGTCCTGTTTTCGGTTGCATTGGCTTGGACCCTCCACGCCCATGCGGACGACCGTCTGGTGGTGTCGGGACTGCGCGGAATCGCCGGGGGACGCCTGGTTTCGGCGCAGCGCACGGAGCCCAAAACCTTGAATTGGGCAATCGCGTCGGATTCGGGGTCGCGGGAAGTTCTGCAGCGTTTGATGGCGGACCTGATTCACATCAACCGGGCCACCATGGCCACGGAAGCGGCGCTAGCCAAGTCCTGGAAGGTCTCTAAGGACAGGCTGCACTGGGAGTTAGAGCTCCGCAGCGGGATCCGGTTTTCGGACGGGCACCCGTTTGACGCCGAAGATGTACTTTTTACCCTACGAGTAATTTTGGACGAATCGTTACTTTCTCCGCAGCGAGAGCTGCTGATGCTGGGCGGCAAGCCGATTCAGGTGCGCAAACTCGGGGATTACCGGGTAGTCTTCGATCTGCCGCAGCCCTATTCGGTGCCGGACCGAATTTTCGACGGCATTTTCATTCTGCCGCGGCACAAGCTGGAAGCCGCCTGGAAACAAGGCAAGTTGAAACAGGCGTGGGGTTTGAACACGCCGCCTTCGGAGATTGCCGGTCTGGGCCCTTTCCGCTTTAAGGAGTACGTACCCGGGCAACGCATCACGCTGGAGCGCAACCCCTACTACTGGAAGGTGGACGAGGCGGGGGTGGCGCTGCCCTACCTGAGCGAACTGACCTTTCTGTTTTCGGGCACCGAGGACAACCAGGTGATGCGCTTCGAAGCGGGCGACAGCGACATCATCAGCCGGGTGGGGGCGCGGAACTTCGCCGTCCTGGAGAAGGCGCGGGAGCGCCGGGGGCTGGAACTGGTGAGCGCCGGGAGCAGCCTGGAATACAGTTTCCTGTTCTTCAATTTGTCGGAGTTGGCGGCGGGCGCGCCACGTTCGCTGCCGGCGCACCAGGCGTGGCGCCGCCGCGGGTTCCGTCAGGCGGTCTCGGCGGCGATCGATCGCGATGCCATGGTGCGGCTGGTTTACCTGGGGCGGGCCGCGGCGCTGGCCGGGCCGGTGTCGCCCGGCAACAAGGACTGGGTCAACACCAGCCTACCGGCACCAGTGCGCAACTTGGAGCGCGCACGGAGCTTGCTCACCGCCGACGGTTTCAAATGGAATCGCGAGGGCGGGCTGCTCGACGCGGCGGGTCAGGCGGTGGAATTCTCGATCATCGTCAGCAATTCGAGCGCGGAACGGGTGCAGATTGCGGCGATGATTCAGGACGACCTGAAGGGGCTCGGGATACGGGTATCGGTGACCAAACTGGAATTCGGCAGCCTGCTGGACCGGATTCAGAAGTCGCGCGACTTCGAGGCCTGCATCCTGTCGCTGGGCAGCGCGGATGCGGACCCCAACCCCGACCTGCCGATGTGGCTTTCGAGCGGGGCCAATCACTTCTGGAACCCGAACCAGAAGACGCCCGCGACGCCGTGGGAGGCGGAGATCGACCGCCTGATGAAGGCGCAGTTAGTGACGCCGAATTATGCGGAGCGGAAGCGCATGTTCGACCGCGTGCAGGAGCTGATTGTCGAAAATCAGCCCATCGTGCCGCTGGTGAGCCCGCATCTGCTGGCCGGCGCGAAGAGAAATCTCGCCAATTTCCGTCCGGCGCTGATTGAGCCATACACTTTGTGGAACGTGGAGCAGTTGTACTGGCGCGGTGCCGGGGCCAGACCGTGAGCCAGCCAACCCAGGAGTGGAGCAACACCAGGATTGTCGCGGAGTGTCTGGCAGGCGACGAACGGGCCTGGAGCGCACTGCTGGAGCGCTACAAGAACCTGATCTACTCGATCCCGATGCGTTACGGAGCGCCGCCGCAGGATGCGGCCGATATCTTCCAGGCAGTGTGCCTGGATCTCTTTAATGAACTGCCGCGCCTGCGCGATGCCGAAGCCTTGAAGGGCTGGCTGATCCGGGTCACGACCAACAAGTGCTATCACTGGAAGCAGCGGGTGGTGAACCGCGCCAACGATCTGGACGAAGACCAGATGGAGAACCTGCCCGCCGAACACGCGATTTCCGCGGATGTGCTGGCGGGGGTGGAGCGCGAGCAGGCGGTGCGCGAAGCCATTGCGGGTTTGCCGCCGCGGTGCCGGGAGATGATCGAATTGCTATTCTTCGAACACCCGCCGATGCCGTATAACGATGTCGCCCGCCGGCTGAACCTGGCGACGGGTTCGATCGGTTTCATTCGGGGGCGCTGCCTGAAGCGTTTGAGGAAAGTGCTGGAAGAGAAGGGATTCTGATTCCGCTGAATCCTATGTCCACCGTCTTACAGGACGTGATGGAGAAACTGGCGCGCGAAACCAATCCGCGCCGCCGCCGCCAACTGCTGCAGGCACACTCCAACCTGTGGGAGCCTGCCACGGTCATCCGCTTCTACGAGGAAGTGGTACGCCTGCTGCACGTGGATGTGCAACAGGCCGAACGCATGGCGCGGGCGACGGCCCTGCTGGCCGAGCGTCTGGGCGACGACGCCTCGCGGGCCGCCGGACTGCGCGCCCTGGGCCACATTTCCTATCGCAAGCGCAAATACGAAGCGTCGGTGGATCTTTACCAGGAATCGCTAGGCATCTACCGCCGGTTGGGTGATGCGCGGGAGGCCGGGCGCACGCTGAGCAGTTCGCTACAGAGTTTGATCTATCTGGGCCGTTATCCCGAAGCGCTGGAGTACGCGCAGGAGGCGCGCGGGATTTTCGAGCAGTTGGGCGACCGCCTGCGGCTGGCGCGGCTGGATGCCAATGTCGGCAACATTCTCTACCGGCAGGACCGTTTCGAGGAAGCGCTGGAACTTTATCTGCGCGCCTATCGCGCCTTCCTCGAAATCGGGGAGCCGCAGGATGTGGCCATTGCGCTGAAGAATACGGCCACCTGCCAGATCAGCATGAACGATTTCGGCGAGGCGCTGGCCACCTACGAACGAGCGCGCGCTTATTGTGTGGAGCACCAGATGCCGGTGCTGGTGGCGGTGGCCGATTACAACATTGCGTATCTCTACTACCTGCGGGGCGAATATACCAGGTCCATCGAACTCTACCGGGCGGCGCGGGAAGACTGCCGCGCGCTGGGCGATACCTACCGGGAAGCACTGTGCGACCTGGACCAATCGGAGATGTACCTCGAGCTGAACCTGAGCGAGGAGGGCGCGCATCTGGCGGAGCGCGCGCAGCGGGCGTTCCTCGAATTGGGCATGGGGTACGAGGCGGCCAAGGCGCAGACCAATCTGGCGATCTCGCTGACGCATCATGGCGACACGGCAGTGGCGACGGAGTTATTCCAGAAGGCGCGCCGGCTGTTCGACCAGGAAAACAACCGCGCGTGGATTGCCACGATCGATCTTTACGAGGCGTTGGTCTGCTATCTGGATCACCGGCTGGAGGAGGCGCTGGAACTCTGCATGCGGGCGCTGGAATTCTTCGGTCCTTCGCCGTTGTTTACCAAGAGTGTGCTGTGCCAGTTGTTACTCTCGCGGATCCACCTGGACCAGGGGCAGCCGGAGGAGGCCAAACGGGTTTGCCTGGCGGCTTTGGAGCGGCTGGGGCTGGCCGAAGCACCGGCATACAGTTACCAGGCCTGGTATGTGCTGGGCGTGATCGAGGAGGCGCTGGGGCACGGGGAAGACGCCTATCAGGCGTATTTGAAAGCGCACGAGCAGCTGGAAAACCTGCGCAGCCATCTGCGCGCCGAAGAGATGAAGATCGCTTTCCTCAAGGACAAGCTGGAAGTCTACGAGGCGCTGGTGCGCATTTGTTTGACACGGGAGCCTACGCCGGAGACGCTGGAGACCGCCTTCGGCTATATCGAGCAGGCCAAGTCGCGCAGCCTGGCGGACCTGATCGCCTTCCGTTCGCAGGGGCTGCCGGCCTCGCGCAAGACCGAACGCGCGCTGGTGGATCAGGTGAACGCGCTGCGCGGAGAGCTCAACTGGCATAGCCGTACCATCCGGCTGCTGGAAGGGCGGGCGGCCAACCTGATGGCGCCGCAACTGGTGAAGATGCGGCGCGCGGCCCGGGACTGCGAACAGCGGCTGGTGGAATCGCTATCCAATTTGCGGGTGGAGGACGCGGAGTATGCCAGCCTGCAGGGCGCCCGGTCGATCCCGATCGAGACCATTCGCGCTTCCCTGCCCGAAGGCGCGCTGCTGGTGGAGTATTACGCGGTGCGCGGGCGTTTTTACGCCTGCCTGCTCTCCCGGGAGAGTTTAAAGATTGTGCCTGCGGGGCCGGTGGCGAACCTGCGGCGGGAACTGCAGTTGCTGCGCTTCCAGCTCTCCAAATTCCGCCTGGGAGCGGACTACGTGAAGCTGTTCCAGCAGCAATTGCTGGACGCCACGAACGCCCACCTGGCGCAGTTTCACGAGGCGCTGATCGCACCGATCGCCGGGGAGATCGCTCGGGCCGGGCATTTGATTGTGGCGCCGCACGATTTTCTGCATTACCTGCCCTTTCACGCGCTGCCCGATGGCCGGGGAGTGCCGCTTGGCGACCGGATCACGGTTTCCTATACGCCCAGCGCGAGCGTGTACAATTTGTGCGCCACCAAACCGGGCCGGACCACCGGGGGATCCCTCATTCTGGGAATTCCCGACCCGGTAGCTCCGCAGATCGAGGAGGAAGTGATGGCGGTGGCTGACGTTCTGCCTGACAGCCGGGTTTATCTGGGTCCGGAGGCGACGTCCAAAGTACTGCGGGAGTGGGGGGCGGAGAGCCGATTTGTACATATTGCCACCCATGGCTGGTTCCGCCGGGACAACCCCATGTTCAGTTCCATCAGCCTGGGGGACGGGCCGCTGAACCTGTTCGATTTGTATCAGTTAGAGCTTCCCTGCGAGCTGGTGACGCTGAGCGGGTGCGGCACCGGGCTCCACATGGTGGTGGGGGGCGACGAACTGCTCGGTCTGGTACGGGGGCTATTGTATGCGGGTTCGCAGTCGGTACTGGTCACGCTTTGGGACGTCAACGACCAGAGCACGGCGGAGTTCATGGCGCTCTTCTACGAGGCATTTAAAGCAAACAAAAATAAGGCACTAGCACTTCGAGAGGCGATGGCGGAAATTCGCCGCCGCTACCGGCATCCTTACTACTGGGCGCCGTTTATTCTGGTCGGGAAATACCTGTAAGCGCACAGACGGCGTTGGTACCAGGTTTTCTTTGGTCGACTTGTGGCTATTGACGGGTACTAACTAGACTTCAAGTTGAAAGAGCGGGCAGCGAAAAAAAGTACATCAGGGTATATCGAATAGTACTTGTGGTTACCCCTGTTATCGGAATGGGCATAATGGCGCCACGTCAGGCAACCAACCGAACGGGAGTCATAGGTAACGATATGAAGCACTATGCGATCGATCAGTGGGCGGATTTCACACGCGGGCTCTTGCCGGACGCCGTTCGGGCGGAGATGCAGCAGCACCAAGCAACTGGGTGTCCGACGTGCCGCGAACTGGCGGAGTTTACCAGCAAATTGACGGAAACGTGCGTGTCGATGGCGCAAGACCAGGTCCCCGAATCGATGGTTCGGCTGGCGCGCGCGATCTTCCCGGTACGGACAGCGCAGCGTCCCAGGCGGGGCAGCCGGCTTCCCATCGAGTTAGTGTTTGACAGTTTTCTGATGCCGGCCGCGGTGGGACTGCGTTCCACGTGGCAGATGGGCTGGCAGGGATTGTACCGGGCCGGAGAGTGTTCGGTGGACGTGCGGATCGAACCGGAATTGAAGTCGCAGCGGGCGGCGGTAATCGGGCAGATCACGAATCACATCAAGCCCGAATCGGAGATGGGCAATCTGCCGGTATCTCTGCGGGCCGGCAAGCAGGTGGTGGCTGAAACGGTGAGCAACCGATTCGGCGAATTCCAGATGGAATACGAGCAGCAGTCCAAGCTGCAGCTTTGCATCGGGCTGCGGGATTTGAAGGTCATACAGGTTCCTCTCAAACAATTCACGGAGGATCGACCGGCGGCCCGGCGCCGGACATCCCCGAACAAGCGTAGCGCAGAGCAGCGATAGCAGCAAAAGGGAAATCAGACATGTCACGCAAACTCCACAACTTGGTGAGTCTCGGCGTCCTGGCCGCGCTCACAGCTCTGGGAGCGTTCGCGGAAGACCGGTACCTGGTAAAGGTGAACGGCGACGTCAATTCGATTGCCAAACGGAACGGTTTGACCGTGGTTAGGGCTCTTTCGGGCTCCGGATCGAGACAGTACGTGCTGGCGTCCAGAGGTGTCTCCCCGCTCAGTGTGTTGCGGGGATTGGGGACCGATCCCCTGGTGCGCGCGGCGGAAACCGAAAAACCCGTCCGCCTGCCCGGAATCAAATCTGGGCGGCCGGTGCATCCAGCAGGAGCGCCGGCGGGTTCTACGAGATTTTCCAGCACTCTTATCCACTACTACTCGACCATGGCGGCCTCGGCCTACGTGGAGCAACCGGCAACCGATGTCATCAAGATGGACCAGGCGCATGACCTGGCGACCGGCAAGGGCACGGTGGCGATTATCGATACGGGTGTCGATTTCACGCACTCGGTACTGCGCGGCTCGGTGGTTCCGGGTTGGGATTTCGTGCACCACCTGCCGCTGGGCCAGGAAATCGCCGATCTGAATCAGGAGACGACGCCGATTCTGGATCAGGAGACGACGCCGATTCTGGATCAGGAGACGACGCCGATTCTGGATGGCGGCTCGGCGATTATTCTGCAGCAGGAAACCACGCCGATTCTGGATCAGGAGACCACGCCGATTCTGGACGGAAAGAAGTATCCGGCCTATGGCCACGGCACGATGGTGGCGGGCTTGGTACACCTGGTGGCTCCGAAGGCGAAGATCATGCCGCTGCGCGCATTCGGCGCTGACGGCAGTGCGACGATCTCGCAAATTGTGGATGCGATTTACTACGCGGTGGATCACGACGTGGATGTGATCAACATGAGTTTCAGCGTGAGGGACGATTCGCCCGCGTTGCGTGAGGCGCTGGATTTCGCGGCGTCCAAGGGTTTGATTTTGATCGCATCGGCGGGGAACGACGGCCAGGCGATTCAGGTATGGCCGGCTGCCTACCGCAGCGTGATGGGCGTGGCGGCCACGAACAACCAGATGATCCGCAGCCTCTTCTCCAACTACGGCAACTCGCTGGTGACTCTGGCGGCGCCGGGAGAAGGCGTGATCACGCTTTATCCGCAGGAACATTACGCACAGGTTTGGGGTACGTCATTCAGTACTCCGCTGGTATCCGGGGCAGCGGCGCTGTTGCTGGACATGAAGAAGCAGGACGATGAGACGGTGGCGGCGGCTTTGTCTCATGCCACGGCAATCGGCCAGGAATTGGGAGCGGGCGAACTGAACCTGTACCAGGCGCTGCTGGCTGCCAAGAAGAACTAAGGCAAGAACACGCGCATGGCAGTGGTGCCGAAGGTGACAGCGACGGCAAGGGCCTGGAGTGTCGGAGGATGTCCCGGGGGCGGCCCCGGGGCAGAAAAGGACGGAATGAAGACCGATAACAGACTGGCGGTAACACGGACAGCGGAACACCAGCACTTGCACATCGCCCGGCGGGAGATGGCCACGAGCAGCGTGGCCAGCCCGACTCACGGCGATCGTGATTCCGCGACGTCGCGTGCCAGGAGCAGCCTTCATTCCGGCGCCAGGCCCTTCCGGAGCGTGCTGCCGGACGCAACCCGGCCGTGCGAGCCACTACCGATCTGGCTCTCCGTACTGATGGCCACGGCCTGCGAAGCGCAGCGCAACGGAGTGAATCATGCGGTGAAGTGGAGCATGGTTGCGGGGCGCGCGGTTTATACCAATGCAGGCAGGGACGACGAACACATCGAACCGCTGGGAGTAAGTTTGTTGGCTGGCCATACGATGGCGGTGTATTGGATGCCGGGCGACACCGCCTATACGGTGGAAGTATACCGGCAGAAGGAACGGTGTGCTTGACATCCAAGGGCGGCGACTTCGGAGGGGGCGAGTCATGACGAAGGCGAGATCGCAGAAGACGGCCTTGCTGCGCCCGGCGTGCCGGGTGAACCTGCAGGATGACCAGGCGGAGAACGTTTGTGAACAGATCGTGGCCGAGTTGCAAGCCCGGCGCGTGCGCCTGAAGGAGTTACTGCACCTGGTGTTGCAGGAAGTGGAACAGCGGCCGGTTGCGAAGGCTCCGGCGCGCAGGCATACCAAGCACCACGCGGAGTCAATCCAGCAGATTGCGTAATAGGTTTCGGCGGCGCTCGACGGGCCGCCCCATGATTTTGTCGAATTTCCGATTTTAGCCTGGTTAGCGTTCCGGGTTAGCACGCCGGCAGTGGTTTCCCTTTCCACTGCCGGCATTTTTTTTGCATTAAGGGGTGGGATGCGGATACTTCTTGGATCGACGGGTTAGGGGCGAGTCGGGTCGGGGATGATTCGGGAGAAGGGGGACGAAACTTCGGACCAGGCGCCCGGCAGAGAGAAGGGGCTTGTCCTGTTTGATCAAAAGAGGTGTCTGGAACCTAAACCAGATGTTCGCGCCAATTCTGCTTCAGTCTTCTTACCGCGCAATATGTGGCGTTCGAGGACGTGAGCACCCCGGAAAACACGGCGCGGCGCCATGCCTGCCAAAAATGCCACCCGACCGGGCGAGGCGCTGTCAGGCCGCGACACGGGGACGAACTTCTTCCTGAATTCGGGCAGCTGCCACTTCCTCGGCAACTGCGAGGTCGTATTTCGCCTGCAGGTTCATCCACATCTGAGCGGATGTTCCGAAATAACGGGCCAATCGTAGAGAGGTGTCCCCCGTAATCCCCCGCCGCCCCTTGACGATTCCGCCGATTCGGTTTGCGGGGACTCGTAGAGCGAGGGCCAACGCGTTGACGGTCAAACCCGTTTCGGTGAGCAATTCCTTGAGAACCTCGCCAGGATGAAGCGGCTGAAGCCGTTTTGATTTCTGAATCGCCATCTCATTCCTTTCTAGTGATAGTCGACGATCTCCACGTCGTGGGCATCCACCCCTCGCCACTTGAAACAGATCCGGTATTGGTCGTTGATCCGAATGCTGTACTGTCCCTTCCTATTACCCTTGAGTGCCCCTAACCAAAATCCCGGTAAATCGAGGTCATGTAGCGACGTCACGGCGTCGAGGACTTCCAGTCGAACACGGGCGGACTTCTCGATCGCCTGGAGGCGCCTGCTGAATTTCCGCTCCAGTAGGCGCTGCGCATCCTTGTCCCGGCAGGAACGGATCATACGCTCCCCATATTACGACATTCGTACTATACCGGCAAGCAGGCGTCAACAGCCTCAACATGCGTCAGTACACCCGCCGGCGCGTTCCCCAGATACGACGTCCGCGAGAAGCCGAGACGGATTAGGAACGATAAGCCGGCTCGTGATCTGGAGTCTTTTCACCATGCCCAATAGCGCCGGTGTCGTCAATGTGGCCGGAGCAGCCGGCTCGGAGTCCCGTTGGGGGAAGCGTACCGCGAGAGGCATGAGCAGGCAGGCCGGGACTTCCCACACGCCGTTTCGGGACGGTATCAGCGATAGGCGACGACTCGCTCATGTGGATTACTTCCGAGTGGACGACAGTTGCGTCGGAACTTTTGATCTCCAACCCCCGTATAAGTATCGGAGCGCCGGTGTAAGCCCCATCCACTCGAGCTCGGCGCGCCTGAACGTGGGTTGGACCAGGGAGAGCGATGACATTAGAAAAGAGCGCAGGCCGGACCGTCGGAGTTCTGCTGCTATTGCACCTTGCAGCCGGGCTGATCGTACCGTTCATTCTGTTGCACCCGTTGGTGTCGCCGCCGGGCTTCCTGGCGAGCGCAGCGACGATCCCCAACCAAGTGCGCGCCGCCGTGATGCTACTTTTCGCCGGCAGCGCGCTGACGATCGGTGCCAGTTGCGCAGCGCTCCAGACGTTCCGGCAGTACAGCTCTGCGGCAGCGTACTGGCTGCTGGCGCTGGCGATCGCCAGCTTCGCGCTGCAGGCTGCCGATAACGCGCACCTTCTCTCCATGCTCTCGCTGAGCCAAGCGTATGCTGAGGCAGGCTCATCGAGCACACAGCTATTCCAGACGGTCGGAGTCGCACTCGGCGCACTGCGAAAGTGGTCGCACTACTCGTTCCTGCTGGTTGTCGGCTGCTGGATCTTCCTACTCTACAGCTTCCTCTACCGCTTCCGGGTGGTCCCGCGCGTGTTAGCCGCGTTGGGACTGCTCGGCGCCGTGGGCCAGATCGCCGGCGTCACCCTCCGCGGACTCTGGGGATATCCGCCGGAGACGCGATTGGCGATGCCGCTTGCGCCGGCGTATGCGGCACTGGCGGTGTGGCTGATTGTCAGAGGGTTCGCCGAGCGGCAGCACTCGCTCGAGAGCTAAGGGCGCCTTGGGGGACAGGCTACTCAGCCACCAAACTCTCGCGATGCCGGATCACTCCCGCGAAGTCCTCGTCGCATCAACCTGACGTATCACGCATAATAACCGGCCCGCTAGTCGCGGATGTCCTAACGATGCTTGCCAGAAGTCGGGTTCGAGGAAGGGCGAGAAGGCATCCGACTTTGCACTGGCGTAGATTGGCCGTTTCGGGACGGTATCGGCAATCGGCGACTGTACAAACATGTATATGCCATTCGCTGCGTTGTCGACCCATACTCCTGTAACCGATAATGTTCAGACCGCGCCGACGCCGCATTAGTTCCAGATTGCACGTCGCTGGCTCAGAGTACGATCCGAATGGTCCTAAGGAGCGAGGTACAATTGGCGGATCAATCCTGGAGGAGGGACGAGGAAAATGGGGATGCGATCAGTTCTTATCACCGGCACGAGTAGAGGAATCGGATACGAGACGGCGCTTGGGTTCGCGCGTGCCGGGTATCAAGTGCATGCGACGATGCGGAGTCCATCGAAGTCGCCTGAGTTGTCTGAAATTGCGGCGCAAGAGAAGTTGCCGATCAGCGTGACCGCCATGGATGTCGACAGCGATGATTCCGTACGGGCGAGCATCGCTGCCATTCAGGCGCAGCACGGCCCCGTGGATGTGCTGGTGAACAATGCCGGGATCGAATGCTTCGGCTCGATTGAAGAGCTGTCCATCGAGGATTTCCGGACGGTGATGGAGACCAATTACTTTGGAGTCTTGCGCTGTATTAAATCAGTAGTGCCGCAGATGCGCGAACGTCGCACTGGAACCATCATCAATGTCAGCTCGGTAGCAGGAACTTTCAGCCAACCACCGGCGACACCGTATTGCGCCTCGAAGTGGGCTTTGGAGGCTCTGAGCGAGGGTCTGGCCTGCGAGATGAAGGCATTCGGCGTGCGGGTGGCGCTGATTGAGCCGGGCATCATCGATACCGCGATGGCGCAACGGATCAGCAGGAAGGGGAGCTCGGCATATCCGCAGACGGCGCGTATGGTGGCCGTGTTCACCGCGACGCTGACTACTGCGCCGGTGCCGCCGAGCGTGGTGGCGCAGAAGATTGTGGAAGTCGCACTGAGCGATACCTGGCAGTTGCGGCATCCGGTCGGGCCGGATGCTGTGCCAACGATCGCTTGGCGAAAGGGGATGACGGACGAACAGTGGGTGGATCTTCACTCGGCTGACGATGAGACATTTCAGCGGCTGATGGGCGCATCCAGCGATCACCAGGATTCTTCCGGGGGTTAGCTCGTTGTTTGTGACGGTCTGGGTGGTGTGGCGGCCGGCTATTCGTCCGATCCTGGTGGCTGGGTGACTGGGGTCCTGGTCAGGCGTATCGCGATCGACGCTCTCGTCCGACGGCTGCTGTCCGGACATTGGGCTGGGGTAACGGGGCTGCCGGAAACTGCGCGGGCGAGACTGATCTTAAACCAGGATCGCGCGCCGGGGCTCTGTAAGTCATATGCCACTTGCTCGCGCTTCGAAGAGGTGAGGACGGGCCACAAAAAACGATGGCCCGTCCCACCCGGAATTGCAGTTGCGGCAGGCTTCACCCCACCAAGTCCGGTCCGGGGGAAAGCGTGGACGGATCTCCCCGAACGCCGTTGGGGAGCGTTAAGCGCTGCACCAGAACAAACTCCACTATAATCTTTTCAATTTTTCTACCGATAAGAGAGGTAGGCGCAAAGTATCGCGCGGAAAGGAAACCTCTTAATGTCTATGTCGAAACGAGCACTCCAGTCGCTCGCGATTCCTCGAAGCTTGGTAGCAGGCATGACGATTTTGATGATGATGATGGGGGTTTGTCCCGGCAAGGCGCAGACTTCATCTGTGCTCCAGTGGACGCCGGTCGGCGAAACCTCCACGGCTCGCCCGGATTACGGCCAGCAGAAGTATTGGATGTTCAAACCCCAGGATCCCAACGCCCGGCCAGTGGATGTTCTATTCTTCCACACCACCACGTTTCAGGATCCGAATTACGTGAATCCGGCTACCGGAGTGATGTCAACGACGCCGAACGACCCGACCAAGCCCCCGGTCTGGAATCAGACTATCGCCGCCGCCATTCTGGAAACCCACGCTACGGCTGTCACAAATACGCAGGTGAGCGTGTTCGCCGCGTCGTGCAACATCTACGCGCCCTTTTACAGGCAAGCGGCACTACCGGAGGCGCTGATGTCGGATCCTGCCACGGCCGAGCGTGCGCTAAGCGTAGCGTATTCGGATATCGAGGCCGCCTTTGACTATTACATGGCTAATTTGAACAACGGGCGGCCATTCATTCTGGCTGGCCATAGCCAGGGGTCCAATCTGCTGCTTTGGCTGCTGGAGCGGCGGATGAGCAATCCTGCCTATCTGCGAAAGTTGGTGGCGGCATACGTGATCGGGTGGGCTGTGACCCAGGACGATTTGGATGCCTACCCACACCTGGAGATGTGCAATTCCGGGACACAAACCGGATGCATCGTCAGCTACAACAGCCAGGGCCCGCAGGCGAGGAGTTCGATGGCTCGGCCCGGAGCGATTGGTGTCAACCCGTTGCTGATGCATTGGAGCACATCCACGGATACCGCCCCGGCGTCGATGAATCTGGGCACAGTGCTGATGCCGCCTCAGGTTGCCGTACAAACCGAGATTCCGCAAGTCACCGGCGCGTATCTCCTGGACGGCGCGCTCATCCTGACCAATCCGCCACAAAGTGCGCCCATGGCCGCCACCACCCAGATATACCATCCTTACGACTACGCTCTCTTCTACCGCAACCTGGAGAAAAACGCCAAGGATCGGAGCAACGCTTTCCACTCGATGAATTCCCGGGAGATGCATCCGCCGGGCCGATAAGGGTCATGCCGCACACGGCACACGGTCCTTCGTTGAGCAGTCGGTATCTAAGAGATTCACGTCCGAGGATCGCATCGATTCGCGGATGGTATTTCGAGGATGGCTGCGCTCTCCTGCTGGTGCGAAATCCTCTTATGCCGCACAAACACTCAGGTAGGCGGGTTCAGGGAAGGTGTGGATCAATCGTCTAAATAGCGGCATTCTGAATCGTGAAGCGCAAGAGCAGCCGTTCCGGCATTAGACGTGATAACTACTATTGTCGGAGTGCAATAAACTCGGTTCGTTAGGATTCGGAATGGCGGGATCACGCAGGTTTCAAGGGCCACCCCGATTTGATTCGCGCTGTGAACCTACTGATGCAATGAGAATCCGGACGGCAAAGCTGCCTCAAGATTGATTTGTTCTCCGGTGATGGGGTGGTGGAATTTCAGATATTGGGCGTGCAGGAAATATCCTCCATCGCCGGGGAGGCCGGGGAGATTTTCAAGAGGCTGGCCGGTTAAGCCGTACAGAGGATCGCCTACCAGGGGATGGCCGATGGATGCCAGATGGATTCTGATTTGATGAGGGCGGCCCGAATGTAGGCTTACCTCAAATGTTGTGGTGCTGGTGGTGCGTGAGATCACCTTTGCCAATGACTTTGACGGTTTGCCGCTTGGGTTGGCGGCCCACACGGAACCGATGAGCGGGTGCGGTACGAGGCCGATGGGTGTGAGGATTTCGTAGGCGTCGTGCTGTGCAATGTTTTGAGCCAGCGCCCGGTAGATTTTTTGAATTTTGGGTGTGTTCCAGTTTGCGAATAGATTAGAGGCCGCCTGCGGTGTTTTGGCGAAGAGGACGATGCCGGTGGTGGCTCGGCCCAACCGGTGGACAGGGTTTGCGTTGGGGGTTTGCTTTTGCACCAAGCGCAGGAGGGTGTTTTCCATGAAGCCGCCGCCGGGGAGGGTGGGCAGCCCGCTGGGTTTGTTGACGGCCAACAGATGGGGGTCTTCAAACAGGACTTCGAAGTGCTGAGGGGAGTCTGGTTCGATCCAGGGTGGACGGTTCCAGACAAGGGTTTGGCCTAAAGTGACCGATTCGCTTCCGGTGGCGGTGACGCCGTTGAGGGTGACTTCGCCGTTGTTCAGTTTTTGTTGCCAGGCTTGTGGGGTTGAGTGGGGGTAAAGGCTTGCCAAGTGGGAGAGCAGGGTTTGTCCATGGTACTTACTGCTGATGATTGTGGTGTAGGGATAGCCCCGGTTGAGCATGTAGTTTGAGTGTATGCTATGGCATTTGCGGCGCGGCGGCCAGAGGGGTTTTTGCGATCCACTCGGCGCGAGGTGGTGCAAGGCAAGGCAATGCATGGGCCGCCGATGAACGCCGATGCACGCCGATAAGAAAACGCAGATAAGAGAATGTGGATAGAAAGATGCTGTGTTGGGCGTTTATCTGCGTTTATCGGCGGCCCATGAATCCTGGGCAACCTAGGCGCTAGTTCGATTTCTTGGTGGACGATTTCTTGGCGGGGGCTTTCTCTGCGGGGCCGCGGGCGAGCGGGGCGAGCATTTCTTCTATTTTGGCTCGCATGTTTTTCTCTACCGAGCTTTCTTCGAGAAAGCTGTCGCGCCCTTCGTACTGGGCGCGGATCACGCCTTCTTTGTCGATGAACACGATGCCGGGCATATACAACTGCAACATCACCGGATGCTGCATGAAGTTGACGAACTCGTTGGTCGAATTAATGCCCACGGGGAAGGGCGGGGCGAACTGGCGCAGGAAACCGGGCAAGGCCGCGGCTGCCATATCCTCGGTGGCCGACGCCAAGACCTGTAAACCCTTTGGGCCGTAATCCTGCTGGGCTTTGGCCAATACCTGAATGGCTTTCTGGCAGTGCGAGCAATAGGTGAGGATGAAGGCGACGACGACGGTTTTGCCCCTGTACTGGCTGAGGCGGACGGGCTTGCCATTGGGGACGGTAATGGCGAAATCGGGCGCAGGGCGAGGCAGGATTGCGGCAGGCGCGAACGGCGCGACCACGGCCAGCAGGGTCATCAGAGATATCGCCCGTACGAGCTTCATAGTTTCAGTTTATCGTAGCGCTCAGGCCTTCCACGCTAGTGACTTTGGCGCCATCGCGGCGGAGTTCGAAACGGCCGTCGTCGCCCGTGCCGGTGACGGCATCGGCAGTTTCCGTGGCGACCGAGAGCTGTTTCCACTTCTTGCCGAGTTGCGCGCGGTAGGCGGTGAAGTACTGGCGGGCCGCGTCCTCGGAATCCCACTCCGTGGCATAGAACAGGACGACGCGTTTTTCCTTCTTGTTCTCGCGCAGTTCGAAGGTGCAGCCGCGCCAGTGGGGCGCGAGTTCGGCGGCACGCTCCTTGCCGGAATACTGTTCCAGCATGACGGCGTGTTCGAGTTCGCCGAGCGAACCACCGACGAGGCTCTTATAGCCCTTGCCAGGATTGACTGGCGGCAGGTCGGGCTGGGTGGGCTTCTGGCCGGCAAAATACTTGTCGGGATGCATGACTTGCTGGGTGGAGACGGGCGGCTTCTGAAACACTTCGCCGAAGGCTTTGCTGCCGTCGCGCTCGTAGACGGCGTGCTGAAAGAGCATGCCCTTGGTGTAGGGGAAGATGAGGGTGAGGCGCAGGTAGAGGGGCGAGCCGTCGAAGACCGGATACTGCCCCGCCCCGCCATCGGCGGCGCCGCTCATCATGGCGAGCATTCCGGGCGAAGTTTTGAGCGACTGCCCCACTTTGCGCGCCAGCAGTTCGCTCATCAGCCAGGTGGCCTGGCCCTCCATGACGGCGAGGCGGGCGGTGGCGCCGTCGTCGCTATTGCGGCCGGCCTTGATGAATTTGGAGAGATTGTAATTCTGATCGGCGATGGCGTGGGCGATTTCGTGCGCGAGCACGGGCTCCTGGCTGTCGGAAGTGGTGGTGTCGGTGATGAAGAGTTTCTTCTTGTCGTAGTCGTAGAAGGCGGCGGCCTGTTCAGCGAGCAGTTCGACGGTGTTTTTAGCGAGATCGAAATCCTGGGGCACGAGGCCGAACTTCTTGAGGGTGAGTTCTTCGGCGCGCAGATCTTCCGGCTTGGCGACTTCCTTGATGCGCTGATTGAGGAAGGCTTTGATTTTCTCTTTGGAGATGAAGTCGCACGGTACGGGATGGCGCAGCGGCATGCCGGAGATCTCTGTGATCTGGCGTGCCAGGGGCGGAATCTGGGCGCAGAGGGCGGCAGAGGCGCCGGATTGCGCGAGCGACGGAGCGGTCGCGCAAGCGGCAAGAAACAACGGCAGGACAAGCGAGCGGAAATTATGCCGCAATGGGGTCTCTCCTTAATTGCCAGGCGAACCGGGCCGCGGCGGCGAGGGCGAGCACGCCGCCCGCGGCCATGGCCGGGCGGGCGCCGAAGCGTGCGGCGAGGGCGCCGGCTGCCAGACTGCCGAAGGGTCCGAGCCCGACGACGGTCATGGAATAGAACGCCATGATGCGTCCCCGGTAATGGTCTGGGATCTGCGTTTGAATGGTGGTATTGGCCGAAGCCATCTGGCGCATCACACTATATCCGATGACAGGCATGATGGCGAGGGTGAAGTAGAAATAGGGCGACCAGGCGAAGGCAAGGTAGCAGACGCCGGTGAGGAAGCCATTGATCGCCATCACCCGGCCGAGCCCGGAGAGCACGGTACGCCTGGCGAGAGTCAGGGTGCCGATGACGGCACCGATGCCCATGGCGCCCATCAGGATGCCGAGGCCGGAGGAGCCGCGGTGAAAGATATCGTCGGCGAAGAAGGGCATGAGGACGAAGGCGGGCATGCCGGCAAGGGTGGCGGCGCCCATCAGGGCGAGCACGCGGCGGACGGCGCGATGGCCGGCGGCGTAACGAAATCCATCCGCCAGGTGCTGGAGCGGGGGCGCGTGTTGGTGGGGCTCGACGGGCGGCAGGCGCATGGCGAGCAGGCAGAGGATGACGGCGATGAAACTGATGCCGTTGATGAGGAAGCAGGTGGCTTCGCTGACGAACGAGAGAAGCACTCCGGCGATGGCGGGTCCGACGACGCGGGCGGTATTGAAGACAGCGGAGTTCAGGGAAATCGCGTTGATGAGATCGTCCTGGCTGGTCATCTGGATGACCAAGGCCTGCCGTCCCGGCATATCGAAGGCATTGATCACGCCGAGCACGCCGGCGAGGGCCAGCAGGTGCCAGACCTGGACGCGCCCGCTCCAGACGAGCGCGGTGAGCAGGAAGGCCTGCAACATGGAGAGAATCTGGGTGACGATGACGACGGTGCGGCGGGGAAAGCGGTCCACCACGATGCCGCCGAGCGGTCCGAGGGCGAAGACGGCGATCTGGGAGCAGAACCAGCAGGTACCGAGCAGCAGTTCGGAATGGGTGAGGCGGTAGACCAGCCAACTGAGGGCGACATTTTGCATCCAGGTGCCCACCAGCGAGATGATCTGCCCGCTGATGAAGAGTCGGAAATTGCGATGGCGCAGGGCGCGGAAGGTGTGCGGAATGCGGCTTTGGCCGAGTTCCGGGACCAGTGGCAGTGCCGGTGCGCCTGCAATTTGAGTTTGTGGAGACCCCATCCTCATCTTCCAGAATAATGCGCGGTACAATGGGGGATCAATTATTCGTAGGTTTCAGGAGAAAAAGTTTTGGCGGACGATAAACTGTATCAAGCAGAGTACGTGGGCAGCGGCACCTTCAAGATCAGCAAGCCCAAGCGGAAGAAGATGAAGACGCGCCAGTCGCAACTGCGGAATCCGCGCCGCGGCTCCCGCAAGTAAGCCTCAAGCCTTGCACCTTCGAGATCGGCTCCGCAGTATTTCCATCCATTAATCGCAGGTACGCCCACGTGCTCCTTCGGGCTCGCGGCGGTATGGCTTCGTGCAGGCGGTGGTGTCGTGCGCCCGCGCTCTGCGGTATGGCGCGAGGGGACGGACAGCGTCGGGCGGTAAGTCCCTTCGTACTGCCATGCGTCCGGAATGCTGTGCGATATGGCGTGAGGGCGGAATTGGACCGTGGTCGCACACTCACACAGCCTGGAGAGAATCGCCGGACTGCGTGACGGGTGTTCGCTACCAACCGGGAGTCCAGCGCCAGCCGCCATTGTAGGTCTCGACCCTGCCGATGGAGGGGAACGGGAAGTGGAAGGCCATCAGGTGCATGCTTTCCGAGACGGCACGTTCCATGAGTTCGCGGCGAGTGGCGAGGGCAAGGTCTGCCGCGAGATCGAAGCCATTGTGCCAGCCGGGCTGTTCCAGGTGCAGGGGATGCACGGCGGCATCGCCGAGATTGAGCAGGCATTCGCCATCGGAGGCAATGCGCACGGCGAGGTGCCCGGGCGTGTGTCCCGGCGCGGGAATCACCACGATGCCGGGAACGATTTCGATCTCGCGCTGGACCGGCTCGATCTGGTGGCGTAGAGCTCCCAGGCAGCGCCTCGCCATGGCTTGCAGCGACTCTTTGGCGGACTCGGGAACGCGTAAGGCGGAGAGATCGGTGCGCGCGCCGGTCCAGAATTCCCATTCGATTTCGGAGAGCACGTAGCGGGCATTGGGGAATGCCGAACGTCCGCAGAGATCGATGGTGCCGCCAATGTGATCGGGGTGGGCGTGGGTGATGATGACGGTATCGACGTCTTTGGGGCGTATGCCGGCGACTTCGAGGCGCGCCTGAAGGGCGCCGCTGGAACGCGAGGTATCGCCCGCGCCGGTGTCGACGAGGACGACGTGGCGGCCGGTTTCGATCAGCAGGCAGGTATAGGGGCTGAGGACTTCGTCGGACGGCAGGTGATGGCTTTCGAGGGCTTGATTGAGGGTGGCGGGGTCGGCATTGCTGAAGAACCAGGAGACGGGGTAGGCGTAGTAGCCGTCGCTGAGGACGGTACAGTTGATCGAGCCGACCGAAAAGCGGTGGGATCCCTCTGGCATATGTGAGAGGTACCGCGAATCGGGTAAAAAGTCAAAGGGATCTTTTTAGGTGAAGAGAGAGGAGTCGGTGGGAAGGGTACGCTCATCGGGGAGCGGGGAGGATGGCTAGGAGGGAAATGGGAGGTGCTACCGGGGGATTTGGCAACTGCTCTCTCTTCAGCTACACGTTATCTGGCCGAGGAACGCGGTTTCGGGGGGGACTTAGGTAAGTAGTAGAAAACGTTAGGCAAAGAATTCTGAGTTTCGAGCAATGAGCTTTCAGCGGACAGCTTTCAGCTTTCAGCTCCGCCTCCGGCGTCGTCGGATGGATAACTGCGGGCGGACTGCCTGGGGCGCCGCCAGGAAAGTCCGCGCCGCCCGAAGGCGGCGGCAGCCTGAAGGCAGCCCCACAAGGTTTCTCCTCATTTGGGGCATACACAGGGCCTGGTTGATTGGCGTGCACGGTCTCGGTCTGCGGCGTAACGACTGACTACACCACCGGGCCGATGCGCCAGGGTACGAATTCTTTGTGGCCGAGGCGTTCGGCGCAGGTGCGGCGGCCGGAAGCGACTTCCAGGAGCGAATCGAAAATCTGCCGGCCCACCTGTTGCACGGTGGCTTCGCCATCGGAAATGGCGCCCGCGTTGACATCCATGTTGGCAAGCATGGCGCGGTAGGTATTGCTGTTGGTGGCGATTTTGATGACCGGGATGGTGGGGAAGCCGATGGCGCTGCCGCGCCCGGTGGTGAAGGCGATGAGGTTGCAGCCGCCGGCGGCAAGTCCGCTGAGGCTGACGGGGTCGTAGCCCGGCGTATTCATGAAGGTGAAGCCGGGGCCGGTGATGCGCTCCGCGTAGTCGTAGACATCGTTGAGCGTGCTGGTGCCGCCTTTGGCGACTGCGCCGAGGCTCTTTTCGAGAATGTTGGTGAGTCCGCCCTCTTTGTTGCCGGGCGAGGGGTTGTCGTCGAACGTGCCCTGAAAGCGCCCGAGGTATTCCTTGTAGCCTTGGACGAAGCCGAGCAACTTTTCGGCGACGGCGCGATTGCGGGCACGCTTCACCAGGAGGTGCTCGGCGCCGAAGATTTCGGGCGTTTCGGCGAGCACCGAGGTGCCTCCGAATTCGGCCAACAGGTCGGAGCAGTAGCCGAGAGCGGGGTTGGCGGTGATGCCGGAGAAGGAATCCGAGCCTCCGCAATTGAGTCCCAGAACGAGTTTGGAGATGGAGCACTCGACGCGCGATTCGGCGGCGGCCTGCTCGATGAAGCGGGCGATTTCGCGGCGCGAGGCCTCGAGCACTCCGGTAGTGCCGCCACTGCCTTGCAGCGTCATGCCGACCAGGCGGTTGGTGCGCGGTCCGTCCGATCCGAGATAGTGGGTGATCTGGTTGTCTTCACAGCCGAGGCCGAGCACGACGGCGGCCGACACGTTGGGGTGCATCAGCACGCCGGAAAGCGTGCGGCGGAGTTGCACGATGTCGGGGCCCTGGGCGTGGCCGCAGCCATCGCCATGCGGGAAGGCGACGACGCCATCGACGTTGGGCGGCATGGGCGTGCCTTCGTAGCTGCGCGCGATCAGTTCGGCGGTATGGGCCGCGCAATTGCTGGCGGCGACCACGGCGATGTAGTTGCGGGTGCCGGCGCGGCCGTCTTCCCGCTGGTAGCCCATGAAGGTGGGGGCATCGGCACGGGGTCCTGGAATGGGGACTTCGGTGGTGGGGAATTCGTAGTGGAGCGTGAGTTCCTCGTAGGCGAGGTTGTGGAGATGCACGTGGCTGCCGGCGGCGATCGCGGCCTTGGCGCGTCCGATGATCTGCCCGTAACGTTCGAGGGTTTCGCCCTGGGCGATATCGCGGAGGGCGACTTTGTGGCCGGCGGGAATGGGTTCGCGCACGGTGAGGTGATGCCCGTTGATGCGAAGTTCGGCTCCGGCGGCGATGGGGACGCGGGCGATGGCGACGTTGTCGCTGGGGTGGAGTTGGATGGCGGAGTTTTCGGCGTTGGGAACTTTGGTAATTCCTAGCAGCATGGGGTACCTATCTTTCGAGATTCAATTCGCCATCGTGCACGCCCAGGTGGACGTGCAGGCGGCCGTTGACGGGGTGAATCCACACCCCGTCCCCGTCAATGGGAAGGGGGATGTCGGCGGGTTTATCGACGACCACGAAGTTTTCGTCCGGCTTGCCGGGAATGAGTTTGCCGATGTGCATGTGGACGTGGCATTGGGAGCGCTTGGTGGTGGAATTCAGGGCGACGCCCCAGGGGTCGTTGGGCCAGGCCTCGCGGGCTTTGGCGATGGCGGCGGTCCAATAGCCGGTACGCTCTTCGGGCGTCATTTCGTTGAGCTGCTGCGGATTATTGCCGTGGAAGCGGGGGAGGGCGAGCCAGCGATTGGGCTTGGTGGGGTTGGCGTCGCGGATAAAGAAGTACTGGATGTCGGGGGGCTGCTTTTCGGCCTCTTTGCAGAGGGAGCACTCGCGCGCTTCCAGGCTGGAAGGGATGCTGACTTCGCAGAAGCAGGTGCGGACGTCGGCGCGAGAGAGCGGTAGCAGGCAGAGAGCGATCAATAGCAGAGATCGGTGAGTGCGCATCGTCGTTACTGATTATACCGGGAGGGAGGGGCGGCGGATTAGCTCAAGATGCGGTCATATGGGTCGTGAGCGCCTATTTAGATCCATAGCAAACCGGACTCGAAGCAGCTCGCAAAGGGGCGCGCCGCCTGAAGGCGGCGGCAGGCTGAATGCCTGCCCCACTGGGCTTCAGGCAGGACTGCCGGCCCCACAACGAGCCCGCTAGCAGGAGCGGGACATATCGCTGGAGGTGCCTCCGGCGGCGGGGACGTAGCATTTCAGGGCGTAGTCCATCACCATGCGATCGGCATTGAAGCGCCAGCCGAGGGTGCGGATGGTGCGCTTCATGCGGCGGATCCAACCGCGGGGCAGGCCGTCGGAATCGCGCTGGTAGTAGAGGGGAATGACTTCGTCGCGCAGGACGCGGTAGAGATCTTCGCCGTCACGGGAATCGTGCACATCCATATTGGTGTGGGTGCGGCCGTTGCCGATGGCGAAGCCGTTCATGCCGTCGTAGGCTTCGGCCCACCAGCCATCGAGCACGGAGAGATTGAGTCCGCCATTCAGCACTACTTTCTGCCCGCTGGTGCCGGAGGCTTCGAGCGGACGGCGCGGGTTGTTGAGCCAGACATCGACGCCGCTGACGAGATGGCGGCCGACGTTGATGTCGTAGTCCTCGATGAAGACGAACTTGTCGCCGAGCTGGCTATCGCGCATCATGAGGGCGATTTCCTGGAGGACGCGTTTACCCGGCTCGTCCTTGGGGTGCGCCTTGCCGGCGAAGACGAACTGCACGGGACGCTTGGGATCGTTGACCAAGGTGACGAGGCGTTGGATATCCTTGAGCACGAGGTTGGCGCGCTTATACGTGGCGAAGCGGCGGGCAAAGCCGATGGTGAGGGCGTCCGGGGAGAGGACGCGGCTGAGGCGCCGCAGATTTTCGCGCGGCTCCTCGCGGTGCGCGGCCTGCTCCATGGACCGCTGGCGGCAGAAGTTCAGCAGGTTGGCTTTGAGACTGAGGTGGGTCTCCCAGAGCTCACCGTCGTCGATGTTTTCGATGCCTTCCCAGATGGTCGATTCGGCGCTGTGCCTGCGCCAGTCGGCGCCCAGGTGGCGGTCGTAGAGGCGAAACATCTGCGGCGCGAGCCAGGTGGGGACGTGCACTCCATTGGTGATATGGCCGATGGGGACGGTGTCTTCGGGACGGCCGGGGAAGAGTCCCATCCACATTTCGCGGGATACTTCGCCGTGCAGGGCGGAGACGGCATTGGCGCGGCGGGAGAGGCGCAGGCCCAGCACAGTCATGCAGAACATTTCGTAGCCGTTGCCGGGATTTTCGCGGCCCAGGGACATGAGGCCTTCATGGGAGAGTCCGAGGGCTTCACGCAAAGGTCCGAGGTGCTCTTCCATGAGTCCGGCGTCGAAGCGGTCGTGCCCGGCCGGCACGGGGGTGTGGGTGGTGAAGGCGACTTCACGCGCCACGCGGCGGGCCGCGGCTTCGAACGGGATGCCTTCGTCGATCATGCGGCAGCGGATGGCTTCGAGCACGGCGAAACCGCTATGGCCTTCATTCATGTGCACCACTCCGGGCGTGATGCCCAGCGCGCGCAGGGCTCGATAACCGCCGACGCCCAGCAGGAGTTCCTGGCGGATGCGCTCGCGTCCATCGCCGCCGTAAAGGCGGGAGGTGAGTTCGCGGTCTTCGGGCGCGTTGCCTTCGACATTGGTATCGAGCAACAGAAGGTCGCAGCGTCCGACTTTCATGCGCCACACCTTGGCGAGGATGCTGCCACTGCGGGTTTCGATTTGCACGGTGACGGGCTCGCCCTTGGGCCCGATAGCGGGTTCCATGGGCATCTGGGAGGGGTCGACGGCGAGGTAATCTTCCTGCTGCCAGGCGTTGGAATCGAGGCGCTGGCGGAAGTAGCCCTGGCCGTAGAAGAGTCCGATGCCGATGAGGGGAATGTCGAGATCGCTGGCGCTTTTGATGTGGTCGCCGGCGAGGACGCCGAGTCCGCCGGAGTATATGGGGACGGATTGATGGATGCCGAATTCGGCGGAGAAGTAAGCGACGGGGCGGGGGCGCAGGATGCCGGCGTGGGTCGCGCCCCAGGTGCGGTCGTCTTTCAGATACTCCTGGAGGCGGCGGTAGGCGTAATTGATGCGGCTATGGAGATTGCGTTCGGTGGCGCGGCGTTCGAGCGCTTGCAGGGGAATTTCCGAGAGCAGGGAGATGGGATTGCTCTTAAGTTCGCGCCAGCGGACGGGGTCGAGGTCGCGGAAGATGGCGTGGGTGTCGACGTCCCAGCACCACCAGAGATTGCGGGCGAGGGCCCAGAGGCGTTCTTGCGTGGGGGCGATGAAGCGGGCGACAGTGCGGGCCTCGCTGACCACCGGCGCGACTTGCGCGGCGGCTTCGGAGAGCATTTGCACCTCGTAATCGGTGAAGACGCGCGGCTCGAGCGTTTGCACGACCAGCACGCCCTGGAGGACGCCGCGATCGATCAAGGGGACGCCTAAGAAGGAATGATAGTTTTCTTCGCCGGCTTCTCCGAAGAATTTGAAGCGGGTATGTTTCCGCACTTCCTCGACGGAGACGGGGCGAACTTGTTCGGCGACCATTCCGGCGAGGCCTTCGTGCAGGCTCATACGCAGGGTGCCGATGCATTCGCTGCGCAGGCCGAGGGTTGCGGCGAGGACGAGTGTGGTGCGGTCGGGTTCCAGCAGATAGGCGGAACAGACGTCGGTAGTGAACCGGCGCGCGATCAACGCCACGACATTCATGAGGGTTTCGGCAGGCTCGCCGCCCTCACGGGTCAAGGTGCTGAGTTCGTCCAGGGTGAGGACGTAATTGGTGGCTTGTGCTTCGCCAGCGTGCATATTCAGGCTTCCTCCGGGATGGAATGGGACACAACGCTTTCCAATCGCAAACGGGGCGAGGTACCAGACGCGGGCTAATCAAAACAGCATAACACTGGAAGGGGGAGGGCTCTTTATTTTTGGCGAAATCGATTTTCTAAAAAGTTCGGTAGGATCCCCTGCGGGGTTTCGAATCCAAGGGGAGACGTGCCTGGCAAATCGAAGGGACGGGCCGGGAGGACTGTCCTACCTTAGCTGCCCAGGCCGACGAAGCAGACGCCGAGGAGGATGAGGCCGAGGCCCATGAATTTCTGCTTGGTGAGCGCTTCGTTGAAAAAGATCTTGGCCCACAGCAGGCCCCACACATAGCCGAGCGAAACCATCGGGTAGAGCACGGAGAGCTGGCCGTCTTTGATTCCCCAGGCGTAGAAGACGCTGGAGCCGAGGAACAGTCCGATGCCGACGAGCAGCTTGGAGTTGACGAAACTCCAGAGATTTCTGGTCAGGTGAGCAGAGCCCATCTTGAGGAACGCCATGCCGAGCGAGCCGATCACGGAGGCGACGAACACCAGCAGCATGGAGCGGATCATCGGGGTGGCAAAGGCGCTCATTTTTTCTCCTGCCGTCCCATGACGGCGACGCCGAGGACAATCGTCAAAATGCCGAGATTTTTGAAGAAATTCGAATGTTCGCCCAACAGCGTGTAACTGAGCAGCGTCGTCCACACGTAGGTCAGCGCGATGATGGGATACAGCAGTGACATCTCGCCATTCCTGAGAGCCAGCACCATCATCAGCGTGTTGATGCCATAGAGGGTGTAGCCGGCGATGAGTGGCACGTTGGTCAGCAACGATACCAGGTGGGGCTGGAAGTGGCTCATGCCGGATTTGATCAACAACTGGGCGGCGGAACCCAGGACGGTACAGGCAAAGACCAGAAGTATGGAATTGCGCCGGGCACGCCCATCGGGCTGGGGAATGGCTATTGTCGCAGATGTGCTCAACCGAGGACCTTCAGACATTGAACTCGCCCGTCAGCGGCACTGGAGCGCGGGCTGTAAGCCAGGCAGGATTTCCACCGCTTGGTGCGCGTAGAAACACCCTGCCAAGGATCTCAGAACAGGATATCAAGGTTTTCGATAGAATGAATAGAAGTGGATCAAGAAAACGTACTAGTCGCCGACCAGGAACCTTCCGAAAGGTCCGAATCCGTCCCGCACGAACCGCAACGCGGCTTTATCGCGGAGTGGGCCGTCACCATCATCCTGCTGCTGTTCGGCACGACCAACCTGGTGCAGGCGTTCGTGATACCGACCGGGTCGATGGAAGACACGCTGTTGATTGGCGATCATCTTTTAGTCGACAAGCTGGCGTACTCGCCATCGGGTCCGGTATCGAAGCACATTCTGCCGTACCGGCCGGTGCATCGCGGCGACATCATCGTGTTCCGCTATCCCGTGGATATACAGCAGACGTTCGTGAAGCGCTGCATCGGCGTGCCGGGCGACCGGATCAAGCTGGTGGACAAGAAGCTGTTCCTGAACGGGCACGAGGTGGACGAGCCGTACGTGTACCACAAGACGGAATACATCGATTCGTATCGCGACAATTTCCCGAGCGAGCCGAACGTGCGGGTGGTGGAGTCGGCCAATGACATGTTGAACAGTCACGTGGTGAACGGGGAAGTGGTGGTGCCTCCCGGGCAATATTTCGCAATGGGCGACAATCGCGATTCGTCGCTGGACAGCCGATACTGGGGCTTCGTGCCCGCTGGCAACATCATCGGCAAGCCGCTGATTATCTACTGGTCGTACGACGCGCCGACGGAAGCGCTGGCGAGGCCGATGATTTCGGTGGACCATCTGCTCGACCTGGTGCAGCATTTTCCTTCGAAGACGCGGTGGCGGCGCACCTTCCGCCTGATTCACGGCTACCCCCTCAAATAACTCCTGGAACCACATGAATCGACACCATTACGGCCTCATCCTCGCCGGCGGACGCGGTACGCGCTTTTGGCCGCGCAGCCGCAAACGCTCCGCCAAGCAAGTTCTGAACGTGGTGGGTGAACGCAGCCTGATCCAATCCACGGTGGACCGCCTGACGCCGGTCATTTCGCCGGACCGGATCTGGGTGCTGACCAACGATCATCTGCGCGACACGATTATCAAGCAGTTGCCCGAAGTGCCGAAGAAGCAGATTCTGGCGGAGCCGATGCAGCGGAATACGGCGCCGGCGATCGGACTGGCGGCACAGATTCTGCACCAGCAGGATCCTGACGCGGTGATGGGCGTATTTCCCAGCGACCACGTGATTGGGAACGTCCCCAAATACCGGGCGGTGTTGAAGGCGGCGTACAAGAGTGCGGGCCAGCGGCATCTGGTAGTGGTGGGGATTCAACCGCGCTGGGCGGAAACGGGGTACGGTTATGTGGAGTTTCCGCGAGGCTGCGTAGCGGGCGCGGAGGCGCTGCCGGTAAAGAAATTTCACGAAAAGCCGGAGTTGGCGAAGGCCAAGCGGTATGTAAAAGCCGGCAATTATTTCTGGAATTCCGGGATGTTCTTCTGGCGCACCGACGTGCTGCTGGAGCAGTTGCGGCAGCATTTGCCGCGCACCGCGACGGTGCTGGCTTCCCTGCCCGCGTTCCAATCGCGGACGTTCGGTGCACGGCTGAAGGACGCGTTTCCGCTGTGCGACAACATCTCGATTGACTACGCGGTGCTGGAAAAAGCGGCGGGCGTGCAAGGGATCGCCGCGGACGATTTCGGCTGGAACGACGTGGGCAGTTGGAACGCGGTGTACGAACTGCTGGAACGTGACGAACACGGCAACTCGATCGCGCTGGAATCGATTGTGCTGGATTCGCACAACAACTTCGTGGATGCGCGCGGCAAGGTGGTGGCCCTGATCGGGGTGCGCGATCTGATTGTCGTGGACACGCCCGATGCGCTGTTGATTACGGCGCGGGACCGGGCGCAACAGGTGGGCGATATCGTAAAAGCACTGGAAAAACGCGAACGTCACGACCTGCTGTAATCTAAAGTAAATATTCGATTATTTCCTTAAGATATTTATTAAGTTAGTGCTATGTTTATGGCACTTTAATTAGATAATCCTGCGATAATTCCGGCGTATTTCCGGTCCTCTTCCGGTATAGTTATTAGTACGCAGGGTACTTTATCGTGTGCTGTTTGTATTGCGGCAAAGAAATCGGAACGTTTCGGCTGCTGCGAGACAGCGAGTTCTGCAGCGTGGCGCACCGCAAGAAGTACGGTGACCGGCTGGGCAAAGCGCTGCATGACATCGCCGCACCGGAACCGGCGCCCGCCGGCATCGCGGGATTCCGCGACCAAATGCCGGTGCAGACCGGCACCCTGACCCTCTCCCTGCACGGCTTCCAAAGCGTTCCAGGCAAAGAAATTCGCGTGCGCAAGGAGTGGACGCTCGGGATTGATGCGAGCGATCCCGGACGCTCGGGCGAGGCACCGCCGCTGGCGTTGGACGACGTTCCCGCATCGATTGGAGTGGACCTTGCGGCGGTTGCCGAAGCGTCCGCGCCGGCCGAAATCGAAGAGGCGAGTGCTGTTGAAGTACCCACCCCTGCTCCCGCGGCGGAAGCGTTCCCGGCGAAGGCGGGCTTCGTGCCGGGCTTTGCGGCCGAACCGGTTGCCGTCTTCGTGGCTCACGCGGAGGCCGTACACCATCTGGCGCCTGCCGTGGCCCCGGTCTCAAACGCCGGCCTCATCCCTGCCCTGAAGGCGGCAGCGGTGCGGCACTGCCCTGCCCTGTTCACCAAAGGCGCGGAACTTCCCGTCGCCGAACCGGTCACGAGTTTCGTGCAAGTCTCGGCGCACACGATTCCGTTACCTGCCGTACTGCCCGCAATCAAGATGGAACTGGAGCCGATGCCGCTGGTGGACAGGGGCGAAAGACGGTCGCTCCCTCACGGTCGCGGCTCTGCCTGGGACGTCTTTCCTCAAGGTTTCGCGGGCGCGACTCTCATCCCCGACAGGCCTACCCACGCACCGGCGCTGGCGCGCGCGTGGGTAGAAGTGCCAGCCGCGGAACCGGTGACCGCCTTCGTGCAAGCGTCTTTCGCGAGCGGCATCCTGGAGGTGGCCCACACCGCCAAGCTGCCTGCATTCACGGCCGAGTGGGCGCCTGCTCCGCTGTTCGATCGCGAGCGCGCCATTCCGGCGGCGTGCGAGGCGTTCGAGGCGAGCGCGGCGGCGGAGCCCGTCACCACGTTCCTGCAAGCGTCTGCGGCGACCGGCATCCTGGAGGCGGCACACACCATCAACCTGCCTGCATTCACCGCCGAGGTGGAGCCTTTCCCACTGTTCGATCACGAGCACGCCATTCCGGCGGCATGCGAGGCGTTCGAGGCGAGCGCAGTGGCGGAGCCAGTCACCACATTCCTGCAAGCGTCTGCCGCGACCGGCATCCTGGAGGTGGCGCACACCATTCACCTGCCCGCATTTACCGCCGAGTCGGAGCCCTTCCCGCTGTTCGATCACGAGCACGCCATGCCGGCGGCATGCGAGGCGTTCGAGGCGACTGCGGCGGCCGAGCCGGTCGCCGCCTTCGTGCAGGCGAGCGCGTCGGCCGCGGTGGCGGAACCCGCGATTGCCATGCACCTGCCGGCAGTACCGGCGGCAATGGTGCAGGCACTGCCTGCGGGCGCGTCCGCGGTGGCCTTTGCGGGCGAGCCGGCGATGGGCGGCGAACCGAGGATAGTGTTCGCGTCCGAACTGCGGGCGACTGCGCAAACTCCGGCAGAGTGCCGGCTGCCCGGGGTGACATTCACGGCGGAACTGGAGCCCCTGCCGGCGGTCGACGAGCTGGCGGAACCGCCGGTATTGTGCGAAGCGTTTCTGTCCGGTGCGGCCGCGGAGCCGGCATTCCGCTATCTGCAAGCGTCGGTGGCGCGGGGGCTGGAAATCTCGGTTGCGATGCGGTTGCCGGAAACGCTGCAGTCTGTGGCCATGCCGCACGTGCCGCGGATCCGGGTGTCGCAGGTGGCGCCATTCGCGGAAGCGGTGATGGCAGAGGTGGTGCCAATCGCGGCCACGGCGCCGCTGCAACTGCTGGGCGCGCCGGAGATTGTGTTGCCTGAAGTTCCGGAACAGGCCGCGGCCGAACAGTTCGAGAAAACGGCGGACGCCACGCACTGCGCTCCGGCCGAATCCGTGGAGATGCTGGTGACAGCCGGCTACGCGGCCATCCCGATTTCGATCGAGCGCGCGCTCGGTCCCACCATGATGCTGGCGGCGCAAACGCAGTTGTTGGTTCCGGCGCCAGTGATGGGCGGTTTCCTGCAAGGTCCCGAACCTGCGCCGCTCGAAGCGTTCCTGCGGGCGTCGGTAGCAAGCGCAAGGGGGATGGGCGAGAGCGTGCGGCTCTTGCCGCTGACCATCGCAGCCAGCCAGGAACGCATCCTGCCGAGTTTCCACGCACAGCAACTGACGGCTGCGATTTCGCGTCCTGCTGCCGCGGAGCCGCGGCGCGAAGAGCCGAGACCGGTGCCGACCCTGACGGTGGTGCGGCCGCTGCCTGTGCGCGCCACCAGGGAAGGGGACCTGCCGCAGCACGGATTACAGCCGCTGGAGTTCCACACGGCACGCCTGCGCAGCGAACCCGTTGGAAGGCCCGAGTGGATTGCGGGCCGGATGCCACTGATGCCGCCTCGTTTTGCGGTGCGCGCCGCGCTGGACAAGTTGGACGATCCGGTGCAGCAGCCGAAGCCGCAACGCAGAGAGCCGGAAATTCTCAACATGCCGGCCAAGAAGCAGACCCCGATCGTGATGATGATCGGCCGGGTGGCTGCCGCGTTCCTGCTGGCATCTTCGCTTTGGTACGGCGTGACCAACTTCCGCAGCGACCGTCGCGTTTCGGCGGATGACCTGGCCACCACGGGTCCGGCGCTGGGGACCGCGGCTGCCGCCAGGCCAAACGCCAGCTCTGCTGCCGGTGCGGTTGCGCCGCTAGCGAAAGAGTCGCCTAGGGGCGGGTTCTCTTTGGTGCGCCAGGCGATCGCGGAGCGCGCCTCTTTAAAGTTGGCGGAGAACTTCCAATCCACACGGAGCTGGGAAGGCCTGGAGAAGGCGCAGCCCGCCGGATGGCAGCGCCATCCCGATGGCTACATGAATACAGGGGCACTGGCGCTGTTCAGCCCGACGCTGAAGTTCAAAGACTACCGGATGGAGTTTTTCGGCCAGATCGAAAGCAAGAGCATCGGGTGGACGGTGCGGTCCACGGATACCAACAACTATCACGCGATGAAGCTCACGGTGGTGGAGTCGGGCATCCGCCCCTTCGTCGCGCTGGTGCAATACAACGTGGTGGACGGCAAGGCGGGGCGACGGACGCAGACGCCGCTGAACATCATGGTGCACAACAACAGGCCGCTGCAGTTTACGGTGGACGTGAAAGGGAACCGCTTCGTCACCTTCATCGACGGCGAGCAAGTGGACGCGTACACGGACAGCACGCTGACAGCGGGCGGCGTAGGGCTCTTCAGCGAGGCCGGCGAGCGCGCGCGGCTGTACTGGCTGCGTGTGGCGCGCAATGACGACTGGCTGGGACACGTATGCGCCATGCTGGCGGATACGGTAACGGTCGCGGACTTGCGTGTTCCGGCTCCGGCGGGCTCTCCGTTCCACGGTCTGCCGGCGGGTGACGATGGGCTGATGTTGGGCGCGGTGTGGTTTGGCTTGCCGTACCTGCGGGCGGCACGCAAGAGCGCCAAGGGCGAGGGTGCAAAGCGCAGGCACCGAGATGGATTTTTAAAGACTTGGAGCGAACCATGGAATTCGTAAGTGGAAGCCAGACCAACGGTATGCCCATGCCTCCCGGCGTGACCGCAATTACCGATCTTAAGAACCAGAAGCGGGCCAACAAGACGCTCTCCAAGGCCGTGTCCCTCCACCTGGAGGGGAAGCTGGAGAGTGCCGCAAGGCTGCTGGCCAAGGCCGTGGAAGATGGCGAGCGCGATCTGGGGCTATACGCCGCGCTGGGTCACATCCAGTACGAGATGAGAGATTACGAGGCGGCGGCCGGCACCTATGCCTCGCTGTGCGATCTCGACCCGAAACACCGCACGGCGAGTTTCAACCTCGGTGTGTGCCACGGCAACCTCAAGCAGTGGGGCGAAGCGGTGCAGGCGTTTAAGCGCGCGTGCGAGGCCGATGCCGCGCGTTCCGAATCGCTGCTCGGACTGGGGGTCGCGCTGATCCACGACGGCCATCCGTCGGATGCCATCAGGCCGCTGGAAAAGTATCTCAGTCTCTTCCCCGATCACGAGCAGGCACTCTTCGGGCAGGCGGTGGCACTACAGCAGACGGGCAAGCACGCCGAGGCGGTGGAACAGTATCGCAAGGTGCTGGCGCGCAATCCCAAGTGCGAAGAGGCACTCAGCAATCTGGTGGCGATGTTCCTGGATAAGAAGGACCACGGCAGCGTGCGCCGCTATGCGGAGATGCTGACGGAAATCCAGCCGGACTCACCGACGGCGACGGAAGCTCTGGCGGCGCTGGCCTTCCAGGACGGCGACTTTGCCACGGCGTCGCGGCACTGCCGGACGCTGGCCGAGAGCGCGCCGGACCGCTTCGAACACTGGTTCAACCTGGCCGTGGCCTATCACAAGATGGGCGCGTATGACAAGGCGATGCAGGCGTACAGGCACGCCTCGACCCTACAGCCCGGCAGCGCGCAGACGTTCCTCAATCTGGGCGTGACGCAGCAGGAGCTGAATGACCTGGCGGGGGCGCGCGCCAGCTACGAACGCGCATTGAATATCGACCCGACGCAATCGGGCGTGCTGTGGAATCTCTCGCTGGTGCTGGAGCAGCAGGGCGAACGGCAGTGGGCCGAGAAGCTCTATGCGCGCATCAATGAAGATGCGCCCGAATGGTGCGATGCCACGTTCCGCCTGGGCTATCTGCGCCTGTTGCGCGCCGATTACGCCAACAGCGCCGAGGCATTCGAACTGTGCCTGGCGCAGCGTCCAGACTGGCCGGAAGCGCACCTCAATCTGGGAATCGCTTACGCGCGCAACGGCAATGTAAAGGGCGCGAAAAAGGCGTTTCAGGACGTGCTGCAACTGCGGCCGGATTCGTCCGACGCCGTGCGCGGGTTGGCGGCGCTGGCGCTCGAGCAGGAGGATTTTGGCGACGCCTACGAGCAGCATCGCCGGCTGATCGAGTTGGGCGAGCATGGTCCGGAGCTGTTCTACAATGCCGGACTGATCTGCCAGAAGCGCGGCAATACGCAGGAAGCGGTGACCTATTACCAGCAGGCGTTGAATGAAGATCCGCAGTTTGCGGAGGCGCTGTTGAATATGGGCCATGCGCTGATGGCGCTGGGGCAGGAAGACGATGCGCGGAGCTTCTGGCGGCGAGCGATTCGCGAAAAGCCTGAGCTCGCGCAAACTTATTTTGAACCTCCGGTGGTTTGAGGGCGGGCTCGATAGAAGGGTGACGGAGGCTGGTGGCACATGGCTCTGTCTTGTGCGGCTTGGCCTGGATTGGACAAGGCAGAGCCTTATCCCACTCACCTGCTCGCGCTTCGAAGCGGTGCGGACGGACGACGAAAGACGATCGTCCGTCCCACCCCCGGCACTACACTCTGCGGGTAAAACAGGCCAATGTGCTGGTCCGCGCTTCGCTCGGATGGACAAGGCAGAGCCTTATCCCACTGTGCTCGCCATTTCAGATATTACGGCGTGGTACGCGTGATATTCTGTTGTTGGTTTCGCACACATACCTAAAGGAGAACCTCCATGAGAGTCGGCGTGTTCACCCCGCTCCTGTCGCAATTGTCCACCGAGGAAGTATTCAAGAAGCTGAAGAACTACAACATCGATACCGTGGAGCTTGGCACGGGGAACTATCCCGGCGGCGCGCACTGCAAGCTCTCCATGTTGGAGAACAAGCAAGAGCTCAAGGATTTCAAGAGCCTCGTGTCCGATAACGGAATCAGCATCAGCGCGCTGAGCTGTCACGGCAATCCGATTCATCCGAATAAGGGAACGGCGAAGGAGCACTCGGAGACCACCAAGAGGACGGTGCGACTGGCGGAGAAGCTCGGCGTGCCGGTAGTGGTGGATTTCAGCGGCTGCCCGGGAGACTCGCCGAATGCGAAATATCCCAACTGGGTGACCTGCCCGTGGCCTCCGGATTACCTGGAGATTCTGGCGTGGCAATGGGACAAGGTGGTGACGCCGTATTGGACGAAGCAGGCGAAATTCGCCGAAGATCACGGGGTAAAGATCGCGATCGAGATGCACCCGGGCTTTGTCGTGTACAGTCCGGAGACGATGCTGCGGCTGCGCGAAATCGCCGGCAAGAGCATCGGCTGCAATTACGATCCGAGCCACATGTTCTGGCAGGGCATCGACCCGATCGCGGCGATCCGGATTCTGGGCGACTCCATCTTCCACGTGCATGCCAAGGACACGCAGATCTATGAGCGCAATCTGCCGTTGACGGGCGTGCTGGACACGAAGAACTACACCGACGAAAAGAATCGCGCTTGGATTTTCCGCACTTGCGGCTATGGACACGATGCCCAGTGGTGGAAGGAATTCATCAGCACGCTGCGCATGTACGGGTACGATTACGTGCTGTCGATCGAGCACGAGGATAGCTTGATGTCGCCGGAGGAAGGGCTTTCGAAGGCCGCGTCATTCCTACAGGGGATTGTGATCAAGGAGAAGCCGGGCGCCGCCTGGTGGGTGTAGGATTTCAGTCGGGAATTGATGATGAGGCCGCGAGGGAACCGCCTTCGCGGCCTTTGCTTTTTTGATGGGGGCATGGCCGTCAGCCCATTCCCGTGCGGCGAATTTGGGCCTACAATTGAGGCGGACGGGCCGCGAGGCCCGCGGGAGGACACTATGAATGACGGGTTCGTCACGGTTGGCACTTATGCGACGGCATTCGAGGCTAACGTGGTGAGGAACGAATTGCTGGCGTTCGGAGTGAACGCCGTGCTGGAAGATCAGTATGTGGTGGGACTGAACGTACTGCTGACGAACATGCTTGATGGCGTTAAGGTTCGTGTGCCGCAAGGTGACCTGGAAGAGGCGCTGCGGATTCTATTGTCGGAGCCCGGCCTCGAAGACGTCGTGGACGAAGACCCGCTGATTCAATAAGGACTGTTCTCCGAGTTGGACTTGGATTGGACAGGTTGGCTCTCGCCTTCACAAGGCAGGCGCTACCTTTGCGAGTCATCACGCCAAGGAGCGTCGAGTATGAGGAACGCGACGCCTGAAGGCGGCGCCGAGCGCGATCTGCCATGCTACAGGGTCACCGGGTTGGAATCCAGACGGCTTAGGTGCCAGCCTTGATCTCGTTGTCGTAGATCTCGTTGATTTGTCTAGTGTAATTCACTCCTGATGGTTCCGACCCATGGTTTAGGAGGAGAAAATGGACGATGACCTTCAGTTCCGCTTCCTCTTGGTTCTCATCGGGCATGACCATAGACGGATGTTCTGCCTCTAATCGCCAGTGATTATGCCAAAAGGCTGTGGCTCTGTTTGGCTCTTTGGGGAAGCGGGATAATACAACTGCCCACAATGCGTCCCTGTGCGTAGCCCGTTGTGCTCTAGCCGCCAAATATGTAGCGAACATCTGGCGGATTGCCCGCCTTAAGATCCATCCAATGATGTTCATGGGATGTTCTTTTGTAGCTCATATGGGCGCTTGAACACTAAGCATTCGTTGGTTTTTCCGGGCAGGACCGCACAGAATTCCCAACAATCTTGACCAACGTCTTCCAAAAATTGAGCGATTAGGTGTTTTGATGGGAGGATTCCCGGCATGGATTCAGTGTCAGGTTCGATCACGCCATCAATGTAATAGGCGAGTCCGTACTGCCATTTCGTCATAGCTGGACGGTAGCATGAATGAGCGAGAAGTAAAACGTAAACCTTATTCCTTGATAGGAGCCTTGCCAACAGGAAAAGCGAGTGAGCACGCCAACCGGAGCCGCCAGATGCCCGTAATGATTCCCACGTAAACTATTTGTGTTCAGCAAAACTGACGGTTCCAAAATCGAACCTGAACGTAGGCCATCGTCATGAAGGTGGTGAGCCCGGCCAGGATCTCCGTCTTCCATTCGGCGCCGAGCGCCTGGAATTCGAAGTACCGCTCCAACTGAAGGCGCAGCGACATCACGCCATCTTAGCAGCGCGAGACGGACACCGGGTCACTTGGCCGAGGCGGCAAATTCGGGAATTTCGGCGACCGTGGGAGCGCCTGC
Organism: Candidatus Solibacter sp.; assembly: GCA_039934035.1. GTDB lineage: Bacteria > Acidobacteriota > Terriglobia > Bryobacterales > Bryobacteraceae > Solibacter. The sequence continues at coordinate 36,337 of JBDTMZ010000006.1, read as the reverse complement.
GGCGGGGGTAGTCCAATTGCGGCGCTCGATGATAGTGGGCGGTTCGTAGGTGGCGCCCGCGGACAGGCGGCGCTCTTCGCGGCGGGCACTCCACTGCAGGTAAGGGCCGAGGATCGAGGTGACGATCCGGCTGACCAGACCGAACTCGCGACCGATCTCCAGGCGGACGGCGCGCACTTGCGCGGCCACCTTGGGGTTGAGGGGGCGCAGGTGTTGCTCCATCGCCCACAGGGCGGCGGAGTAACCGGTGCCGAGCACGCGCGCCTCGCGGGCGAAGCGCTCCCGTACGCGCGAATCGGCGTCATTCTTGTAGCGCCGGTAGCCATCGAGCGTGGTGCGGCAGATGCGGTAGATGCTGGGGCCGTTGCGCTGGAAATCGCGGCGGAAAGCGTGGTCGAGCCAGCGTTTGGAATCCTGCCGCGAAATGGCGGCGTGGGTGAAGTTGAATTCGTGCTGGCCGTGAATGTCGGCCAGGTTCACGTCCGGCAGCATGCGTCCCTGTTCCTTCATTTCGAAGTAGAGGGGTGTGCCGGGGACGGGCGTGTAGAGCATGAACTGGTGGAAATCCGTATCGTGGCTGACGGCGTGTTCGAGCTCTGCTTCGATGTTGGCGGGCGTATGGTGTTCCAGCCCGACAATGGTGGAGCCCAGCAGTTTGATGCCGTGGGAGCGCAGTTCGCGCGTCAGGGCGATGGTGTCGGCGCCGTGCAGTTTGATGTATGACGAACGCGGCGATTCCAGCCCCATCCAAATCCACGAAACGCCGAGTTCGACCAGTTCACGCATGGTGTACTGGCTGATGGCGTTGGCCGAGGAAAACACGTAGAGCGACCACGCCTTGTGCCCCTGCTTCATGTGCTCCAGCAGTTCCAGGGCGCGGCGTTTGTGGAGCAGGAAATTTTCGTCCATCATGAAGAACGATTTGACTTGGAGCTTGCCCTCTATCTCGCACATGACGTCGTACAATTCCTTGCCGGAATCGTAGAAGTTGAGGTACTTGCCCTTACCGCCGAAGAAGGACGAGGTGGTGCAGAAGTTGCAGCCCATCGGACAGCCGACGGAGGGGATGATGGTGGCGGCGGTGGTGCCCTTGGTGATGGGCAGCGTGATGCCCAGCGTGCGCGCGCCGAAGCCGGAGACGATTTCGGGATGGCGGATGGGGGCGCTGTCATCTTCCCCGAGGTAGCGGCGCATCCAGGCGATGCCATCGCCGCGGACGATCTGATCGGCGTCGATCATTTCTTCGATGCCCGGAATCGCGGTGACATGCCCACCGACGACGATGGTGGAGTGCGGAGAAAGTTCGCGCACCATGCGGCACATCTCGCGCACCTTGCCGACGTTGACGATGATGGAGGTGATGCCGACGATGTCGTAGCGGTTGGCCTTGAGTTCTTCGGCGAAGGCTTCGCGGGTGGGAAAATCGATCACCGTGGTAGGGGCGCTGATGTTCTTTTGGATCATCAGAATGCCCCACGAGCGGTGGAACATGCGCAGCGAAAACGGGCCCTGCTCGCGGGTAACCTGGTTGTGATACAGCTCCATCGGGTTGATTTTGCGGCTGCCGAATTCGTCGTCCTGGGCGTAGGGCCCAAACACGGAGCTGAGAAGGATACGCGCTTGAATTCCTTTGGGATGGGTCATTTTGAGAGTATCCTCACCTAAACACCGAATATAGCATCGGGCCATTCGGAAACCATGGCAGCGACAAAAGAATTACATTTCCCTGCCACAATGAAAAATGACCTTATGACTGAGCGGATTTACTACACCGATGCCTACCAGCGCACGTTTCACGCGCGGGTAGTGGAGCGTTCCGCGGACCAACGGACCGTGTACCTCGATCGCACCTTGTTCTATCCCACATCGGGTGGCCAGCCTTTCGACATGGGCACGCTCGGGGGCGTCGCCGTGGTGGAGGTGCTGGACGAGGAGGAGCGCATTGCGCACCGACTGGGGGCACCGCTGGGGGCGGATGGCGACGTGGCGGGGGAGATCGATTGGGCGCGTCGCTTCGACCATATGCAGCAGCACTCCGGACAGCACTTGCTCTCGGCGGTGTTCGAGGAGATGTTCGGCCTGCACACGGTGAGTTTCCATCTGGGCGCGGAGAGTTCGACCATCGATCTGGAAGGCGCGCCGGTGGACGCGCGCACGATGGTGGAGGCGGAGCAGAGGTCCAACGAACTGGTGGCGGAGAATCGTGCGATGGACGTGCGCTTCGAAGATTCGCGGACGGTGCAGGGATTGCGCAAGGCGTCGGAGCGCGATGGGATGCTGCGGATTGTGTCGATCGGCGGCCTGGATCGCAGCGCCTGCGGCGGGACACATGTGCGGGCGACCGGAGAGATCGGGCCGATTCTGCTGCGGCGCACGGAGAAGATCCGGCAGGCGGTGCGCGTGGAGTTCGTGTGCGGCGGGCGGGCAGTGAAGCGCGCGCGCCGGGATTTCGAAGCGCTGACGCGGGTGGCGCAGTTGTTCTCCGCGCCTTTGGATGAGGTGCCTCCGGTGGTGGCTGCGCAGGTGGAGAATGCGAAGGCGGGCGAGAAGGCGCGGCGGAAACTGGAGTTGGAACTGGCGGCTTATCAGGGCAAGGAATTGTACGCGTCGACGGAAGCGGGTCCGGATGGCGTGCGGAGGGTGACGCAACAACTGGAGCGCGGCAATCTGGAAGACTTGCGCGCGGTGGCGCAGAATTTCACGGCGCAGGGGAAGAGTGTGTTTTTGGCGACGCTGAAAGATCCGCCTTCGGTGTTACTGGCTGCATCGGCGGATTCGGGATGGGATGCCGGGAAGGTACTGAAGGCGGCGCTGACGGAAGTGGGTGGGCGCGGCGGCGGAAATGCGCGAATCGCGCAGGGGTCGGTGACGGAGGCCGGGTTGCTGGATGCGTTGGTAAGGAAGGGTGCGGGAGGGTGAACTTTCAGCTCTCAGCTCCAGCTGTCAGCTCTCAGCTCTCAGCTTTCAGCTCTCAGCTGTCAGCCCGCCTCCGGCGTCGCCGGATTGAATAGCTGGTGACCTCAGGAGCGCAGGGCGTGGTCCCGCTTGTCACAGGCCAGCTTTCAACTTTCAGCTCTCAGCTTTCAACTTTCAGCCCCGCCTCCGGCGCCGCCGGATTGAATAACTGGTGACCTTGGGAAGCCGAGCGCGGGCTGGTGGAAGTGCCAGCGAAGCCTCCAGAAAAGTTCGCGCCGCCTGAAGGCGGCGGCAGCCAGGAATAGGAATGGCTGCCCCACAAGGATTCACAGTTCTCAGTCGTCAGCCTGGCCTGATTTGCGGGCGAGTGCGATGCAGAGTCCAATGCGTGGGACTATGGTTCGCGGGCGACTCGGATGCCGATCATGCGGTGGGCCTGCAGGGACGGCCATGCCGCAGTGCGCGAATAAGAGCGAAGTTCGAACGGCTCCATGAAGAAGGTACCGCCGCGCAGGACACGGTATGCGCCCTCCGCCGGACCTTTGGGGTTCTTGCGCGGCGACACGGCGTAGTAGTCACGCCCGTACCAGTCCGCACACCACTCCATGACGTTGCCCGCCATATCGAAAATGCCGTAGGGCGACGCGTTGCTTTTGGTCTGGAGATCGCCACGCTTCGTGCCGTCGAAGAACCCCGGAGGGCGTCCGGTGTCGAACGTTTCAGTCCCCACGAAATTGGCGAGTGACTTGTCGATCTCATTGCCCCACGGGTAGCGGCGCTGATCGGTACCGCGTGCTGCCTTTTCCCATTCGGCTTCGGTGGGCAGGCGATATTTCTTGCCGGTCTTGGCGCTGAGCCAGTTGCAGTAGGCCATGGCGCAATCCCAATTCATGCCGAGCACGGGGTATTCGTCGCTGTTGGGCGTGCCGCCTCCGTGATTGCGCGCATCGTTCCAATAGGGAGATTGATCTTTGGGGACGATCCAACTGCTGGGCCAATATTTGGGATCGTCGTAACCCGGGTCGTCGCGGAATTTCTTCCACTGGCCATTGGTCAGCTCATATTTCGCCAGGTAGAAGGCGTCGAGTTCGACGATGTGGACGGGGCGCTCGCGCGGGTCGCCATCGCCGAAATTGTCACCCATTTTGAAGGAGCCGGCCGGAACCAGGACCAGATCGCCATAGCCATCGTTCACGCCGGTGGAAGGACCGGCGGGCGCCGAGAGCAGCGCCAATCCACAGGCAAGCAGGGCGCACGCGGAAAGCGTCACCAGGCGCATCTACCTGGCCTCCGGCAGGAAGCCATCGAGCTTGAGGAAGAGTTCGAGGCGTCCCATCCAGTCGCCGAATTCGGGACTGCCGAAGCCGCTGCCGAAGCCGTGGCGTCCCTTCTGATAGACGTGAATTTCCGCGGTCACGCCGGCGCGCACGAGGTCCATAAACAACTGCGCGTTGCCGAGGGCCGGACCGGTATCGGCGGCGGCGGACACCAGGAAGGTGGGCGGGAAAGTCTTGAGCGATTCGCCCTCCGAGGCGCGTCCGACGCCGTAGACGAGCACGAGGTAGTCGGGACGGGAACTCTGGCGATCGATGGGATCGGCCGCATTGGGGTCGCCGGGCGTCGAGGTGGCCACCACGCTGCGCGCCGTGTTGGAGCCGGCGGAGAAGCCGATGTAGCCGATCTTATTGGGATCGAGCTTGAACTCGGCGGCCCGCGACCGGACCAACTGCACCGCACGCTTGCCTTCCATCAACCGGACGCTCTCGTTGTAGCGCGGCGAGAGGCGGTAGGTGAGCACGAAGGCGGTGACGCCCCACGAATTGTAGCGCTCCGCGGCGTCCATGCCTTCGACACCATACATCAGCATGATGTTGGACCCGCCGGGGGCAATGATCACGCTGGCGCCGCTGCGCTTGCCGGCGGGCGGCTGGAAGACGGTGAGGAATGGAGAGTCGAGCGGCCCTTTGCCGAGCGCGTTTGGCACCTTGCCCGGTTCCCACAGCGGGATGTTGTAGTTGGCGGTGGGAGTTTTGTCGCCGGCTTTGTCGGGAGCTTTGTCGGCGGCCAGAATCGTACTGGAGGCGAGGAGGATGAGGGCGACGGGCCTCCAGCGGAAATTGCGGAACAGGGCAGCATCCATGGAGTTCAGTGTCCGCCGTAGGGGGCTCCGCGTCAAGGGCGGCAGGGGGGAAATTAATTGCCGGGCGCCACCCCGCGCGATGTGTTTCTGCGTTCCTGCCGGAGGTTGCTTCGCTGCTGGCAGGACGGACGACAAAAAACGATCGTCCATCCCACCGGGTTGGCTAGTTAAGGATGAAGTTCACCGTGATGGGCGCGGAGACTTCCACCGCCTGGCCGTTCAGCAGCGTGGGTTCGTAGATCCACTGCAGGACGGCGTCCATGGCGGCTTTGATGAGCAGCGGATGGCCGCGCAGGACTTTCAGTTCGTGGATGCGGCCGTCGACGCCGAGCACGCCGATCAGTTCTACCACGCCGGAAACGCGCGCCCTACGGGCCAAGTCCGGATAGATGGGTTCGACGCGGCGGATGGGCGTCGCCATTCGCACGACGGTTATGCGCGGCGGCCTCACCATCTCGGGCGGCTTGACCACCGGCCGCGCGGGTTCCGGGGCGCTCTCAATGACCGGTGGAGGCGCGGGCGGATGGACTGTGGAGAGAATTGAATTGGCAATGCCTCCCTCCTTGCCGCTATAGATGCCGCCCGTTACGCCCGGAGGTCCTTCAGGCGCATCCGGGGGTTCGTCGATAATCGTCGCCGCGACAGGCGGAACATAGCTGGGCAGCACAACGCTGCCGGCGGAAATCTGGGTGCGAACAGGACGTGCTCCGCGAGGCACGACCTGGGTTCCGGGAGGCCTCGGCGGCGGCGGGGGCGGGCCGGGAGGCATCAGCGTCGTCACCCAGACGGCGCGGCCCAGGCTCTGCGGGGAGATCAGCGGGACGAGAAGCGCGCAGCCGATCAGTAGCGCCTGCCCGGTGAAGCCCATCGCGGTCGCCCACGCCCTTTTGCCGGGCGGGCCATAGGAAAGTACTGCGGTCTCGAACATGGTAGTGCTCCTTTCGATTGGTCTCAATAAGGGACTGGAAGGCACGCGCAACATGCGCAGGCCGGGGCTGTGCCGGTGCATTTTTCAGGCGCGCGGACACACGAATCCCTCAGGGTCTGGACTGAGGAATTGCGCCTGAAACCGGATGGTTCAGGCGGTGTAGCCGGCGGTGCGCCGCGACTTACTCTGCTTGCTCCGGGTGCTGATCGAGGTATTTGTCATTGCCGTCAACCTCTATCCAAATAGACACCAGACCGGCGCGAAAGTTCCACACGAATGAGTAAGTTTCCTGAATAAGGGTGAGGGTGGCGGCGGCGGCGCACGGGAATGCGGTGCGTTTGACGTCTGGCGGCTAACTTCCGCGCGCCGGACGGTGGCCGCAGGCCGTATTCATTGAGTTTTGATTTAGGCGCGCGCGGATTACTCGGACGGCGCGAGATAGCCCTTGCGGTAGTAAGGGCGCAGGGTAGGTATATTCAGTCCCTTGGGCGGGATGACTCTCACTTGTAGAGCGTGATAGCGGCCGTCGCGCACCGGGCTGGCCGGCGAAAAGCCGAGCACGTAACGGTTGCGCAGCTCGACGCCGATCTTGGCGGTAATGTCGGGAAGTTCGTTGGCTTCGGCGGGCAGGTGCCGGCCGCCGGTCTGGTCGCAGAGGTCGTTCAGCAGGCCCGCTCCGCCGGCTTCTTCGGTGGTGCGCATGCGTCCGCCGCCCGATTCGAACACGCCGATGGCGTAGATCAGCACGTCGTTTTCGCGCACCAGGCGCTTGACCTCGGCCTCCGTATAGCGACTGCTGTTGTCGCCGCCGTCAGAGATGATGAGCAGCGCCTTGCGGTTCTTCTTCGACTTCTTCATCTCGTTCATGGCAAGCAGAATGGCGTCGAGCAGCGCGGTGCGTCCCTTGGATTGAGCCCAGGTGAGCTGGTTCTGAATCTCCTCGACATCGCGCGTCAAGGGCACGATCATCTTGGGCTGGTCGTTGAACTCAACCAGGAAGAAATCGTCATCCGCATTGGAGGTGCGGAAGAACTCCGCCGCTGCCTGGCGCGATTTCTGAAGCTTGGGGCCCATGCTGCCGGAGATGTCGAAGACCAGTCCGACGGTGACCGGTTCGTCGTCCATCGAAAAGTGGGTGATGGTCTGTTCGACCTTGTCGTCGAAAACTTTGAAGTGTTCCTTCTCCAGGCCGGTGACCGGGCGATTCTGCGGGTCGCATACCGTGACCGGCACGAGGACCAGGTTGATGTCGGTGCGAATATTGGGGGCGCGTTTGGTTTCCGGCGGCGGAGTCCCTAGCTTGGGACGGGGTTCGATCTTCACCTGCCCCAGGGCGTCGGCCCGCAGGGCGGCCAGAGTAGCGGTAAAGAGGAAGTAGCGCCGGCCCGTCATACGTCTTGCTGAGTATTGTACCCCTTGGCCAGCGCGGCGATTTCACTGGGGGACAGGGCGGGCTTCGCGGGACGCCGGGCGACGGCGGTTAAAAAACATACACCGCGATTTTTGTTTGGGAGTGAAATTCCCACGGCGGCGCAATTTCGGCTAGAATGAGAAAGTTAGCGGGGGTGGATCTTCTCGAGTAGCAGACGAGCCCAATTCGCGAGTGTAAGCACTTCGGCGGTACGTAGCCTCTCCCACGCCCTTTTTTCCCTTTTCTTTCCAGATTCCTGCCGCGTTTGCAGTGACCCGCTGCGCGAGGTCGCACGCTACCCGGTTTGCCCCAAATGCATGGCAGAGCCGGAGCCGTTGAGCGCGGAATTCTTCTGCGTGTCCTGCCGGACCCCCTTTCAAAATTCGTTTCCCCTGGACGAGGCCGGGCTCTGCGCGCTGTGCCGCAGCGGTCTGCGCGGCTTCGATGCGGCCTACTCGTTCGGCGCGTATGAGGGAGTTTTGCGGCAGTTGATTCACCTCTATAAATACGCGGGGATTCGGACGCTGTCGCGTCCGCTCACCGCGCTCTTGGGGCAGGCGCTGCCGCGGGACGAGGCGTTCGATGCGATCGTGCCGGTGCCGCTCTACTGGCGGCGGCGTTTGCAGAGAGGCTTCAATCAGGCGGAATTGCTGGCGCACGGCATCTCGCGGCAGACCGGCATTCCGATGGCGAAGGCGCTGCGCAGGCTGCGAGCCACGGCCACCCAGGCGGGGCTGAGCAATCATTCGCGGCGGCAGAATGTGACGCGCGCCTTCGGGGCGCGCAACGTACAGGGAAAGCGCATTCTGCTGATTGACGATGTTATGACGACCGGGGCGACCGCGTCCGCTTGCGCCACGGCGCTGAAGCAGGCGGGCGCGCGCAGAGTTTCGCTGTTGACCGTGGCGCGCGTGGACCGTCGCATGGACGGCTGGCGCCTCACGGCGGCTCAAACCATGGTGGGGGGAAAAGCCTGAATGTCGAGTGAACGACTACAGAAGCCAGTGCTGGTGCTCAACGCCAGTTACGAACCGATCAATGTGTGCGCCGCGCGGCGCGCCTTGGTGCTGGTGCTGAAGGGCGTGGCATCCGCCGAGGAGGTGTCGCTGAACGCCGTGCATTCGGCGCGCAATTCGGTGCGCCTGCCGAGCGTCATCCGCCTGCTGGAGTACCGGCGCATTCCGCGGCAGACGCGGGCGCTCTCGCGCAAGAACATCCTGATGCGCGACCGCTATACCTGCCAGTATTGCCACCGGACCCTGGCTTCGGGCGAATTGACACTGGACCACGTGATTCCGCGTTCGCGCGCCGGGGAATCGGCCTGGGAGAACCTGGTGGCGTGCTGCCATTTCTGTAATAACCGGAAGGGGAACCGGACGCCCGAAGAGGCGGGGATGAAGCTGCTGCGGCAACCGCGACCCTTCAGCCTGCATACCAGCCGGCATCTGATGCGGATGCTGGGGCATGGGGAAGTGCAATGGCGGAAGTATTTGTTTTACTAAAATGCCGCGGGAAGTTTACAAGTGCAACAGGGCGTGGCCGATCTGTCGGTTGCGGCTAGCTCGTAGTCTGTAGTAGAGTCATTCGTGACTGGGTAATTTTTAAAAGTAGAGGGATCTAAATGAAAAAAGTGCTGTCTGTGTTTGCGATTTGCGCGATGGGTGCGATGGCCGCGGAATTCTCGGGGACCATCATGGACACCAAGTGCTCCACCAACAAAGCGATGGTTGACAACGCCGCATGCGCTGCCCGCTGTATCAAGGGCGGAGATCCTGCTGTCCTCGTGACGGCGGACGGCAAGGTCTATAAGATTGCCGATCAGGCGAAGGTTGTCGAGCACGCCGGCCACAAGGTGACCATCACCGGCACGGCTGATGGCGACACCATCAAAGTGGATAGCGTAAAGATGTAATTGGATTTCGAGGCAGGCCGGGTGCTCACATCCGGCCTGCCTCACTCCAACCTCAAAGTCCCCGGCTGTTCCCGCCTCTTGTCACTCCTACCGTTTGTTTTCGCACTGTAATCTTGGGCTGTTATCGACCCGCCTTGGCTATGATCGACCCAGCTTGGGCTGTTATCCGACCCGGCTTGGCTATGATCGCTCGGGCTATGAGGAAGTGGCCCAGCATTTCTGTAGCTGTCGACTTCCTCGCGCGCCCGCTATTCCGCCCCTACCATTTCGCGCATTTCGTGTACCAGGGTCCGCAGCGCGTTGGCATGACTGTTGAGATCGGTGCCGGCGGAGGCGCTTTCCTCTGCGCTGGAGGCAGTACGCTGCGTCACGTGCTCCATCTGCATAATCGCACGCGAAATCTGGTCCATCCCGCGAGCCTGTTCCTGGCTGCCCATGTTGACCTCGTCAACCAGCGCCTTTACTTCGGTGGCGTTCTCGGTCATGGCGCGCACGTTACCGGCCATTTGATCGAGCCGCGCATTGCCGTCGCGCGAAGTCGCAATCGAGTCTTCAATCAGGCCGGCAGTATCGCGCGCTGCCTGCGCGCAGCGTTGCGCCAGATTGCGGACCTCATCGGCCACGACCGCGAAACCAAGCCCCGCTTCACCGGCGCGCGCTGCTTCGACCGCAGCGTTCAGCGCCAGAATGTTGGTCTGGAACGCAATCTCGTCGATCACCTTGATGATGCGCGCAATCTTGTTGCTGGAATTGCCGATCTCGGTCATCTGCACTACCATAAGGTCGAGCGATTGGTTGACCGCGACCGACCCGTCCGCGGACTTCTGCATCAGGTTGGCCACCTCAAGCGCATTATCGGCGTTCTTGCGGGTGATGGAGGCAATCTCCTCCGTAGAGGCCGAGGTTTCCTCCAGCGAGGCCGCCTGCTCGGAAGCACCGGAAGCCAGGCTCTGACTTGCCGAGGAGACCAGCGAAGCCGCACCCGAAACCCGTTCCGCGCTTTCATTCATCCGCGAAGCCAGAAGCTGGAGCGAGACTCCCGCGGACCTCACCAGCCAAAGCACGCCCAAACCCACGCCAAGCCCGATCAACAGCAGCACCACTGTAATCTGGGAACTGCGCGCCGACTTGATTCCGGTGGCAGCGGACGCCGACGCCAGATCGCGATTCAACCGGTCCACCAGCGATACCGACTGATGGCCTATTTCTTCGAGGCTGGGCTGGACTTTCTGCGCAAAAATCACCAAGGCGGCATCCATCTGCTGGTTGGCCATGGCCTGCCGCAATTCCTCGTGTGCCTGCGTCACCAGCGACGCCTGCTGCTCCAGGTTGCGCAATTGCGCGGTGGCTTCCCGCCCGTCCGCCGTCTTACGCAATGCCACGATCGACTTGCGAAGAGAATCGGCCTGCTGCTGGAATGCCTGCTGGTAGCTCTGCTGGTGCGCGCCGTCGGCCAGCATGGCCGCCAGCACACTGCCGCGTTCCAGGCTGGTCAACTCTGACGCTCCCGCGCTGACCTGCCCCGCCAGAAATTGCTGGCGGCCCGTGACGTTCGCGGCACGCTCCAAATCTCCTGCGAGACTGCGCGTTAAATAGAGCCCGCCTGCGCCCAACAACAGCACCAGGCCGAGCATTGCGCCAAAACTGGTAAGCAGCTTCTTCGTTAAACTCATTTCCAATAGCCCTTCTATCTCAAACACTCTAAAACACTTACATCTTAAATGTCATACTGACCGGGACCAGCGCCTTGACGATCTTGCCCTCGGCCGAAAACGGGGCGAATTTCCATTTCCTGATGGCATCGGAAGCAGGCCTGGTGAGTACCGGATTGCCACTGACGATATTCACCTTCTCTACGGCGCCGGTTTCGGAGACCAGGACTTCTAATTCCACGGCGCCTTCGATTTTCAACTGCTTAGCCATCGCCGGATACTCGGGCGGCACCTTGCTAGTGACCGCGTTCAGGCCTTCCGCCTTCGATACCTTCTTGGGGGTGTCTTCTGCTGCCGCAATCCCGAGCACGAGGCCAAGCATTACCGCCAAGCTCAGGAATCCGCGGAAACGGTGGTGAAAGTTCTTCATGAGCACTCTATCGGCGGTGCCGGCCAAAAGTTTAGACCAGGATGTGGAATGACGTGGGTCACCCGGCGACTACGTATAATTAATGAGGAAGCCGGACCCATCTCTCATGCGAAAGCGCCTATTCTACTGGTTCGCCAGCGTGCTGCTCGCCATCAGCGTGGCTCTGGTGGTGTGGCAGGGCTCTTTTCGCCTCTATAACTTCGGTCCCTCCAACGCCAAACAGACCTTCATCTTCTGGGCCGTCTCCACCCTGATCTTTATCCTGATGGTCACGGTGGGTTGGATTCTGGCGCGCGAGTTCATCAAACTCTATGTCGCCCGCCAGGCCCGGCGCCCGGGCTCGCGGATACGCACCAAGCTGGTGGTGGGCGCCATGCTGCTGAGCTGCGTCCCCGTTTTCTTCCTGGTGCTGTGGAGCTACGAAGTCCTGAATGTGAACCTGAAGGCATGGTTCACCAACCCGGTGGACAATCAGATCGAGGTTTATAAGCGGGCGGCGCGCGCGCTCGATCTGGAAATCGAGCACCGGCTCTCGGTACAGGCGGTGCTGCTGGCAGAGCAGCCGGAAACGGCGCAAGTGCTGGCCGGCGGCACGATGCCGGAGGACATGCTGCAGCGCTTCGCGAAAGAGCAGCAATTGGAATCGGTCACCATCCTGCCCAGGGACGGGCCGCCGCTAGCCTCCTGGGGACCGTTCCCGGCGCGCCCCGAGGACGGCAAGATCGCCGTGCTCCGTGTGCCTCTGAAGAACGGCATGATCGAGCTGTCCACGCGCATTCCGCTGAACGCCGGCGAGCAGCTTCTGCAAATCAAGAAATTCAGCGACGACTGGGCGGAAATTATCGGTAACCGCAAGGACTACCGCACCCTCTACGTCATGCTGATGGTGCTGATCACGCTGTTCGTCCTGTTCGTGGCCACCTGGCTGGCGCGGATTCTGGCCAACCGCATCAGCACCCCGATTACGGCGATTCTCGAAGCGGCTGGCGAGGTGCGGCGCGGCAACCTGCAGCATCGCGTCACGGTGCGCGCCGAAGACGAACTGGCCCTGCTGGTGAAAGGCTTCAACGAAATGACCGAGGCGCTGGAGGCCAGCGGCATCGAACTGGACCGGCGGCGCCGCTTCACCGAAGCCATTCTGGAGAGCATTCCGACGGGCGTGCTTTCGATTGGCGCGGACGGGGCCATCCAGCGCGTGAACCAGGCGCTGACCAAGATCTTCCCCGGCGACCTGGTGGAACGCGCCACGCGGCTGGAAGATCTCTTCTCGCGCGAGGACACCGCCGAAATCAAATACCTGATGAAACGCGCGCGGCGCACGGGTGTGGCGTCGCGACAGATCGAGCTGCGTACCGTCTCCCGGAAACTCCACCTGGCGGTGACGGTGTCGGCGCTGGAAAGCCGGCTGACCTCCGGCTTCGTGGTGGTGCTGGAAGATACCAGTGAATTGCTGCGCGCGCAGAAGGCGGCCGCCTGGCACGAGGTGGCGCGCCGGGTGGCGCACGAAATCAAGAATCCGCTGACGCCGATCGCGCTTTCGGCGGAACGCATCGGACGGCAGCTCGACCGGCTGGAATTGCCGCCGGGCACGGCGCGCATCGTTCGGGAATGCGCGGCCACGATCACCAAAAGCGTGGAATCGGTGAAGACGCTGGTGGACGAATTTTCGCAGTTCGCGCGCTTCCCTTCCGCCCAGCCGGTACGCTGCGATCTCAACGAAGTGGTGGTGGAGGCGCTGGCGGTTTTTCACGGCAGGCTGGACGGCATCGCCATGCGTACCAGTTTCGCGCCCGGGCTACCGGCCGTGAATGTCGACCGCGAGCAGTTCCAGAGAGTGGTGGTGAATCTGGTGGACAATGCCGCCGAGGCCATGCAGGATTCGCTGGTGAAGACGCTATCGATTGCCACCCAGCCGGGCGCGGCCGACACCGTGGAACTGGTGGTGGCCGATACAGGCACGGGCGTGAGCAGCGACGAAAAGGAGAAACTTTTCCTGCCTTATTTTTCGACTAAGAATCGCGGCACCGGTTTGGGGCTGGCGATTGTGAGCCACATCGTGGCCGAACACAACGGGACCATTCGCGTGGAAGACAACCAGCCGGTGGGCGCCCGCTTCACGGTAGAGTTGCCTGCGCTGGTGGAAAGCGAGGCGCCACCCGCGGCGGCCGAGGAGGCGGAGTGGAAGCCCTCCGCCGTGAAGCTATGAAGCCGCGACGCATTCTTGTAGTTGATGACGAGCCCGGAATCCGCCAGTCCCTCAGCGGCGTGCTGGAGGATGAAGGCTACGCGGTGGAGTCTGCGGAAAGCGGCGAAGCCTGCCTGGACGCCCTGCCTGGCGGCAATTTCGAACTGGTGCTGCTGGACATCTGGCTGCCCGGCATGGACGGTATGGAGGTGCTCTCGCGGATTCAGGAGATCGCGTTCGAAGAGCGTCCTGTGGTGGTGGTGATCAGCGGGCACGGGTCGATCGAAGCCGCGGTGAAGGCGACCAAACTGGGTGCGTTCGATTTCCTGGAGAAGCCCCTGTCCATCGAAAAAGTTTCGGTGGTGGCGAAGAACGCCCTGGCGCACCGCAAGCTGGAACTGGAGAATACGCGTCTCAAGGAGGACACCGGCTCGCGCTGGCGGATCATCGGTGAAAGCGTGCCGATCAAGGCGCTGCGCCAGCAGCTCGGGCTGATGGCGGGCACCAACGGGCGCGTGCTGATCTACGGCGAGAGCGGCACGGGCAAAGAACTGGTGGCACACGCCCTGCACGCGATGAGTCCGCGAGCGGCCGAGCCGTTCGTGGAAGTGAACTGCGCGGCGATTCCCGAGGAGCTGATCGAGAGCGAACTCTTCGGGCACGTGAAGGGCAGCCTGGCCAGCGCGCACGAAGATAAGGTCGGCAAGTTTCAGAAGGCGGACGGCGGCACGCTTTTCCTGGACGAGGTCGGGGACATGAGCCTGCGCACCCAGTCGAAAGTGCTGCGCTCGCTGGACGAAGGCCGGTTCGAGCCGGTGGGCGCTTCCGAATTCGTGCAGGTGGACGTGCGCGTGGTGGCGGCGACCAACAAGAATCTCGAGGAAGAGATCGAGCGCGGGAATTTTCGCGAAGACCTGTTTTACCGGCTGAACGTGATTCCGTTCTCGGTGCCTCCGCTGCGCGACCGGCGGGAGGACATCGCGCAACTGGCCGGCCATTTCCTGCGCGAGTTCACGACGGCGTACGGGCGCAAGCCCAAGGAACTGACGCCGGAAGCCTACCGGCTGCTCACGGAATACCACTGGCCGGGCAATGTGCGGGAGTTGAAGAACCTGATCGAACGCATCGTGATTCTGAATCCGCAGGTGCGGGTGGATGCGCGCCACATTCCGTTGCAGACGGTGCGCAAGCAGCCCGACCGTCCGATGGATCATTTCGGCAGCCTGCAGGAGGTTCGGGAGGCGGCGGAGAAAGAGTACATCAGCAAGAAGCTGGAAGAGACGAACTGGAATGTCACGCGCACGGCCGAATTGCTGGGGCTGGAGCGAAGCAATCTGTATCGCAAGATGAAGACGCTGGGCATCGGACCGAAGGAATAGGCTGACCCAGCGGACAGGGTTGAAAGACGGTCGCGGCTCCGATTGGGGCGTCTTCCATCGAAGTCCGCGGGCGCAACGCCCATAAGTAACAGGCAGGGAGGCCTGTCCGTGGAGTTTGGCCATTTGGCGCCATTTGAGTCTGAGACCTTGCGGCTTCGCACGAAAGAGGACAGGCCACAAAAGACGATGGCCTGTCCCACCGGAACGCGTCCGCGCTTCGCTCGGATTGGACAGGCGGGGAGGCCTGTCCTACTTTACTTTCATGACGAAGATGGTTTGATCGTCGAAGGCGGTGGTGGAGAACTTATCCAGCTCCTTGAAGATCTTCAGAATCAAGGCATCGGCCGATAGCGGGCAGCTCGAACGTACGATCTGCGCCAGACGGCCGCGGCCGAATTCCGTGCCGTCCGCATTCATGTGATCCGGAATCCCGTCGGAATACAAAACGATAGTGTCGCCCGGCAGGGCCTGAAAGGTCACTTCCTCGTATTCGCGATTATCGAGCAGCCCCAGGGGCACGCCTTCCACGCGAATCTTTAGAATGTCCGAGCCGCGGCAAATCATCGGCGGGATGGCGCCCGCATTGGCCATCACGATTTTGCGGGTGGTGGCGTCCCAAAGCAGCAGCCCGAGCGTCACGTAGCGCGCTTCCACCCGGCGCGCCACCAGCGCGTCATTGAGCGCCCGCATGAGTTCGGCAGGACGCGGACGGCGTGGCGCCAGGGTGCGCAGCAGACCGCTCATCAGCCCGCCATACAGCGCGGCGGCGGCGCCCTTGCCGCTGACGTCGCCCATGGCGATCACCGTCTGCCCGCCTCGCTGTTCGAAAATATCGTAAATGTCGCCGGAGATTTCGCGCGCCGGACGCAGGCGCACGGCGGCTTCGAGCCCTTCGATCTCGGGCTCCGCATCGGGAAGTAGAATGCGCTGCAATTCGCGCGCGGCTTCCAGATCTTCCTCCATGCGGCGCTCGCGCTGCGCGAGTTCGGCATAGAGCCGCGCGTTCTCCACCGAACTGGCAACCTGCGGCGCGAGTAGCACCAGCGTGCGCACGTGATCGTCGGAGAAATATCCGATGCGGCTGCTTTCGAGATCCATCACGCCCACTACGCGATCCTGCACGATCAGCGGCACGGCCACTTCGGAGCGGATGTCGGGATGGGACGCGATGTAACGCGGATCTTTGGCCGTATCGTGCACGCGCACCACCTCGCGCGATTCCGCCGCCGCGCCCGTGATGCCCTTGCCCAGCGGCACGTTGTCGATGTTGACGCGCTGATCGTAGCGAATGCTGGAGAGGTGCTTCAGCGCCTTGGCCTCGTGATCGATGGAGAGGATGCTGAAGGCATCGTAGTCCATCAGGTCGTGCATGGTGCTGGCGATTTTGGACAGCAGTTCGTTGAGATCGAGAATCGAGGAAAACTCGCGCGAGATATTGGACAGCGTCTTGAGCGTGCGATTCTGGCGTTCCACGCGGCGATAGAGGCGCGCGTTGTCGATGGCGATCGATACCCGCGCGGCGATCAGGCGCATCAGCGCGCGATCGTATTCCGTATACGCATTCACGCGCGTGGATTGCATGTCGATCACGCCGACCAGTTTGCCGCGCGCCGTCATCGGGACGGCAAGCTCCGTGCGCACGGCGTCCACCGTATTCAGATAGCGGGCATCGTTGCGCACATCGGGAACCAGCACCGGCTCACGGGTGCAAGCGGCTGCCCCGGTAATACCCTCGCCCACCGCGATTGAAAGATTGCGGATCACCTCGTCGCGATGGCCCACCGCGTAGCGAATGCGCAAATCGCGGCGCCGGTCGCTGTAGAGCAGAATGGCGAACAGATCGTACGGCAGCACCTTATGGACGATTTCGGCGACGTTGGCCAGCAACTGGTCGAGATCGAGCGTGAGGGTGATGGCGGCGGAGACTTCCAGCAGGTAGTCGAGAAGTTCGCTACGCTCTCGAAAACGAACGGCAGCTTTGCGAGTGGCTTGCATCGCTTTGTCTACTGTACGACGGTCAGGCAGCGGTGGCCTCGACTATTTTTATGCTGGCGCTGGCGCCGATGCGGGTAGCGCCGGCCGCGGTCATGGCCTGCAAATCTTCCAGCGTGCGGATTCCGCCGGAGGCTTTGATGCCTAGTCCGGGCCCCACCGCGGCGCGCATCAGCGCGATATCGTGAGCGGTCGCGCCGGAAGTGGAAAATCCGGTGGAGGTCTTGACGAAATCGGCGCCGGCGGCCTTACAGATCTTGCTGGCGACGGTCTTCTGGGTATCGTCGAGCAGCGCGGTTTCGAGGATGACTTTCACGATCGCCCCGGCCTCGTGCGCCACCTTCACCACGGCCTGAATATCGCCCTTGACCGCATCGGTATCGCCGGAGCGGAGCGCGCCCACGTTGATCACCATGTCGATTTCCTGCGCGCCCGCGCGTAGCGCCGCCACCGTCTCGGCGACCTTGGCCTCGGTGCTGGTAGCGCCCAGTGGGAAGCCGACCACGGTGCAAACCTTCACCGGGGAACCGGCCAGTTCGGCCTTCACCAGCGGCACCCAATACGGGTTCACGCAGACGCTCGCGAAGTGGTATTGCCGCGCCTCGCGACAAACCTTCATCACCTCGTCCCGTGTGGCATCAGCCTTCAGAATGGTGTGATCGATCAGCGCGGCAATCGAGGGATCGATGCGCGTGAGCTTATCGCTGGCCGACACGCGCGAGGCGCCCGCGGCGATGATTTCCCTGGTGTTGCGCGCGCAGGTCTGGACGCAGCGCTGCACGCACCCCGGGCAGACCTGGTCGGGCAGATTCAGGCCTTCCCCGCCCTTCGCGGGCAGGCGCTCGGGACCGATCCGCGCCAGCAGTTCTTCTCCGATTTGGGCGACCAGCCGGTCGAGCTCGATCTGGGTCACGAGGATGCCTTCCGGGAATATTGCTGCTCGATATCCATGATTTTCTGGACCCGCACCTGGTGCCGTCCGCCGGCAAAGGGAGTTTCCAGCCAGGTTCGCAAAACGTCTTCCGCCTGGGTCTGTGTCAGGAGCCGCGCACCGAGCGTAAGCACATTCGAATCATTGTGTTCGCGGCCGTTCTTGGCGGAAGCTTTATCGTAGCACAGGGCGGCGCGGATGCCCGGAACCTTGTTGGCAGCCATGCACGATCCGATGCCGGCGCCGTCGATAATCACGCCGCGCGTGGCCGTGCCGGCGGCGACCAGGAGCGCCACCGCATGCGCGATATCCGGGTAGTCGGCGGGCTTCTCTTCGGCCACGCCCACGTCGCGCACCGAAAGTCCCTGGGCCTCGATGAACGTCTTCAACACTTCCTTGAGACGGAAGCCTCCGTGATCGCTGCCGATGGCGATGGTCTGAGCGGGCGGCGCGAGGGCCGATAGCTGATCTTCGGGCAGTTCGACAATGCGCACACCGCGCGATGCGGCCACCTCCCGTGCCGAAGAGGTGATGATCGCTCCCAGAGGGACGCGGAGTTCTCCGGCGGCGGGAATATCCTGAGCCGTAATGACGCGTTTCATATAATGTAAAAAACCATTGTAATGGGTACTCAGGCGGAATACCTTTCTCATTTACTCCACCAGGGCGACCTTGGCTGGAACGTGATGCTTGCCGGCTTGCTGGCCGCGTTCCTCTTCGGCGCCGTGCATGCACTCTCGCCGGGCCACGGCAAAACGCTGGTGGCGGCCTATCTGGTGGGGTCGCGCGGAACGCCGCGCCATGCCGTCATGCTGGGCCTGATGGTGACCTTCACCCACACTGTGAGCGTGTTCGCGCTCGGCCTGGTGACCCTCTACCTTTCCCGCTTCGTGCTGCCGGAAACCCTCACGCCGATTCTGGGCGCGATCTCCGGCCTGACCATCGTCTGGGTGGGCTTGACGCTGCTCTATCGCCGCACGATCGGACGGCGCGCCGTGGCGGCGCACGGTCCGCTGATGCACAGTCACGGCGATGGACGCGTGCATTCCCATGTGCCGGAGGAGATCAGCGTGGGGGGACTAATCGCGCTGGGCGCGAGCGGCGGACTGGTGCCCTGCCCTTCGGCCCTGGTGTTGCTGCTGACCGCGGTCTCGCTGGGACGCGTGTCGCTCGGACTGACGCTGCTGGTGGCGTTCAGCGCCGGCCTGGCAGTGGTGCTGACCGGGATCGGACTGGCGGTACTGTTTGCTAGGAACCTGCTGCCGGATTCGGCGACCCTGTCGCGCAGTAAGGCGATGCGCTATCTGCCGGCGGCCAGCGCGGCGTTCATCGTGTGCGTCGGCGTGGCGATGACGTGGGTATCGCTGGCCGGACGGTAGCGCGGGCGGTCCCTCAGCGTCGATCGCGCACGGCTCGAAGACCGCCGCAAAATCGCGGGGTGCGCAAAAGGCTGTGGCTAAACCGGACGGATCGCTGTCAGTTCCGTGCCTACATATCGGCGGTGCAGAACTTGCACTTCGTGGCGTCGATGGCGACCGCTTCCTTGCAGCGCGGGCAGTTCTTGGAGGGCGCGGGCGGGGCCGCGGGAGCTTCCTTGATCAACGCTTTGGTAATCATGTACACCACGAACGCGATAATCAAGAAATCGATCACGGAGCCCAGGAAGGTGCCGTAGTTGATGGCGTTCACCACTTCCTTGCCATCCGGCCCGACCGCAGTGCTGAGCACCAGTTTCGCGTTGCGCCACTCACCCCCGGGGATGGCGAGGCCGATCAACGGCATGATGATGTCCGCGGCAAGGGACGACACCACTTTGCCGACAGCGCCTCCGACAATCACGGCAACCGCTAGCGCCAAAACACCGTGCTTAAGCAAAAACTCTTTGAAGCCCTTAATCATAAGTTCTCCTCGCGCGTTACCGAAATGCAAGTCTCAAACATAGGACCGCAGGAACTTGGTCAAGCGTTCCATCGCAGGTTCCAGGATACCCCGTTCCGCGGCATAACAGATGCGGACCGACCCTTCCCCACCCGCGCCAAACGCCACGCCGGGGGCCAGCCCGACGCGCGTCTCTTCCAACAGGCGCCCGCAAAAGCCAAACGAATCGGTAAGTCCCTCGATCTTAGGGAAGAGATAGAAAGCACCATCCGGCTTGGGTACGGTGACGCCTGGCAAACCGCGCAGTGCTTCCAGGCAAAGATCGCGATTGGCTTTCAGATTGGCCAGCATCCGGTGGACTTCAGGTTCCCCCTCGGCCAGCGCCGTCTCCGCAGCCTTCTGTGCGAAGGTGGGCGCGTGGGAGATGATGAACTCGTTGAGTTGCGTGGCCTTCTCCGCAAGGTCGCGCCGCGCCACCAACCACCCTACCCGCCAGCCCGTCATGCAGTAGGTCTTCGAGAAGGAATGCACCACCATGACGGCATCGTCCCGCGTCGCCTTCTTCAGGATGGATGGGACGGGGTCGCCCAACTCGCGGCCGGCGTAATAGAGACGGTCGTAGACTTCGTCCGCCATCAACCATAGATTGTGGCGGCGCGCAAAATCGAGCAGCCCCTGCTGTTCTTCCTCGCGCGCCACCCAGCCCAGCGGATTAGAAGGCGAGGTGTACAGCAGTAGCCGCGTGCGTGGAGTCACGGCAGCCTCCAGCGCCTTGAAATCCAGCGTGTAACGGCCGTCCACCAGGGGATGCGGCACCTCGCGCACGGTGGCGTTCGCCATCATGATGCTGCACGGTCCGTTGGGCCACGCCGGTGTCAGCACGATGGCCTCGTCGCCCGGATTGAGCACGCAGCGAATGCCGAGATGCAGCGCCTGCACGCCGCTCGCGGTGACCACGATCTCGGTCGCGGGGTCCAGCGTAACGCCCTGCAGACGGCAGTAGTTTTCGGCCAGCGCGCGGCGCAGCGAAGACAGGCCGGCGTTCTCGGTATAAAAGGTGAAGCCATCAGCCAGGGCCCGGTTGGCGGCCTGTTTGATGTACTCCGGCGTGGGGAGATTGCTCTCGCCGAAATACAGGCGGAGCACGCCGTCCATGGTCATGGCGATTTCGGCGAGTTCGCGTATGCGCGAGCGCGGCACGCTTTGAACGGAACTGGCGATACTGGGCATCCCTGTTATTCTCGCATCCGGACACGGCGTAGTCCCCGGCACTCGCGGCTTTATAATGAGCGTTCATGCCTGCACATTTTCCCGTAGCCGCCATTACCGACGAGTTTTCGCCGGACATCGAAATCGCCGTACGCTCCATGTCGCAATTGGGCATGATCGGAGCCGAACTGCGCATGGTATTCGGCAGGAATATCGTGGACCTGAGCGACGAAGAGTTGGCGCGCGCCATCGCCATCGTGCAGGGCGGCGGATTGGAGATTCTCTCCATCGCCTCGCCGCTGCTGAAGTGCGTGCTGCCCGATTCGCCGGACGTGGATGCCCGCTTCCAGCAGGACATGTTTGCCTCCCGGCACACCTTCGCCGACCAGCCGCGCCTGACCGCGCGCGCCTTCGAGATCGCCGATCGGACGGGGGCGAAAATCATTCGTGTGTTTTCCTATTGGCGCACGGTCGATCCCGACGCCTGCTTCGAGCGCATCGTAGCGGCCCTGCGCGACCTGGCCGAACAGGCGGCCACGCACGGCGTGATCATCGGCCTTGAAAACGAGCATGCCTGCAACATCGGCACGGCGCAGGAGACCGCCCGCGTGCTGGCCGCGCTCGAGCATCCGAACCTGAAGGTGGTTTGGGATCCGGCGAACGCCGTGGTCGCGGGCGAAAAAGCGTTTCCCGATGGCTTCCGCAAACTGCCGCTGGCGCGCATTGCCCACGTGCACGCCAAAGATTGCACCATGGACGGCCACAAGCCTGTGTGGTGCCCGCTCGGCGAAGGCGTGGTGGGCTGGCCCGCGCAGGTCGGCGCCCTCAAGGCCGGCGGCTACCAGGGCTGGCTCAGTCTGGAAACGCACTGGGGCGGTCCCGGCGGCGACAAGCATGAGGCCAGCATGATTTGCGGACGCCAGTTGCTCGACTTGGCGCAGTAGCTCAGGCGGGCGGCGCGCCGCATGATTTGCGAATCACCAGCGCGCATTCGAGCAGAATGTCGCGCGCGAGCATTTTGGGATGCTCCAGCCGTTCCAGCATGGCGCGCATGGCCGTCTCGCCGATTTCGCGGCAGGGCTGGCGCACCGTGGTGAGCGGGACGGGCAGCAGCGCCGCGTAATTCACGTCGTCGATTCCCACCATGCGTGCGCCCCCCGGTATGCGGACGCCATGCGCCAGCAGCGTCTGCATCCAGCCGCCGGCCACCCGGTCGTTGGCGCACACAAAGGCGTCGCACTCCCGGGCTTGCGGCGTGAAGTCGATGGCTTGCAGCGAACGCATGGTGAGCATCGCCGGCGGCGCGCCATCCAGCGCGTCGCGATAGCCGCGGACGCGCTCCTTCACGGTGGCCGCTTGTCCTTCGACGCGGACGAAGCCCACACGCCGCGCTCCCAACCCGAGCAGGTGCGAGGTGGCGAGGAAGCCGGCGCGGTGGTTGTCGATTCCCACCAGGTCGCAGCCGCGGCGCGCGGCAGCATCTTCCGGCCGGCGATCCAGCAACACCACGGCAATCCCCGCGGCCTTCAGCAGTTTCAGCACTCGCACGTTGATTTCGGCACTGTGCGCGCTGAACTCCAGCGGAGCGAAGAAGACGCCGGCAACCCGGCGTGCGATGCAATCGCGGGCCAGCGCCAACGCCTGTTCCTCGCGCGATGCGCCGCGCTGTTCGGCGTGGGCCCACAAGAGCGCGTGACTACGCGCTTCCGGCGCGGCGGCGATGCCCTGGCAGATCGGTTCGAAGATCTCCGTCTCGCCCAAGTTGGGGATGACCAATCCAAAGAGCAGCCCCTCGCGCGCCGGCGGGTCGGGTGCGCTGACATAAGTGCCGGAGCCGGCGACGCGCTTGAGTAGTCCGCGCTGCTGCAAGTCGCGCACCGCCCGCCCCACGGTAATACGCGAAGCGCCGAACCGCTGCACCAGGGCCGCTTCACTGGGGAATTTCTGGCCCGGCGCATAGCGGCTCAGCGCGATGTCGCGCTCCAGGCGTTCGCGGATTCTGGCGTACAGCGGCTTGGCAGTTTCGTGAGGGGGCATGCAAAGCTGTTATATCAGCTTTCGGCCCGCTGCCGCAACCTGCTATACTGGGACCTCATCCAATGCAGTATGGATGACGCTGCTACGTTGCATGGCCCTCGCCGGTTTTCCCCACGCGTCCCCGCCCAGACGTTGTTTACGAATGGAATAAAGGAGACTCCTATGACAGACTTCAACGGAACTTCGAAACGCTACCTGCTGGTCAGCGATTTTGACCAGACGCTGAGCTTTCATGATTCCGGCCATGTGCTGGCCGAAATGACGGGCAATTTCGATTTTGGCCGGCGCGTGGCAGGGCTCTCGGACATTCACCTGGTGCAACAGGGCGGCGAACTCGCGTATCTCCTGCTCCACGATCCGGATTTCCGCAAAGTACGGCGCGAACATTTGATTGAAGCGGGAAAGCGCATACGCCTGAAATCCAACATTCCCCGGCTGGTGGAACTGCTCGCCAATCTCGAAGGCCACGAGTTCGCTTTCTATGTGGTGTCGGCGGCACCGGAGGAAATCGTACAGTCGGCGCTGGAGGGAATCGTCGCGCCCGATCACATTATCGGCACGCGCTTCCGTTATGACCCGGCGAGCGGCGAGATCGCCTCAATCGTACGGCTGCCGGCGGGTTACGGCAAGGTCGCGGTGGTGGAGGAATTGCGGGCCGCGCAAGGACTGGGGCAGGATCGCATCGTATATGTCGGCGATGGTTCGAGCGACCTTCACGTCATGCTGCACGTCAACCACATCGGTGGTTTGACGATTGCGGTCTCGGAGAATCGCTATATCCGCGAAGTCGCCAGCCGCAGCATTTTGAGCGACGATGCGCTTTCGGTGCTGGTGCCGGTGCTGGAGGATGTGCTGGGCTGGAACAGCGCGCGCATACGGACCTTCTTCGCCGCCCACGGCTTCACCCTCAGCGAGTGGGAGAAGGTGCGCACCGATACCATCACCATGATGGCGTCCGCGCCGGAAACCGGCGGGCAGGCGGCCGCGAACTAAATGGGCGCGATGGAAGTGACGCTCCCCGCTGCTTACGACGCCGGGCGTGCCGCGCAGCGCCGCGCCTTCTGGGGAGTGATGGCGTGTTTCCTGGTGCACGGCCTGGTGGTCTCGACCTGGGTGTCGCGCATCGCCTCGGTGAAAGCGTCGCTGCATTTGGGCGATGGCGCACTGGGTTTCGGGCTGTTGGGAACGGCGGTTGGCAGCGTGACGGCCATCCCGCTATGCGGCGCGCTGGTAGTGCGCCGCGGCAGTCGCGCCGTCGCGCGCTGGACGGCGCTTGGCTTCGCGCTTTCGCTGCTGGCAATTCCGCTGGCGAACGACGCGCTCTCGCTGTTCGTGGCGCTGCTGGCCTACGGCGCCATGGCCGGCGCCAACGATGTCGCCATGAACGCGCAGGCGGTGGCCACCGAAAAGTTCCTCGGCTCGCCGGCCATTTCGCGCTTTCACGCGATGTTCAGTGTCGGCGGAATCCTGGGCGCGACGGCGGGCGCCTGGATCGCGGGATACGGCATCCCGGCAGGCGCTCACATGGCGTGGGCGGCCGTGCTGCTGTCGGCCTTCGCCCTGCTCACCACGCCACTGCTCGCGGAGACTCATGACAGCACTGCGGCGCGCGCCGGGCGCTTGAATTTGCGGCGCGTGCCGCCGGCCCTGCTCGCGCTCTGCGCCATCGGATTCTGCATCTTTCTTTCGGAAGGCGCGATTGCGGATTGGACAGGCGTGTACCTGAGGCAGGTGCTGGGCGCGAGTCCGGGCCTGGCGCCGGTGGGGTACGCCGTATTCTCCGCGGCGATGGCAATCTTCCGTCTGGCGGGCGATGCTATCGCCTTACGCATCGGCCGCGCCGCTACCATTCGCTATGGCGGAACGCTGGCGGCGGTGGGACTAAGTTTCGCACTGCTGGTGCACTCCCCCGTGTGGGCGCTGCCCGGGTTCGCCGCCGCGGGCGCGGGTTTCTCCTCGATCATCCCGCTGGTGTTCGCCGCCGGCGGACGCATTCGCGGCATCAGCCAGGGCGCGGGCGTCGCCACCGTCAGCGGCCTCGGCTATCTCGGCTTTCTGGTGGGACCGCCGGCGATTGGACTGCTCTCCGAAATGACCTCGCTGCGGGCCGGCCTCGGACTGCTGGTGGTGCTCAGCTTGACTGCGGCGTGGCTGGTGACCCTGGTGGAACGCCGCGGCGATTCGCTCACACAGTGAACGCGGCGATTCTTCCGAATTCCATTGCCTCTCCGATATTCTTTTGCAGCCCATTTACGCATGTGTTACCAGGAGCGACCAAACGGGCGCTCGCCGGAGGTGCACTGTATGAAACGAATTGCCGTCTTTACCTATGGCCTGCTGTGCTACGCCATATTCCTCGTGAGCCTTTTATACTCGGTGGGATTCCTGGGGAACATCCTGCCCAACTCAATCGATTCCACGGCGTCCGGTTCCGCCCTGGGAGCCCTGGCCATCGACGCCGGGCTGCTGGCGCTGTTCGCCGTGCAGCATAGCGTGATGGCGCGTCCGTGGTTCAAGCGCGCGTGGACGCGCGTCGTACCGGAACCCGTCGAGCGCAGCACCTACGTGCTGCTCTCCAGCCTGGCGCTGATTTTCCTGTTCCGCGAGTGGCAACCCGTCGGCGGCGTGGTCTGGGATCTGCAAGGCGGTCCGGGTGAGACGCTGCTGTACGCGCTGTTCGCGGTGGGCCTGCTGATCGTGCTGGTGAGCACATTCCTGATCAACCACTTCGACCTCTTTGGCATGCGCCAGGTGACGCTCTACCTGATGGGCCGCGAGTACACGCACCTGGAGTTTCGCACGCCCTTCTTCTACCGCTTCGTGCGGCATCCTTTGTATGTCGGCTGGGTGCTGACTTTCTGGAGCGCGCCGTTGATGACGGCGGCGCACCTCTTCTTCGCCGTGATGACCACGACCTACATCCTGATCGCCATCCAGTTTGAGGAGTCCGACCTGGTCGCGATTCACGGCGAGAGGTACCGTAACTACCGGAAGCAGGTACCGATGATCGTGCCCACGCTGACTCCCAACGTCACGCCGGACACTGCGACGCGTCCGCGGAAGATCGCGGCAGCCTGAACTCCTGGCTGCCTGAACGACAATAGGGGAATGGGCATCGCGGGATTGCTGGCATTCTTCTTTTCGGCCACGGCGCCCACCTACTCCCACGATGTCGCTCCGCTTCTGTATGCGCGCTGCGCCGCCTGCCATCGCGAAGGCGGCGTAGCGCCGTTTCCGCTGCTGAGCTACGCGACGGCGGCCAAACGTGCCAAACTCATCGCCGCCGTGACGGCTAAACGGTACATGCCGCCATGGCTGCCCACTGCCCCGCGCTTCCAGCACGAAACGCGATTGAGCGATGCGGAAATTGCGCTGCTGGCCCGCTGGGCGGCGGCGGGCGCGCCTGAGGGCAATCCCCGCGAAACCCCGCCGCCGCCGAAATTCAGCGAGGGGTGGGCGCTCGGTAAGCCCGACCTGGAAGCCGTGATGCCGGCGCCGTTCGAAGTTCCGGCGGACGGTCCCGACCTTTACCGCTGCTTCGTGATTCCGGCTCCCGCCGCCAGGGACGCGTGGGTGCGCGCCATCGATGTGCGGCCCGGTAATACCAGGTCGGTGCATCACGTGATCGTCTTCCAGGACACCTCGCGTACCGCGCGCCGGCGCGATACCGGGAGCGGCTACTCCTGCTTCGGCACGCCTGGTTTTCTGCCCGCGCGCGGACTGGGCGGCTGGACTCCCGGCGCCCAGCCGTTCCACATGCCGGACGATATTCCGGTGCTGTTCCATGGCGGCGGCGACCTCGTCCTGCAGGTGCACTATCACCCCATCGGGAAGCCGGAAACCGACCGCACGCGCCTGGCGCTCTACTTCACCGCGCAACCTCCGGCGCGGCGCCTGATGGATGTGGCGCTGGGGTCGAACCGCATCGACATTCCGCCCGGCAACGCGGCTTACAAGGTGACCGACCACTTCACGCTGCCGGTGGATGTCGATGCCATCGGCATCATTCCGCACGCGCATTACGTGTGCAAAACCATGTACGTGTATGCCGTGCTGCCGGACGGTTCGCGCCGCACGCTGCTGCGCATTCCCGACTGGAATTTCAATTGGCAGGGGCAGTACCGCTACGCCGCGCCGATCCGCCTGCCGGAGGATGCGCGCATCGAAATGGAATTCACTTATGACAACTCGGCGGCGAATCCGCGCAATCCAAATCAGCCGCCCGCGCGCATCAAGTGGGGTCCGGCCACCACCGACGAGATGGCGGGCGTGCACCTCGAGGTCGTGCCCGTCCACGCCGACGATGGCGAAGAACTGAGTCAGGCGCTGTGGGGCAAGATGATGCGGTCCCTCGGCGGCGGAATTTACCGCAAGCGATGAGCGCGGCATAAGTCCATGTAACTTTCGCTAATACCGGGTGGGCGATTCCTCGACTTGTGCGTTCCATGTTCCGCGGCGCAGCGGACGGAAGGCGCGAGTGGCCGTTCGACCGTCAGTAGGCGAGCGGCTTTCAGGGCGCTACACTATTCGATTGAAACCCCTGAGCTATGCGCGTGGGCCCGCGGAGCCCCTGCTGGAACGAACGATTTCCCAGGCCCTGGCCGCGACGGCAGGCGCCTTTCCCGGGCGCGATGCCCTGATTGTGCGGCACCAGAACGTACGCCTCACGTGGAGCGAGCTCGATCGCGAGGCGACGCGTGTGGCACGCGGCCTGGCGGGGCTGGGACTGGCCGCCGGAGATCGCGCCGGCATTTGGGCCAGCAACTGCGTGGAATGGATCCTGATGCAGTACGGCGCGGCGCGCGCCGGGATTGTGCTGGTCAACGTGAATCCCGCGTACCGCTCGCACGAGCTGCGCTACGTGCTGCAGAAATCGCGCATACGCGCGCTGTTCCTGCGGGAGCGCGATGCCCGCGCCGACTATCGCTCCATCCTGAGCGAATCGCGCAACGGCGACACGCTGCCGCTGGAGCACGTGGTGTGGTTGGGCGAAGCTTCCTGGGAGGACATGCTGTTGGGCGGGCGCGCTTACGTCCCCGACACCGCCGGGACACACGACGTCGCCAACATTCAATACACTTCGGGCACTACCGGGTCGCCGAAAGGCGTACTGCTGACACACCGCAATCTGGTGAATAATGGGAAAGCGATTTCGCTTGCCCTGCGCGCCACGGAGCAGGATCGCATCTGCGCGCCGGTGCCGCTGTATCACTGTTTCGGCAGCGTGATCGGCTCGATGGTGGCGGTGGTCAGCGGCGCGGCGTTGATTCTGCCATCGGCGCAGTTCGATGCGCTGGAGACGCTGCAGGCGGTGCACGAAGAGCGCGCCACGGCGATCTACGGCGTGCCCACCATGTTCATCGCCGAACTGCATCATCCCGAGTTCGACCGTTTCGATTTCACCAGCCTGCGCACCGGCGTGATGGCGGGGGCGCCGTGTCCCATCGAAATCATGCGGACGGTGGCGGAGCGCATGCACTGCGGCGAGATGACGATTGCGTACGGGCAGACCGAATCGTCGCCGGTGATCACGATGTCCGCGGTGGACGATCCTCTGGAGTTGCGCGTGACGACGATTGGAGCGGCGCTTTCCAATACGGAGGTGAGGATCGCGGACGTGGAAACGGGGGCGACGGTAGAGATCGGGCAGCAGGGCGAATTGTGCACGCGCGGCTATCTGGTGATGAAAGGCTACGACGAGGATCCGGAGGCTACGGCGGCGGTGATCGATGCGGACGGCTGGCTGCATACGGGCGATCTGGCTGCGATGCATGAGGACGGCTATTTCAGTTTTCGCGGACGCGCCAAGGATACGATCATCCGCGGCGGCGAGAATATCTATCCGCGCGAGGTGGAGGATTTCCTGCACACGCATCCTAAGATTGCCGATGTGTACGTGATCGGAATCCCGGACGCGCGACTGGGAGAAACGGTGCTGGCATGGGTGCAGTTGAAGCCCGGCGTGACGGCCACTGCGGAAGAGATTCAGGCTTTCTGCAAGGGCAGGATTGCTTATTTCAAGGTGCCGCAATATGTGCGCTTCGTGGACGGCTTCCCGATGACGGTGACGAAGAAGATTCAGAAGTTCTTGATGCGGGAGCAGGAGATTCGGGAGCGCGGGTTGGAATCGATTGCCGGGCAGGCTACGGCTTAGGGGTTGCAAACGCTCCCTGACGGTCGCGTCTCGGATTGGGTTTACAGCCCCTCACTAGCAGCGCTCAGACAATCGCGAGGGGGCGGACCGGGGCTCCGGTGGCTCCTCGGAGTTTCATGGGAATGCCTACGAAGGTGAATTCGTAGATGGCGCTGGCGGCGAGTTCTTCGAGATTGAGGCACTCGATGATGTGAATGCCGCTATCGACCAGCAGGTGGACGTGCACGGGCATTTCGGGGTCGGGTGATTTTTCGAAGGCCACGGTGTCGCTGCCGGCGGCGAAAATGCCGCGCGCGCTGAGCCACTTCGCGGCGGCTAGTCCGGGACCCGGCAGGCGCGTGTCGTTGACGAATTTGCGCGCATCCTCGAAATGGCGCCCCCAGCCTGTACGCAGCAGCACGACATCGCCGGGGCGGATCTCCGTCCGGCAGGCCGCGTCCAACTGCTGGGGCGTGACTTCCCAAGCTTCCCCCAGCGGTTGGTGGGGCGCGAGATCGATCAGCACGCCGCGGCGCAGAATCGGCGCGACCGTGTTCACCGAGTATTTTTGCAGCCCGCCGGTGTAACTCTGCAGTGGTTCCACTTCGATGCCGCCGTGCAGTTTGCCGCCGCAGGAGAAATGGCACAGCGCGTCGATGTGCGTGCCGACGTGACTGCCCATGGCGATGGCATCCGCCGCCGAGCTATTGCCCGCCGGACCTACCAGATCGCCGTGCTTCTTGGTGAGCCCGAACAGGAAGGGCGGATGAGCGGGCCAGTGCGGCATGCCCGCGAAATAGGGCTGCCCGAGATCGAAGACGCGGGCAGCGGCGAGTTGTTCCCAAAGCGGTGCCATCAGAAGGTGTAGTGTACTCCGAACTGGAGCACGCGCGGCAGGAAGAACGTATAGTTGACCACGCCGAAGGTGGTGGAGTTGATGTTCTGATCGCCGCTCCAGAAGGTGGCGTGATTCAGCGCGTTGATGGCATCCATCTTAAGTTCGACGGTTTTGCCTTCGTGGATGCGGATGCTTTTGCCGAGATGCAAATCCGTATTGAACGTCCAGGGCCCATCGAACAAGCGGCGCTGCAAACCGCCGAGCGTTCCGGCGGCGGGATTGGAGAAGATCTGCCCCTTGAAATTGGCCTCGCCATCGGTATTCACGCCGGTGCCGTCAACGTTGATGGCCGATTGCGTGACGATCATCGGCCCCGTACCCGTCATCTGGAAATTGACCACGCCCTCCAATTGGGACTTGGTGAGCGAAGTGTTGGCGCCGTTGTAATAAGACCGCGCGTAGCGGTTGAGCGTGCCGCGCCCGGAGAGAATCGAGAAGGGCGCACCCGACTGCCAGACCATGATGCCGCCCAGCACCCAATCGCCAATCACGCGGTCCAGCGGGCCGTAATTCAACTTGTGTCCCTTGCCGAAGGGCAGTTGATAATAGCCGTTGGCCTTGATCATGTGAGCGAGATCGTAATTGGCGCGCGAGCGCTCGATCTTGGGATTGGCGATGTCCAGGAAATGCTGCAAGCGGCTCTGGCTATCGC
Source organism: Candidatus Solibacter sp. (assembly GCA_039934035.1). Classification (GTDB taxonomy): domain Bacteria; phylum Acidobacteriota; class Terriglobia; order Bryobacterales; family Bryobacteraceae; genus Solibacter. The sequence goes on along the minus strand of JBDTMZ010000006.1, from coordinate 5,654 downwards.
CATCGGCGTCGCTGAGCACCTTCGACCAGGTGTAGTTGGCTTCCAGCGCCAGGCCCGATTTGGTGCGCTTGCGCGCTTCCAATTGCAGTGCGTTGTAGCTGGAGCTGGAGTAATTCGTGAGCAGGTCTGTGCCGAGGGCGTTGGGATTCTGGAACAGGGGCACGGCGTTCGACAGATTGTAGCCGTTGACCTGGTAATAAGCCGCCAGTTCGCCCACCTCGCCGGTTTGCATGTAGGACTGGGCATCCGGATCGGTCAGCGGATTGTTCAGTTTGTTGCCCAGCTTGGTGATAACGGTGAGCGGCTGGCTGCCGGGGATACTGGAATTGTAGGCGGGATTGAAAGTGCCGTTCACGTTCTGCGCCAGAAAGCCGTTGCTCTGGGCGCGCAGGAAATCCGGCAGAAAGCCGTTGGAATTGATGATGACCTGGTTGTAGTCGTACGCGCGATAGGCGCCCACGACGTGATTGCCCACGTAGCGGGCCTCCAGCACCGTGCCCTTCACGTCGCGTTGTATGCCCACGGAATACTGCTGCACGCGGGGACGGCGCAGGTTGGGATCGATCATGCCGACGGCGTTGAAGACGTTGGCGGCGTAGTTATCGGCGACGGTGCGGGGAATCTGATAGTCCGGAGGAATGATCTTCGGCAGGCCTGTGGAGACGCGGTTGCTAAGGCCCGTTTCGGCGGCGATGCCCTGCAGGCCCGCATTGATTTCGAGCAGCGTTTCCGGAGACAGGATGGACTGATCGTTGACGTAGCTCATGGAGTAACCGCCGCGCAGCGCGGTCTTGCCATCGCCGAAGATATCCCAGGCGAAGCCGATGTTGGGAGCGAACTCCTTGGTCTCCCGGTGGTACCAGGGGCGGCCCACCGATTTGCCCGCGAAATCCATAGTGGCGTTGGAAAGCAGCGTCTGCTCCGCGGTGCCCGTCACCAGCGGCGCGATTTCGAGCGAGTCGCGCTCATCCACCACGCCCGGCAACATGTAGCGCAAGCCCAGGGTCAGGGTGAGGCGCGGCAGTAGCTTCCACTTGTCCTGCACATAGAACGAGTAGTCGTTGGAATAGAAGTGGCGCAGGAAGGGCGCGTTGTTGACGAACCCGGACTTGCTGTTGGTCACGTTAAAGGTTTGCGAATAGCCATCAACAAAGCCGCCCACGGTGGCCAGCAGCGCATTGGCCGTCGCCAGGTCTGAGTTGGAGATGCCCGTGAGTTCGCGCCGCGCCAGCGGTTGTTGCCCGGACCCCATCCCCAGTGAGTAGAACGGCGTAACGCCTGCCTGGTCGTACGACTCCACGCCGAGGTGCTGGAAGTGGAAGCCGAACTGGATATAGTGGCGGCCGTGCTGCCAGGCGGCGTCATCGGACAAGTTATAAGTATTGGTGGTGCGTCCCTGCGACTGAAATTCGTTCACCGGGTTGGTGAACAGGGTCCCCGAGATGACGTACGGCAGGCCTTCGTGGGAGTTCAGAAAATACCCGTAGGACAGATTGAAACCGCCGCGGACTTCGTTAGTCAACGTAGCGGTGGGAGTCCAGCGCCAGGAGAGCGCCATGAAGTCGGCGTGGGTCGGATCGGTGACCGCGGGCACCAACCCATAATTGTTGGAGGCGTCGGGACGATCGGTATTGTCGCGGTTGTGGGAATAGGTTCCGCTGACGGCGTGCCGCGTGGTGATGTTGTAATCCACCTTGCCGGTGACGTTGTCCAACAGCTCGTTGTCGCGCTGATTGAAACGGTAGCCGCCGGTGTTGCGCCCGTCGCCGATATCGCTATTGTTGATCTTGTCGCCGGTGGGCACCTGCGCCAGAATGGCCTGCATTCCCGAATCCACCGCGGTGAGATTGCGCAGGGCGAGCAGGTTGACTTTGCGCAGCACGCCGCCGCCGGTATAGGTGAAGACTCCGGTGCGGGCGTCGGGCGTGAGAATCGTGAGATTCTGCGGAGTCTGCTGGTGCGCTCGCAGCGCCTCGTAGCTGGCGTAGAAGAACAGCTTGTCCTTGCGAACGGGACCGCCGATATCGCCGCCGAACTGATTTTGATTGAGGAAGGGCCGTTCGATGCCGGCCTGATTGTTGAACCAGTCGTTGGCCGCGAAATGGCTGTTGCGGTTGTACCAGAAGAGCTCGCCGTGGAACTGGTTGCCGCCGCTCGGGGTGGAGAAAGCGGTTTCGGTAGCGCCGCCCGCGGCCGCGGCGGTGGGGTTCGCGGTCACCAGGGTGACCTGCCGCACCTGGCCGATGCGCAGCTTGTTGGGCGAATAATCGAGCGCGTTGTCGCGGATGTAATTGTCCTGAATGTTGATGCCGTCCAGCGACATGCTGGAATAGCTGGTACGCAGTCCGTTGATCACGGTGTTGGAATTACCGTTGTAGACCACGCCGGCTTTCAACTGCATCACGGAAAGCACGTCGCGATCGAGAATCGGGAGGTTGCGGATTTCGTCCATGCTGACCGTGCTGACGATCTCGGCGGTGGCGGTATTGACGCCTTCCACGGCGGCGGAGACTTCCACCGATTGCGTGGTGGAGGCCAATTCCAGGCGGATGCGGGGCACGTCGGTCTCGCGCGCGATATCCACGGTGAGGCCCTTACGGGTGATTTTGACGAAGCCTGGCGCCGACACGGAGAGATCGTATTCGGCGGGACGCACGCCGATGAAATTATAGAGTCCTCCGACGGTGGTTTTGGAGACGAGGAGCGGTTTTTCGCCACCGGCGAGAGAGAGTTCGACATCGGCCCCGGCCACGCCTGCGCCGGAGGCATCGATCACCGAACCTGAGATACGGCCGGAGACCTGGGCGGGAGCGGAGGCGGCAAGCAGCATGAAAACAGACAGAATCCCACACACGTGTCGCATATGTTTCTATTGAACCCCACAATGCGAGGTTGGTCGCGAGGGATGGACCCGAATTTACCCGGTAAATGGTGAAGTCTTGTTAACCTGCATCGGGTAAACGCGGAGCTCGCGGGTGGAGCGGTGGCGGGGCAGGATCTCCGAATGCCGTCGGGGCGGGAAAAAGGAAACGAAGCCAATTCGGGGGTTTTCTCACCGAGTAAAGACAGAGCGCGATTAGACCGTTCTGCTTCACGTGTTGCGCGTTTCCTTTGCGAGCTTAGCGGCGTGGCGTGGGCAATGATTTTTCACGCCAAGCTCGCCAAGTCGCAAAGAAAACCAAGACTGGTGTGGCTCGCGCTGGCGCTGGTTCGGAGTGAGTTCCTCGTTAGCAGGGCTCCTTGCCGCAGCCTGCCATGAGCGGTCCCACGTCTGGATTTTCGCCCTTGCGGATCTGCGCGGCCCAATCCTGAAGTGCTTTTGCGCGGGAAGTTTTCGACGCGATGCGTTCCAGAAACTGCGCGGCCTTCGTTGACGAAATTCCCAGGCCTCGGGCGTATGTTCGGCATGGGCTGGAACGCTCCCTTGTGGTCGCGTCTCGGATTGCGTTACAGCCTATCTCAGGCCATGGGCACCGGGGACGCCTGGCCGACCGGATCTCCGCTGCCTTCGCCCACTTGCTGGCGCCACATGGCGTAGTACAGTCCCTTATTGGACAGCAATTCGCTGTGACGGCCGAACTCGACGATGCGCCCGCGTTCCAGCACGTAGATGCGGTCGGCATGCATGACCGTCGAGAGGCGGTGCGCGATCAGGCAGGTGATGGCTTCGCGACTTTCCGCCACCTCGCGGATGGTCTGACTGATCTCTTCTTCGGTGAGCGAATCGAGCGACGAGGTGGCCTCGTCGAAGACCAGCAATTGCGGCCTGCGAAGCAGCGCACGGGCAATCGAGAGACGCTGCTTTTCGCCGCCCGACACTTTGATGCCGCCTTCGCCGATCACCGTATCCAAGCCCTGATCGCCGCGCTGCAGGAGGCCCTGCACCGCCGCCTGCTCGATCACCTGCATGCATTCGGCATCGGTGGCATCGGGGCGGACGAAGCGCAGATTCTCGCGGATGGAGCCGGAGAAAAGTTGCGCATCCTGGGTGACGAAGCCGATGCGCTCGCGCAGCGGATCGATCGCGATCTGGTCTTCGGTCACGCCGTTGTAGGAAATGTGGCCCGTCTGCGGACGGTAAAGCCCCACGAGCAGTTTCACCAGTGTGGTCTTCCCCGCCCCGCTGGGACCCACGAACGCGATGGTTTCGCCGCGCCGCACTTCAAAGGAAATCTCGCGCAGGGCCGGCGATGAGGCCGACTGGTGCTGGAAGGAGACGCCGTCGAAACGCAGTTCCTCCAGGAAATCGACTGTCACGGGGTTGGCGGGACGCGGTTCCGGCGGCAGATTCAGGATGCTCTCGAAATTGGCGAGCGAGACTTCGGTCTCGCGGTAGACGTTGATTACGTTGCCGAGTTCCTGCAGCGGACCGAAGATGAAGAACGAATAGATGAACAGCGAGAAGAACTGCCCCACTGTGATGCGCTGGGTGAAGATCAGATAAAGCATCAGGAACAGGATCGAGGTGCGCAGCAGGTTGACGCAGGTGCCCTGGACGAAGCTCAGGCTGCGCAGATAGCGCACTTTCTTGAGTTCCAGCTTGAGGATTTTGGCGGTGGTGGCGTTGAGGCGCTCGATTTCCTGGCGCGCGAGCCCGAGGCTTTTCACTAGTTCGATATTGCGCAGGCTTTCGGTGGTGGCGCCGGCGAGGGCTGTGGTCTCTTTGACGATCAGTTTCTGCACTTCCTTGATCTTGCGGCTGAGCACCTTGCTGAGGCCGCCGAGCAGGGGCACGGTGAGCAGGTATGCCGGCACCACGCTCCAATGCACACGCGCTGCATAGGCGATGACGAACACGAGGCCGATCAGCGTCGTGAACACGAGGTTCACGGCCAGATTGATCAGCTTCTCAACATCGGTGCGGACCTTCTGCAACTTGCCAAGGGTCTCGCCGCTGCGTTGGTCTTCGAACAGGGTGTAGGGGAGTTCGAGCGAGTGGCGAATACCGTCGGCGTAGATGCGGGCGCCTACCTGCTGGGTGATGAGGTTGACGCAGTAGTCCTGAAAGTTTTTTGCCACGCGGGAGACGAAGGCGACGCCAACCGCCGCGGCGAGCAGTCCGCTGACGCCCTGAATGAACTGGGCGCTGGTGTACTGGCTGTATTTGGTGGCGTAATTATCGATGATGTAGCGGAAGATCCAGGGATCGAGCAGGGAGAAGATCTGATTGATGGCCGCTAGCACCAGCGCGGTGGCCGCCAGTTTCCAATAGTTCGTCAGGTAGCCGTAAAGAATGCGCATGAGTTTCTATTTTCCCCCGAAGGGAGCCAGGAAGAATCTTTATTTGGCGCGCTTTATGTCTTCCGGACAACCAATAACGACAATCCCCATCGGGTATAGTACAATCGAGAAACAGTGGGCCACGTCGAGAGCCATAGCCGCAGCATCGTGAAGGCAGTGAGTTACCGAATTTTAGGTTCGGCAACCACCGCCATTATTTTCTATGTACTGACAGGGAAGGCGTCGCTGTCTTTGAGCGCCGGGCTGCTGGACATGGTGTCGAAGATCGGGGTTTACTTCGTTCACGAGCGCGTTTGGAACCACATCAACTTCGGCCGGACGACGAAAGCGCCGGAATACGAGATCTGACGGGCTACGATATACTCGTAGTTTCCCGTGTTCCATTCCATTGAAAAGCAGATTTCGAGCGCCTT
>JBDTMZ010000005.1:0-24597 GCA_039934035.1 Candidatus Solibacter sp. | reverse complement strand
CGCGAACGCATTCTCGCTGAGCCGGAGTTGTTTTTGAAAACGCAACGGCTGGCGGTGCCAGCCACGCCGGCGGCGGTTGCGGATTCCGCTCGAAGTGGGGCACTGATTCCGTTTGAAGTGGGGCACCGTTCCGCCGCGATGTGGGGCAGGATTCCGCTGGGAAGTGGGGCATCTTTCGGGTTGTAGCGGAATCGTGCCCCACTTGCCGTAATCGTGCCCCACTGGGAACGGAACGGTGCCCCAGTGGTAGCGGAATCGTGCCCCACATCCGGCGGAATCCGGCGGTGTGGGTTGGCGTTGGTAATTTACGGGCACATGCTCCCCTGAGAAAGAAGGAGAGCATGTGCCAGAAAGACGATTACCGATGCGTCACGTACGTGAGGTCTTAAGACTTCATTTTGAAGCGAAGCTCAATGAGCGCCAGATCGCCAAAATCTGTTCGGTTGGCAAGGGGACCGTGCGGCGATACCTGAAACGAATCGCGGCGGTTGGCCTGGTATGGCCACTGCCCGCCGACCTTGATGATGCCACCCTGGAGCAGCGGATCTTTCCGCCCCCGCCGCCGGGGACGCCTGGGAGCCGGCCACTGCCGGATTTCCCAGTCATCCATAAGGAGCTGAAGAGCCGGCAGAACGTCACTCTGCAACTGCTGTGGGAAGAACATCATCAGGACCATCCGGAAGGGTGCAACTATAGCTGGTTCTGTGAGTTGTATCGAAACTGGTCCCGCAATTTGGACATCGTGTTGCGTCAGGAACACCGCGCCGGTGAGAGAACCTTCGTGGATCGTGCCGTTCAGACTGTGCCGGCGACCGATCCCAGGACAGGCGAGGTGCGGGAAGCCTATGTCTTTGTGGCCGTCCTGGGTGCCAGCAGTTACACCTACGCCGAGGCCACCTGGACCCGCAACCTGTGGGACTGGTGTGGCTCTCACGTGCGCGCCTTCGAGTTCTTTCAGGGCACAAGCAAAGCACGGATCGATGAGCTCCTCGAAGAGGCGTTGGTGGATGCAAACGGCGAATCGGAACAGGCGACCGGATTTTACACAGTGCTGGAAAATGACCTTCGGTTGCCTTTCGAAACGCAGATCCTTGGCGTGACGGCAACTGTGGAGAGCATCGATATCACCGAAGACGACCAACTGGTTGCAGTCTGCAGGGCGGGCAAGACGCGCCAACGAATTTCGCTCTCGGAATTGCCGCTGCCATCGCCACCCCCGGCGGGGGCTGAATGGATTGCGGCGTATCGGTACTGGAAAACTGGCGCCATGAGATGATCACGCGGCTGTGCCCTTCATTAATGACTCAGTCTCCGTCAGGCATTCTGGTAGTAGGCCGGCCGAAAACGTTTCGGCACCCCGCGGTTCGCCGAAGGAAAGAGCGTCGGCAGCGCGCGAACGAGGACTCCTGTCTGCGGGTACCCCCTGTCAACTCTTGCGTCGCTCCTTGAATTGTGGCACCTAGTGCTATAGAATGACTATAGTCACGCCGTGCGAATCTTCAAGTTCGGTGGTTTCAGCGCTTCGCAAGAAAGGAAGGAATCGCGGACGCGGCCCTGCAGGAAGCTGCGGATCGCGCTGACAAGGGCAGATCGACGCCGACCTGGGTGGCGAAGTCATCAAGCAACGGATCGCCAGACGTGGGCAGGGAAGGTCGAGCGGGTACCGGGCGATCATCCTCTTCTGGCGGGGAACAAAGGCGTTCTTTGTATACGGGTTCCCCAAGAGCCAGCGGGCGAACATCGATGTCGATGAGCTGAAGCAGTTTCGGGAAGCTGCAAAACACGTATTGGCGTTAACGGAGAGACAGCTCGCTGAGCTTTTGAAGCGAGGCGATTTCATAGAGGTGAAGGAAGATGGGCAAGAAATACCGAAGTGAAGCGATGGCGGCCGTCCATGAAACCATGGAGGCCCTGCATGATGTCGGTGCTATAGACAAGCGGACTATGCGTCGCTTCGATGTGGCCTGCCTGACACCAGTCAGGCAGCTGACACCTAGCGAGATCAAAGCGATCCGGGAGAGGGAACATGTCAGCCAAATGGTCTTTGCCAACTATTTGAACGTAACCAGCAGTTTGGTGAGCAAATGGGAGCGTGGAGAGAAGCGCCCGGCGGGCGCCTCTCTGAAATTATTGTCACTGGTCGAGAAGAAGGGGCTGGCCGCGGTGGCATGAGCCACGCGTTTTCAGGCCGGAGCCGTTGCTTATGCCCGCCGAGAATTCGCCTTCTCTATCGGCCTACCATATCGAGCGTGAAGCAGAAATTCCAGGACCGAGGATCGTAGGGAGAACGGTTGGCGGGAGAGGTGCTACCAAACGTGCTACCACTTCCTAGAAGAAACAGCCCGAAACAGGATGAAACAGGGGCCATCAGGATAAGTTATGTCATTGAAATAGAAGGAACAATGTGAAACCAGACGAAACATAAATCAAACTCATAACCCAAAGGTCGAAGGGTCAAATCCTTCCCCCGCAACCAATCCTCTCAGTCGGTTACGGGCCACCTCAAAGATTAAGACCCGACACACCCACCTACCCGCACCGCGCCGAGGGCGCCAAGCGATCCAGAGCCTCCAGAGTGCGATCCCAATCCGCCAAGCCTGCAAAAGTGAGAGCTTGAGTGAACGCGTTTGGGTGCCGCGGCGGCTGCAAAGTTCTCGGCTTCCTGACGGCGGCCGGCCCGTCCGTAAGCGTACCCAAGGTATTGCTGCCGGTGGCCGGCAAATTTAAGAACATCCGGAGATGCTCCTGCAACTGATCGAGCAACTGCTGCCGGTGAACCACGATCTGGGTGTTGACCGTCCGTTTCGCAATCATCCACGCAGTGACCGCGGTTTTGCCGAACGCCGTCGGAGCGCATGATATGCCTTCGTCAAGCTCGGTGATCTTGGCGATGGCTTCCTCCTGGAACGGTCGAAGTTGCCCGTGGAACTTGGCCTCGATCGCTGTGCCCGCGTACCGTTCGTCCCGAACGTCGGGCCGATCTTCTGGAAATGGGATACCCACTCCCCTCGGGCATGAACCTCTCTCCGCTTATCGCTTCCGTCGGCCCATGCCGAGCCTATCGCGCGATGCGGTTCTATCTGGTCCTCCTGATCCCTTACATGCCGTGGATCACAATCGCCAGCAGGATCCAAATCCAGAGCACGCCGAGACCGGCCGATCACGGATTTCGTTAATGTTAATGAGTGCGCAGCCTGCCGGGCCGCATCCTGCTGCCGTGAGGTCGCTATTCGATGACCTTTCTGAAAATGTGGGACAGCACGGCGTCGCTCTGGCAGGCATCCGGCATGCTGCGCCAGATCTTCAACGCAGCGTCCATCTTCTGATCGGAGACCTCGAGCGTCGCGACGCGCTTCTTCAACAGCGTGCCCGCTCTGGCAGCCTCGGTATTTTCTCCGCATGCGGTGGCCGACGCCACCGCCCGCCGCAGAAGTTCGTCCCAGCGGCGCGCGCGCTCGCGGACCGGCAGTCCCCGCCGCGTGGGGTCGACGCCGAGCATCTCCTGCACGCGCACCACCGCCGCCCGCGCCTCCGCGTTCGACGGATCAACCGCCGCTGCGTGCTGAAAAGCTTCTAACGCCGGCTGATCCTTTTCCTCAGCCAGCCTGGCATTGCCCAGTCCCAGCCACGCGCCGGCGTCGGCGGGAAAGTGATCGGCCAGCATTTGATACGCTTCTTCCACCTGGAGAGGCGTGCCCTTCGCGCTTACCATCTCCGCTGCCTTTCTCGCCACGATGGGGTCGTCGCCGCGCTGTGCGATCACGGAAAGCAACAGCGAATTCGCCTCGCTTTGCCGCCCTGCCTCGGCCAGCAGCGCGGCGTACTCCAGATAGGCGCGGCGGCGCTGAGGCTCGGCACTGGCCGGCCAATCCTTGGAAAGCGCTTCGCCCATCCGCTTCAATGCTTGTTCTTTGCGTCCCGCCGCTCGCGCGACCTCCGCGAGTCCTAAGGCGACCGGGCCGTTCTGCATGTCTGTCCTCGTCACCGCCAATAGATAGGATTCCGCCTCCGCAAAGTGGCCCGACTGCACCAGCGCCAGCCCCAACGCCGCGCGCATCCTGACGTCCTGCGGGACATCGGCCAGACCGGCACGGAACACCGCCACCGCTTCGTCCACGTCCCCGTGAGCCATCAGTTGCTCGCCGTTGCGGTAGGCCTGCGCGCCCCGTCCCGCACGGTGCGAACGTTGCCAGAAGACCAGGCCCGATACCAGCAGCACCGCACCCACAGTGATCGCCGCAACCGCCGGCAGCCAGTTCCGTCCCGCCGCCTGCGGCGCGTTTTCCCCCGGCTCCGAAAGTCTTTTATAGGCTGCTACTGCATCCTGCAGGCCGAGTACGCCCACCTGTTTGCCGCCTACCCGGCTGACAACTCTGATCTCTTCTATGCCGCCTGCGCCCATCCGCTGCAGCGCCGAATCCAACGGGTCGTCCGGATAGATTTCCATCGCTTCCGCCGTCCCGCCGGATACCGTTTCGGGCGACAGCATGGGCCGCATCGCCAGATCCACTGTGAGCGGCTCCGGCCGATGCGCGGAAGATGGCATCCAGATGCCATCCTGGCGCGATAGTGCCTCGTAGATCGGCAGGTGTTGCAGCTTCTGTGCCAGCAGGTAGCTGCAGAGGTTCGCAATCATCAGCGGCACAATGATCGTGTAGTCGCGCGTTACTTCGAAAATCATGATCACGCTGGTCATCGGCGTCCGCACAATGCCGGCGAAAGCGGCGCCCATGCCCACCAGCGCGTACGCGCCTGCGTTGCCCGTGTGGTCCGGCGCGATGGAGTGGACGACCTGTCCCACAACTCCCCCCAGCATCGCGCCGATGAAGAGGCTGGGGCCGAAAATGCCCCCCGCATTCCCGGAACTGTAGCTGGTCGCTGTGGCGATGAGTTTCAGCACCAGCAGCAGCAACATCATGCGTACCGCCAACTGTCCGTTCAGCGCATCGCTCACCAAGTTGTATCCGACGCCGAGCACGCCGGGCGCCAGCAGTGCCAACAGTCCAACGGTGAGGCCGCCCACCGCCGGGTTGAAAGCCTTCCACTTGCCCGGTGTTTTGAGAAACGCTTCGCGCTGCCAGAGCAGGAGTTTCACAAACGCCGTGGAAACCAGTCCACCTAGCACTCCCAGCAGCGCGTAGACCAGAAATTCTACCGGATGCACCAACTGGTACGCCGGGACGTGAAACAGCGGCTCGTCGCCTAAAATCATGCGCAGAATGATCCACGAAGTGGCCGCTCCGATGACGACAGATCCCACGACGCGCGCATGGAGATCCGCCAGGATCTCCTCCAGCGTGAACAGCACCGCCGCCAGAGGTGTATTGAATGCCGCCGCCACCGCAGCCGCGGTTCCCACCGGAATGAGCGAACGGACATGCTCTTCGCTGAGCCCGAGCCGCCGCCCCGCAAATGATGCGATGCCCGCACCGATGTGCACCGACGGGCCCTCACGCCCCAACGCGACTCCGCTGCCCAGAGAGATCGAAGAGCAGATGAACTTGCCGATCACCGTGCGGAGCCCGATGACTCCCTTTTGCAGCACCAGCGCCACGCGCGTCTGCGGGATTCCGCTGCCTCGCGCATCCGGGAAGAATCGAAACAACAGCCAGCCGCCCACCAGGGAACCGAAAAGCGGGCTGAACACTCGCTGCGTGGCGCCTGCCGTGAGCAGCAGCTTTCCCATGCGCTCAGTCATGGCGACAAACGCCACAACCACCAAGCCCACCACCGCGCTGATCACCAGTGCCAGTAGCAGCAGAATCTTATCTTCGTGCTCGTGAAGGTCGACCCGCGCCAACCGCTGCTGGAAGGGCTGCCGCAGCCTTCGGAATCCCGACAATGGGTGCAGCATCAGGCACCATTATCTCAACTGTGCCCGCCGCGGCGATTGTGCGGGCAGGCAGCGACGCTCTAGCGATTGTAGATGCGGACGCGGAACGGCGGTTTCGCCTTCTCGTCAGCGCCCTGCTCGAACGTCTGCTCGGTCTTCTTCGGGTCGTAGTCGCGCCAGAGCCACGTGAGGCACTCCGCCAGTTCCGAGACGGCAAGCGCGGCGTTGTGCGTGTGGCCCCCGAAGCTGAAATGGAATTCATAGCCTTTCAACTTCAGCGAGTTCGCCATTTGGATATTCTGTAGCGGCCAACTGCCAGAGCCCGCCTCCTGATCTTCCGACCCGTCTTCCATCCACACGCGAAGGTTTTTCTTGGCCTCGCGGCGCACCTTGAACGGATAGACATTGCCGCCTTCCAGTTCGCCGGGCTTCCACTGCAACGCCGTGTAGCTCGCCACCACCGTGTACACGCGGCTGAATTCCTCGGGGTGATTGAAGGCCACGTTGAAAGCCGCAATGCCGCCTGAGGATTGTCCCTGAATCGCGCGGCTGTACGCATCCTTGCGGATGTTGTACTTCTTGTACACTTCCGGCAGAATGTCATCCTTCAGATACTGCCAGTATTTATCGTTCACCGTGTCGTACTGAATGGAGCGCATGGCGCGGCCGCTCAGCGTGCCGGGCGAGATGAACACGTGAATCATCACCGGAATTTTCTTCTGCTGGAGCAGATTCTCCGTGACTTCCTGCAGGCGGTACAAACTAGGGCACAGGCGGCACTGCTCTTCCGTATTGCGCGCGTTGTAGCGTTCGCCGTCCTGCCATACCATCAGCGCCGCGGGCACGGAGGGATCGTATTGCGCCGGCGCGTAGACCCAATACTCGCTCTGCATCCCTTCGTAAACCTTGCTGACGTTCACGAACTTCTCGGAGAGCTTGCCCTTGGGAACGCCGGGCTTCTCGTAGGAATCCGCGGTATACGCCGGCACATCCACAGATCCGCCGAACTTCGCCCCGTCAATCATATAGTGGAAGCGATGCGCCGTGCCTACGGCGAGTTTGCCGGTGTAGAACCAGACGTCGCTGCCGGCGCTGCGCTTCAACGCGCCCGCCGGGTTGTCGTCAATCACAATCGTGGGCTGCTTCGCCGTCTCCACCGCGAACACGAAATCCGCGCCGTTGGAATTGAACGCTTCGCCCTTCTTCATTGCCTCGGCGCCCAGCGTCGTCGTCAGCGAGGCACGGAAAGCCGGGGAATCCGGCGCGCTGCTCGCTTCCGCCAGAAGTTTATCCATCGCCGTGCGTTCCAGTGCAGGCACCGGAACGCTCAGGCACACGGCCGCAAGGCCAAGCGCAAATACGTTTGACTTAAACATTCTTCGCTTCCTAATCCTCGGTGAGTTTAAACCTCGGTGAGCTCGCGAAGCTTGCCGGTAGCGTCCGCGAACCCTTCCGCGGGCACGCCCATCTGCTGAGCCATAGTCAGATGCAGGTTCGCCAGCGGCGTCTCGCCGGGGTACTTGATATGGCGGCCCAGACGGAACAACCCATTGCCCTTGCCAGTGAGAACCGTGGGCAGATTGTCGTGATCGTGATCGCGTCCGAGTCCGCTGCCATAGCTCACCATGACGTGGTCGAACAGCGTGCCGTCGCCGTCCGGGGTGGCCTTCAGCTTGCCGATGAAATACGCGAACTGCTCGGCCTCATAACGATTAATCTTGATGCACTTCTCGATCTTCTCGGGATCGCCGCCATGATGCGTCAGCCCGTGATGCGAATCGGCAATGCCGATTTCCCGGTACGCGCGATTGCTCTGCTCAATCGCCATCTGGAACGTGAGAACCCGCGTGGAATCCGTCTGGAAGGCCGCGGTGATCAGGTCGAACATCAGCCGCGAGTGCTCCGTGTAGTGCTCGGGCACGCTCAACGAGGGCATTTCCATCGTCGGCTTCACGCGCGGCGCATTGGACTGCTCCGTCTTCTGAATGCGGCCTTCGATTTCGCGAATCGCGTACAGATACTCGTCCACCTTGCGGCGGTCGGCCGTCCCGAGTGTGCCCTGCAGCCGCTTGGTATCTTCCATCACCGAATCCAGGATGCTGCGGTTGTAGCGCTGCATGCGCGCGCGGCGCACCGGATCCAGATCGCTATCGGCACTGCCGAAGAGACGCTCGAAAACCGCTCGCGGCCGCACTTCCGGGGGGTTCGGCGTGTTCGGCGTACGCCACGAAATACTGTTCGAGTACGCGCAGCTATACCCGTTATCGCAATTGCCGCCCTGAATGCCGTCCTCGCAGCCGAGTTGCAGTGATGGGAAGCGCGTGCTGCCGCCAATTGCGTTGGCGACAACCTGGTCGATCGAGACGCCGGCTTCAATTTCCTTGCCGAACGTCTTCTTGGGATGCATGCCGGTAAGGTACGCGGCGCCGGCGCGACCGTGGTCTCCGGGACCATCGCCCTTGGCGCGCCCGCCATCGTTGGTCAGCCCGCCGAGCACGAGAATGTCGTTGCGATACGGTGCCAGCGGCTCCAGAACGCGCGAGATCTTTTCCGGCAGAGCGCTAATATTGCCCTCCGACTGCGGAATCCACGTGTCCGGCTGCACGCCGTTCGGGAAGTATACGAAGGCCAGGCGGCAGGGCGCCTTGGCCGGTGCAAACGCCAGCGCCGGACGCATGGCGTCCAGAAACGGCAATCCAATCGTGGCGCCCAGGGCGCGCAGCACCGTGCGTCGCGGCAGGTGACGCTGCATTATGTAGTTCATACTTTTCCTCCCGTTTCGCCGCTTCGCATACCGAAGGGCTTGCTGTTGATGATTTCCTGTATCAGGGTCGAGAAGCGGTAGTTGTTGCGCTCCATTTTTTGCACGATGTCTTCCACCGTGCGGCGGTCGTAGGGTTCCAACCCGCGACCCAGAGCGAATGTCAACATCTTCTCCGTAAGATTGCGTGTGAATGGGCCGGACTGTTCGCGCAGAATCTGCTTCAAATCCTGGGCGCCCTTAAACGCCTTCCCGTTCGGTAGCACGCCTGACGTATCGATAGCGATGTCGCCGTCTTTATCGCGCCACGCGCCCACCGCGTCGTAACTCTCCAGGCCGAAGCCGATGGGGTCCATCTGGTTGTGGCAGACGGAGCACGACGGGTCTTTGCGATGCTGCTCCATGCGCTGCCGTAGCGACACGGTCTTCCCTAGATTGGTTTCGTTCAACACCGGCACGTCCGGCGGCGGCGGCGGCGGCGCGGCGCCCAGCAGATTCTCCAGCACCCACTTGCCGCGTACCGGCGGCGATGTGCGCGTGGGGTAGGACGACACCGCCAGGATAGACCCCTGCGTGATAATGCCGCCGCGCTTCTCGCCATCGAGCGTCACGCGCTGGAATTGTTCGCCGTTGATGCCGGGCATGCCGTAGTGGCGCGCCAGAATGCCATTTACATAGGTGAAAGGAGCATCCAGGAAATCCAGCACGCTGCGGTCTTCCTTGATGATGTCCGACACGAACATGCTGGTCTCTATTCGCATGTTCTCCAGCAGTTCATCGTCTACCGTGGGGAAGCGCTGCACGTCGGGCTTGGTACGCCCCAGGTTGCGAAGCTGCAGCCATTGCGCCGCGAAATTGTCCACCAGGTTTGCGGACTTCGCATCGGCCATCATGCGCTTCATCTGCTGCGCGAGCACAAGCGGCTGTCGCAGTTTTCCCTGATCGGCCGCGCGCGAGAGTTCTTCGTCCGGCATGCTGGCCCAAAGGAAGTAGGAGAGCCGCGAAGCGTATTCGTGCTCGCTTACAGCATGCGCGGCAACCGAAGTCTTGGGGTCGCGTTCGATGTGGAACAGAAAATCGGGCGCTACCAGAATCGCCTGCAGCGCGAGCCGCACGCTTTCGTCAATCGATTCCCCCTCTTTGCGCGCCATCGCCACCAGTTTGTACTTGCTCTCCACTTCGGCGGCGGTCACCGGACGCCGGTAAGCCCGGCGCATCACGCCTGCCACGGCTTTGCGCGCACACTCGGCCGTGTGTTGGCCGGGCTTGTGGCCACAGGCAAAGACCTTGCGGTAGCTGGCCGGCGGCTCGGTGCTCGCGTTGTACGGCCCCACGATATCGAGGTAGTCGACGAACAGCGCGCGGCGCTGATCGGGGTTGATATTCTGCCGCGGATCGGCCAGGTCCGCCAGTTCGGGGAACGAGGCGCGCAACATGTGCGAACCCGCCTTCACTGTGACGCGGCCGGTGAACTCGCCGCGATCGTAGCCAAAGGTGCTGGTGCCCTCCACCACATCTGTGATCACGGGCACGCCATCCACCGAGAGAATGAGCTTGCGCGGCGGGGCCGCGACACGCGCCGACTCCTCGCGCGCGCGGAGTTGTTCCGGAGTGGGCGTGGGCCGCGGGCCGCGACGGCCGCCGCCTGCACCACCCTGAGCACCGCCCTGGCCCGCGCCGCGCCGTCCGCCTGCAGCGGCGCCAGGTTGACCGGGACTTGCACCTGCCGCGCCGCGTCCCGCACCTGCCGGACCATTACTCGAAGTCACCACCACGTCGCCGCCGCGGAAATTCGCAATGCGCAGGCGGAACTCATACTCCGCCGTGGCGGGGAACACCCAGGAGCCGTACATCGCGCCGCGTATCGAGTACGGCAGCGGAATCCCATACTTGCTGTCCGCGACGTCGTTCACATCGGGGGAGCGGCGGGTCAGCAGCCGGATCAAACGCGTCGGCTTGTCGGGGATCGTGGCGCCATAAATTGCCAGGTGCGACACCTTGTCCGCCGCGTTGATGTACTTTTCCATCAGCATCGGCGAGACGGTGAGCACATCGCCCACGTTGTCGAAACCGTAGCCGGAATCGTCCACCGGAAATTCGTCCGCCGGGCGCACGGGCACATCCAGCAGGTCGCGAATCGTGTTGTTGTACTCCACGCGATTCAAGCGGCGCGCGATCACGCGTCCGGGATTGTCCGCGTAGTATCCCGCCTTAGTGAGCACGCTATCGATCCACCGAGTGACCACCGCAACGTCCGCTTTCGGCGGAGCCGGGATGCCGGCCGGCGGCATCTTGCCGGTGGCGATTTTCTCGCGCACTTTATCCCACAACTCGGGCTTTTTGGCGGCGCTCGCCTCGTCGGCGTACGCCTCCAGGCTTAAGCCCCCGGTGTGCAGCTTCTCGTTGTGGCAATTATTACAATTGCGCACCAGGAACGGTTTGACCTGCGCGTCGAAAGACGGCGCCGCCACCGCGGCTTGCGGGCGCACTTGGCCCCCCAAGCTCTGGAGCCACAGCAAAGAAGACGAAAAACCCAGTACCAGCAGCACGCGACAGCATTGCATGATTGGTCGGAATTCTATCAAGTGCGGCGAATTACAGCAAGGGGTCAACACAGGCGAAAAAGGTTTTTTCGTATGAAACGCTCGTTACACTCGTACTTCCGGGCAACATTATTCTTGACAGTGCCGTCCGGTTCGCATAGCATCCGAGGATGAAAAAGCTGCATCATCGCGTCTTGCTGCTCCTGCTGGGTTGCGCCTCGTTAGCGCCCGCGCAATCTATTTACGGCTCACTTATCGGTACAGTTACCGATGACTCTGGAGCAGCGTTGCCCCATGCAGCTGTCACCGCTACTCAGACGGAAACCAATTCATCGCGTAGCGTGGTTGCCACCGAAAACGGAAGTTACAACCTGCCCAACTTGCAGCCGGGCACATACACTCTTACAGTCACTCTTCCCGGATTTCAGACTTTCAATGCGCGCGATGTCAAGGTTGAGGCCAACGCCGCCATTCGCCTTGACCCCCGTATGAAAATCGGCGAGGTGCGCGAATCTGTTGAAGTATCTGCCGCGGCGGTGGCGCTACAGACCGAATCGGCCGCGGTCCAGTCGAACACCACGAGCGAACAATTGATCTCCGTACCGACCAGTGGACGCTCCTGGCAAACCACCGTGGCGATGATGCCCGGTGTTGCGCAGCCCGATTACGTCCAGTCGGGCGGCAGCAACAACCCCACCAGAGCGATGGCGATCACCGTCAACGGGCAGCCTAACAGCAATACCGTCGTCCGTCTGGACGGCGTCACCCAGCTCAATCAGTATTTTCAAGGCATCCAGGCCTACAGCCCCAGCATCGAAGCCATCGAAACCGTCAGCCTGGTCACCAGCAGCTTTGATGCGGACCAGGGGATGGCCGGCGGCGCCTCGGTCAACGTGCAGGTGAAGAGCGGCACCAACCGCTTCAACGGATCGGTATTCGATCACGCCACCGATTACCGGTTGAAGGCCAAAAATTTCTTCCTGCCTCCGGGCAATCCCAAGGGAACCGGAAGTACGCACAGCTACGGCGGCACCATCGGCGGTCCCCTCAAAAAGGACAAGTTGTTCTTCTTCGCCAGCGTGGAAAGGAACCGGCAGCGGGCCTATGCGGGAAATCCGCTGTCCAATATCGGCGCCAATGGTCTTGTCAGTCTGCCTACGGTGGCGATGCGCACGGGTAATTTCGCAGGGACAGGGGTAACGCTCTACGACCCGCTCACTGGAGCCGCGAATGGGACGGGCCGCACTCCGTTCCAGACTCCTACCGTGGTTCCTGCGAATCGCATCAGCCCGATCTCCGCTAAAATCCTGACCTACCTGGTTACACCCCAGCTACCCGGATTTAACAACAACTACTTTTCGACCATCGACTACATTACGGATTTCAACAAGTACGACGGCAAATTCACCTGGGTAGCCAACAACAAGACCACTATCAACGGACGGTTTGGCTATGGCACCAGTTACGAACTCGGCAGCCCGCTGCTCCCCTCGGTGGTTCCAGGCCCGAATCCCATTCAGCAGGGCCGCATCTGGGATACCACCGTTCACAGCCACTCGGTTGCGGTAACCTCAGTGCTCACGCCGACCTTTGTGATTGACGGCGTTTTCGGCGTCACAAGCTCCAATATGCTGGCTACGCCCGAGACCCCCGATTGTTGGGGCGACGTAGTCGGCATCAAGAACAGTTGCCAGCCGCCGTACTCGCTCAGCACCGCCATTCCGGCGATCAGCGCGTCCTCCTGGACTCTGACGGGGGGCGGCCAGCCCCGCTCGTATCTCGATCCGCAGTGGGGGGGCTCATTCAATGCCGGCTGGACCAAATCCAAGCACAACATCAAATTCGGGGGCGAGATAAAGCACTTGGCGCAGAACCACTACGAGAACCAGACGCCCACCTTCAACTTCACCGGAGGGCGCACCGCGCTGGCCCCGGCCTCGCCGAACAACTTCAACGCCTTCGCCGATTTCCTGCTCGGGGATGCGTATCAACGTACTTCGGAAGCCATGACCCCCATGATTGGCCAAACAGTGACCAAGGACAATACGGCCGACTTCCGCCCCGCAACCCTGCGCGGCTGGCAGTACGGTTTTTATGTGCGAGACCAGTTCGAACTGACCAGGAAGATGTCCATTTCCGTGGGGATGCGCTACGAATACTACCCCCTGGTGCGGCGCGCCGATCGCGGCCTGGAAGTATTCAACTTCGCCACCAATCTGCTCGAGATCTGCGGCGTTGCCGGCATCGACCCCACGTGCGGAATCACTGTCGAAAAGGCCCTCTTCACCCCGCGGCTGGGCTGGTCTTACCGCGCGAGCGAGAGCCTGGTGATTCGCGTCGGTTATTCGCGCAATCCGGAGAACGGTAATTCGGCTACCAGCCAGATGCCGCCCTCGCAGTCGTTTCCGGTCACCACCATTCTCACTGAAACTGCCGCCAATAATTACTCCTTTATCGGCAACCTGGCCGACGGGGTTACTACCGTGCCGATTTTCGATCTCTCGGTGGGCCGCGTCAAGCCCAACTCCGGCCTCACCACTTACCGCGGGAAATTCATGCGCGGCAAGATCACCTCTTTTAACGTGAGCGTCCAGAAAGTGCTTCCGCATAACCATAGCCTCACGTTAGGCTATGTGGCGAACCGGCAAAACGACATGGTCCGCACACAGAATCAGAATTACGGGACACTGGGTGGGGGCACCGCCAGCCAGCCGTATGTCCCGATTCTGGGAACCGCCGCTGCCATCAACGTGCAGACCAGCAGCGGCCACGTGCAATACGACTCTTTCCAGGCCAACCTGGTGAAGCGCTTCTCAAACGGGTTCCAGTACACCTTGGCGTACACTTTTTCCAAAACCATCAACTGGTGGGCGGGAACCATTCCGCAGCCGCAATATTGGGCGCTGAATAAGGGCGTGTCGGCAGGTAGCACGCCGCACTCGTTCACTTCCACCTTCGCCTATGAGATGCCTTTCGGTCCCGGGAAGAAATTCCTGCAAAACAGGGGCGCTCTTGCATACATCGCCGGCGGATGGCAGGTCAACGGCTTCCTCACCGCCCGCTCCGGCCAGCCATTCAGCGTGAGCGCGAGTGCCGCCTCACTGAACGCGGGCACCGGCACGAACCAACGCGCCGACCAGGTGAAGGCCAGCGTGCAGACCTTGGGCGGAATCGGGTCCAGCGAGGCTTACTTCGATGTCACCGCATTCCGCCCGGTAACCGAGGTACGTTTCGGGAATTCCGGTTTCAATTCACTGACCGGGCCTGGCATGCTCAACCTCGATGCCAGTGTGTTCCGCAGGTTTGCAATCAAGGAGAGAATGAGCCTCCAGCTTCGTGTGGAGGCGCTCAACGCAACCAACACACCTCATTTTGGCAACCCGGCCACGAACATTTCCAACCTGCAGTTGAACCCGGACGGCTCGATCAGAAACCTGAACGGGGTCGGCGTAGTCACCTCAAGCAATCGTACTGGCCGCCAGTACGACGAAAGAGAGTTCCGCATCGGCCTGCGGTTTGCATTCTAGCGGGTCTACGCTCGTAAGGCGACATTCCCTTCCGGGAAACCGCTCCGTTAACCCCTAAGCGTCGCGGCTCCGATCGGAGCCGCGAGCTTCATTTTGTCCGGGGTTCTATTTGTCCTGGGTCCTATCAAGAGCGGAGGCTCACGACACATGTCAACCATGCTGGGCGTCCCAAATCAAATAGCCCGGCGGGCTGTCTTCAGGACAACGCCGCGTTCAGTTTGCGCTTCGCCACCGGCCGTCGCCTCGCCGCCTTTTGCGACTGAAGCAGCAGTTTTCTCGCGTCTGTGAGGTGGGCGAACATCCGCGCCTTCGCCTCCACGGGGTCACGCTTGCGAATGGCGTTGTAGATTCTCGTATGCAGCCGCACGGTGTGGTCCAAATGAACCATCTGGGAAGTGATCTCGACCAGTTTGTGCATGGACTGGTGCACAATCGTGAACATCACGCTGCACACCCGGTTTTCCGCCATCCGGAAGATTGTGCGGTGAAAGCGAAGGTCCTCTGCGATCAGTTCGCCGGGCCGGTCGCCGCATTCCATCATCCGGCTGATGGAATCGTGCAGCGCGGCAAGATCCGGCGGCGTCCAGCGCTGGGCCGCCCGGGCAGCCAACTCCGGCTCCACAATTAACCGCGCGTCCATCAGTTCCGCCATCGAAATCCCGTCCATGAGAATCAGGAACTCCATGGGCTCGGCCAAAATGGATGGCGCCGCACCGTTCAGATACGTGCCGTCGCCCACACGCTGCGACACCACTCCCATTACCTCCAGCATCTTAAGCGCCTGACGCAGCGAGCCGCGGCTCACTTTGAGGTTCGTCGCCAGATCGCGCTCCGCGGGCAGGCGCGCACCCTGCACCAGCGTGCCCTCGGAGATGAGTTGCTTGAAAATCGCGAGGAGGCGCGCGGTGACGTCCGCTTTCTGCCGTTTCATGGGCATGGACTCATCACTATACACCTGTTGCCTCGGGTTGCGCCTGTGGGACTGCCCCAAGAATATTTTCCTTGCGCATGACTCAAATTGGTTATACCATTCCCCGGAGAAGGGGGGCTCCACCCATGAAATTGCTGGCCCTGATATCGTTCTGTTCCGCCATTGCCTTCGCTCAAGTTCAGGCTGGGCGCATCGTCGGCACTATTTACGACCCAACCCGAGCAGCGGTTCCCAATGCCGCGGTAACCGTAACCAATGCCGCTACCAACATCACCCGACGCGTCGCGGCTGATGGAAGCGGCGATTACGTCATTACTCCGGTCGAACCCGGAACCTACTCCGTAGGCGCAACCGCGCCCGGCTTCCAATCTACCGTCCGCGGCAACGTGGAAGTAACGGTCGGCCTGGCAGCTCGCGTCGATCTCGAACTGCGCGTCGGCGAAAATACCACCGAAGTGCGTGTTACCACCGAGGCCGCCCTCCTCACCACGGAATCCGCCACCCTCGGACAGGTGATCAGCAATAACGCCATTGTCGGTCTGCCGCTAAATGGCCGCAGCTATACGGAACTGGCTCGGCTCACCCCCGGCGCCATTCTGCTGCCGCCCACCGGCAACACCCAGCTCGTGCGCCCCGAAAATGTCAACGGGAACGTCATCAGCGGCGTGCCGGGCTCGCAAACCACCTTCCTGCTCGATGGCGTCGATGTCACCGAGCAGCACCAGGGTGGCACCTGGATCCAGACTTCGGTAGACGCTCTGCAGGAATTCAGCGTCCAGCAGAATGCGTTCTCCGCGGAGTTCGCCCGTGCCGGCGGATCGTTCAACGTCACCACCAAATCCGGCGGCAACAAGTTCTTCGGCAATCTGTTCGAATTCCTGCGCAACGACAAAGTGGATTCCCGCAACTTCTTCTCGCCCACCCGCGCCGTCCTCAAACGCAACCAGTTCGGCGGCACGCTCGGCGGACCCGTTGCCCTGCCCCACATCAATCACAACAAGACCTTCTTTTTCGTAAGCTACGAAGGCGCCCGCCTGCGCAATGGCCAGATCTTCAACAGCACCGTGCCTACCGCCGCGCAGCGCCGCGGCGATTTCAGCGCAGCCGGACTGAACCGCATCTACGACCCCCTGAGTACCAGGGCCAATCCCTCCGGCAGCGGCAACGTGCGCACCTTGTTCTCGAACAATACGATTCCGCAGGAGTACTTCGCACAACCAGCCGTCTTCTATAACAAGTACATTCCGCTTCCCAACTCGGGCGTGAACAACGCCATCTTCACCGGGTCTAACGCCTACAGCCAGGATCAGTGGACCATCCGCGGAGACCGCGAAATCACTACCAACCACAAGGCCTTCGTCCGCGTCAGCATCATCCGCAATCAGGAGGACGACCCCTCTTCCTTCCCCGCCCTCGGCTCCACCCACCTCGCCGGTCCAGCGCGCAACATCGCTGGCGCGCTTACCAGCAACCTGCGGACGAACATGATCCACGAAGCGCGCGTCAGCTCCACCTACGGCGAGTACCGCTCTAACGCGTACTTCCAGGGACAGGGCACCCAATTGAACAAGGAGGCTGGCATCACGGGCCTCGAAGGCAATCAGGATCCTGAGATCGCCAGCCTGCCGGCATTCTCGTTCTCCGGGTATTCCGGGTTCTCGGGCAATGCCGGTGACGGCAGGCCCAAATGGCAAAACCGCTGGGCCAACGAGTTCACCGACAACCTCACCTGGATCAAAGGCAAGCACATCCTCAAATTCGGCGGGCGCATTCACTACTACAAACCGCTGTTCACCGATTCGCGCACCCACAACGGATCCTACAGCTTCACCGGCATCGGCACGGAGAATCCACAATCAACCACCGGCACCGGCGACGCGTTCGCCGATTGGATGCTCGGCTATCCCGCCAACGCCGGACGCTCCAACCCGGCCACCTGGTGGGGCGGCTCCGGCATCTACTGGCACGCGTTTTTCCAGGACGATTTCAAAGTCAGCAGCCGCCTGACCATCAACCTTGGCATGCGCTACGAATATAACCCGTGGCTGACAGGCTATCGCGGCCAGGTCGCAACCTTTGACCCCACGCAGGCCAGGTCCATCATCGTCGCCAGCGAAACCGACAAGATCGATCTCGATGCGCAGCCTCTTGCCAAGGTCGGCTATCAGTTGTATGGCGACCTGATTCAGACCAGCAGTCAGGCAGGGCTCCCCATCAGCATCACGGAACAGAGCAAACGCGGCTGGGCTCCGCGCTTCGGCCTGGCATGGCGTCCCTTCGGCGAGAAGATGGTCATCCGCGGCGGCTATGGAATTTTCTATGAGTCGGAAGGCACCAGCGGCCGTCTGAACTTCAATTTCCTGCCGTTCAACGTATCCGAAACCGTCAATGCCGACCGCGGCGTGCTGCCCACGCGCACCACCTCCAACTTCTTCCTCGGCTCCCCGTTCGGCTCGGCCGTCACCGCCGCGAGTTGGATCCCCGTCCCCACAAAGGTGCGTTTACCGTACGACCAGCATTGGAACTTCGGATTCCAGCAGCAGTTGCTGAACAGGCTCGTGGTGGAGGTGGATTACGTCGGCAACAAGGGCTCCTTCCTCGCCGACACTAACAACATCAACATCCCTGCCGCGGGAGCTGGTACCATCCAGACCCGTCGTCCTTACCCCCGCTTTGGCAACATCTCTTACAACACGCAGGACACCTCCAGCACCTACCACTCCCTGCAGGCCAAGATCGAACGCCGCCTCTCCTCCGGCCTTTGGTTCCTGACCTCCTACACGTTCTCCAAGAGCATCACGCGCTCCGCTAATTCCAGCGTCGGCGGCAACTACGGGTGGGAAAAGGCGCTCACCGGTTTCGACGTGCCGCACAACTTCAACGTCGCCTTCGGCGGCCAGCTTCCCTTCGGACGTGGCAAGCACTTCCTTAACCACGGCGGCATCGCCGACCACGTCATCGGCGGCTGGGAACTCCAGGGCATCATCGGCTACCGCAGCGGTGTCCCTTACACGCCCAGCATCAGCCGCGACGCCGCCAACACGGGCGTCGGCGGACAGCGCCCCTACCGCATCGGTTCCGGCGAAATCGCCAACCCCACGCTCGATCTCGCGTTCGACAAGAGCGCTTTCGTCGTGCCGGCGAACTTCACGTACGGCAATTCCGGCGGCAGCATCCTGCGCCGCGACTATCTCGGCACTTTCGATTTCTCTCTGCACAAGGATTTCCGGCTGGCGGAGAAAGCGCGCCTGCAGTTCCGCGCCGAAGTCTTCAACCTGCCGAATACGGCCTACTTCTCGTCGCCGAATTCGCAGATCGACGTGGCCGCCGGCGGCCGCATTACCTCGACGCAGAACAGCCCGCGCCAGATGCAGTTTGGCTTGAAGTTGAACTTCTGACCCCGCGCCCTAGCGCGAAGAAGGAGTAGCCATGAGGGTTTCACGGAGTGTTTGGGCCCTGCCCGCTCTGGTCGCGGTAGTGGTGTGCGCGCAGTCGCCGCCTTACCTCGACCCGTCCCAACCCTTGGACAAACGCGTGGACGACCTCCTGGGGCGTCTTACCATCCAGGAAAAGACCTCGCTCATGGGGACCACCGCGCCGGCCATCGAGCGCCTCAAGATCCCCGTGATGAACGGCTGGAACCAGAGCCTCCATGGCATCGTGTGGACCAGGCCCACTACCATGTTCCCGGTCAACATCAGCATGGCTGCCACCTGGAACCCGGCGCTCATCCAGGAGGTGGCCGGCGCCATCGCCGACGAAGGCCGCGCCATCAACAACCTGTGGCAGTCCGCTCCCGCCGCCTCGTTCGATAAGGACGCGCGTGGCCAGCTCATTTCCGTCCTGGCGAACGGCGAGCGCCTCGGCCACAACGGCCTGGTCTACCGTTCCCCCGTGATCAACATCAGCCGCGATCCACGCTGGGGCCGCATTCACGAGGCCTTCGGCGAAGATCCCTACCTCACATCCCGCATGGCGGTGGCCTACATCAAAGGCACCCAGGGCGACAACCCCAAGTACCTGAAGCTCGCCGCCACCGTCAAGCACTTCGCCGTCAACAATCAGGAGAGCGCGCGCATGGCGCTCTCCGCCAACGTCAGCGAGCGCATGCTCCACGAGTACTTCCTGCCACACTTCCGCGCCGCCATCGTCGAAGGCAAAGCGCAGTCCATCATGTCCGTCTACAACTCGGTCAACGGCGTGCCTGGCTCGGCCAACAAACTGCTGGTCACCGACATCCTGCGTGGCTTGTGGGGCTTCGACGGCTTCGTGGTGCCCGACAGCACCGCCGTGGCCCGCGCCGTAAGCGGGCACGACCTCGCGTCAACCCTTGAAGAAGCGGTCGCCAAAAGCGTGCGCGCGGGGCACGATCTGGACAACGTCGATTTCGTCCCCAACGTCCCCAAGGCGCTCGAAAAGGGTCTGCTGACGCAGAAGGATGTCGATCAGGCCGTGCGCCGCATTCTCAAGGTACGCTTCCGGTTGGGTGAATTCGACCCGCCCGAAATGGTGCCGTACGCCAGGCTCCCCGCGTCCGAGATTGGCTCGCCCGCACACCGCCAGCTCGCGCTGCGCACCGCCCAGGAATCCATCGTCCTGCTGACCAACAAGAACAACTTCCTGCCGCTCGACCGCGCCAAAATCAAAACCGTCGCCGTCATCGGCCCGCATGCCGACCGCTCGTTCATGGGCATCGGCTACACTGGCCAGTCCGCCAAGTTCGTCAAGCCTGTCGAAGGCATCCGCAATACCGTCGCGCCGGGAACCCAGGTGCTGTATGCGCGCGGCAGCGGCATCCTCGAATCGGACAATCCCGATGCAGCCGCCGCCGAAGCCGTGGACGCCGCCAAAAAAGCCGATGTCGCCATTCTCTTCGTCGGCACGGACCAGTTGCTCGAAGGCGAGGGCAAAGACCGCATCACCATCAACCTGCCGCAGATCCAGCAGCAGTTGGTGCAGAAGGTCTATGCCGCGAATCCTAGGACCGTCGTCGTGCTGCTCAACGGCGGACCGGTCTCCGTCGCCTGGGAGAAAGACAATGTCCCCGCCGTCCTCGAAATGTTCATGGCCGGCGAAGAGGGCGGCAACGCCATCGCCGGCGTGCTCTTCGGCGATTACAATCCCGGCGCCAGAATGCCCTACACGGTCTACACCGCCGTCACCCAGGTGCCGGCTATGGACGAGTACGACATCACCAAAGGCTTCACCTACATGTACCTCAAGAGCCAGCCGCTCTATCCGTTCGGCCACGGCCTGAGCTACACCACGTTTCAATACTCGAACCTCTCCCTGTCCGCGCCGCAGCTTCGCGGCGATGGCCAGATCACCGTCAAGGTGGACGTGCAGAATAGCGGCTCGCGCGCCGGCGACGAAGTGGTGCAACTCTACGTGCACGACGAAGAGGCCAGCGTGAAGCGGCCCGCCAAAGAACTGCGTGGCTTCGAGCGTGTCAGCCTCAAACCCGGTGAGCGCAGGACCGTGTCGTTCACCCTGCCCGCCGAAAGACTCTCCTTCTACGACGTGAATACGAAGCAGTTCATCACCGAGCCGGGCGACTTCACCGTGATGGTCGGCAGTTCCTCGGAAGACATCCGCGGCACCCAGAAGTTTAAGGTAACCACCGCGGGCGCGTATAAGCCGTAGATCGTGAGGCAAGCAGCTCTCGCCTTAGACGGGCCGGGGTGGGACAGGTCATCGTCGTTCGTGACCTGTCTTCCGCGCGCAACCGTAGACGGTAAACTCAGCACGACCCGAGGGGACGGCATTAAACCCTGCGCGGCGGTACAATACTCTGCCGAAAGAGGTCCCATGAGCGACACCCAATTTTCGCGACGTTATTTCTTCTACGGCAGCCTCCTCGCCGGTGCCATTCCGCGTGGAGGTTTCGGCAGCACGCCATCCTTGAAAGCGGCAGGATTCAAGTCGGTTCTCGACAAGCTGAACGTCGCCGGCATTGGCATTGGCGGCCGCGGCGGCGAAGATGTCTCCAACGTAGCGACCAGCGAAAATATCGTGGCGCTCTGCGATGTCAACGACGAGTACGCCGCCCGGACCTTCAACCGCTATGAGAAAGCCAAACGCTACCGGGACTTTCGCAAAATGCTCGACACCGAGGGCTCGAACATCGACGCCGTGATCATCGGCACGCCCGATCACAGCCACGCCTCCATTGCCCTCGCCGCCATGCAGCACGGCAAACACGTCTACTGCGAAAAGCCGCTCACCCGCACCGTCTGGGAAGCGCGCCTGCTCCGCGACGCCGCCCATAAGTACAAGGTCGCCAGCCAAATGGGCAATCAGGGCTATTCGCATGAAGGCACGCGTACCGCGGCCGAAATCCTGTGGTCCGGCGAGATCGGCGCGGTGAAAGAAGTGCACGGCTGGACCGGCGGCATCTACATCGGCGGCGACAACGTGCAAAGCGAGCCGCCCATTGAGCCCGTCCCCGGAACTCTCGATTGGGATCTCTGGCTCAACACCGCGTCCAACCGTCCCTACAACCACAACGAATTCCGCCTCTGGCGCTCCTATCTCGATTTCGGCACCGGCGGCTCGCTCGGCGATTGGCTGGTCCATTGCATGGGACCCGCGAACCTCGCCTTGAAATTGAGCGAAGTACCTCCCACCAGCGTGGAGTGCGTCGAGATCAAGGGCGTCAGCAAGTGGACGTGGCCCACCAACTCGCACCTTAAGTATGAGTTCCCCGAACGCGCCGGCATGCCCGCTGTCACCGTGCACATCCATCAGAACCTGCGCGGCGATACGCCCTACCCGACAGGCATGGCTCCCGACGAGCGCCTGCTGCCGCGCGGCAATAATCTCGCCGAACGCGGGCGCACGGCACCGCCCGATCCGCAGCGTGAACGCTCGGCCAGTGCCGCTCCGGGCGGCGGTCGCGCGGGTACGCCTGGCGCGCAGGCGGGCCGCGGCGGCGCAGCGCCCGCTCAAGCCGCGGCGGTCGACCGCACCAAAGTCCCCGGCAACGGTGCGCTCTTCGTCGGCGACAAGGGCCACATGGCCACCTGCGATCGCGGCGAAGGCGTCTGGCTGCTCCCCGCCTCTCGCTGGGCCGAATACAAGCTCCCGCCCCAAATCCTGCCCCGCTCCGTCAGTCACCAGCAGGACTGGGTACGCGCCTGCAAAGGCGGCCAGCCGGGATGTTCGAATTTCGACATCGCCGTGCCTTATATCGAGTGGCTGATCCTCGGCGCAGTCGCGCTCCACGTTCCCAATACCAAGCTCGTGTGGGACGCCAAGAATATGCGTTTCAACAACGAGGAAGCCAACAAGTATCTTCGCCCCTTCGTCCGCAAGGGCTGGGAATTGAAGCTATAGGCCGGGCTCGCCGGTCCACTCCATACATCTATGAAAACCACGATTCTCTTACTACTGGCGCTCTCATCGGCCGCCGCGGCGCAATCGCCGGCGGCGTGTGCCGAAATGGCGAAGCTCAAGCTGCCCGGTGTGCCGTTGGAGATCGCGCGCGCGGAGTGGATTCCCGCCGGCCCGCTCGCCGGCGGCCGCGGCGTCGTCGTCGTGCTTCCCGCTCACTGCCGCATTGAAGGCATGCTCGACCGCCGCTCCGGCGCCAATGGCAAGAGCTACGGCATTGGCTTCGCACTGGGGCTTCCCGGGAATTGGACGGGCCAGTTTCTCCAGCAGGGCGGCGGCGGACTCAACGGCAGCGTCGCCGTACCGCTCGGCGCTCAGGCAGCCGGCGACCAGCCCGCGCTGGCTCGCGGCATGGCCGTCGTCACCACCGATACCGGCCACAAAGGCACTGGCGGGTTCGATAGCTCGTTCATGCAGGACCAGCAGGCCGTTCTCGATTTCGAATTCGTCGCCATCGGCCGCGTGGCAACTCTCGCCCGCCAGATCATCGAAGCCTACTACGGCAAGCCGCCCGGGCATTCTTACTACGTCGGATGCTCCACAGGCGGGCGTGAAGCCATGCTCATGACGCAGCGCTACCCGCAATACTTCGACGGCGTCGTGGCCGGCGCGCCTGCCATGCGCACCTCGCTCTCCAACCTGGCCACCCGCGCCGTATCCGTCGCCTTCAACCGCATCGCCCGCAAAGGCGACGACGGTCGTCCTATCCCCGGCAGCGCCTTCTCCGATAGCGATCGCGCCGCCGTCGTGAACAAACTCGTCGCAGCCTGCGACACGCTGGACGGCGTCAAAGACGGCATGATTTTCGATCCCCTCGCCTGCAAGTTCGATCCCGCCCAGATGGTGTGCAACGGCCCCAAGGCGGAAGGCTGCCTCTCGCCCGAACAGGTGGACGCCATGCAGAAGGCCTTCGCCGGGCCCAAGGATTCCAAGGGCGCCCAGGTCTATCCAGGCTTCTTCTTCGACACCGGAATCACTGCTGCCGGCGCCGGCGGCGGCATTGCGGGATTACTCGTATCCTCGGCCAGTCCAGTCGGCGGACCCATTCCCTCTGTCGAACAGAACGTCGATGCGGAAGTCGCCACCGCGCGCGCCAACCTCGCCGCTCAACTCGGCGATTCCGCCTACTGGGTCAACCTCAATACCTTCTCCGCCCACGGCGGCAAGCTGCTCTTCTATCACGGCGTCAGCGATCCCTGGTTCTCCGCCAAGGACACCATCGGCTACTACGAACGCATGGCGCAGGCCAACGGCGGCCAGCAGCAGGTGCGGAACTGGAGCCGCCTCTTCCTCGCGCCCGGCATGGGTCATTGCGGCGGCGGTGCGGCCGCCCTAGATTCCTTCGACATGCTCGGCGCCATGGTGAATTGGGTCGAAAAGAACACGCCGCCCGATTCGGTCACCGCCACCGGACGCGCCCTCCCCGGACGCAGCCGCCCTCTCTGTGCCTACCCTGCTCACGCCCAGTACAAGGGAGAAGGCAATTCCGACGACGCCGCCAACTTTGTGTGCAAACCCTGAACTGTGCTGTGCCGCTACCAACGGGTGTCGTAGGGCAGCATTTTCCAATCCGGAAGTGAGCCTGAAATCAGGAATTGATTCCAACGCGA
>JBDTMZ010000004.1:0-70146 GCA_039934035.1 Candidatus Solibacter sp. | reverse complement strand
GTATTGAGATCGCCCATGGCGAGAATCGTCTTCACCACCCAGAGGAACGAAAGCAGCACGCTGCCGATCGCAACGGTGCTGACCAGGCCCTTGGAGAAGCGCCGGCCGAAGATGCCGTTGATCAGGAAACCTGCCAGCGGGAAGATTGGTATGAGCCAGAGTTGCATCGGTTCGGTCTTAGTTTTTCATCGAATTGACGTCATCGATGTTGAGTGTCGAGCGATTCTTGAACACCGTCAGAATGATCGCCAGGCCTACCGCCGCTTCGGCCGCCGCCACCACCATCACGAAGAACGTGAAGAGATGGCCGCTGACCTCCTTATGCTGGTAGGAGAAAGTCACAAAGCTCAGGTTGACGGCGTTGAGCATCAACTCGATGCTCATGAACACCGTGATAATGTTGCGCCGGAAGAGGAAGCCGGCCACGCCCAGCGCGAACAGAATCGCGCTCAAGGTCAGAAACCAGGAAATCGGAACGGCGGTCATCATTTAGTCGATTTCCTTTCGCGCCAGCACGATGGCGCCGATGATCGCGACCAGAATCAAAACCGAAGTCACTTCGAAGGGCAGCAGGTACGTGGTGAACAGCGCGGCACCGATATTCCTCGGTCCGCCGCCGGTGAACCCGCCGAACTTGACCACCGTGCCCGGCGAGTAGATCCGCTGCACGAAGAACGCCACCAGCCCCAGGAACAGCACCAGCAGCGGAGCGCCGAACATCATGTACGACGGTCCCTTCTTAGTCTCCGCCCCCGCGTTTAAGAGCATGATGACGAAGATGAACAACACCATGATCGCGCCCGCGTAGACAATCACCTGGGCCGCCGCGATGAATTCCGCGCCCAGCAGGAGATACAGCACCGCGAGCGACCCCATGACGCCCACCAGCGAAAGTGCGCTCGAAATCGGATGCGTCTGGACCACTACATTGATGGCACAGACCACCGCGATCAACGCGAAGATGAGAAAGAGAATGACGTCCATTTACTTCGTCGTCCAGGCGACCAGGAAGCTGGTCACCAGCAAATTGAGCATGGCCACCGGGAACAGAAATTTCCAGGTAAAGCCCATCAGTTGATCGTATCGGAAGCGCGGCAGGGTGGCCCGCACCCACATGAAGAGGAACAGAATCCCGCCCGTCTTCGCCGAGAACCAGAACAGGGGCAGCAGCCAGCCCTGCACCATGGGCAGCAGGAACACGCCCGCGATGATCAGGAAGATAATCCCGAACGCCGGGAAGGTCAGTTTATCCCGCTTCCGCACCGCATTCACGCCGTGGTACAGCGCCGTCAAGCCGGCGATCGCAAAAATCGCCGTGGGCACCAGGCTGCTGCCGTACGCCACCGGCCATGGAGCCATCCAGCCGCCCAGGAACAACAGCGTCGCCATGGCGCTCACCGTGATCATGTTGGCGTATTCCGCCATGAAGAAGCTGGCGAATTTCATGCTGCTGTATTCGGTGTGGAAGCCGGCCACCAGTTCGTTTTCGGCTTCCGGGAGATCGAACGGCACGCGATTGGTTTCCGCGAACGCCGCGATGATGAAAATCACAAAGCTGATGATCTGCGGGAAAGGTCCGTGCAGCAGGTTCCAGTTCAGGATGCCGCCGCTCTGCGCTTCCACCAGCTCGCGCAAACTCAGCGTATTGGAAATCAGGAGCGGCGCCGCAATCGCCAGCGACATCGGCAGTTCGTAGCTGATCATCTGCGCCGCACTGCGCAGTCCGCCGATCAACGCATACTTATTGTTGCTCGCCCAACCCGCCAGCGCGATGCCGTAGACGCCCATCGAGGACGCCGCCAGAACGAACAGCACGCCGATATTGAGATCGGTCATCTGCATCTGCGTACGCACCGGACCAACCTGAATTTCGGGGCCGAAGGGAATCACCGAGATGGAAAGCAGCGCCATGGTGATCGCCAGAAACGGCGCCGCTAGATACAA
Source organism: Candidatus Solibacter sp. (assembly GCA_039934035.1). Lineage (GTDB taxonomy): Bacteria > Acidobacteriota > Terriglobia > Bryobacterales > Bryobacteraceae > Solibacter. Next base: position 68,202 of record JBDTMZ010000004.1, on the reverse strand, counting down.
CGGCTTGTTCACATACGGAGGCAGCAGGTCTTCCTTGGTGAGCAGCTTGATTACGTCGGCCAGCGGCTGCAGCAAGCCATGGGGACCCACGCGGTACGGACCGGGCCGCACCTGCACGTGCGCAATCACTTTGCGCTCTACCCACTGCAAGTACGCAAGCGTGGTCATCAGGACCGCGAAAATCACCGCGGCCTTGATCAGGCTGACAACAATGAACGAGTCGAGTAGCTCCATTTAGCGGCTCAAGCGATTTTCTACAACGGAGTTCAGAACCTTAGAATACCGCCCGAGCGTCCCCGACGCGAACAGGCCGTTATGGTCCGATTGCACCAGGCCGGGCCGCGTTGCAACGGGGATGCGCCCGTTGACCGGCACCGTCTGCGCCGCCCCGCCGGTGGCCAGCACCGGAAGGGGAACTTCATACCCGTGCACCGTCTTGCGAATCTCCGCAAAGACCGTGTCGGGCACCCAGGGACCGACTGCCGCGGCAGCGCCCATCTCACGGGCCAGGAAGCCCATGATTTCAAGGTCAGGCTTCGCGCCCATGGTATTGATGGCGCGGGTCAAGCGCTGCACTTCGCCGGTCGTATTGGTGACCGTGCCGTTCTTTTCGTAAGCCGATGCCGCGGGAAGGACCACGTCCGCCTGGGCCGCCGTCTCGGTCAGGAACAGGTCCTGCACAACCACGAAGCCTGCCTGACGCTTCGCGCCGTCCTGCAACGGGTTGGCGCCGACCACCCACAGCACGTCCAAACCGGCCGCGATCATTTCGTCGGTATGCATACCGGGCTGGCCGCTCGGCTGATAGCCAGGCAGCAACTCGGGCGTCACACCCATATCCACCGCGCCGCGCGAATTCGCGTAATCCACCAGGCAGATGAACTTCACCGGGATGGCCAGCGATTCGGCGAAATCCACGAGCTTGCGAACATCCTCGCCGGTGAAGGAATCGTCAAACACGATCGCCAGTTCCGGCTCCGCCTTCAATTTCTCGCGCAGCGATTCCAGTGCGGCGAAATAATCCGCCGGCACCGCCGTCACATTGTGCGGATTCACGAAGCCCGAGGGACTGCCCGTCGCCACGCCCGGTCCGTTGACCGGCTCGAAGTTCGCGCCCGCGTCCGGATTCGGCACCACACCGGGTCCGCCGACCGGCGCATTGCCGGGACCGCTGGTGGTCGCGCCGGCGTCTTTGCCCGGAATCACTCCGAGATCTCCGCCGACCTTCTGCGCGTTCGCCGTGCCCACACGCACGCTGGCCACCGTGTACTTGTCTTCGCGCACCGGACCGGACGTCACGGCGTACACGTGCGCCTGATGATGCCGGTAATTGGCGCGAATCTGCCAGCTCAGCAGCGGATGCTCCAGCGCCAGATCGGCGCCCAGCACCAGCACTGCCTTGCTGCTGTAGAGGTCGGCCACCGTCGCCAGCTTCGCATTCTTCCCGCTCAACGAATCCAGCAGCGTGACCACATCGCCGGTGCGGTGATGATCGATGTTGTTGGTCTTCAGCACCTGCCGCGCGAACTTCTGCAGGTAGAAGTTTTCCTCGTTGCTGGTGTGGTTGCTCCCGATCACGCCGAAGCTGCCGCCCGCTTCCACAGTCTGCTTGAACTTCTGCGCTACCGCAGTCAGGGCCTTCGACCAGGACACTTCTTCCAGCTTGCCGTTGACCCGCATCAGGGGCGCTTGCAGGCGCTCCTGGTGGTTGTAGAAATCGAACGCGTAGCGGCCCTTCACGCACAGGAACTCGCCATTGATGCCGCTGCGGTCGCGATTGTTGCCGCGGATGATTTCGTCGTTGCGCGTGCCCAGCGTGGTCTTGCAGCCATCGCCGCAATGCGTACAAATGGTGCCCACGTGCGTCATTTCCCAGGGACGCGTCTGATAGCGGTAGGTTCCGCTGGTGAGCGCGCCCACCGGGCAGATATCGATGCAGGCGCCGCACTCGTCGCATTCCAGGTGATCGCCCACGTTGGGAGCGATTTCGCTCACTACGCCGCGATTGATCACGCCCAGTGCGCCCACGCCCATGCCTTCGTTACACACGCGCACGCAGCGGAAACACAGAATGCAGCGCGGCGCATCGAAGAACACCACCGGCGAGAATTGCTTCTCCGGCGTGTGGACCTTTTCTTCCGTGTAGCGGCTTTCGCCGGCGCCGTAGCGGAAGACCATGTCCTGCAATTCGCACTCGCCGCCCTTGTCGCAGACCGGGCAATCCAGCGGGTGATTGGTGAGCAGGAATTCCAACGTGTACTTGCGCGCGGTCCTCACCTGCTCGGTGTCCGTGCGCACGATCATGCCTTCCGATACCGGCAGAGTGCATGCCGTCATCATCTTCGGCATCTTCTCCACTTCCACCAGGCACATGCGGCACGCCGCGGCCAGCGTCAAGCCCTCGTAATAACAGAATGCCGGAATCTCGATGCCTACTGTTTTGGCGGCATCGATCACCAGCGTTCCGGGCGCTGCCTGCACCGCGCGGCCGTCGATCGTCAGATTTACTTGGTCAGCCATTTAAACCGTTACCACGCTTCCACTGTGCTCATAGGGGCACGGCTTGCCGTCGAGGTGATCTTCGAATTCGTGGCGGAACTTCTCCACAATCGAGAGCGTCGGCATGGCCGCCGCGTCGCCCAGCGGGCAGAACGTGCGGCCCATCATATTCCTTGAAATATCACCGATCAGGTTGATGTCGTTGCGCGTCCCCTGTCCCTGGTGGAAGCGGGTCAAAATCTTGCGCAGCCAGGTGGTGCCCTCGCGGCACGGAATGCACCAGCCGCAGCTTTCGTGCGCATAGAAACGCATGATGCGCAGAGCCGCCTTCACCATGCACGTGTCTTCGTCCATGATGATCACGCCGCCCGACCCGAGCATCGTCTTACGCTGCGCCATGGAATCGTAATCCATGGTGGCGCCTTCCACTTCCGCCGCCGTGAGCACCGGACAACTGGATCCGCCGGGGACGAACGCCTTCAACTTCTTGCCGTTGCGAATGCCGCCGCCCACTTCCTCGATCATCTGCTTCACCGGGAAGCCCAGCCGCAATTCGTAAACTCCCGGGCGGTTGACGTGGCCCGTCAGGCAGGTCATCTTGGTGCCGCCCGACTTCGGAATGCCGAGCGCCGCAAAGGCCGCGCCGCCGTCGCGGAGGATGGCCGGCACTGCACAGAACGTCTCCACGTTATTCAGAATCGTGGGGCACTGGAATGCGCCCGCCACCGCCGGAAAGGGCGGCCGGATGCGCGGCACTCCGCGCTTGCCTTCCAGCGATTCCAACAGCGCCGACTCTTCGCCGCACTCGTAGGCGCCCGCCCCGGTATGGGTGTATAAATCGAAATCGAAACCGGTGCCCTGAATGTTCTTGCCCAGCCAACCCTGCGCGTACGCCGCCGCGATCGCCTTGTCCATGATGTCGATCAGGTAGCGGTACTCGCCGCGAATGTAGATGTAGCCGGCATGCGCCTCCACCGACAGCGCCGCAATCAGCACACCCTCAATCAACTGGTGCGGATCGTTTTCAATCAGCACGCGATCTTTGCAGGTGCCGGGCTCGCTCTCGTCGCCGTTGACCACGATGTATTTCGGTTTGGGCGAAGTGCGAGGCACGAAACTCCACTTCATCCCCGTGGGAAAGCCCGCCCCGCCGCGCCCGCGCAGATTCGATACCTTCACTTCGTCGATGATCTGCTCCGGCGTCATTTTCGCGGCTTTCAGAAATGCCTGATAGCCTTCGCTGGAGAGATAGGTTTCGATCGACGCGGAGTTCGGCAGGTGGAAGCGGCGCGTCAGCACCTTGGTTTCAAGCGGACTCGGTTCGTTGAAAAGCATTGCTTATTGCTTCTTCCTCAAGCTGTCCAGCAGTTGATCGAGTTTGCCGGGCGTGACGTGGTGGTGGAAATCGTAATTCACCTGCACCGCCGGAGCCCACGAACAAGCCCCCATGCACTCCACTTCCTCGATGGAAAACTGCCCGTCCCCGGTGACTTCCTTGTGCTGGATGCCGAGTTTCTTGCAGGCGTGCTCGTAGAGCTTGTCGCCATCGTGCAGCAGGCAGCTGATGTTGGTGCAGACCTGTACGTGATACTTCCCGAGCGGCTTGGTGTGCAGCATCGAGTAGTAGCTCATCACTTCGTTGACCTGCAGCGGCGTCACCCCGACGCGCACGGCCACCTCGTTCACCAACTCCTCGGTCACGGAGCCGATTTCATCCTGCGCGTACATCAGCATGGGAATCATCGCCGAGCGTTGACGTCCCGGCGGATAGCTCTTCAGGAGTTTTTCAAACCTGGCTTCCAGTTGCGGCGAAAAAGTCATCCGTAAAATTACCTGTCTGTGTCCCCGAGCACGAAATCCATGCTGCCGATGGCGGCGATCACGTCTGCGATCAGAGTGCCTTCTACCATTCTAGGCACGGCCTGCAAATTGCCAAAACTGGGCGTGCGCATGTGCACGCGGTACGGGTTGGCGGTGCCGTCGCCCACGATGTAATACCCCAGTTCCCCACGCGGCGATTCCACCACGGTGTAAACCTCGCCCTCCGGAACGCGGAACCCTTCGGTGACAATCTTGAAGTGGTAGATGAGCGCTTCCATCTGCGTCTTCATTTTTTCGCGATCGGGCAGCACCACGTGCGGAGCGTCCGCCTTCCAATCTCCGCCCGGCATGCCGTCCATGGCCTGCCTGACGATGCGCACGCTCTGGCGCATCTCCTCGATGCGCACCAGATACCGGGCGTAAACATCGTTCTCGGTGCGGGTAGGCACTTCGAAATCGAACTTTTCGTAGCTCGAATAGGGCGAATCTTTGCGCGCGTCCATCGGCAGCCCCGCGGCGCGAATCATCGGACCGGTGACCGCCAGATCCAGCATGTCTTCCAGCGAGATGAACCCCACACCCTTGGTGCGGCCAATCCAGATGCGATTGTTGGTCAGCAGGTTTTCGTATTCGTCGATGCGGCTGGGAAAAACGTCGAGGAATGTTTTGATGCGCGCGTACCAGCCGCGCGGCGGCTCCAGCGCCAGTCCGCCGATGCGGAAATAGCTGGTCATCATGCGCTGCCCGCTGAACATCTCGAAGATCTTCAGAATTTCTTCGCGTTCCCGGAAACAGTAGAGGAACACTGTCATCGCGCCGATATCCAGCGCGTGCGTGCCCAGCCACACCAGGTGGCTGTTGAGGCGCGTCAACTCCGTCAGCATCACGCGCATCCACTGCGCCTGAGGCGGAATTTCCAACTGCAGCAGCTTTTCCACTGCCAGGCAGTACGCCAGGTTGTTGGAGAGCGGCGCCAGGTAATCCACGCGATCGGTCAGGGTGACCGCCTGCTGGTAGTTCTTGACCTCGAATTCCTTCTCGATGCCGGTGTGCAGGAAGCCGATATCCGGCGTGCATTTGACGATGTTCTCGCCGTCGAGTTCCATCAGGAGGCGCAGCACGCCGTGCGTGGAAGGGTGCTGCGGTCCCATGTTGAGGACCATGCGCCGCCCGCCGCCCTGCTGCTGCGGCTCTTCCACGTCCGTCATCACCAAACCAGGAACTCCAGATTCGCTCATACTTGCCCCTAAACCCTCGGCCCCGTGATCGGATAATCTTTGCGCAGCGGATACCCATCCCAGTCATCGGGCATCAGAATACGCCGCAAATCGGGATGGCCCCGGAACTGAATCCCGAACAGATCGAACACTTCGCGCTCGTACCAGTTAGCGCCGCGCCAGACTCCGGTCACCGAATCGATCGCCGGCTCCGTGCCGGCAATACGGCACTTCAGCCGCAGGCGCTCCCTGCGTTCCACGCTGTGCAGGTGGTAGACCACTTCAAAACGCGGTTCGGCGGGATAGCGATCCACCGCGCTCACTGTGCTCAAGCGGATAAATTTCTGATCGTATTTCAGAAATCCGCACACGCTGGCGATCTTCGCGGGAGCAATCTCCAGCGTCAATTCGTCGTATTCGAACTTGCCGCCTTTGATCGCGTCGGCGTCGAACGCGTCCACCGCGAGTGCGGCGGAATGCTCTTTCAGATTTTCGGGTAGCATACGGCTGCCTGTCACTTCCGCCCGGAACGGCTGTTCTCGGCCCAATCGAGGGCGCCTTTTTTCCAGATGTAGAAAAAGCCCGAGAGGATCAGTACCACAAAGATCAACATTTCGATAAAACCGAACATCTTCAGATCGCGGTAAACGACCACCCACGGATACAGGAAAATGGCTTCGATATCGAACAGAATGAACAGCATTCCCACCAGGTAAAACTTCACGCTGAAACGGTGCCGGGCATCGCCAGTGGGCACGATTCCAGACTCGTACGGCATGTCCTTAACGCGGTTTCGCACCTTCTTACCAAGCAGATACGAGGCGGTGAGAAGCCCCGCCGCCAGCCCCATCGCGATTACCGCCTGGAGCAGGACAGGGAAATACAACTCAGTGTAGGACTTAGGCATGCGTGTTCGGTGTCGGGAGAGGGCTCAAATCTGACTATAATGGTTTGAAAACAGGGGTGTCAACCAAGCATGATTGAGATTACGGTCAACGGGGAACCGCAAACGACCCCAAATGGACAGACAATTTCAGGTCTCTTGCGGCAATTGGAGCTCGATCCGGCGCGCGTGGCAGTCGAATTGGACCGCCGGATCATCAAGCAGCCAGCCTGGCAGGAAACCGTGGTGCGCGCGGGCGCACAGCTCGAAATTGTCCAGTTCGTCGGTGGAGGGTAATGGGACAGGCGATCGCTTTTGTCGTCCGTGAACAAACCGGGTTCTGCCGCTCGCCTGTCCCCCTCCCAATTTCCTACGTGAAGCTCCGAATCGCGCCCGCTTCGTCTTCATGCACGTCGAAGACGGTATAAAGCTTGGTGATCTGCAACAGATCTTTGACCCGCTTGTTGAGATTGAGCAGCTTCAACGCGCCGCCGCTGTTGGTCACCGTAGTGAATCCGCTCACCAACTCGCCGATCCCCGAGCTGTCGATATAAGAGACTTCGCCCAGGTTGAGCAGGATCTTTTTCTGATTCTTGCTCACCATATCGCGCATTGCATCGCGGAGGGTCGCCGACCCTTCACCCAGGGTGATTCGCCCCGCCACATCTACCACCGTTACGTCACCTACCTGCCGAGTAGTCAACTTTACGCTCACTGAATATGCCTCCTGGCTGAACCGCAGAATCTATTTAGACACCAAATTCTTGACCAAAGTTACCTCGGTCCCCCCGGTCTCCAGGCGGCGCATCTGGAAATCGTCCATGAAGGACCGGATCAGGAAAATACCTCGCCCCGAGGTGCGCATCAGGTTTTCCGGCGCCAGTGGATCGGGAATGCCGTCGAAATCGAAGCCTTCCCCTTCGTCGCCCACCTGCACGGTAAACCGCTGTCCGTCGCTGGAAACCGAAAAACGGACTCTTTTATTCGCATTGTACCGGTTGCCGTGCACCACGGCATTGACCACGGACTCGCGAATCGCCATCCCGACCTTCATCAGGTCGTCCTCGTCCATCCCCGCGCGTTGTGCCATGCCCATAGCCAATTCCTCGGCGCTATCGACGCTTTCCAGCGTCGACTCGAGAAATCGCTCGACTGCTTCCGGTTTGTGGCTGGCGTTTTCCTGCATACCTGCGTGCCCGTAACGGTCGGGAACGACACACCTGATTCGTGGCCAAAGCGAATCGACAGAATAAATTACCGGGGATGCGAAAGTCAAGGAGCACCCCTCCCGGAACACCCCCGCGCCTCGCTATAAAAGAACCTTCGTGATCATACCAAACAACCTGCAACTCCGATTGACGGGGTACAATCGGGGTGTGGAATCTCCCGCGGAATCCGAACTGGCGCGTGCCCTCCTGGCCGGCGAACCGCACGCCTTCGAGCACTTCGTGGAGCACTTCCGCTCGAAGATTTTCCATTTCAGCTGGCTGATGTGCGGCAGTCCCGAAGACGCCGAAGAGGTGGCGCAGGAGACCCTGCTGAAAGTCTTCGAAAGCTTCGATCAATTGCGCGAACCGGACCGTGTCCGCGCCTGGGTCTTCCGCATTGCCCGCAATGTCTGCCTGATGCAGCGCCGCAAAAGCGTTTTCGCCCCGGCCCACGAATTCTCTCTCGACGAACTGCCCGCCTCCGAACAGGTGGCCGACGCGGCTCGCCCCCCGGAAGGCAGCCTGCTCACCAACGAACTACGCGCGGTGATCGATCGCGTGATTGTCGAGTTGCCCCCCTCCTACCGGGCCGTGGTCCTGCTGCGCGATATGGAGGAACTGACCACGGAGGAAACGTCCCAGGTGCTGGGACTGAGCACCGACGTGGTCAAAACGCGCCTTCACCGCGGGCGCGCCGCCATGCGCCAAAAGCTCGATTGTTACGTCAACAATCACTGCCTCGACGATTCGCCCAGTCCAAACCCCACTCCTTTATCGCCCGAAGAGCGCTCCGCCCTCTACCAGACCTGGCAGTCCGCCGTCGCCTGAAGGCGGACCGGTGCGGGTCTTGTGACTCAGGTCACTGCGTTGCAATTTTCGACAGCATAGTCTTAAATTGAGGTAGGAAGTCATGGCCACCGCAGCAGCGCCTCCCAAGCCAGCCCGCAAAAAACTCCTGAAGCGCGCCTTAAAAGACTATTCCCAGAAGCTTCGCCGCACCCTCCAGTTCAGCTTTTTCGCGCTGAACCTCTGGATTGGCATCCAGTTTTATCTGTTTGTCCGCTATTTCGAGAGCGGCGGCCGGACGATGGCCGCCAGCCGGCCACCCGGAGTCGAAGGCTGGCTCCCCATCGCTTCCCTGATGAATTTAAAGGTGTTACTGCTTGCCGGTGAAATGCCGCGCCTGCATCCGGCAGGCATGTTTCTGTTGCTCGCCTTCCTTTCCGCCTCCTGGATTTTCCGCAAAAGCTTCTGCGGTTGGCTCTGCCCCGTAGGCACCATGTCGGAGTACCTGTGGAAGTTGGGGCGGCAGACGTTCGGCCGCAATTTCCGCGTGCCCCGCAAGCTCGACATCGGCTTGCGCAGCCTGAAGTACGTGCTGCTCGGGCTGTTCCTCTTCGCCGTGGGCTCCATGTCCGTGGACGCCATCCGCGCCTTCCTGGAAGGCCCGTACGGCATCGTGTCCGACGTGAAGATGCTCAACTTCTTCCGATATATGGGCGTCGCCGGGGGCATCACGGTCGCCCTGCTGGTGATTGCTTCCGTGTTCATCCAGAACTTCTGGTGCCGTTATCTCTGCCCGTACGGCGCTCTCATGGGACTGGCCTCCCTGGCGAGCCCACTGCGCATCCGCCGCGACACCAGTCTCTGCATCGATTGCGGCAAGTGCGCCAAAGCCTGCCCGTCCGTCCTGCCGGTGGATAAGCTGGTCACCATTCAATCCGCCGAGTGCATTGGCTGCATGGAGTGTGTGGCCGAGTGCCCCGCCGCCGGAGCGCTGTTCATGTCCGCCCCGCGCCGCCGCAAGGTGCCGGCCTGGGCGATTGCAGCAGGTGTTACCGTTCTGTTTGTGGGCTTCGCCGGCTTCGCGCAGTGGCAGGGCTACTGGCGCACCGATCTGCCGGACCAGCTCTACTTCCGGCTAGTCCCGCACGCCAACGAATTCACCCACCCGCGGTAAGAAGGGCCCTTGAGCGATGCCTCGCAAATGTGGCAGTCGGCCCTAACTTGTGCAGGCGAGATCGCTCGCTAGGAAGGCAACTGGCCGGACAGCGGCGGGAATACGGTCTTCACGAACTCCACCGCGGTTTTGGTAGCGGCTGCCGCATCGTTATCGCGGACGGGGACCACCACCTTGACCAGCGACGTATCGCTGCGGTGAAAACGAATGGAATCCGCAATCAGCCAGAACTTGGCCGAGAATTCACCGGCAATCACCCGGCCATGACTCTGATACCAGTACAGGGTGACGCTCTTTTCGTCGCCGCGCGCCGTCAGATAGCGATTGATCACGATGGGCTGCTCGCGGCCGGGAATCGCCACCTCGATGGACCCCGATTCCAATGGCTCGTAGCCATTGCCCGGCAGGCAGTTCTTGGGAGAATGCGGCGCCTGGCCGGTCCGCTGCGTCTTAAAAAAAGCCACAAACAGGAAGGCGCTGGCGTTCTTCTCGGAAGTGACGTAGACACGGTTCAACGTATCGTCTGCCTTCAACACATCCAGGGTCTCCTGGTCGATCTGCACATCTTTGTACATCTGCCACCCGCCCAGGCGGTTGGCGAGGGAGGCGAGCGGCAACACCGGCGGGGTACTCTCCGCACGCAGCGCCACTGCGTAGAACACCAGCCCCTGCAACAGCAATACGGCGGTTACGACGCGCGCATACCGGTTCTTGAAAACATTCATCGCGCCCTCCTCGCATTCACAAAATTAACTCCGCGCACCAGAACCTGATGCCACACGATCAGGATCACGAGCGCGACCATGAAGATGACCCAGCCTTCCGCCTCGTGAAAGAAGCCCTCGGCCAACTCGGCCTTAATCTGCGTCATGATGCCGGTCATGGTCACGCGGCTGGCGTTGGCGACGATGGCGATCGGAATGGTGGAAAAGAACAGTACCACCCGCACCCACGTCTTCCGCTCGAAGAAGTATCCGTAAACCAGCGAAAGGAAGGTCAGCGAGAGCAGCGACCGGATCCCGCTACAGGCGTCCACCACTGACAGCTTCTGATTCGGCAGCTCCAGGACGTTGCCTTCGCGCAGCACCGGCACGGATAACAGGGTCAGCGCCCCATCGGCCAGTTGGCTGGCCAGAATCTGCAGCTTGAAGGTGGCCGCGCTATAGATCACCGCGGGAATCGGCAGCATGAAGAACAGCAGGAACAGGGGAAACGCCAGCTTGCGCAGCATGGCTGTGCCGAACAGCGTCCAAACCACACCGATCAGCGTGATCACAAAAGACATACGCGCTGTGAACAACTCCGCGCCCAGAGTCGCGATCAACAGTTGAATCGCGCCCCACGCAATCACCAGGAGCCCCCACCAGTTGGGTTCGGGCTTCATGGCGAGCAATTCGCCGCGGTATTGCCAGACGATATAGCCCACGATAATCGGCACGAAGAACCCGTGCCCCATGTCGGGATCGTTGTTCCACTGCCGGACCAGAGCCCTCAATACCGGGAGGTATACGGCCAGCAGCAAGGCGGCGAACCAGGCAATACCTGTCCACGGCAAGCTATTTTTCGATGGGGTTTCTAACACCGGGGTCATATGTACTCGCCACTACGCTACGGACATCATACCAGCAGGGCCGCACTCCCGCCCCACCCGGTACCGGATCACCCGGTACGGGGTCGGAGTCGGGCGGCACGGACATCGCGCCTTTCAGCATGCGCCGCCGCTCCCCGTTTAGACTGGAGGTAGTGGAAGAGGAAGTCCTCGGCAAAGCATATGACGGGCGCCTGATGCGCCGTCTGATCGGTTACATGCGGCCCTACCGCGCGCGCATCGCCGTCTCACTGGCGTTCCTGCTGGTGCAATCGGCGCTGCAGGTGCTCGGCCCCCTGCTGACGCGCACGGCGGTGGATCGCTACATCGCGCCCACGGGAGGTTCGCCGCCCGGCTTTCTCGCCGGCTGGCTCCCGGCAAATGCCGCGGACGGGCTGGCGCGCATCGGCATGCTGTACCTCGCCGTGCTGGGGGCGAACTTCGTTTGCGAGTTTTTCCAGACGTACCTCATGCAGTACACCGGCCAGCTCGCCATGTTCGATCTGCGCCGCCAACTCATGGCGCACCTGCAAACGCTCGACCTCGCCTTCTACGACCGCAACCCCGTGGGACGGCTCGTCACGCGCGTCACCACCGACGTCGACGTGCTCAACGACCTCTTCGCCTCCGGCCTGGTCACCATCCTCGGCGATCTGCTGGTGCTGGTCTTCATCCTGGCCATCATGTTCAGCTTCAGCCCGCTGCTGACCGCCATCATGCTGGTCGCCATGCCGTTCGTCATCCTCACCACGGCAATTTTCCGGCGCAGCGTGACCCAAAGCTACCGCCGCATCCGCGTGGCGATTGCCAAGATCAGCGCCTATCTGCAGGAGCACATCACCGGCATTGTGGTGCTGCAGCTTTTCAATCGCGAGCCCCGCTCCGGACGCGAGTTCGAGGAAGTCAATCGCCAGCACATGCTCGCCTACAAGGACGCGATCACGGCATACGGCTGGTTTTATCCCGTGGTGGAATGCATCTCGATGCTGGCGCTGGCCTCCATCCTCACGTACGGTGGATTCCGCGTGCAGAGCGGCGCGCTTTCCCTGGGCGTGGTGGCGGCATTCCTACAGTACGGACTGCGGTTCTTCCGCCCGATTCAGGACCTGAGCGAGAAGTACAACATCCTGCAGTCCGCCATGGCGTCCGCCGAGCGCGTCTTCAAGTTACTCGACACCGGACCCACCGTGATCGCGCCCGCCACACCGGTGGCCGTTCCCGCCGCCATCGCGCCCATCGAATTCGATCACGTATGGTTCGCCTATAAGGACGAAGATTGGGTGCTGCGCGACGTCAGCTTCACCATCGTGCCGGGCGAGACCATCGCCGTGGTGGGCCACACCGGGGCGGGCAAGACCACCATCATCAGCCTGCTGCTGCGCTTCTACGATCTGCAGCGCGGCAGCATCCGCATCGGCGGTACCGACCTGCGCGAGTTCGACCCGCTCGAACTCCGCCGCATGTTCGGCGTCGTGCTGCAGGATCCCTACCTCTTCACCGGAACGCTCGCCGAGAATATTCGTCTCGGCACCGAGGGCATTCGCGATGACGCCGTGGAGGCCGCGGCCGAGCAGGTCAACCTGATGGACTTCATCCGCACCTTGCCCGAGCGCTTCGGCCACACCATCCGCGAACGCGGCAGCGGACTCTCCACCGGCCAGAAGCAGCTGATCAGCTTCGCCCGCGCGCTGGCCCACAATCCGCGCTATCTGATTTTGGACGAGGCCACTTCGAGTGTGGATACGGAGACTGAATTCCGCGTACGCGACGCGCTGAATCGCATGGTGGAAGGCCGTACCAGCATCGTGATCGCGCACCGCCTGTCCACCATTCAGCGCGCTGACCGCATTCTGGTGATGCACAAAGGAAAGCTGCGCGAAGCGGGCACGCACCAGGAATTACTGGTGCAGCGCGGCATTTATTGGAAGCTCTATCAACTCCAGTACAAGGATCAGGAGCGGGTCGCGTAGCTGCCCGCCGCAAAGATCGCTCGCACGGGCGCGGCTGATTCAGTGTTTGCCGGGCCGCGACCGTAAAGGGATCGATCTTTTACAGCGGGCCTGGCTTTCTACTTCCCGTTGCGGTAAGCCAGATCGAGCACTTCCACCACGTGCATGACCTGCTGACCGCTGCCATGCATCCGCACGCCGGCCTGCAATTGCAGCATGCAGCCGGGATTGGCCGTCGCCACAATCTGGGCCTTCGTGGCATTCACCGTTTCCATCTTGTGCCGCAGAATCTGCATCGACATCTCGTTCTGCACCACGTTGTAAATCCCGGCGCTGCCGCAGCAGATATCGGACCCCGCCATTTCGCGGAACTGCACGCCCGGCACGGCGCCCAACAATTGCCGCGGCGACACGCGCACCTTCTGCCCGTGCGCCAGGTGGCACGAATCCTGATACGTCACCACGGCGTCCACGCGCCCCATTTTAGTATTCAACTCCAACCCGCTCAGGAACTCCGTGACATCGCGCATGAGCGCCGAGAACTGCTTCGCTTTTTCGGCGTACGCGGGGTCGTCCTCCAGGATCTCGCCGTATTCCTTGAGCGTCGACCCGCAGCCCGCCGCGTTGGTAATGATCGCATCGAAACCGCCGTTCAGAATGGCATCGATATTGCGGCGCGCCAGTTTCCGGGCTTCGTCACGCATGCCGGCATGCAGATGCAGCGCCCCGCAACAGCCTTGCCCGTCTGGCACCACCACCTCGCAGCCATTGCGCTGCAAGACGCGAACGGTGGCCTCGTTCAAGCGCGCAAAACTGACATTGGCAATGCACCCCGCCAGCAGCGCCACGCGATGCGTCCGCTCGCCCTCGGGCGAGAACGTGCGTCCAATCTGGCTGAAGAAGAAGGGCGGCTCGGCCGAGGGCGTGAGTTGCATCAAGTCGCCCAGTCGCCCCAGCAGTTTCACGTGGCCCAAGCCGCGCATAAGGGCTTTCAGTCCGCACACCTCGAACAGGTACAACCCGGTGCCGGCAATCGAAAGCAAGGCGCGCGATTGCAGCACATGCCCGAATACGAAGCGCCGCATCTTGCGCGAAAGCCAGCCACGCTTTGCCACCGTTTCCAACTCCGCGCGCGCGTGTTCCACCATGCGCCCGTACGGCACGCCGGACGGACATGCCGATTCGCACCCGCGACACGCCAGGCACAGATCGATATGCTCGCGATACGATTCGGTAATCGGGGCCCCGTTGGCCACCTGCACCATCTGGTAAATGCGCCCGCGCGGCGAATCCATCTCCAGACCCAGCTCGCGATATGTCGGGCACGCGTTCAGGCACAACCCGCAGTGCACGCACTTATCGAGGTCGAACTGTCTTGGTCCCAGCCCGGTCTTTTCAGATAATACGGTAAAGTCGGCCACGGTTCAGTAGATTCTTCGGATCGAACAGGTGCTTGACCCGTCTCATCATCTCAAGATCGGCGCCCGGCGAGGGCCACAGCTCCAGCGACCGCCGCGCTTCGTCGGCCGCGAATTCCATCACCGCCCTGCACTCCGGCGGCACGCTACTCTTCATCCATTGTGCGGCAGCACGCGATTCTTCGTAGTAGCCGTAGCAGACGCCCGACCCCGCGCGCGCAATCGCCGGGCCCGGGAATGCCTGCATGACCGCTTCTGAATCTTTCAGCGTACACGACACTCTCACCACCGCGCCATCGTCGTGTGCCGCTAAAAACTGCTTGGTGAAATTCACTACGTGACGCCAAAGTGTATCCTGGTCCGCGCCCTCGAACGCCTGCGCCCCGCCATATTGCGCGAACTCCGTTTCGTAGCGTCGTACCGCCGCCTCGTTGCCGCCGGTGCGCAGCGCCAACAGCCATCCGGAGTGCCCGAGCGTCCGCGCCGCCGCGGGATTAAGCAGATCGATGGCCGAGGGCAGCAGCGGGCCGCGCAGCACTGCGTTGCGCGCCACTATCGCCGCCGCCAGCGATTCGAACGGCAGCAGGAAACTGCGCTCGATCTCTGGCATCGGCTGCAGCTTGAAATTCACCACCGCGATCGCCGCCAGGGTGCCGAAACTACCGATCATCAGCTTCGCCATATCGAGCCCCGCGACGTTCTTCACCACCATGCCGCCGCTCTTCACCAGCTTGCCTTCCAGCGTGGCGAACGTCATGCCAATCACCAGGTCGCGTGCCGTGCCGTACAGGCGGCGCCGCGGTCCGCTGGAGTTCGCCGCGATCACACCGCCTACCGTCGCGCCCGATTCGTAAGGCGGATCGAGCGGCACCATTTGCCGGTGTTCCGCCAGCAGATTCACGAACTCGCACCAGCTCAACCCAGCCAGCACGCTCACTGTCAGGTCGCGCGGCTCGTACTGCAATACGCCCCGCAGCGACATCGTGGTAATCGCGACATCGGCCGGCTCCACCGGTCCGCCCATACGTTTTTTGGTGGAACTCCCCATGAGGGAAATGGTGCGGCCATCGGCGGCAGCGCAACGGAGCGCGTCGGCCAGTTCCGCGGGATGCGTCGGGGCAAGCACAGTCTCTAGAGTATCGTTTACAGCGTCGCCCAGGCGACACGCCTCAGGACAATGTCGAGCGCGGTCAGCACCAGCGCGCCTAATACCGCATTCAGGAAACCATCGATCCGGAATCCCGGCGTGAACAGGGAGGCCAGTTTCAGGAATACCGCTTTCAATACGAAATTGAAAAGCCCCAGGGTGAGGAACGTAATCGGCAGTGCGATGAAGCGCAATATCGGACCGACGGTGATGTCCACCACCGCGAGAATCACCGTAGCGATCAGTGCGGTTTTGAATTCGCGTAGTTGGATTCCCGGGATGATTTGCGCCATCAGCCAGAGCGCCAGGGCCGCTACCAGCCAGTTGACAATCCAGTGCACAAGAAACATAAGAATCTCCGTCGCGCCGGCGCTTACCAAAACGTGCGCCGGGCCAGAGATAATGTTAAACCATGGCGACCCTTTACGCCGGAACTTCCGGCTTCGCGTACCCGGCCTGGAAGCCGGGCTTTTATCCCCCCAAGGCTCCGGCCAACCAGTTTCTCAAACACTATGCCGAGCGCCTCAATTGCGTGGAGATCAATTACACATTTCGCCGTCTTCCCGCCGTTGCCACGCTAGAGAACTGGGTCGCTCAAACGCCCGCGGGCTTCGTGTTCGCGTGCAAGGCGAATATGCGCCTCACCCACATCCTGCGCCTGAAAAACGCGGCCGAAGCGACCGAACTTTTCTTCAAGATGATCGACCCACTGCGTACCGCGCGCCGCCTTGGTCCGGTGCTATTCCAACTGCCTCCGGCGATGAAATGCGACGCGGCGCTGCTGCGCGATTACCTCACTCTGCTGCCCGCTGGACTGCGCTACGCCTTCGAATTCCGGCACGCAAGCTGGCTCAACGAAGAAGTCTACAACATCCTGCGCGAGCACAACATTGCCCTCTGCCTGGCGGAATCGGAAAGACTGGAAATTCCCGAAGTGATCACGGCGGACTTCGTGTATTACCGCCTGCGCAAACCAGATTACACGCCGAAGGATGTGGCCGCCATCGCCTTCCGCTCCCAGGAAATGCTGACTGCCGGACGCGATCTTTACCTGATGTTCAAGCACGAAGACACGCCCGAAGGGGCCCTGCATGCGGAGACGATACTCAAAGGGACGGGCGCGCGCTAATCTTCGTGCTCGAAGAAGCCGTCGTGGAAGCCCCGACTGCCTGATGATGCTGGCCAACGTACCGCGCAGAACCGGGTCGTGGATCGGCACGGGAACGGTTATGGTAGTTCCCTCAAGCCGCTTCTGCATGATGCGGTGACTGCCCTTTTGGCGCACCGCGTCAAATCCGTTCTGTTCGAGGAGGCGGCATATCTCCGAGCCTGAAAGGACCCGGAGTCTACCCAACCGGAACCTCGACTTGAGTCACGAAGATTTCGTTGTGGAAGCGTCTTGCGACTTCAGAGGGCGAAGCCGTCTCGAAAAACAGGGTGAGCGCTTCAATCAGATTCGCTCGCGCTGTTTCAATCGTCTCCCCATCACTCGCAATGTCCAGTTCCGGACACAGAGCAACAAATCCACCTTCCTCACGTTCGATGATGGCGGTCAGTCGCCGGGTCGGCTTCATATCCTGAGTCTACACTGAGTGCTGTCGGCAAGTCGGGCGCGCGCTGAGCGCCCCGCCAAATCCTAACCGGCCTTGGTTTTCCTGACGCGTTTCTTGGGCGCTTCGGTAATTTCCGTGGGACCTTCTGCCTCGGCCGCGGTAGCCACCCTGGCCGGCTTGCGTTTTTCCGCCAAGCTCTTTTTCAGCGCTTCCATGATGTCGATCACCGGCGCCACGTGCTCCGTCGGCGTCTCCACGATCTTGCGCCCTTCGATCTTCGCCTCGATCATCTTCTTCAGATTCTCGCGGTAGGAATCGTGGTACTTCTGCGGTTCGAAGTTCTCCTCCAGCGAAGAAATCAACATCTTCGCCATGGCGAGTTCCTTCTCTTTCACCAGGCTCGTATCCGTGCGAAACTCCTCGACCTGGCGGATCTCGTCCTGGAAATACATGGTGTGCGAAAGAATCCCTTTCGCCCCCGGACGCAGCACGATGATGTGTTCGCGATTATGCATCGCCA
Source organism: Candidatus Solibacter sp. (assembly GCA_039934035.1). Classification (GTDB taxonomy): domain Bacteria; phylum Acidobacteriota; class Terriglobia; order Bryobacterales; family Bryobacteraceae; genus Solibacter. The sequence continues at coordinate 50,439 of JBDTMZ010000004.1, read as the reverse complement.
CCTTTGCGACGCCGTAGAAACCGGAGTCCTTCAACGCCGTGAACAAGAGCGCGTACGCTTTCTCGCCGCCTTCATCCGGCGCCACATAGTAGGAACTCTCCAGGTAGACCGGGTCCACTTGATCCGCCTTCACGAACTCCAGAATCTCCATCACCCGGGCCGTGCGCGGTGCGACTTTCTTGATATCCTCGTCCTCAATAATGACGTAGTGATCCTTCTCGTACTCGTACCCCTTCACGGTCTCGGAGCGCTGAATCGGCTTGTCTTCGGAGGCGCAATACACCACCTGCCGGATGCGCGAATGGTCCGTTTTGTGGAGCAGATTGAAGCTGATGGTTTCACTGCGTGCCGCGCTGAATAGCCGGATGGGAAAAGACACCATGCCGAAAATCAGATGGCCCTTCCAAACGCTCGCTGCCATACGATTGACTCCTAACCCAGGGGGGCGTTGGTTTTCAAGATACTACAATGTCTAATACGATGTAAACGAAAGGACTTATGTCCCTCGACGAGTACGTCGCCAAACGCCGCTTCGAGAATACGCCCGAACCGGCGCCCTCCGCGCGTAAAAGCAAGCCGGCGGCCAAACCCTATTTTTGTGTGCAGCGACACGATGCCACGCGCCTGCATTACGATTTCCGCCTGGAGATCGATGGCGTCCTGAAATCCTGGGCCGTCCCCAAAGGGCCGTCGCTCGATCCTGCAGTGAAATCCTTCGCCGCCCACGTGGAAGATCACCCCATCGAATACGGCGATTTCGAAGGCAACATTCCCGCCGGCAACTACGGCGGCGGCAGCGTTATGCTCTGGGACTGCGGCGATTTCGAGATCCTCAGCGATATGCCCGGCCTCGACCAACTGGCGCGCGGCGACCTTAAGTTCCGCTTGAACGGCGAGAAGCTGAAGGGCGATTTCGCCATCGTCCACATGAAGGTGAAGGGGAAGGGCAACGAGTGGCTGCTGATCAAAAAGCGAGACCAGTTCGCCACGCCCGGCTGGGACATCGAATCGCTCGCCTACAGTGTGCTGTCCGGCCGCACGCAAGAGGAAATCGCGCAGAACCTTCCGGCGCGCAAGACCAGGCGCAGCACGGCCGGCGCGACGGACCGCGTGTGGGACACCAGCCCGCCCGCCAAGCGCCCCCGCGCCACCAAGGCCGCCGCCGCGCCCGCCGCCAAACTCGCCAAGCCGCGCCGCAAGAAGTACGACCTTGGGAACGTCAAGGGAGCGGAGCTTGCGCCGATGCCCGCGTCCATCGAGCCCATGAAGGCCGCGATTGCGGACCGCGTCCCGCGCGGCGACGAATGGCTCTTCGAAGTGAAATGGGACGGCGTGCGCGCCATCGCGTTCGTCGATAACGAAGAGGTGCGCCTGCAATCGCGCAGCGGCCTGCGCTGCGAACGGCAGTACCCGGAACTCGCCGTCATGCCGCATCACGTCGCCGCCGCGAGCGCGATTCTCGATGGCGAAATCGCAGTGCTCGATGCCAAGGGCGTCTCGCAGTTCCACCTCATTCAGCCGCGCATCGCCAATACCGACCCGAACACCATCGCGCATCTCGTGCGATCCACGCCCGTCATCTACTTTGCCTTCGACTTGCTGTATCTCGACGGCTACGATCTGCGTAATGTGGCCCTCGCCGAACGCCGCGAGCTGCTGGCGAAGGTGCTCACGTCCGGCCCCAACATCCGCATCTCCGACGCGTTCCCCGGCGCGGGCGAAGCGCTGCTCGAAGCCGCTCGCGAGAACGGCCTCGAAGGCATTCTCGCCAAGCATCCCAACAGTTGCTACGAATCGCGCCGCAGCCGCGAGTGGCTCAAAATCAAAATCGTCAGCGAGCAGGAATTCGTCATCGGCGGCTTCACCGAGCCCCAGGGCGATCGCGACTATTTCGGCGCGCTCGTGCTCGGCGTGCAGAAAGAAGGCAAGCTGCAATGGGCCGGCAACGTGGGCACGGGCTTCGATCAGAACCTGCTGGCGTCGATCTATGCGCGCCTGCAGCCGCTCATCACCAAGACGTGCCCGTTTAGCCTGCGCCCCAAACCCGACAAGGGGATGACATGGGTCAAACCCGTACTCGTCTGTCAGGTGCGCTATGCGAATTGGACTACGGAGGACCGCCTGCGCGCGCCGGTGTTCATCGGCCTGCGCAACGATAAATCCGCGGACGAAGTTGCGCGCGAAGCGTCCGCGGCGGCGGCGCCGGAATCATCGGGCGAGTTGGTTTCCGGCCGTGAAGCCACCCTCACCATCGACGGCCACACGTTGAAGTTCACCAATCTGCCCAAGCTGTACTACCCCGACGATGGGGTCGCCAAACGCGACGTCATCAATTACTACGCCGCTGTTTCGCACTTGATCCTGCCCCACTTGAAAGATCGCGCGCTTTCGCTCAAACGCTATCCTAACGGCATCAAGGAAGAGTTCTTTTTCCAGAAGGACACTCCGGTCACGTACCCCGGCTGGCTGCGTACGGAACTGATCGACGACATTAACTACGTGTTCGCGGAGGACCGCGCCAGCCTGCTGTACCTCACCAATCTGGGCTGCATCGATCAGAATCCCGGCATGAGCCGCTGGGGCACGCTCGAGCATCCCGATTTCATCCTGATCGATCTCGATCCGCAGGAGTGCTCCTACGATCTGATTGTGGAAGCCGCGCTGCTTGTGAAGAAGGTGTTGGACGCGATCAAGCTGACGGGATATCCCAAGACCACTGGCGGCGACGGGATGCACGTCTACATTCCCATCGAACCCGTCTACTCCTTCGAAGAGGCGCGCGCGTTCGCCGAACTCATCTCACGCCTGGTCACGCATGAAAAGCCGCACCTCTTCACCACCCCGCGGATGGTGGCCAAACGGCAGCGCAATCGCGTCTATTTCGATTACCTGCAGATCGGCAAATCGAAGACCATCGCCGCGCCTTACGTGTTGCGCGCCTATCCCGGTGCCCCGGTGGCCACGCCGCTCGAATGGCAAGAGGTCGCTCCGGGATTGGACCCGAAACAATTCAACATTCACAATGCGCGCGAGCGCTTCGCGAAGAAAGGTGACATCTTCCGCGGCGTCTTAGAGCGTCCCCAGAATCTCTACGACTCGCTCCCGCGCCTCGAAAAGCTGTTCAAGTAGGACAGGCTGAGAAGGGCTTACGCGGCCTCGGCTTGTGGGCCTTGCTCGCCGGGGAGTGTGCGGCTAGCGCTAGTAGCTAACTTGGTGGGATGGACGATGGTTTTCCTCGTCCGTCCGCACCGCTTCGAAGCACGAACAGGCCACAAAAAACGATGGCCTGTTCCACCCATGCCAGCAGGCGCGCTACAGACCTTCCAGCACGGCCGCCGCGTGGCCGGCAGCCTTCACTTTTTGGAAGACCTTTTCGATCTTCCCGTCCGGCCCGATCACAAAGGTGGTGCGCACAATCCCCATCACCTTGTTGCCGTACATATTCTTTTCCTGATAGACGCCGTACGCCTCTGCCGCCGCCTTATTCTCATCCGCCAGCAGCGTGAAAGGCAGATCGTACTTCTCTTTGAACTTCGCCTGCGCGCTCGCCTTATCCGGCGACACGCCGACCACCGCCGTGCCCTTCTTCGTAAAACCCTTGATCCCGTCGCGGAATTCGCACGCTTCCACCGTGCAGCCCGGCGTGTCCGACTTCGGGTAGAAGTACAACACCACGCGCTGCCCGCGCAGATCCGCCAGATGGAAGTCCTCTCCGCTATCGGTGTGCAGATGGATATCGGGAGCCTGATCGCCTGCCTGTAACATCGTTCACCCCAGTTTCTGTTTGAACAATTCGGTGATGGTGGCGACGTTCGCCTGTCCCCGCGTGGCCTTCATCGCCTGCCCGACCAGGAAGTTGATCACCGTAGTCTTGCCGCCCTTGTACTGCTCCACCTGTTTCGGATTGCCGGCGATCACGTCGGCGATCACCTGCTCCAGCGCGCCCGTGTCCGAAATCTGCTTCAAGCCTTCGCGTTCGACAATCACCGATGGCGCGTCCCCACTCTCGAACATCTTCGGAAAAACCTGTTTCGCCAAGTTGCCCGAGAGTTCATCGCTCGCGATCATTTTGACCAGCGCGCCCAGGTTCGCCGCGCTCACGGGCGATTGCGCGATCTCTTTGTCCTCGGCCTTCAGTTGCGCCGCCAGATCGCCCATCACCCAGTTCGCCGCCATCTTCGGATTGCCCGACGCCTTCGCCACCGTCTCGAAATACTCCGCTATCGCGCGCGACGCCGTCAACACATCGGCGTCGTAGTCCGACAGCCCGAACTCGCTCATGAAGCGCGCCCGCTTGACGCCCGGCAGTTCCGGCATCGACGCCTTCACCGAACTCAGCCACGCCTCCCCAATGCGCAGAGGCACCAGGTCGGGCTCCGGAAAGTAGCGGTAGTCGTGCGCGTCTTCCTTGCTGCGCATACTGAACGTCTCATCGAGATCGGGATTGTACAGCCGCGTCTCCTGGACCATCTTGCCGCCGCTCTCGATCAGCGCCACCTGACGCGCCACTTCGAAATCGATAGCCAGCTTGAGGAAGCGGAACGAATTCAGATTCTTCACTTCGGCGCGCGTGCCGAATTTCTCCGCGCCCTTCAAACGCACGCTGACGTTGGCATCGCAGCGCAGATGCCCCTTCTCCATGTCGCAGGTGGACGCTTCGATGAACTGAATCCGCTGCTTCAATTCCGTGAGGTACGCATGCGCTTCGTCCGCGCTGCGCATGTCCGGTTCGCTGACAATCTCGATCAGCGGCGTGCCGCTGCGATTCAAATCGACATACGAATAGCGGTCGGAATCGCGGAACCCGTCGTGGACGCTTTTTCCCGCGTCGTCTTCCATATGCACGCGCGTCACGCCGATGCGTTTGGCGGCGCCGTCCACCGCGATATCGAGGTACCCATGCTCGGCAAACGGCTGGTCATATTGCGAGATCTGGTAGCCCTTCGGCAGGTCGGGATAGAAGTAGTTTTTGCGCGCGAAACGCGAGAAGCCGCGGATCTCGCAATTCAACGCCAGCGCACCTTTGATGGCCAGTTCCACCGCTTCGCGGCTCAGCACCGGCAGCGCGCCAGGCAGCCCCAGGCAGACCGGGCAGACATTGGTATTCGGCGGCGCGCCGAAGCCGGTCTGGCAGCCGCAGAAGATCTTCGTGGCGGTGGCCAGTTGCACGTGGACTTCGAGCCCGATTACGGTCTCGTAGCGTGCCAGCATCTCGGGAGTCGCGGCAGCAATTGCGGAAGAAGACATGGGTGTCCTTCCATTATAGAGGCGCTCCGTAAGGCCGGCGTCGCCGATCGTCCTAAGGTTTGGTATGCAGTTTGCCGTCGATAACGGTGACAAATTCCTGCACCGCTTTGCGGTCGGCCGCCTGCCATTTGAGCACCACCAGAAAGCGGTCCTGATTGAAGAAGACACTGTCCGCCGTGGCGTGCCAGCGCTGCACCACATCCAACGCCACGGCGGGAGTCGCCAACTGGTACACGCGCGCTTCCAGCTTGCCCGGACCCTCGTAGGAAGCGGCGCGAATCTTCTCGATGCTCTGCGCGTCGATTTCATCCGGATTGCCCGCCGCGGCCGGTTCCGACGTCGCCGTGCGGTGCCATGCGCCCACCGTTTCGGGGAAAAGATCGGGCATCGTCATCGACTTGTTGCCGCATCCTGTCAGCCCCAGCGTAGTGAAGACTGCGAGCAGTGCGAGCGGGAGAATTCGAGGGCGCATCATCAGTCACGATGCTACCATCGGACTTATGGGAAAATTCAAGCCGGTGCGGGGCAATGCCAAAAAGCCCTCACGCCCGCAAGGCGCCGCCGGCTGCGTCATCCTGATTCTTTTGATGATGGTTGGCGTGATGGTATTCCTCTACCTGGTGATGAGAAGCAATGCGAACGGATAAGAGAGCAGCAGGGCAGATGCGCCCTGTTCAGATTACGACCGGCTGTCTGATGACTGCCGAAGGTTCCGCCCTGATCAAAGTCGGCAACACCCACGTGCTTTGCGCCGCGACCGTGGAAGATAGCGTGCCACCTTTTATGCGCAACAGCGGAAAAGGGTGGGTGACGGCGGAATACTCCATGCTGCCGCGCGCCACCGCCAAGCGCACACCGCGTGAAGTCACCAAGGGCCGCCCGTCCGGGCGCACCCACGAGATCCAACGCCTCATCGGCCGTTCCATGCGTGCCGCCGTCGATATGAGCGTACTCGGCGAACGCACGATCATTATCGATTGCGATGTGATTCAGGCGGATGGCGGCACGCGCACCGCCTCCATCACCGGCGCCTTCGTCGCCATGGCCACCGCTCTGCGTCAACTGCGCGGCTACGGCATGCTCAAGAACAATCCGCTGCGCGAGTACATCGCCGCCACCAGCGTCGGATTGGTGGGCGGTGTTCCCATGCTCGATCTCTGCTACGAGGAAGATTCGCAGGCTGATGTCGATATGAACGTGGTCATGACGGGCGGCGGCAAATACGTCGAAGTGCAGGCCACCGCCGAGCACGAGGCGTTCGACGATGCGCAGATGGCCGAACTGATGGCCCTTGCCCGCTCCGGCATTGCGGAGCTGGTACTCAAGCAGCGCGAGGCCATCGGAGAATAGCGCCCCGTGATTCACCTGTTCTGCGCTACCGGGAACGCCGGAAAACTGCGCGAGTTCCGCCTCGCCGCCGATCTTTCCCGGATCTCGATCGAGCACGTTCCCGGCTTTAAGCAGTTGCCCGAAGCGGTGGAGGACGGCGCTACCTTTCAGGAGAACGCCGTCAAGAAGGCGCTGCACTACAGCCCTCACGTTTCCGGCCTGCTGTTCGCCGACGATTCCGGCCTGGAAGTGGACGCGCTCGGCGGCGCGCCGGGCGTCTACTCTGCGCGCTATTCGGGCGTCCACGCCACGGACGAAGCCAACAATCGCCTGCTGCTGGAAAATCTGCGCGGCGCGGCCAATCGCAAGGCGCGCTTCGTGTGCGCGATTGCGCTGGTCGAGGGGCCGCGCGTGGTGGGCGTTTATCACGGCGCGGTGGAAGGCGAGATCCTGCACGAAGCGCGCGGCGTCGATGGCTTCGGCTACGACCCGCTGTTTTATTGCCCGGAATTCGGCTGCACCTTCGGCGAGGCCACGCCCGAGCAGAAGTTCTCGCTCAGTCACCGCGGCCGCGCCTTCCGCGCCCTGCTGCAAACCTTCGACCGCTGATGCCCGGGCACACGGCGCTGCTGCCGCTACTCTCCGTCGTCCTGCTCGCGGCGTGCCTGCGGACCCAATGGCCTTGACGCGTTCGGCCCACCCGGCGCCCCGTCCGTGTCGTCCAACTTCACCTTCACCGGCAACAGGACGCGCAGCGTCACCAGATTCAACAGCGCCAGCGTGGCCGCCAACAGGAAACGATTCTGCGCCACGGACGCGCCCACCACTCCGAAATTCCAAATGCTGGCCGCTGCCGCCACGCCGTGCACCCGGTTGTCCGATTTCAGAATCGCTCCGCCGCCAATAAATCCAATGCCCGCCACCACACCCTGAATGATTCTCGATTGCGCATCCAGGTTGGCGTGTCCGTCCGGCGAGCCGAGCAGGACATACGCGCAACTCGCCATCGCGACCACGGGAAACGTGCGTACGCCTACGCTGTGCGCCTCGCGCTCACGGTAGAGGCCCACCGGCAGCGCCAGCATATAAGCGATCAGCAATTTCAGGACGTCGCCCAAGCCCTGCGTCCAATCGAATGCGAAATGCATAAGTGCGTTATACCACCCGTGCCGCCGGGCCGGCGTGGGGTTAAGGGGAGATCCCCTGAGGAAGACCCTTTCGCGCCTAAAACATTTCCGGTACATTATGTATTATGCAGAACAGTCGCGATTCGTCCGTGTGGCGAACCCTGGCCGTCGCCTTCGGGGACGGACTGGCGTTCGGTGTGGGGGTAACACTCACGCGTGGCGCGGCACGCCTTGCCGCCGCAAACCGGCCCGCGACGCCCGAACCGGGTCCGGCAGCCCACCAACCCCTGGCCGCCAGCGAACCCGCCCAGGCCAATCCATGGAACCGGGAAGTGCCCCAGCGCAGTGTCGTACCGCCGCCCGCGCCACCTCAACTGGTGCGCACCGCCGCGACCAGCCTTCCGGTGGAAGCCGCGCTGGCCGGCATCAACCGCCGCGTGGCGGAGACCAGCAGCCAGATCGATCGCCGGCTGATCGAACTGGAAAGCCGCATTCAAACCGAACTCGATGCGCTCGACGAGCAGGACCACGCCCTCGCCGAAGGCGTGGAAACGCGCCTCGATGGACTGCGCGGCGAGATTGCCTCCGCCGTCGACGCCCAGCGCCAGACCATCGAAGCCGAGATGCGCACCTTGCGCAGCCAGATGGCGACGGTGCAGAAGGAATTCGCCGAGACTATCGCGCGCTTCATGGACGAACAGATCGCCCGGACGGTCACCGCACGCATGCAGTCGATGGAGCAGGAACTGCGCGCGGCGGTACGCGAGGAAGTGCAGGCAGCGGGGCACGGCCAGCAACTCACATCGCTTCGCGATCTCATGGAGACGCAGGATCGCAATATGCGCGACATGGTGCACGCGCTGGGAGAAACCTGCCTCAAAGTGGCATCCCAGACGGCGCCGCCAGCTCCCGAAGCCGCGTCCGATGCGCTGGCAGCCGGGGAAGACGAGGTGCCCGCCTTCGCCCGCACTCGCCCGCGCAGGCCGCTCTGGCGCCTGCCCGTGGTATCGTCTTTCGTCGCCGCCACCGGCAGCCTGCTGTTGATGCATTACCTTTAGGAATTGCGGGCCCGAGGCGCGTGTTATCCTGATTCCGCGCCCATGAAAATCACGAGCGTTCGCAGTTTCCTACTTTCATACCCCTTTCCGGAGCCGGTGCGGCTACCCTTCCACGGCGGCGAGCGCACCCTCCTCAAGCGCGACGCCCTGTTCATCCGGGTGGAAACCGCCAACGGCCTCATCGGCTACGCGCCCGGACCGGGCAGTGAAGCGGTGCAGCGCATCATCACTGAGACCGTCGCTCCGTTTCTCGAAGGCCGCGTACTGGCCGACCCAGACGCGCTGCGCGTCCAGTTTCTACAGGGCCCCGGAACCGATCCGGAAATTGCCAAGGTCTATTGCAGCGTCGAGATCGCACTCTACGATCTCACTGGCAAGGCCAAGGGCGTACCCGTCTCCGAACTGGTGGGGGGTCGCGTGCGCGACAATATCCGGCTGTACGGCAGCGCAGGCATGTACATGTCGTCCGAAGGCTACGCCGCCGAGGCCGCCGCCGTGGCCGCACTCGGCTTCCGGGCTTATAAAATGCGCCCCGCGGGCGGTCCCGAGCAGGACCTGGAAACGGTGCGCCTGATGCGCCGGGCCGTCGGCCCCGATTTCGACCTGATGGTGGACGCGCACACATGGTGGCGCATGGGCGATCAAAGCTACTCGCGGGACACCGTCGAACAACTCGCCGGCGATATGGCCGCCCACAATATCGCGTGGCTGGAGGAGCCGCTGCCGCCCGCCGATCACGAGGCGTATCTCGCGCTCAAAGAGAAGGACCTTGTCCCGCTGGCCACCGGCGAGCACGAACCCACCGAAGAAGGCTACCTGGACTTGATCCTCACGCAGGCCGTCGATTACGTGCAAATGGACGTTTGCTGCCAGGGAGGGTACTCGCTCGGACGCCGCCTGTTTACCGAAATCGCCCGCCAGGGCATGCGTTTCGCCTTTCACAGTTGGGGCACCGCGTTGGAGGTTGTGGCCGCCGCCCACCTTGGCGTCTGCTGGCCGCAACTGGTGGTGGAGTGGCTGGAGTATCCCTGTTACTCCAGCCCGGGTCGCGCCGGGATGTACCCGTTCCCGCTGGCGGACGAAATTCTTACCGAGCCGCTGTCCATCGAACGAGGCGACCTGATCGTGCCTCGCACGCCCGGACTCGGGGTCACGGTGGATGAGCGGGTGATTGAACGCTACCCGTGGATTCCCGGGCCGTGGTCGCTCTTCCGCACCGACTCGCCGGCCGAAACCCGCGCCGTGACCGGCGATCATTCCATCCCTTGGGATAAGTGACCGCGTAAGCGTACTCTCCGATACAGGGAACTTACTTCCCACTTACTCTGGCCGCGCTCCGCCCGCGGCGAAGGCGCGCCAGACCCATCGAAAAGCGCCAGCCGTTACAATAGGAGCATGTCCGACAAATTGACCATTGCAGGCCGCGAATTTTCTTCGCGCCTGATCGTGGGAACCGGGAAGTACCGTAGTTTTCAGGAGATGATGCGCTGTCACGAGGCAAGCGGCGCCGACATGGTGACCGTTGCCGTACGCCGTGTCAACCTGACCGACCGGACCAAGGAATCCCTGATCGACTACATCGATCGCACCAAAATCTTCATCCTGCCCAATACCGCCGCTTGCTATACCGCGGACGATGCGGTCCGCACCGCCATGCTGGGCCGGGAAGTCGGCCTTTCCAACTGGGTAAAACTCGAAGTCATCGGCGACGAGAAGACTCTGTTCCCCGACAACGCGGGACTGCTGGAAGCCACCCGGATTCTGGTGAAGGAAGGCTTCATCGTCCTGCCATATACCAATGACGACATTGTGAACGCCAAGCGCCTGATCGACGCCGGCGCTGCCGCTGTCATGCCTCTGGCCGCGCCCATCGGCAGCGGACTCGGCATTCAGAACCCGACCAACCTCCGCATCTTCCGCGAGATGATCACCGAAGTTCCAATGATTGTCGACGCCGGGGTAGGCACGGCGAGCGATGCGGCCGTCGCCATGGAACTGGGCGCCGACGGGGTGCTGATGAATACCGCAATCGCCGCCGCCGAAGATTCCGTGAAGATGGCCCGCGCTATGAAACTCGGCGTGGAAGCCGGCCGCCTGGCTTACGAATCGGGCCGCATGCCCCGCCGTCTGTATGCCTCGGCAAGCAGTCCGCTGGCCGGAGTTGTGGGTACGTCCGTATAAGCGATTCGTGGCATAGGGCATCGCAAAGAAGCGCGAACAGGCCACGGAAGACGATGGCCTGTTCCACCACTGTTCCACCAACCGTGTTGCAACAGCCAGAGGCGTGCGGCCGTCAGTCCGTCCGCACCGCTTCGAAGCACGAACAGGCCAGGGAAAACGATGGCCTGTTCCACCAACGCTACTCCGGGTGCTCGTGCAAAATCCGGTAGATCTGTGCCCCGAACTTTTCCACCGTGGCGATTCCCAGGCCGGGAATCGCCAATAACTCCGCCGCCGTGGCCGGACGTTTTTCCGCAATCGCCTTCAGCGCCTGATCGCTGAAAATGCGGAATGCCGGGACTCCGCGCCGCTGCGCTTCCGACATACGCCACTTGCGGAGCGCACCCTCCACGTGCGAATCGGCCGCCTGCTTCGGCCGGTCATCCTTGCGCGGCGGTTTGGGCGGCAGAATTGGCGCGGGAAGCAGTTTCTTCGCCTTCTTCTTCGCCGCCTTGGGCGCCTTCTTCCTGCTCTTGCGCTTGCCTTCGGCCAGCGAGGTTTCCTTGATCTGCAGATCGCCGGCCGCGATCTCTTCCAGCGCCTCTCCGTCGCGCGTCAGTGCCGCTTTGACGAAGGGAATGGTCTTCCCGTCCTTCTCGAAGACTGTGTTGGTCAGCCGCACGAAGTTGGCGCGCGCCATCGCGCCCAGCAATTCCTCGAACTCGTCGCGCGACATCTCCGCGGACGGGCACACCTCGGCATGCAGTTTCCCGGTCGAGCGTCCCGCGCCAGTGCGCAGCGCCTCTACCGTCTTCAGCGCCAGTGAGCGTTCGAACGAACTGGCCGGGCGGAAACGCTGCCCGCAGCATTTGTCGGGCGCGCAGAAATCGCACATCCCGCACGCCTTTTGCGAATCCGCCAGATCTCCGAAATGGCGCACCAGGGAGGACATACGGCATTCGTTGGTCTCCGCGTAGCGCAGCATCAGGTCGAGCTGCTGCTTCTTCTGCTCGCCCTGCGCGACATAGGCATCGCGCCAGTGCTCGTGCCCGCGCGTCACGTTGTCCGCGAAATCCACCAGCGCGCCGCCGTGTATCCACAGCTTCTCGAGCGCTTTATCGAACTCCTCCTCGGGCATGCGGAGCAGCCTCTGCACCACCGATTTCTCCACTGGCTCCGCGCCCAGCTTGCCGAAAATTCGGTCGAGCACCTGGACGTCCGGATAATCGCGATCGAAGAAGAAATCGTGGGTGCGGCGGTCGGCATACGAGTGCATTAAAACCGTCCGGCTCGGTTTGCCGTCGCGTCCGGCCCGCCCGATTTCCTGGTAGTAGGCTTCCAAACTCCCCGGCAGCGCGGTGTGAATGACGGTGCGCACGTCGGGCTTATCGATACCCATGCCGAAGGCGATGGTCGCCACCATCACCTCGATGCGGCCGGCAAGAAAATCCGACTGGACGCGTTTGCGACGCTCGGCATCCAGCCCCGCGTGATAGGCCTGACAGGGAAAGTGCTGGGCCAACTGGTAGGCCACGCTTTCCGCCTGCGCGCGCGTTGGCGTGTAGACGATGGCCGGACGGCGTTCGTCGTCGTCGAGCAGTTCCAGAGTCAAATCCGGGCGCTGCGACGGTGCCACTTCCACCACCTCCACGGCGAGATTGTCGCGCCGGAAGCCCTGAATGAAGCGCGACGGCTGCCCTAATGCCAGTTGCGCCGCGATATCGTTTTGCACCACCGGCGTCGCCGTGGCCGTCAGCGCAATTACGGGCGCGGGCCGCAGCGTCGGCAGATGCTGCCCGAGCATGCGATAGTCGGGGCGGAAATCGTGCCCCCATTGCGAGATGCAGTGCGCCTCATCGATGGCGATCAGCGAGGGCTTGCGTTTCGCCAGCATCTCCGGGAAGCCCGGCACGCGCAGGCGCTCCGGGGCGATGAAGAGGAATTGCAGTGCGCCATTCAGGTAGTCGATGCACGCCTGGCGCGACGCCGCGCGGTCGCGGCCGGAGTGTATGCGCGCCACCCGCAGGCCGCGCTCCTTCAGTTTGGCGACCTGATCTTCCATCAGCGCGATCAGCGGACTGATCACCAGCGTGGTGCCGCCGCGCGCCACGCCCGGCAACTGATAGCACAGCGACTTCCCTGCCCCGGTCGGCATCACCAGCAGCACATCGCGGCCCTCAATCACTGCCTGGCAGACCGCTTCCTGGCTGGGGCGGAAAGAGGGGAATCCGAAGGCCTGCTGCAGAAGCTCCGTCAGCGGCCCCCCAGTGTAGGGGGGCGCTTGCGCAACTGCCGCCCGCAGCGGCAACTGTGCCGTGGCCGTGTTGCTCGACGGCACGAGTGACCGCGGCTTGGCTGCCTCACGCGGTGGTGCACTGGCCGCATCCCGCCATCCGCTGGGATCGGTCGATCCGAGTGCGCGCGTGCCGGCGGGGGGAGAGGTGCGCTCGTGATCCCATTGCGGCGCAGGGACGCTGACGTTACCTTGCGGAGTGCCGCCGTGGGGCGCTGCCGGAATGCCGTTGCTGCCGGCGGGCGGAGAGGGGCGGTCGCGATCCCCTTGAGGCGCACCAGCGCCGACGTTACCCGACGGTGCGCTGGCCGGTCGCGGCGTGCCGTTGCTGCCCGCGCGCGCACCCCGCGGCGGCGCCGGCACTTGCCCCACCTTCCCGACCACCTCGCGCACGTAGTCTTCGATGCCCTTCATAAATGGGCCCAACTGCGCCGACCCGCGTTGAATCCGGTGCAGGTACGCCTCCCACTGCCCGGTCATCGCCGGACTCTTCACCTCGGGGTGCACCACTTCGATCAGCCGGATTCCCTTGTCCGTCGCCTCCAGGCTCTTCCCGTTGCGCACAATGTACTCGCGCTTGATTAGCACCTCGATGATCGCGGCGCGCGTGGCGGGGGTGCCCAGCCCCGTCTCTTTCATGGCGTCGGAAAGTTCCTTCTCATCGAGCGTCTTGCCCGCCGTTTCCATCGCCGTCAGCAGCGTGGCCTCGGTGAGCCGCTTCGGCGCGCGGGTCTTTTTCTTCAGGGTCTCGACATCGAGCACGTCCTGCTCCTGCCCGCGCGCGAGTCCCGGCGGCAGCACCTGCTCTTTGGCATCGTCCGCCTTCTTCCCTTTGGCGGGCGCGAGATCGAGCACCTTCCACCCCACCTGCATCACCGCGCTGCCCGAGGTGTGATAGCGGTCCACGATTTCGCCGTTGCGAATCGCCGTGATTACGGTGGTCACGTTCCAGATGTGATCCTCGTGCCACGCCGCGAGGAGGCGCCGGCAGATCAAATCGTAGATCTTGCGCTCGTCGGGCATGAGTCCCGAACCCGCTACCGTGGTAGTCGGAATGATCGCGTGGTGGTCGGTGACCTTGCCGTCATCGACGTAACGGCGCCCCAGTGGGCGCTCGCCCGTGCCCGGCGCCAGCAGCTCCCGATACGGACCCCCAATCGCCGCCGTCACCCGCGGGAGCGTTCGCGCGACGTCCTGCGACAAGTGCCTGCTGTCGGTGCGCGGATAGCTGATCAGCTTGTGCTTTTCATACAATGCCTGCGCGATGTCCAGCGTCTTCTGCGCGCTGAAGCCAAACAGGCGGTTGCCGTGCCGCTGCAGTTCCGTGAGGTCGTAGAGTCCCGGGGGAGGCATGCGCTGGGTCTGCGCTTCGATGGATTCAATGGCCGCCTGCCCGGTGCGCGCGCGCCCGGCAATCTGCTTCGCCTCCGCGCCGTCCGGCGGCAGCCGCATCGCCTGCTGCAGCGATTCCTTGTCTTCGCCCGCCACCGCCGGGCCGCGTTCACGGAACCAGGTGCCCTGGTACGACTGCGATTGCGGATCGGCCTTGGGGCGAAAGGTGGCCATCACTTCGAGATAGTCCTCCGGCACGAAGCGCCGGACCGCCAGTTCGCGTTCCACCAGCATGGCCAGCGTAGGCGTCTGCACCCGTCCGACCGACAGCTCCTCGTCATAGGCCAGCGCGTAGGCGCGCGACAGATTCATGCCGACCAGCCAGTCCGCACGGCTGCGTCCGCGCGCCGCATCCGCCAGGCCATCGTATTCGCTGGCCGGGCGCAGGGTGTCGAAGCCGCGGCGAATCGCTTCCGGCGTCAGGGAGGAGATCCACAGGCGGCTGACTGGTTTGCGGCACTGCGCCGCCTCGTAGATATAGCGGAAAATCAGTTCGCCTTCGCGGCCCGCGTCGGTGGCGCACACGATACTCCCGACCTTGGGCGAATTGAGGATTTGCTTGACGACGTCGAATTGATCCTTAGTCTTCTCGTAGACCACCAGCGGCCACTCTTGCGGCAGCATCGGCAGCAGATCGCGCCGCCAACTTTTCCACGCGGCCTGGATTTCGTGTGGCTGCGCCAGCGCCGCCAGATGCCCGACGGCCCAGGTCACGACGTAACCATTGCCGTAGAGGTACCCCTGGCCCTTGCTGTTCGCCCCCAGCACGCGAGCAACGTCGCGCGCGACCGAAGGCTTCTCGGCCAGCACTGCCACACTACCGCTCGGTTCGGGTGCCATGGGTACTCTTTCAGTTTAGGAGGTATGTGCCTGGTAAGTCTGCGATGATGAAAAGTACGTGACTTTTGCCGACGAATTGCGCGAGTTCCTACCCGCCGACCTGCCGCACCGCGACGATGTCATCGTGAAAGCGGCGCGCCACCTCGATCTCATTGAGGAGATCAACCAACAATTCAATCTCACCCGCATCGTGAGCCCGCACGACGCGGCCATCAAGCACGTGGTGGATTCCGTGATGCCCTGGCGGCTCTTCAAGGGCGCCGGGCGTATTGCCGACGCCGGCTCGGGGCCCGGCTTCCCCGGACTTCCGCTCTCGTTCGTGCTGCCGGAGACGCGCTTTTTTCTGCTGGAATCAACGCAGAAGAAGGCCAGATTTCTGGAATCGGTGGTACGCAGGCTGGAGTTGGAGAATGTGGAAGTACACCCGGTGCGGGCCGAGGACTGGTTGGCGAAGCATCGTGTGGATATGGTGGTGTCTCGTGCCGTGGCGCCCTTGCTGCGCGGCGTTCCGCTGTTTGCGAACGCGCTGAAGGGGGGAGCCCGCATCGTGTTCTACAAGGGTCCGGACGTCGCCGCGGAAATTGAGGAAGCGGCGCCAGAGACGAATAAACGCCAGATTCGGGTGCGCGTCATCGAGCGCTACGGCCTGCCCGACGATTTAGGCAACCGCACCGTGGTCGAAATGGCGAGGATCAAGGGCGAATAGGCCTGCGGCAGCCTCCAGACCGGCTACCCCAGCGAAGCGGGCACTGGCGAACTTCGCTCGGTGGCACGAAGCAGTGCCAGCACGGCCGCGCCACCTCAATCCCCAATCTTCTGATACTCAATGTTGGTCGTCTTCACCTGGACATTCTGCTTCTTGGCATCCAACAAGCTGGAAGTCATGTGCACGGTTTTGTCCGGCAGGGGCTCGAATTCAGCCTGCAAAGTCACGGGATCCTTCTTTTTTCCCAGTGTGGCCGTAATCGAGACATGAAGCAGGACTTTCGAGACCGGGTCGTACTGAAAGGTCATGACATCGCCCGCCATAAAATAGCGCTCAAAGCGGATCGCCGACTTTCCCGACTCCGTCGGCCCCAACGACGCAGTGCCGTTCAGCAGCATCGCCTCTATGCGATCAGGGTCCGGCGGCAGGTAATTGCGGATGAGACTGATCGCTCGCTCGATATAATCGTCTGTCTTCGAGTTCTTGCGACGCTTGGCGTGCTTCTGATCGTCCGGACCGGGTTTGGCCGTCCGGACAACCTCACCCTTGGAGTTGTAGCGGCAAAAGAACTCGCTCGTGGTCCTGAGGTCTTCTTTAACCCGGACCTCGATATGCTCGGTCCAGGAGTAAGCGCTCAGCCGCGCTTTGTGGAGGGCCAACACCAGGCGAACCGCATCGGCTTCCCGCAGCAGAGCCGGATTGGCCTCCTGGGCTGAAAGACAGTGAAGCGATCCACAAATGACTACGGCCACGGCAGTTAACGATTTCATGCGATTCCCTCGATCCTGGTCTAGACTGCCAGGATGCGGCAGCGCAAGGCCCGGTCGTAGGAATATTGGGTCGAAGCGTTAGTTTCCGGAATTGCGTGACACTAGCGCTCCCCTGGAGGGAGACTTCCGCGTGGTAGACGCCGTCGTCGTGCGCTTCGTGCCGCTTTTCCGCCGCGCCGAAGCCGTGGTGGTCTTCTTCGACTTCGACTTCGACTTCGTCGTCGTCGCCGGTGCCAACTGCGCCGCCTGAATCCGCTGCATCGACGGAATCAGCAGCCGGTCGCCTTCCAGCGCCTCGGCGGTCTCCATACGGTTGGCAGAAACGATGTTCGACGGCGTCACGCCATACCGCTTGGCAACGGCCGAGAGCGTCTCGCCCGCCGACACGCGGTGCATACGCCAGGAATCCAGACTGCTCGCCGGAATCATCTGCATGGCCGCCGACAATTGATTGCCCGTGCCCTTCGGCACATGGACCGGGTAATTCTCCGGCACCATGCCGCGCAGACTGGCCGGATTCAGCGACGCCACTTCCGAATAGGGAAGGTCCAGAATGTCGGCCACCAGGGTCAGACTGGTGGGCGCGGTGGTTTCCACCGTGTCGTATTCCAGCGGCGGATCGAGTGCGAAGCCTTCGATGCCGTACTCCGCCGCATTCTTTTCCATGATGGTCATGGCCAGAATGATGGGCACGTAGTTGGTGGTCTCGGCCGGCAGCGCACCGCGGGAACGCAATTCCCAGAAATCCGCATAGCCGGTGCGCTCGACTGCCTTCTCCACGTTCACGGGACCGCAGTTGTACGCCGCGATGGCCAGGTACCAGTCGCCAAACTCATGATACAGATCGCGCAGATGGCGAGCCGCCGCGCGCGTCGCCTTTTCCGGATCCATGCGGTCATCCGTATAGGCCGTCTGCTTCAGGCCGTACTCGTTGCCCCGCCACTTCAGGAACTGCCACATGCCGCCCGCCGCCGCCCGCGATACCGCGCGCGGAATGAAGCCCGATTCGGCCTGCGCCAGGTGAATGAGCTCCTGCGGAATCCCTTCTTCATCCAGAATCCGCTGAATCATCGGGCGATACTTCCCGGAGCGCTGCAACCCGAACAGCAGCGTCTTGTGCCCGCGATTGGAGAAATAGTTGATGTAGCTCAGCACCGCGTCGGTCACCGACAACGGCAATTGCGAGGTGGTGGCCGCCACCTGCTCCCGCACCTTGTCCTTCAGTTTAGGATCCACCGGGAATGTCATCGTCAGAATGTCTTCCAACGGTGCTTTTTCGAACCTTCCCTGTTCCACATCCGCCGCCGCGCCCATCGATGCAAGGTCGTAGCGGTGGATCTGGTCGACCATTTCGTCCAATTGGCGCTCGTACTGCTGCCGGTCGATCAGCCCCTGCTCGCTGGCTTCCAGCATCATGTCGATCGCTCTGTCGAACTCCCGACGCGCGCTGACCAGATCGTTGGTCTGGTAAAACCGCTTGCCAGTCTGGAAGCGCCGCTGAGCGTTCTGGATCGTCTGGTCGCCCTGGGGGCGTTTCTGCGCCGCCATCGCGGTATTCACAATGACAACGGGAATATCCGCGCCGAAATACGCATTGTGTTGTGTAGGGGGAGGTTCAGGTAATTCGATGTCCAGCGCGGCGCCTTTGGGGGCCGGTGGCAGGAAGGACATTTGGAATCTGGATTGCTGATTGTACCCGCAGCCGGGGGTCAGAATTGCAGCCGCACACAGCGTTAAAATACCGAAAGTCGAGGTTCGTACTTCCATCCCACCGCCTCAAACTATGAAAATAAAGTACTTCTGTGGGCGTTAACCCGTTAATGACCTTAAAAGCCTAACTCACACACGGTACGAATTGCAACCGCCGCCGGGGGAATTCGCCCCGCGTGTGTGTCACCCACACACGGGGCTGTATCCCTATTCTTCTTCTTCCTCTTCGCCCGTTTTGGCCGCCTTGGCGGCCGCGATCACTTTGTCCGCCTGCAACTGCGGAACATAATCGTAGTGATCGAACTCCATCGTGAAGCTGGCACGGCCTTGAGTCATAGCCGTCAGGTCACTCTGATAGTTTAACATCTCTGACATGGGCACCTGGGCGCGGATAAACTGCGTCGCTCCCTTGGTATCCATACCCGCGATGCGACCGCGGCGGCTGTTCAAATCGCCCATCAGATCGCCAGCGTATTCCACCGGCGCCTGAATCTCCGCATTCATGACGGGTTCGAGCAGTGCAGGTTTTGCCACTGCCATGGCAGCCTTGAACGCTTTGCGCGCGGCCAGTTTGAACGCCAGTTCGCTGGAATCGACGTCGTGATAGGAACCGTCGTAGACGGTGACCTTGAAATCCACCATCGGAAACCCGGCCAGGAAGCCGACTGCCGCGGCATCGACGATGCCCTTTTCCACCGCCGGGATGAAGTTCCTGGGAATCGAGCCGCCGAAAATCTCGTTGGCGAACTCGAAATTGCTGCCGCGGGGCAGCGGTTCCACCTTGATCCAGCAATCGCCGAACTGCCCGTGTCCGCCGGTCTGCTTCTTGTGGCGGCCCTGGACATCGGCCCTGCCGCGGATGGTTTCGCGATAGGGAATCTTCGGCGCCTTCAGCGTCACGTCCACGCCATAGCGCTTCTTCAGCCGGCTGACCACGATTTCCACGTGCTGCTGGCCGCTGCCCGCCAGCAGGAACTCGCGGGTCTGCGGATCGCGGTAGAAGCGCAGCGACTGGTCTTCTTCCAACAAGCGGTGCACCGCATTACCCATACGATCCTCATCGTTCCGCGATTTAGCTTCAATCGCGAAGGCGATGGAGGGCTCCGGCAGTTTGACCGGCGGATAGGTGATGTCGAAACCCTTCTCGGCCAGCGTGTCGCCGGTCAACGTATCCTTCAGCTTAGCCACTGCGCCGATATCACCGGCGTGCAGTTCGGTGACCGGATTCAGGGTTTTTCCGTTCGGGGAACTAAGGTGGGCGAGGCGTTCCTGCGTGCTCTTATTTACGTTATTGAGGGTCGCATCATTCTTAACTACGCCGGTATCCACGCGGAAGTAGTTGATCCGTCCCGCGAACGGATCGGCCGTCGTCTTGAAGACGTACGCCGAGCACAGATCGCTTTCCTGCACCGGACGGTGCGCTTCCACGCCGTTGACGAAGGCAGTGATTTCGCCGCGCTCGGTGGGGTTCGGCATGTCTTCCACAATCAGATCGAGAATCAGGTCGCTGCCGATGTTGTGGTTGGCAGCGGCGCACATCACGGGGAAGATGCGCAGTTCGCGGACGCCGGTGCGCATCCCGTCCAGGATGTGCTCGGCGGGCAGCGTGCCCTTCTCGAAGAACTCTTCCATGTAGGCGTCGTTGCCTTCGGCGACCATCTCCACGAGGGCTTCGTGGGCGGTCTGCGCGGCATCGGCGTATTCGGCGGGAATGTCGCCTTCCTTGCCCTTGCCATCGCCATCGGGTGTATAGGTGAACGCCCGCATGCGAATCAGATCGATGACGCCTTTGAATTCGCGTTCCTTGCCCATCGGGAAGTGGATCGGCACCGCGATCCGCCCGAAAATCTCCTGAATCGAGGCCAGCGCACGGTCGAAATCGGAGCGTTCCCGGTCGAGTTTGTTCACCACCACCGCGCGAGGAAGTTTGTATTCCTCCGCGAACGCCCACACCTTCTCGGTCTGCACTTCCACGCCGGCTACGCCATCCACCACGATAAGTGCGGCGTCGGCGGCTACCAGCGCGGCGCGCGTGTCGTTGATGAAGATGTTGTACCCCGGTGTGTCGAGGATGTTTATTTTAGTCTTCTTCCATTCGGCCACGGCGATGGCAGTGGAGATCGTGATTTTGCGCTGAATTTCTTCATCGTCAAAATCAGTGATCGTGTTGCCCTCATCGACTCGGAGGAGGCGGTTCGTAGCTCCGGCGGTGAAGAGCAACCCGGCAGTGAGCGTCGTCTTGCCGGAATCGCCGTGGCCCACTACACCAACGTTCCGAATATCCTTGCTTTCGTAGACTTTCACGGGCGTGCTCCTTTTCGAAACGGAATAGTAACACGTGGTCTGGTACGGTGGCGTAGCCAAACCGGAACGGGCCACTCATGTTTTGTGACCTGCGCCTCTTAACCCGGCCTGCCTTTGGCGGGTGCTACCCTGTGGGCGAAGGGCCATGCGTCTTCCCGGGTTATTCCTCCTCTGAGCCGCCTGGCTTTCCGCCGGTCTCACACCTGCTCCGCACGGCCCGTTCCGCATCGCAGGGAACCGCGTGCTCGACTCTGGCGGCCACCCGTTTCTGGCGCGGGGAACCGAATTGCCGCCACTGACACAGGCGCTGCTGCACAACCCGGAGCTGTGGAACCCCTGGTAGACCGCGGGGAAACTCAAGCGGCTCTTCTCCTTGGGGCCGGATTGAATCACCGGTGCCCTTGGGTCAGTTGTAGTATCGTGCTGGCCAACTGGGAGCGCCGGCGCAGCCGCCAGGAAAGTTCGCGCCGCCTTGGGGTGGAACAGGCCATCGTCTTTTGTGGCCTGTTCGCGCTTCGAAGCAGTGCGGACGGACGACGAAAGGCGATCGTCCATCCCACCAAAGCATGTGCGATTCAGGGGGGAACACCGGGCGGTTGCAAGCGATCTCGAAACTTTCCTTGGCGAGCTTGGCGCCTTGGCGTGAAATGCTTTTTAAGAACCGGCTGACGCGGACTGCGCGCGGCGCGCGAGCCTCGCGAGCTGGTGTTCCTCAGCAGTGTCCTGGCGCGCCCGCGTATCGCCCTTATAGCGAATTCAGGTACGCGATCACGTCCGCCATTTCCTGCGGCGTAAAGCGCGGCCATGCGAGATTCTTCGCCTTCATCGACGCCAGCATCGTCGGACCGTGATCCCACAGCGCTGCCACCATGGTGATGTCGGAATGCGCGTCACTCCCCTTGGCGAGCTTGGGCGCCGCTCCGGCCTCGTGGCAGGACGCGCAACTCTTCGCCGCGAACACGTTCTTGCCCCGCGTGGCATTGCCGTTGCCGCGGAAATACTGCTTCGCCCAGATGTAGGAAATGATCTGCGACATCTCGTCCTTTTCGAAGGTCGGCGGCGGATTCTTCATGCTGGGCTGGTGGTTCCACATATCCACTGCAATTTCGGTCAACGTCTGGTTCTTGAGCAACACTTCGAGCGCGCGCTTGCCGGTGTGGCATTCGACGCACCCTTTAGAGGCGAACAGCTTCTCGCCCGCTTCCGAAGGCTGGAACGAGAAGGTCCTGGGCAGATCGCGCGTCTCCGGCAGATTCCGCAGGTAGACCAACATATCCGTTAATTCCTGCCCGGTGATTTTGCCCCATGCCAGCTTGCGCTTGGCGAACTCCGCGCGCATTTTCGGACCGTGATTCCACATCTGCTGCGCCAGAATCACCGGGTCGGCCAGCGACTCCCATTTCGCAATCGGCGGCGCTTCCCCCACAGGCGAAGTCGTGATCCCGTGGCATCCCGCGCACTTGTGCGTCCCAAACGCCAGTTTGCCGCGCGCCGCGTCGCCGGGTTTCTCGAAATAGCGCGCCGACACGAAATAGGCGAACAGGTCGGCCGCTTTCTCCGGAGTCATGCTGGATCTCTTGACGCCCTGCTTCTCCATCGCCGCCCACATCGCGGGCGCGTGGTTCCACATCAGGCTGGCCATCACCGAAGGCGTGTAGTCGCGATCCACCCGGCGAGCCAGATCGGGCGCCAGAGTGCCGCCTTTCCCTTTTAGGCTGTGGCACTGAACGCACTGCTCGCTGGTGAAAAGCTGCTCGCCGCGCTTGGCGTCCCCGGCAACCACCCCCGCCGCCAGCGCACTCCAGACTACCAGCGCTCCCGCAGCCATCACTCGAAGCATGAACATTGCTGGTCTCCTATTTGCTAATCCTGAGCCCGGTCATAAATGTGTGCACCCGGAACCCTTCATACCAGTACATGGGTTCGCCGTACCCGTAATACCGCCATTCGGAGTTCCATTGTACGTTCTTGTGGATCGGCAGCGAAAGCCTGCCGAGGGGCTGGAAGTAGTGCGTTGACCGCGAGCCCGCTGAAATGAACAGCGATCCGCCGGCGGTGAGTTTCGCCGCCACGCCGCCGATGGCCGGCAGCGTGATGTCGATGGTCGAACTGGCGGTATGCGCGTTGTCCCGGTAAATCGAAACCGACGGCGTATAGAACGGGAGCAGCAGATAATTAATGCTGGAGTAAACCGAGGAACGGTTGTATTCCGCCATCACGCTTACGCGCTTGCCGCCGGCCGGGGTCCAGAAAGCCGCCAGCGAATTGTCGCGGCTTTCGAAGCTGTACTGAACGTCGGGCGTGGGATTCCGATTGTCGAGCAACCCGAAGTTCGCCTGGAACATGAGCGACGTCAGCGCCTGGAATTTCGCTCGCGCGCGAACCCGGTGATAGTTGTACAGGCTGGTGCGGAAGTAGTTCTGGTCGGTAGACGCGCCTTCGTAGTCCAGATTGAGGGAGAGTTTCTGGATGGGACGTACGGTGGCTCCCGCCAGCCCCACATGCTGCTTTAGTTCCTGGGAGCGCGAGGGACCGCTCTGATCCAGCTCGCCGGCGCGCACGGTGGCGTCGCCCCATACGTAACGATAGCCGCCGCGCAGAGTGATTTTCGACGTTACGTCGAAGATGCCTTCCATTTGCTGCTGGTTGTAGTGCACCGCCTGCGGCGTGCTCAGCGCCGTCACCAGCGCCGGATAGCTCGCCTGCGGGCTGGCAATGATCTGCTGCGTCAGGGTGCTGTAGGTGGTGGTGTCGTACCGGTTGGTGGTGGCCGATTCGACGATGCGCAGCCGTTTGAAGGGACGGATCTCCATCCCGGCATTGGCCAGCGTATGCGGCGCGCTTGCCCAAGCCCACCCGATGTTGTACTGGGAGCTATAGATCAACAGCGAACTCAGGAGGGCGAAATTGCCGTTGGCGTTGTCGAAGTAGTTTGTGTCCGTGTCGAGTTTGCTATACGTATACTGCCCGTACAGCGTCATCCACGAAGTGGGGCTGCCCGATCCAACGGCTTTGACATACTTGCTGGAACCGCGCGTGCCATAGTGTTGGGTCAGCCCGTTCAACTGCATGGTTTGGCCGCCCACCGTCCCCGTCCGGTCGCCATAGTGCGTACCGCTGAAGCTGGCCTGATCGTCCCCTTTATAAGTGGTACCGCCCACCTCGCCCGTGACGTGCCAGCGATTGTTTTCCAAATGGAAGCCACCGTGGTAATTCTCCGTGCTATCACGAAGAAGCAGCGGAACCGCGTAGTCGTTCACCGTATCCTGAACCCACGTCCCTACACCGTTGCCGTAGCCAGAATTGTGTTCCCACTCAAAAAACGGTTTGAAGTGCGCGCCGGGGAACAGTTCCAGTTCTACCGTGCTGGTCTTTCGGTGGGTATCGAACGCACGCTCGTTGAAGCCGCGCGGCGCCAGCGGGTTGGCGAACGAAGGCAGCGCGTTGAAGTACGCGATATTGCGATAATCGCCGGTCAGGTTGTAGAGGCCATGCTTGGTCACCAGCACGTGCGCCGTATTATAAGGATCTCCGCCCCATGCATAGCCGTGGGCATCGATACGGTCGAAGAGCCGGTGCTTGGGATCGGTGATCGTAAAATCCATGCCGGTGAGTTTCGGACCCTCTCCCAGATTGACGAAACTGCGATAGGTGGGTTCGCTGCCGCGTATGTCGCCGACCCAGCGATAGCCGAAATCGAAACTGCCGGTGAACCATTGCTCGCTGGACGACGCTGGCGAGGCAGCCGCCTCCTCTGCCTTCGCGGGAGCCGTTTCAGCCGGCTTAGCCTGGTCAGCCGCCTTGGCGGCAGTCTCCGCAGCCTTTTCTTCTGGTTTGGCTTGCGGCGCCGGCTGTTGCGCAAAACCCGCAACCACGATGAGGAATGCCGGTAGGAATCTCATTTGAGTAACGTCCTATTCACATAGGAACCATGCACCTTCTGGTGACAGAGGGTGCAGTTCTGGAAGCGCGGGCTGCGAATGTCGTGAATCGCCGGGCCAACCGTTCCCAACGTCGCATTGGCCGCCGGATTCGGTACCGGCAGGTTGGAATGGCACTCCATGCAGACCTGGCGAACTTCATGACGGGTCAGCATGCGCGGATTCGCGGAACCATGCGGTTGATGGCACGCCGTGCAGCCTTCGAGGCGCACCGGAGCATGCTCGTAGGGGAAGGGGCCTACCTTGTCGCCGTGACACTTGGCGCAGCCGGGTTCACTGGCGCGCGTCGTCTGAATGGACCGTGGCAGGGCGCTGCCGTGGGGATTGTGGCAATCGACGCAGGACATGGCGCCTTCGGGCAGCCGGTGTTTATTCGGACGCTGGAAACTCGCCCACACGTCGGTGTGGCAGGTTGCGCACTGCTTGTTGATCTCGGTTGCCTTGGTGGCGACCAGCCCGTGAGGTCCATTCTTGTGAATGGAATGGCAGGCGGTGCAGCTCACCTGGTTCTTGGCATGACTGCTGGTAAGACGTCCCGAGTGGGT
Source organism: Candidatus Solibacter sp. (assembly GCA_039934035.1). Classification (GTDB taxonomy): domain Bacteria; phylum Acidobacteriota; class Terriglobia; order Bryobacterales; family Bryobacteraceae; genus Solibacter. Next base: position 25,017 of record JBDTMZ010000004.1, on the reverse strand, counting down.
GGACTGATTTTGATGGCAGGTGAGGCAGATTTTGTCGGTCTCTGCAGCCTTCAGCTTGGCAGGCTGCCGGATATCGGTCGGGGCCACCGACTCCGCGTGCTTGCTGCCCGGACCGTGGCAGCTTTCGCAGGCTTTGGTATCGAAGCCGCGTTTCTTATCGGTTTCCACTACCTGGTGAGGATTTTTCTGGAAGGTATTGAAGATATCCTCGTGGCACATCTGGCAGGTCGAGGAACCGACGAACTCCGCCGGCTTGTTATCGGCCGGCTTCGTATCGGCCAGCTTCGCGTCCGCCGGCTTATTATCCGCCGGTGGAGTAGAAACGGGGGCCGCAGGTTTCTCCTGCGCGCCCCCAAGGAAAGTAAGCAATAGAGCCGCACCCATTAGCCCCGCCGCCCGCGTCATCAGACGCGGGCGGCGGAACGCGGGGCGGGTTAATGATAGGGACCGGCCGAACATGGCGTTCTGTCCTTTTTGTTGTTATTGACCTGCGTGCATTTTCACGACGTCGAACGATTTGCCGACGGCATGGCATACATCGCAGCTTTCACCGAACTTCGCATCGGTGTTATCCACCGAGTGAGACAGCGCCGAAAGGCTCAGGTGGCACGCCGTGCACGCCGAAGTGGTGGCGGGCGCCGGGCTCAGTTTGCCTTGCGGGTCGGTCACGTTGTTTTTGCCGAGGGGGAAGGCGGCTTCGGAGGTGTTGACATGGCACATAAAGCATTTTGCCGTGTTGGCAACTCCACCGCTAAGGGTCATCGCCGGATAACGCACTTCGCTGAAGTCGTTATGGCTGCCGCCGAATCCAACCACGACGTAGGTCTGGTTGAATTCCTGCATCTTTTCGCCGGTATGGATCTTGTGGACCATCAGAGCGAAATTCACAGCCTGCGGCGGTTTATTCTTGTCGTCGGGATTGGTAGCCGTGGAACGGCGTCCCGCGTCGGTTTCGCTCGGGTTGTGGCAAAGCACGCACTGCTCGATCTGATTGCGGTTTTCGCCGTGGAGCGACAGATTGCTGTGGCAATTGTTGCACTTAGCGATATCCACAACCTGACGGCGAGCCGCCAGCTTAGAGCCGTCCACCGAGAAGGAGACTACCTTGTTCTTGGCTCCGTATTCGGTGGTCTGGGTTTGGGCGGTACCGGGCAGCAGCACGAGTTCGCGGCGGCCTTCGATACCGACGGAGTAGGTGCCAGTGGCGCCCACCGGAACCACGTGCGTGAAGGTGTAGGTGCACGTGCCATCCGCGGCGCATTTGGCGGTCGGGACCGGGTTTTCGGAGACGTACCCGTTGGTGGTGACGTCGGAGCCGAACTTGGTGTAGCCATAATCCAACGTCGGACCGGCTAGCACGATGCCCAAGCGGTTTAGGCCGCCCGTCATCTGTGCCATCGTGATGCCGTTGCCCTTGTTGTCCGTGATCTTGAAAGTCACGGTCGGAGCCTTTCCGGCCACGCCGTTTTCGACCTTTAAGATGTCGAGATTGATACCGGGACGGGTGAGGGACTCGGTCGGGACGGTGTGCGCACCGATAATAGAGGCGTCGAATTCCAGTTCGCCCTGCGGGATGTGGCACTGGGTGCACTGGTTATCGGAAACCTGGGGCAGGTTGACGTGGTTTTTGCCGGTGGCGAAATCCACATTGTCGTGGCACGAACCGCAAGCCGCGCGGCTCGGATTCTTCAACCAGGCATCCGCCTGAGCGGCGCCCGTCTTCTGGGTGGGCTCGTGGCAGAATTCGCAGCGGCGCGGATCGCTGGGAAGCGCCACCGTGGACCAGTCGGACACGCTCTGCTGATTGCCGATGATCTGATACGGCTTGCCGGCCTGCACGCTGGGCAACTCTTCGCCCATGTGGATCTTATGGGTCATTACCGGCATATCCACCGTGTTCCCGGTGTCGGGATCGACGGTTTGCGGGGTGTGGCACATGATGCACAGTTCCATGCTGCGGCGCGTACCGCCATGGAAGGCCAGCGCGTCGTGGCACTTGTTGCATGTGGGCGTCCGGATAATGTCGCGCGTGTTGGTGGGCGTGGCTCCACCCGCCGGAATCCAGGTCATGGTGTCGTCATCCCGGTTCGTGCCCAAATCGAATTCGGTCAGGTTGCGCGAGCCGTACATACCCATGCGGTGCGTCAGGGTGTTGTCCCACGCCGCGCCGTTCTGGCCCTTCGCCTTGGTGGCGAAGGTATAAATGTACTCGCCATCGCCCAGGGACTTATAAGTGCCCCCGCTATCGGCGCCGGCCTGAATCGCGGATACCTTCGTGATCGGGCTGGTTTGAGTGCGTGTCGTATAAGCGTAAAACTGTTTCTGGCCTTTGGGAATATAGGCCGCGATGAAGCTCGTCGAGACAGCGCCCGGCGTGCTGATTCCGTCCCGGTCCAAACCCAGACCTTTTGGATCGGTCATCTTGAAATCCACACTGATCGTACCGTCAGTGGCAATGTTGGCTGAGATGATTTTAAAAACCAAACCCGGCCGTACGAAATTCACGGTCGCTTCCGAGGCGTAATAGGCCTTGTCGTGAGGCGTGAACTCCGTCTTTTTCGGCGCACTCATCAGAACCACGGAACCCGTGATCGCTCCGAGAGCCAGCGCGTATCGACCAACCGCGAACACCGAAGGAGGAATCCGCATACGTATCTCCAAATAGAACTCAACTTTCCTGCAAAGGGTACCTAGCGAAAGTGACACTGCAAACACCACGCCAAACCCGGAGACTTAGATTCAGGCCCCAAAACCTTTTCTTATCTTCGTGATGGGAAATCCCCCCACCTCGCTGAGGGGTTTTCCTACTGGCCCATTTGGGGCAAAAACGCAGGTGGGTGTGGGTGAAAACCCGCTATATGAGGCTGAAGCATCTGGTAAAAATATACAAAGGTCCTATACTCCGAAAATAGCTTAGCCTAACTTGAGGTTTTCTGCAGGTTTCTAGTTGCATTTGTATTATTTCACAGGTATTCTAATTTCTCGGTAGGAAAATTCTGAGACAACAGGGATAAACCCCATGACTCTTACAGCCAACACACAACCTCGATTGTGCGACCGGCGCTTGCATGCCGCCCAGCCCGATGGGACTGCGCGGCACCGTGCCTTGATTCGCCTTTACGAGCGGCGCTCGTCAGTCGACCACCTGATTCAGGCGCTGGAACGCTATCAACTGGAGCAGGGTGCCTCTTCACGGACCTCGCTCACGGAGGCTAGCGGTTGGGGGAAGTAGTGGTCAGATTTCGTTCGATCGCGAACTTCACCAGGCCCACCAGGTCGTGGACGTTAAGTTTGCGCATCAGGCTGGCGCGGTAAGTATCCACCGTTTTAGGGCTTATCGACAGCAGATCGGCGATATCTTTGGCGCGTAACCCGTTTACGAGGTAGGAAAATACCTCCATCTCGCGGGGGCTCAATGCCGCCAGTGGGTCGGCGGCCCGGCTACTCTCCGCCTTGGCAAACAGGCCCGCTCCGCGCAACATCGGAGATACGTAAACTCCTCCATCCTTGACGAAATTGATGGCGTCGAGCAGATGCCGCGAGGGTCCATCTTTAAGCAGATAGGCATCGGCGCCGGCGCGCAGCGCTTCCATCACGGTGGAATCTTCGCGGCTGATGGAGAGGATCATCAGTTTGGTGATACAACCGGCAGAGCGCAGCCGCCGGATCGCTTCAATCCCGGTCAAAGCCGGCATATGCAGGTCGAGGATGGCAAAATCCGGCTTCAATGCCGTGATCATCTCGATTGCGTCGTTGCCGTCGGCAACTTGACCGAGCACCTGTATGCCATGAGAAGCACACAGCGCTGCAATGCCCTCCCTGACAATGGCATGGTCATCCGCCAAAACCACCGTCGTCGCTGCCGGTTCCTGCATGCTTCTCCTTCAGATTCCGTCATCTGCGAGACGGGTATTACTCCACCGCCGGGAAGGGTGCAACGGAAACTTCCAGTTTAGTGCCATCCGGGCCGCTTTCCACTTCCAGTTTCCCTCCCAGTTCCTCAGCCATCTCCCGCAGCGTGCGCAAGCCGATGCCTGAAGTGACACTGGCCGGAGCCGAAAACAGGCTAGCCGGCTCGAACCCCACGCCATTATCGCGAATCTCCAGCACCAACAGTCCGTCACGCATGCCCAGTTCAACCGAAGCGCTGGTCGCCTTGGAATGCCGGACCAGGTTGGAAAGCGACTCCTGTAATCCGCGGTACATCAGAATCTTAACATCCAGATCAGGTTCCGCCAGGTCCGAATCCACTTTGAGGGAGGCGGAGAAGCGGTCGGGCACCCCACTGACGGCCCATAATTGCCCGACCGCAGACTTGAGTGTAAGCCTTTGCCATTCAGGCGGATGCAGACGGCGCGAGATAGCGCGTACCTGTTCCAGGGTGTCGGCGGCGAGGATGGAAATGCTTTCCAGCGCCTGCCCCACTTTGCGGGAAGGGGCCGGCATCTCCACGGCAATAACTTCCAACTGGAGGCGGATGGCGGCCAGCAGTTGCCCCACCCCGGTGTGCAGTTCCCGCCCCAGGCGCTGGCGCTCGAGTTCAATCTGGCGCACGACACGGCGCGCTCCGCTGCCCCGCCGTTGCTGCACCGAGTTGGAGAGACGCCGTTCAAACTCAAGTAAACGAAGGAAATGCAGGCTCAGCCGCCCCTGGACTTCCAGCAGTTCGCGAGTCTCGCCCGATTCATCCGCCAGTGTTTGTGCACCGATCACCACGCTATCCCGAAACTCCCAGACCAGCCAGAAATGCAGCGGGTTCCGAATTTGGCTGGCCGCCTGGGGAGCGGGCGGGCAGCGTAACACATCCATCAGGTGCTTCGGAGAGTAAAGCAGTTCCCGCGTGCGCTGACTCATCCAGATCAGCCGCCCTTGGAAATCGCACCCCAGAAGCATCGGAGTTCCAGCCGCCAGCCGACGGATGAATCTGGATTCTGTAGAATCGTTCAACCAGAGATCTCCTGCTATTCGGATCTTTCCTAGAAAGCATGGCAGGAATGCTCAAAGGCCCGCAATCGCGGTACGTACCCAGTACTGCGCCTATCAGTAGGGGGGGTTGAAATCATAGGGGCGACGTATTATAAGTGGATCACCGATGTCTCGAGTTCTCAACTATGTACCGCGGGTCGCGATATTTCTGGCCGGGGTTGCCGCCGCCGTAATCACCCTTCCTAAAAACGATCCCGCGGGCTCGGACAGACCCGAGACAGCCGGCCTGAAGCAGTCACTGGCCGATCTGGAAGCGCGCCTGCTGGCTCGCGAGGCGGCCGATCAGGCACGTTTTGCTCAGGTGGAAACCCGATTGGACGACCACGACAGCCGCCTGACAGAGATGCCGTCCACTACGCAGATCGTGGCCGCGATGGAACAACTGCTGGTGAAGACCATGTCGTCCCTGGACCAGAGGCTGATCACCCAGGCAAATTCGATCGAGGTTTTGAAGGCGACCGTTTCCCAGACGGATAGCCTTTTGGAGCGGGTCCTCGAATCCCTGGATTCGCTTCAGACTTACGGTGACCAGGCGGACCGGACGGAAGATCCGGTACTTAAGCGCTGATCGATCGAAATGTTGCCTGGGATCGGGGCAAGATTTCCGAATTTCCGTAATAAGGACAGGAAAAGTCTGATTTGCTTTTGTCGCCGAACGTACTATTCTCAAGACTTCTAGCACATGGATCTGAGTACGGTACTGGAACAGTTGCGACGAGAACTTGCCAACCTTGATGCGGCGATCCTTAGCCTGGAACGTTTGCAGGCAAAGAGCAGCCGTCGCGGCCGACCGCCCAAGGCACTCGCCATGCTGCGAAAGGCTCACAGCGCACCGCCGCGGGTCAGTCTCCGTAAGCGGCAGCAGATTCGCAAGACCCCGGGCACGCAGTAGCTATCAGCCTTCAGCTGTCAGCTATCAGCCTCGCCTCCGGCGCCGTCGGTTGAATAAGCGGTGACCTTTGAAGAGCAACGGCGGGAGTGCCCGCGCGCAGGGAGAGGCGCGTGAGTTCGGCGGCGTCGAAACATCGTGCTTGCCACGCGGATCGCGGCGCTACTCCAGCGCCGGCAGGTGCTCCGGCCGCACGAGCAGCAGCATGGATCGTGCCAGCCCGGGAGTTCGTTGGACGAAGCCGCGCAGTTCGAGCGTCTTGATCATTTGGTGAACGGATGGCGGCGTGGTCTGAAAGTACCGCTGGAGGTCCGATTCCGCGGGTGCCCGGCCGTGGATCTTCGAGTAGTAGTAAATGAACGCCAGATACTGCCCCTGTTTCTTCGTGAACGGCGGCGCGCCCGACGGATCGAGCTTTGGCGCCGGATCGATGCGCACCCGGAACGCGTCCTCACCGAAGCGTTCGTAGACCTCCACTTTCAGAATCCACACCTGGCCGCCAATCGCGGTCCGAATCGGCTTCTTCTGGGCGGCATAGAGATTCTGGAGCAATTCCTTGGCGTCGCGGCTCGAACTGGCGAAGTTCGCGGTACCAAACGCCGCCTCGCCCTTACGTGCAAAGACCCACTCGCGGCCGTCCTCGCGTTCCATTTCAAGGGACTGGGCGCCGCAGGACAGAGCGTGCTCGCACAGGTCTTCGAGCAGGGTCTTTGGTTTGCTCATGACTCAGAAGTGCACCCGTGGCCGGCCGTGGCATCGATCGACGGAGCGACTCGACGGGCCCCGCTACGTCCCGCAGGTCTGTTGGGCGCCAGGTCAACTGGAAACGGAACGGAGTCATTGCCAACGCCTTTGTACAGACATGGTGTAGCGCCGGCGTCAGGCGCTTTCGCCGGCTTCACCTGGCTGCCTTTGCTCTTCTGGGGCCGGCTGTCGTCCTCATTCCGTGCCCAATAGTCCTCCCAGTAGAGTTCCTCCTCGAACCGGCGCATGTCCTCTTGATTGAGCTGAGGCCCGACTGTCACGGGCGCCGGGAGGGACTTCTGACCGAGCACGCCGCCGAACCTCTGCCGGTGCAGTTCACGGACCCACACGTTGACGGGCAGCCTCCATTTGTCGTTCGGACCGGGTCTGGCGCGAACCAACGTCTCGGGCCGAAAGCCGAGTCTTTTGGCCATCTCCACGTCGTTCCGATTCAACCGGCAGAGCCGGATTGCCTCCGGCCAACGTTGCTGCTGCGGCTTCTTGCCCATGCTAAAACGGTTTTACGCTGATTTGCGCTCGGAGCGCAAGTGCCATGAGTTGGGTTCGGCAAGAGTCCGTAATCTTCATTGCACGGTCCGGCGCTCCACCGCTGTTGGTGTGGCAGGGAATCGTTCGGATGGTCGGGAAATACCCGAGAGTCTAGAACGGAACGTCGTCGTCGGTGATGCCCTGATTGAACTCTTCGGGCGCGGGCGACGAGGCGGCCTGCGGGCGCTGCGCCGAGCGCGGCATCGAGACCGGACGGTCATATTCGCCGCCGCTTTCGGAGGCACCGTCGTTGCGTCCACCACCTAGCAGGACGACGTCCTGGGAGTTGCAGATCACCTCGGTGAAGTATTTCTTCTGGCCTTCCTTGTCCTCGTAACTGCGGGTTTCCAGGCGGCCTTCCAGGTAGATCTGTTTGCCTTTCAGCAGGAAATTCGCCAAGCTCTCAGTTTTCCAGACAACGATATTGTGCCAGTCGGTAATGTCTTTCCAGTCACCGGTTTGCTGGTCTTTATTACGACGGCTCGTCGCCAGGGAGAACTTGGAAACCGAAATTCCGCTGGGCGTGAATTTGGTCTCGGCATCCTTGCCGAGATTCCCGAGCAGGGTCACTTTGTTTACGCTTTTCGCCATCTTACCCTGCACTGTAGCACAGACCGCGGGGGGCGACTATAGGCGTTGCGAGGTGGCGCCGCAGGCAGCCGAAAGCGACCGTGCCTCCTCCCGCGGGAAATAAGGTGAAACCCCCGCCAGGGCCTGATTGAGGCTGTCGCGGGCCGCGCTGCAGGAGCCTGCGGCGACCGCCGCGAGGTGACGCCAGGCGCGGGCATCCGCGCGCAGAGTCTCGGACATCTCGAAGCTCAGCGAAGCGGCAAACTCCTCCTCGGCCTGCGAGAACTCGCCGCGCCGGTAGAGTCCGATACCGCGGTAGAGGTGGGCCTCGCCGCTGGCCAGGTCTTCTGAGGCGGCAAAGGCGCTGCGGCTGGCCAGGTTGTAATCTGCCAGCGCCTGTTCCTTGTTGCCGGAGAGTTCGCGAGCGCGGGCCCGGAGGAAGAGCGCGTGGGCGTCCTTCGGGTCGGCCTGCAGCGCGGCATTGAGAGTCGAGATGGCGCCGGGGAGGTCGCCCCCAAGCAGGCGGGCGGCACCCCAATCGGCCAGCGCGACCGGCAGTTTGGGGCGCGGCCCCAACGACTGCACAAAGGTGGGCCCTTCCCCCTGCCAGATGATTTTCCAGCGCTCAATGGCGGTGCCATAGAGCGGGGCGGCGGCGGCGTACCGGGCGGCTTCGAACTCCCGGCGGCCTTCGGCCCACTGGCGCCATCCGGTGTTGGGACTTTCGGGAAGGCGGCGCAATGCCTCCTCAAACCGATTCGCGTGCAGGGCGAACCACCCCACCCACAGAGAGCCGATGGTTAATACGCTGCGGCAGGCGTCCGCCGGCATCAGGTTAGAATTACATGCCGGAGCCTCGAGGGCGGCCGAAATTTCCCGTTTGGCGGCGTCTGCCGGCTCACTTCCCTCGCTACCCAGCAGGCGCGCCAAGGCGCGGTAGACAGGAAAAGCGGACGATACCGGTTCCGGCGGGGTCTTCTTCGGATTATTGCGGGGGCGGTCCGGCCAGCTTTGAATGGCCTGGTCGAATTCGGCGGCGGCTGCCAGGTACTGGGTCTTTTGCCTGGTGGCATAGGCGTCGGCCAGCGTACAGACGCCCTGGTGGAAGTGCAGCAGCGCTTTCTCGCCCGGGTCCGCGACCGAGATCGCGGCGGCCTGCGATTGGATGCAGGCCTGGGCCTCGGCCAGCTTGGGACGTGCGGCAAGATCGACGCGGTCAAAATCGGACTGCGCTTTCAATAGCAGCGCCAGTTGGCGCTCATCGGCAGCCAGAAGAAGGGTGGACGCCAGAATGCCGAGCAGGAGAGCCTTCATGACACTCCGTGTGCGCAAGCAGGCTGCCTCTGTAATAAAGCGCACCAATCCAGGGGCATTGCGGCTGGCTTTCTCTGGCGACGGCAGGCAAATAACAGCCGCCACTGCCCGCCCTTACTGCGGGAAGCGGTCGGGACGTTCAGACTCGATCGGGTGCTACCTGGCACTGCGTGTCGAAGCTGGTGTCGACGTTGTGTCCGGGGCGTGCCGATATAAGGCGATTACAGGCGCCCGGGTCCGTTGTGCCATCACGTTCAGCCGGCTCAGTGCGGGCGCCGTTCTGGGCGTTGGCAGTCTGGGGCCGCTAACCTCGGACGTCGCTACTTAGTGAAAATGGTGGCGTCGACGTTCATGCCGGGGCGAAGCACCAGACCGTGGGCCTCGTCGATCAGGATCTTTACCGGAATGCGCTGCACCACCTTCACGAAGTTGCCAGTGGCGTTCTCCGCCGGCAGCAGGCTGAGGCGGCTGCCGGTGGCGCCGGCGATGGAATCGACGTGCCCGCCGACGGACTGTCCGTACATGTCCACGTGGATTTCGGCGCGCTGTCCGGGGCGCACGTGCGCCAGTTGGGTCTCCTTGAAATTGGCGGTGATCCACGCGTCGTGCAACGGAATCAGCGCCATCAGGCTCTGGCCGGGCTGCACGATCTGGCCGGGTTCGACCGATTTGCGGGTGACCACGCCATCCGAGGCGGCAACAATCGAGGCGTAGCTCAACTGAAGTTCGGCGGCGGCAAGATTCGCCTTGGCGGCTTCCACTCCGGCGGAAGCGGTGCCGGATTCGGCGCGCCTCACATCCACCTGCTTGCGATTGGCCTGGGAAGCTTCCACCTGCGCCTGCGCGAGATTCACTTTGGATTGCGCGGAGGCGACGGTGGCCTGGCGGATGCCGGCATTCTGCTGCACCGACGCCAATTGCTGTAGGGCGGCTGCGGTTTCGCTCTCGGCGACACGGGCGGCGGCCTGATAGGCGTCGTACTGCAAGCGGGAAATTTCCGCCTTATCCAGCAAGGGCTTCATGCGGGCGAGATCGGCCTGGGCGCGCTCGTTGTTCGCCTGCCGGGTGCGCACGTTGGCTTCGGCCACGGCGATGTCGGAACCGGCCGCCTGCTGGTGCGCCAGGCGGGAGCGAATGAGTTCGGCCTGCGCGTCGGCCAGTTGGGCGGCGGCGCCCGAGGTGCCGGATTGAGTGGTCTCGCTGGTCAAGGGCACCACCGTCTGCGCCGTATGCAACTGGCTTTGCGCCTGCAGCAGCGTGGCGCGGGCGATATCCACGCGGGCCTGATAATCGCGTGGATCGATGCGCACCAGAACGTCGCCGGCTTTCACCGGTTGATTGTCCTTCACGAGCACTTCCACGACGTTGCCCGAAATCTTCGGAGCCACGGCGACAATATGCGCATCCACTTGCGCATCGTCGCTGGAAACCCGGTCCCGGAAATGGTAATACGCCCAGACACTCGCCGCGACTCCAGCCAACAGCATTCCAAAAAGGATGAACTTGACGGGCGAGCGCCGAGGTTCGGGCGGCGCCGCGTTGGACACCCTCTGCGATTTCGTTACTTGGTCCATCACGTCCGGCATCTTCAATTATTCCTTCCCTTATCTGACGTCGCAACTGGAGGGCCAGATGCAAACGGGCTGCAACGTTCTGATGCTGCTTGGCTTCCGCCGGCTGCCCGATTGTGGCGGCAAACCGGTTCTGCCATTATTTCGGCACCTTTGCGCACATCCTCAGTGCTCCACCACCACCGGTCCGCGCACCGGTGGGGTCTTGCGAATCAGGAACATGAGCGGAATGATGATCAGGAACAGGATGCCCATCACCCAAAATGCGTCCGCGAAGGCCAGCATGCCAGCCTGTTTGAGAACAGTCCCGTACATGAGTCCGGGCGCCTGACGCGCGGCATCGGCAGAGGAAGCGCCGCCTGCCTGTAGCGCCGCGGACGCTTTATTCATGGCGTCGCGGTACTGCGCGTCGTAGGGCGTCAGGTGAGAGACCAGCACCGACTGGTGAAACTGGGCGCGGCGCGCCAGGATCGTGGTAGTCGCGGCAATTCCGGAACTGCCGCCAATGTTACGGGCCAGATTATAGAGACCGGTGGCGTAGTTCATGCGCTCGCGCGGGATGCGCATGAAGGCGACCGTGCTGATGGGCACGAACAGGAACGCCAGGCCGAAGCTCTGCACCATCCGCCCCATCACGGCGGTCCGATAATCCACTTGCAGGGTGAAGCGGGACATGGCGATCAGGCCGACAGCGGAAACCGCCACGCCGAAGATGACCAGCCATCGCGCCTGGTATTTATGAAGCAGGTAACCCACCAGCGGCATGGAGAAACAGATGACGATCCCGCCCGGGGAGAGCACCATCCCGCTCAACATGGCGGTGTAACCAAGCAGGGTTTGCAGGAACAGGGGCAGCAGGGCGGTGCTGCCATAGAGCACGAAGCCGAGCACCAGCATGGAGAGCGTCGCGAGCGCGAAATTGCGTTCCTTGAGCACGCGAAAATCGATCACCGGGTGCTCCTGCCGCAGCTCCCAGAGCACCACGCCGACAAGGCAGGCCACCATGAGGATGGCGAAGGCGACGATGAAGCTGGAGGCGAACCAATCGTTGCGCTGGCCTTCATCGAGCACGATTTCGAGCGACCCCAGCCCGAGCGCGAGCAGCGCAAAGCCCATGTAGTCGATACGGAACCCGTTGCCCAGGCTCTTACGCAGCAGGTAGGGCGGGTCGTGAACCAGCGAAGAGGTCAGGAGGAGGGAAAGAATGCCGACCGGAAGATTGATGAAGAAGATCCAGCCCCAGGAGAAATTGTCCGTAATCCAACCCCCGAGCGTCGGGCCGATGACGGGCGCCACCACCACGCCCATGCCGTAGAACGCCATCGCCATGCCTTGCTTTTCGCGCGGAAAACTCTCCACCAGAATGGCCTGCGAGATGGGCTGCAGCGCGCCGCCTCCCAGACCCTGAAGCACACGGAAGAAGATCAGCAGGCCGAGGGAGGGAGCCATGCCGCACAGGAGGCTGCTGACGGTGAACACCGCCACGCAGATCATGTAGAAACGTTTGCGGCCGATCAGCATGGAAAACCATGCGCCCATGGGCAGAATGATGGCATTGGCCACCAGGTAGGAGGTGAGGACCCAGGTGGCTTCCTCCGGTGTCGCCGAAAGGCTGCCGGCGATGTGCGGCAGCGCCACGTTGGCCACCGAGGTATCGAGCACCTCCATGAAGGTGGCCAGCATCACGGTGGCGGCAATGATCCAGGGGCTGATGACTGGCCGGGACCGGAGCGCGAGGCTATTTGGCGTAGAGCGCCTCCATCTGGCCGGTGCTGTGGGCGAGATCGGCGCGCGCCTGATTATACCGGTAGAGAGCCGCAATCTGATTGTCGTTGGCGCGCGCCAGCACGTTCTGCGCCTGCACGACTTCGACGTTGTTGGTGACGCCTGCCTGGAAGCGATCGCGCGATTGTTCCACCTCCTGGCTCGCCAGTTCCACCCCGAGTTTGGCGACATCCACTTCGCCGCGCGCGCTGGCGAGCTGCACCAAAGCGGTCTTGACCTCGAGGGCGACGCGATTGCGGATGTCCTGATCCTGCTGCTTCAACTGGCGGATGGCGATATCGGCGCGAGCGCGCTCCGCCTGTATGCGGCCGCCGGTGAACAGCGGCACCTCGACATTCGCCTGGTAGCTGTAGACCGGAATCGCGGTGGAGTTATTGAGACCCTGTTCGGACCAGAACCCGGAGACCGTAACGCGCGGCAGCCGGGCGTCGGAAGCGGCGCGGAGTTCCAGTTGGGCGCGCTCTTCCTGGGCGAGGATCTGGCGCACTTCGGGACGGGTCTTGAAGGCGCCTTCCAGGGTCTGGTCGAGACTGACGTCGGGGGTATCGAAGAAGTTGACGGCGTCGGCGAGTTCCACCCGCTGGCGGGGATCGAGGCTGAGCAGGCGGGAGAGCGCGAAGAGCGAAGTTTCCAAGTCGGTTCGCGCCACGATGAGGCGCTGTTTGTCGTTCTGAAGCTGAACGTTGGAACGTAGGGTGTCGATGCCGGTGCCCACTCCGGCCTTCTGCAGGTCGGCGGCCTGGTCGTAGATGGCCTGAGCGAGACCGACGCGGGATTGGGCGGCCTGCACCTCGGCAGCGGCGCGCTGGCCGCCGAGGTACTGGGAGACAACCAGCATGACGCTCTCTTCCCGGGCAGTGACTTCAGCCGCCCGGGAGCCTTCGATGGCCGACTGGCTGGCGCGGTAGCGGCGCCAGAGTGTGAGGTCGAGGACGGGCGCGGTGAAGCCCACGCCGAACTGCGCGTAGCGGTAGGGGCCGACGTGCTGCGGGAAATTCGGGAAGGGGATCCCGATGGCGGCTTCGATGTTGGTGCGGTTGAGGGTTTCGTTGGCGCGGGCGCTGGCTTGGGGCAGGAGCGCCGAGCGGGCAATGGCACGGTCCTGGTCGGACATGGCGACGCCCAGGTTGGCGAGGATCACGCGGGGGTTCTGCTTGAGTGCGAGTTGGACGGCATCGCGGAGGCTGAGCTTGAGAGGGGCCTGCTCCTGAGCGAAAGCGCAGGCGGCGAAAGAGAGCAACAGCGTAGTCCTCAGCTTCATGCCTGCTGGCAATGCAGATGGAGTGCCATTGGTAAGTCAGCAAATGATGGGAGCGGCGGAGATTGTCCTGGCGGACACTGCCCACATATCGGCAGTAACCGTTGCGTCAGCGGTGCGCCTGCCGGTGCGCCTCCCGCGCCCCCTGCTCCTCCGCTTCCCGGCGGTGGCGGCGGCGAGTAGATTCGTGCCCCCGCAAGCGCGGGCGCGGAGCCGGTACGGCGCTATTCCAACTTGAGGAAGGTTTGGTACGAAGCTACCCACAGGCCGCTATCCACCGGAACCGGGCGCCCGAAAGACCAGTTGGGCTCCACCGTCGGACGGGTGAAGGACCAGAGGAGCTGTCTGGTATCGAGGTCGAGCGCGTGCAGCGTTCCGGAGGCGCTGGCGGCAGGCTTGATACTGGGGCTGCCCTGAAAATAGAGTACGTTGCCGGCGACCGCGGTTGCCGGAAAATTGTCGCGGTAGGTTCCCGGAATTTCCCACGCCGCGCGTCCCGTGTCTTTGCTAAAGGCAAGGAGATAGCCGGCACTGATGCCCACCAATACCGGGCCGGCATCGACGAGTGGGGACACGGAAATGCCGCGTTCCCGTCCCTCGACCGGACGGCGCACTTCGACGGGCGGCCAGAGATTTTGTCCGGTCACGCGGACCACTCCATACAGGTAGTTGTCGCCTGTGGCGTAGATCGCATCGGCCGTGACCACGGGCTGTGACAGGCAAACGCCGGTGTGCACGTAGGGAGCTTCGGCGCGATATCGCCAGAGTTCCTTGCCGGTCTGCGCATCCAGGGCGAACAGGTAGTAGCTGTAGGGACGGGCAGCGCCCGGCACGTCATACTTGGCGATCGCCGTGAAATAGACCACACCCTCCCGCACCACCGGTTCGGAGGCGCAGCGCGCGAGATCGGTCAGAAAAGGAGTGCTCCACCGCTTCTGTCCCGTGGCGGTGTCGAGGGCATAGAAATTGCCGTCCTTCGACAGCACGTAGGCAAGGTTCCCGCTCACGGCGATACCAGCGTCCTGTTCGGGGTTGGGTCCGCGCCAGACTTCCTTTCCGGTGGCCAGGGAGACCGCGATCACGGCTCCGGGGTTGGCGGTGGAAAAGGCGGTGATCACGAGATTGCCGGCCACCGCGGGCCGCATGGAAACGGACGCGGTACCCCCAGGGAGGACAGGGCGGAAACTCCAGCGGGCCTTCCCGGTGACCGTGTCGACTGCGAAAACGCCCCCACGCCCCGTCTGGTTTCCGGCCAGGAGGGTAGTTCCCGAGATGGTGGCGGCGCCCCAATCGCGAAAGCCGAGATTCACCGTCAGCTTTTCCGAAGGAGGCGTACGCAGAGGGCGCACGGCGGCGGTCTGCGCTGGCAACAGCATGGCGCACAGCACCAGGGAGCTCGAGAACTTGAAGCCGGAGATCACCGCACTATTATCGCCAACCGCGGCTTACCGGGAATCGACGCAGGTGAAGTTGGCGGCATCGTCGATGCTGCCCGTCCCCTGGTAGCGGGCGGTCTGCGGGTAGGCGCAGAGCGGGCGCGTGCGTACCACTTTGCCGCCGGTCACGCGGCTGGCTTCGATGCGCTCCGGGGCGGCATCCTGCTCCACCCATTTCACCAGGGGCGTGGTCATATCGAACTGGTTGGTGCCGACGCCTCCGCCGCAATGGAACATGCCGGGGACCATGAACAGGCGCGCAAATTCGGGTGTCGACGACCCCATGGTCGCGGCCACCTGCTCGTAATACTCGACTCCCATTTTGGGATTGAGCTGCGGATCGGCCCAGCCGAAGTACATGAGGAGTTTGCCGCCGTGTTTGCGGAAGGCGGAGAGGTCTGGATCGTTGGCATCCAGGATTTCGTGCAGTTCGGCGAGGCGGGGCGGGTCCTTGTCGATATCGAACTTGCGGAATACGGCGGCAGGCTCGGGGTCTCCGCCCGCGTTGCGAATCCAGGGCACCATGTAACGTTGGAAATTGAAGCCGTAAGATGCCCAGGAGCCCGGGGAGCCGTTGGCGGAGACCAGTTCCTGGCCGACCCAACCGCTCTGGCCGTTGGGCGGGGCGACCTCCGGACCGACCGGCCAACCGGGGAAAAAGCGCTTGCCATTGCTCATGACGTCGCCGTAGATGCGCTCCAACGCGGAGATCTGCGCGCCGGTGAAGCAATCGCCATCGTCGTTCCCGGCGGCGCATTTGGGCAGATCGCGCGCGGGCTGAAAATCGCAGCGGCGCGGATCGTCGATCAGCCCGTCCTTCAGGCCGTCTTTGGCATCGCACCGGTCGTAGACTTTGGTGGCGAGCAAACCGAGTTTGGCGGCGGGAAACGGATTCTCGTTGAGCCCTTTCATCCAATAGGCGCGGGAGAGGTGGGTGCCGGTTTGGAAAAGCGCGGGCGCGCCGGCGATGATGCCGTCGAAATCGTCGGGGTAGCGCTGGGCCAGGGTGAGTCCCTGGCGGCCGCCTTGCGAGCAGCCTTCGTAGTAGGATTTGGCGGGCGCGGCGTTGTAGTAGGTCCGTGCCAGCAACTTGGCGGTTTCGGCGGTGACGTGCAGCGAACGGAAGCCATAGTCGAGCAGCTTTTGACGGCTGAGCGCGAAGCTGGCTCCCGGGTCGGTGGCCGCCGAATGTCCGGTGTCAGTGGCGGCCGTGGCGAAGCCGGCCTTCAGCCCTTTGTTGCGGCTGGCGACGCGCCCGGCCGCATCGAACGCCTCGCCGGCCCAGCCGCCATTGCCGAACATGTAGAGGCGGCCGTTCCAGGCGGAGGGCAGATTCACCTCCATGCCGAGCTCGGGCGGTGCCATGAGGCTGACGCGGCAGTGCTCCGGCGCGCTGGGCGAGGCGGGGATGAGGGTGGCGCTGATTACCGAGAGGTCCAGGCTGGTGAGGGTGCGAAGTTGCTTGCACGCGACGGCGGGCTTACGGCTCGATGGGTCCGCCGTGATGCCGTTGAAGAGCGTGGCCGACGATTGGGCGTGGAGCGCTGCCGCACCAACGATAGTCAGGATCAGGTGACGCATGGAATTCCTCCGCACTTGGGACCTGATTGTATCGCGAATGCGGCGGCTGTTCGCCGGGCGCGCTGCATGGCGAGAACTGCGAATTTGGTAAATGCTGCGTCTCCGAACTGCGGGAGGTAGAGCATGGAGGGGCTGCGGGTTTGCTACTACGGCAGCGGAGTCTTCATGGTCTACGCGGCGAGTGGCGAGCTGTTGCTCGCCTTGAACAGACCACGCTGCGCGATGGTCTGTTCCACCGGGCTGCGGCGGGACGGGCCATGGTTTTTTGTGGCCTGTTGTGGATGGTCGAAGACGCAAATCCTCAGCCGTAAGGTGCAAAAGATGTCCAGCGTCGGGAGGCGAGCGCTGCTCGCCTGCACAAGGCGGAGCCATATGCCACAGCTTGGTAAAGCTGCGGGAATCACTCCGCGGCCCGCGTTCCGCATCGCAAGCTCGATGCGTTCAGAGGTCACCAGCTATTCAATCCGGCGACGCCGGAGGCGGGGCTGAAAGCTGAAAGCTGATCGCTGAAAGCTAACCACTGACGACTGACAACTGACGACTGACAACTGACAACTGAAAACTGCCCTCAGTATCCCAACTTCTTCTGCACCACATTCTCCAGCGGCTGTCCCTCCGCGTATTTCTCGAACTGCTTCAGGAAGAAATGCATTGCCTGTTGCGTCCAGGTCGCAGTATGATCGGCGGAATGCGGAGAGAGCAGGACGTTCTCCAGTTTGTAGAAAGGATGCCCTTCCGGCAGCGGCTCCTTCTCGAACACATCCAGGGCCGCACCCTTGATGCGCTTTTCTGTCAGCGCCTTCACCATGGCCGCCTCGTCGATCACCGGCCCGCGCCCCAGATTGATCACCACCGCATCCGGCTTCATTGCTCCGAACTCCTTCTCACCCACCAGTCCGCGCGTTTCTTCCGTGAGCGGCGTCGCCACCACGAGATAGTCGCACTGACTGATCATTTCGATACGTTCTTCCGGCGCGTAGACCTTCTGAATCAACGGGTCGGCATTGTACGATTGGGCGTGGCGTTTTACGGCCAGCACCCGCATTCCCATGGCGTTTGCACGGGCAGCCACCGCGCGGCCGATATCGCCATACCCGAGAATGCCCACTGTTTGCCCGGCGATTTCCAGGACGTCAAACTGCTGCCAACGCCCCTCCATCTGTTGGCGCACCAGGCGCCGCAAATCTTTCGCGAAGTAAAGCATCGCGCCCAGCGCCCACTCTCCCAGGGACTGGCTGAAGACGCCGCGTCCGTTGGTCAGCGGCACGGGACTCTCCACAATTTCCGGGAAGATCACGCCGTCCAGGCCCGCCGCGCGCGAATGCACCCAGCGCAGATTCGGGCACATCGCGAACACATCGCCCAACAACTGCCCGGCTTTGGTCCAACTCAGCAGCACCGTGGCGTCCTTTGCCCAGCGCTCGAACGCCTCCGTGGAACTGCCCACCACCAGGTTGACTTCCTCGGGCAAGCGCGCCAAGAGTTTCAAATCAGGGTCGGCCAGGTCCGCCGACAGTACCAGCACTGTTTCATTAGCCATCAGGAGAAAGCTATCACATGTTCGACCTCTCGCTCGAAATGCTCCGCGTCGTGGAAGACGCAGCGATTGCCTCCGCCCGCACGATGGGCATGGGGGACGCCAATAGCAGCGACCAGGCTGCGGTTGAAAGCATGCGCCGCTGCCTCGACACAGTGGCCATCCGCGGCACCATCGTCATCGGGGAGGGCGAGCGCGATGAAGCGCCCATGCTCTACATCGGTGAGCAGGTGGGCTGCGCCACCAACGGAACGATGACGGTGGACATCGCGGTCGATCCCTTGGAGGGCACCAACCTCTGCGCCACCGGCGGCGCCGGGGCCATCACCGTGCTTGCCGCCAGCGAAAGCGGCGGCCTGCTCCACGCTCCGGATTGCTACATGGAGAAGATCATCGTGGGCCCAGCCGCTAAGGGCGCGGTGGACCTCGATGCTCCGGTGAAGCACAACCTGAAGGCGATTGCGCGCCGCCTGCAGCGCGGCATTGACGATCTGGTGGTGGTGGTGCTCGACCGGCCGCGCCATGCCCAGTTGATCGACGACATACGCGCCGCCGGTGCGCGCATCCGCCTGATTTCCGATGGCGATCTCTCGGCCGGCATCGCCGCCAGCGTGGCAGGCACGGGCGTGCATGCCGTCATGGGCTCGGGCGGCGCACCCGAAGGCGTGCTCACCGCCGCCGCGCTACGCTGCCTGAACGGCGAAATCCTGGGCCGGTTGGTGGTGAAGGACGATGCCCAGAAAGAACGTATGCAGGCCATGGGCATCAAGGACGTGAATCGCATTTATACCGCCGCCGAACTCGCGCCCGGCCGCAATATCGTGTTCGCTGCCAGCGGAGTGACGGACGGCAACCTGCTCAAAGGCGCGCGCTTCACCGGCGACGGCGTGCATACGCAGTCGATTGTGATGAACTCGAATCCCGCCCGCGTCCGCTTCGTCGACACCACGCATCTGGAGAATAAGCCGGACGTGAAAGTGCGGTTCCGCTAACCCGTCTCAGGAGTCTGGAGGCTCGTGGCACATGGCTCTGCCTTGTGCAGACGAGGCCTTACGTTACTGTAGGCCGCTTATCTCTTACGCGCGCTGAACCTTTGTGTCGCGGCCTCGTAGGAGAACGTGTACAACACGTGCGTCGTATTCAACATCATGACGCGCTTCCACGCCGCTTCAATATCCTGAGCGACGTTTGGTTCGAGGGCTACAAAGTGCCCCGACACCTGATCCGGCATGTCCCGGATCTCCACCGGGAGATCCGCCTCGCCATCGAGGTCGACCATCTCATGGGTGGGTGACAACGCGTTATTCAGGTACACCGATATGTTCTGAGATGCCGGCATGATAGGCTCCTTACGGCACGGAGTGTAGCACCTGTTGGTCCGAAATGCACCGCCCCAACAGCCGCGGCGCTATTTCGCTACGTTCAACCCGGCCCAGTGAGAGTGGAGCCGTTGAGCTTCAACTCTGATCGAAGAACTTTCAGGTTGCTCAGCCAGCGGCCGGCCGGACTCTGTGCCGTCGCCGAAGCGGCCAGGCACAGCAGCATCAGGAGGTGTCGCATAAGTTTGAGACTGCTGCAACCAGTGGGTGGTTACGCCGCTCAAATGAGCTAGTTTTCGGTGGGCGTCTTCTCGATGTGGTCGATCACCAGCAGATCGAGTGGCATCTTTTTCGATTCCAGCTTGAGGCCGAACTCCTCCGCCAGGATCGGCACCAGCAGCGCCGAGGGATCGTTCGCCAGTTCAGGACCGCGACTGGCAGCGTCCGAGATCCACTTGCCAAGATTGACATTGATGTCGTAGCGGCCGGTCAGTCCCGTGTTGTCGACCACCGGGCCGCGCAACATCTGGCTCATCAGGCTGGTCAATTGCGAGAGCGGCGCGTGCTGAACCGAAACGCTCATCTGGCTCTGGTTGGGCTCGAGATTCATTTCGCCCTCGGTCTTCGATTCCTTGAATTTGGGCCCGTTCTTACCGACCGTCAGCACGTAGGCCTGCACTTCTTTGTTCTGACGGTGGAAGGCCAGCTTGAAACGGTCCAGCAGCATGGCCTGCATCATCACCCGCAGGGTGGCTTCGTCGGCCGGACCGGCAGCTTTGCCGGTGATGTCGAAGCGCTGCTGATCCATCCAGTCCGGACCGGACACTTGCTGATCGAGCACGTTGTAAGCCCAGGCAATACAGCTTCTCAGGGAGGAAAGGCGCGCCACGACCATGCCCGGCGTCGCCTTAATTTCCGGCAGGCGCATGCCTCCTCGTCCGCCCGGGGCGCTGGCGGGCTTCACGGAAACGGCGTCAAAAGCGACGGGTGTTTCCGGAGTCTGCGCCAAGGCAGCGGTAGCGGTGAGCAGGATCAGGAGCGGTCTCATCTGAGTGTATGACGCTGGCCGCGCGTGGAACTTAGGGGGTAGCGCGGAAATATTTGTGGGCGCGCGGCCGGACGGGCAGCCAGAGCAGCCAAAAGAGGGCGAGCGCGACGATCGCGGCTGCGATCAGGTAGTTCGGCCATGGACCGAGTTGGTCGAGGAGCGACGCGCCTTTGGGCTTGGCGCGCAGGTACATGTAGTTGGTGCCGGCCAGTACGTTGACGATGCCGATGGCCGTGGCGAAGGCGAGCAGCATTCCATAGGCGCGCCAGACCGCTCCTGCGTTCAGGGGCTGTATGCGGCCGAACACCAGGATGCAGACGGCGAGCACGATGCCGCCGTGAGCGATGAAGAAGTAGATGGCGGGGTAACTGGGCCAAGGCGTCCAGAGGTCGGGCGTGAGTAGGGCCATGCCGGCGCCGGCGAGTCCGCCGAAATAGGCGAACTCGACGACGCGGGGATTGAGGGTAATACAGGCGATGGCGGACATCCAGAGGGTGACGTCACAGAGCTGAAGAGGCAGGTTCCAAAGGTGCACACCTTCGTGTGAGTAACGGAAGGCCCACCAGATCAGTTCGTTGACGACGATGCCCCAGCCCACCGCGAGGCGGACGGCGCGGACGCACGTTCCCCGGAGGCAGACCAGGGATAAAATCCCGCATGCGGAGGCAATGAGCAGGAGGAGCGTCAGGTGAAGCGCGCCGAAGAGGGGCACGGCCGCTCAGCCCTGATTGAGCCAGCGCTGCCGGCTGGAGTGGGCCATGACGAGCAGCACGGCGAACCCGGAGATGAGGCCTACCGAAGCTCCCAGGCCGAGGTATTGCGGGTGGAAGGGGCCCACTCTCAGGGTGATGGCCACATTGATCAGCACCGGAATGAGCGCGGCGAGAACCGGAGGCCATGGACGATCCAGGGCGAAAAGCGAACGCGCCAGGATTTCGATCAGGCTCCAACCGATCAGGCTGGGACCGAGAGCGAGGAACGCAGACGCTACGAGCCGCGTGGAATCGGCGGTAAAGCTGCCGTGCTGGAAGAGCAGCGCGATGGCAGGCTTCCGAAAGGTGAGCGCGAAGGCGCAGCCGGCGATGGCGACCAGCGCCGCGAAAGCGATGGTCTTATCGATCAGGCGCAGTGCATCGCGCAGGCGGAGGAGGCTGCGCAGGCGGGCGATTTCGGGCAGCAGCGAGTTGGAAATGGGCTGCACCAGCAGGGCGAGCGGCACGCCGACTCCGCGCATGCAGTAATCGAGCGCGGCGGCCATTCCCGGGCCGGAGTGCGTGGCATAGGCGCGGGTGAAGGTGATATTCAGTCCGAGTCCGGCGGCATAGACGACGAAGAATGCGGGCTTGGCGAGGATCTCTCGCCAGCGCACGGGGCAAGGCGGCAGATCGTGGGTTTGGAGTCCGCGGCGCGAGGCGAAATAGACGATGGCGAGTTGGGCGGCAGCGCCCACCGAATAGCCGATGGCGAACGCGTAGACGCCGAGCAATTTCCAGAGCGAGAGCGCGCCGGCAATGGTGAAGACGTTGAGAGCCGCCTGATAGAACGCCGCCGGACCGAAGCGGCGGTGGGTGTACAGCATTGCGCAGTGCACGGCCGCCACGCCTGCAAACAAGGTGGAGAGGGCCAGGATGCGCAGCAGGTTGACGGCGGTGTCGAAGTATTTCGGATCGAGTCCGGGGGCGAGGGCGCGCATCAGCAGGGGCGCGGCCAGAATGACGCTGGCCGAAATCGCCGCGAAGACCCAGACGAAGGCACGCGTCAATTTCAGAAAGAGCGCGGTACGCTCGGCGCCCTGGGCCGCGGTGAGCAGCGGCACGAAGGCGAAGATGACGCTGTTGATGAGAACCGAATTCAGGGTATCGAGCGGCCCCATGGCAACGGCGAGAGAGTCGGCGTAGCTATGGGTGCCGAGCAGGTACGCAATCAGCGCGACGCGAAAGATACCCAGGACGTTGCCGGTCAGGACGCCGGCGACGATGGTGAGTCCGCCACGCACCAGTGGACTGTCCACGGCGCGGGTCAGGGCGCGTTCCGCGGTAACTGCCGCCGATGGTTCGGTGGAATTCAGTGAAGACCCCTAAGAGGGCGGCCGCGCTTCCCGCGAGAGCGGCCACCCCGTCATGCTGCAGGCTTACTAGGCGCTGGCGCTGCGGGCGGCAGCAAGCGCGGTCTCGTAATTGGGAAAATCGGCTACTTCTTTGACGTATTCGGCGTGAACGACCTTGTTGTTGGCGTCCAGAACGAAAATGGCCCTGCTCTCAATTCGCAGTTCCTTGATCAAAGTTCCGTAATTCGAACCGAAGGATGCGTCCTTATGGTCGGAAAGCATCTTCACTTTGTCGACGCCGAAGGCGCCGCACCAACGCTTCTGGGCGAAGGGGAGGTCCATGCTGACGGTGAGAATGTCGACGCCGGGGAGTCCGGCGGCGGCCTCGTTGAAGTGCTTGGTCTGGGCGTCGCAAACCGGGGTGTCGAGGGACGGCACGACGCTGATGATGCGCACTCCCTTGCCGGTATCTTGCAGGGTGACGGACTTGAGTCCGTTGTCGGTGAGGCTGAAATCGGGGGCGGTGTCGCCGACTTTCAGCTCGGGCCCGACCAGCGTGAGGGGATTTCCCTTAAGTGTTGTAGCTCCTGGTCTTTCCATGAGTTCTCCTTGAATGTGGGGTGAATTTAGTATTGTATCAACTCGGCAAAGCGCGCCGGTTCGGAAACGGGTAGCTGGCACGTGTAATCGCGGCAAACGTACGCGCGGACACCGCCTTCGGCGCCCATGGACGCGATGGCAGGAACGCTGGAGGCGAGCTTTTGCTGCGTCTCGGGAGAATCCACCAGCAGCACGACGCGGTTGGGGATGAAGCGGGTGTTCAGTTCGCGCAGCATGGCCTTGAGCGCGGCGGAATCGCGCGGCCCGGCAAGAATGATTTCGCGCGGTTCGCCGAGGGCGAATTCGCAGGCGGCGAGCATCTGGGGAACGCCGACGGGCGCCAGTTGCAGGCGGCTGGCGAAGGCGGCGAAGCAGCGTTCCGCCGATTCGCGGAAGTCGGCGCGGTTGACCAGGAGGGCGAGGCGCAGCAGATTAGAGACGGCGACGGAGTTGCCGGAAGGCTCGGCGCCATCGTAATCCTCTTTCACGCGCAGGACGAGATCGCGCGCTCCGGCCGTGGAGCTGAAGAAGCCTCCGTTTTCGGTGTCCTCGAAGAGCTCGCGCTGTTTTTCGGTGAGGCGTACGGCGAGTTCGAGGTGGCGCAAGTCGAATTGCGCCTCGTAGAGATCGAGCAGGCCCTGGACGAACATGGAGTAGTCGTCGAGGAACGCGGGGATGGCGGCCTCGCCGGCGCGGTAACGGCGGAGCAGGAGGCCGGTGGCGGGATCGTAGAGGTTGGCGGCGAGGAATTCCGCGGCGCGGCGGGCGGCCTCGGCATAGCGCGGGTCGTCGAGCACGGCACCGGCTTTGGCGAAGGCAGAAATCATGAGGCCATTCCAGGCGGTGAGGACCTTGTCGTCGAGGTGTGGGCGGACGCGCTTGGAGCGCGCTGCCATGAGGACGCCGGCGGCGTGGTCGAGCACATCGCGGACGGCTTGTACCGGCTGGTTGAAGTGGGCCGCGGTCGCGTCGAGGGAGTAGGCCTGGAAGAGGATGTTCTTGCCGGTAAATTCGCCGTGGGGATCGTTGTCGACATTGCTGGTTTCCTGGACGCCGTAGCGATAGCAGAACCAGTCGAGCGTGGGCTGGGGGAGCAGGATGCGGAGTTCTTCGAGGCTCCAGATGTAGAAGGCGCCTTCGCCCTTGATGTCGGGATGGTCTTCGGAGATGACGCTATCGGCGTCTTCGGCGGAGTAGAAGCCGCCGGCGGGGTCGGTCATGTCGCGCAGAACGTAGTCGAAGATGGCGCGGGCGGTGTCGGCGTACTGAGGGTCGGCGGTGAGTTGGAAGGCTTCGAGCAGGGAGATGGCGATCTGGGCCTGGTCGTAGAGCATTTTTTCGAAGTGAGGGACGAACCAGCGGTCGTCAACGGAGTAGCGGTGGAAGCCGCCGCCGAGCTGGTCGTTCATGCCGCCGCGGGTCATTTCGCGGAGGGTGAGGAGGGCCATGTCGCGGGCCTCGGGGTTCTTGGTGCGGGCGAAGTAGCGCAGCAGGAAGTGGTGGACGGAGACGCGGGGGAACTTGGGGGCGCCGCCGAAGCCGCCTAGGCGGGAATCGAAGGTGCGGCGGAAGATATTGAAGGCACTTTCGAGCGAGCTGGCGTCGAAGGCGGGTCCGGCGCGATTGGGTGCGACGTCGCTCTGCTGCCGGAGTTGTTCCACCACGTTGCGCCCGACCTCTTCGACGTTGGCGCGGTCGCTTTGCCAGGCTTGGGCGACCTGGTTGAGGATGGAGCCGAAGCCGGGGTGGCCCCAGCGGTTCTCGGGCGGGAAGTAGGTGCCGC
>JBDTMZ010000003.1:0-5452 GCA_039934035.1 Candidatus Solibacter sp. | reverse complement strand
TTTCCCCTATACACGCTTTCCAAGCGTGCGCCTTCAACCACTCGGCCATCTCTCCGGCTTGCTGCGTGCGAGGCTTTATTGAGCATAACATGAGCCGCACGTTCTTCCCTGCCGCGGCTTAAAATAGCAGAGTGAACCGTCCCCTGATTTCGCGGCGACACCTGCTGCTCAGTTCCCTTGCCGCCGCCGGCTGTACGACACCGAAAGCCAAACGCTTCCAGGGATTCTGTTTCGTCGCCAACCGGGACGGACGCTCCATCGCCGTCGTCGACCTCACCCGCTTCCGCACCCGCCAGCGCATGGCCCTCGACGCCGCACCCTCCCAAATTGTGGCCCGCCCCAAAACCACCAAGGCGTACGTCCTCACGCCTGCCAGCGGCACCGTCCACGAACTTGAGGCCGGACTGCTGCAATTCACCCGCCGCGCGCGCGCCGGCAACGAAGCCATCGCCATGCGCCTCTCGCGTACCGGCGATGCCCTCTGGGTGCTTTATCGCGATCCCGCCAGCCTCGTCGAAATCCCGCTCGACACCATGCGCCCCGGCCGCCACATCCGTCTCGCCAGCGTACCCCTCGATTTCGACCTGAGCCGCGAAGCCGACGAAGCCTGCATCGTCAGTGCCGCCGCCAAAACTATCAGCGTGGTCTCCCTCGCCCGCGCCTCCATCGACCGCACGATTCAAGCCGCCGCCGAACCCTGCCTCGCGCGATTTCGCGGCGACGGCCGCCAACTGATTGCCGGCAGCCAGACCGACCGCAGCCTGACTTTCTACGACACGCCTACCGGAAAGACCATCGTCCGGCTGCCGCTCTCCATCGCTCCCCGCGAATTCTGTTTCACCGGCGACGGCAACCTCTACGTCACCGGCGACGGCATGGATGCGGTGGTCAGCGTTTTCCCCTACCGCACCGAAGTCTGGGAAACCCTGCTCGCCGGACACGCTCCCGGCGCCATGGCGGCCACCGATACCGACCGGCCACCCTCGTATCTCCTGGTAACCAATCCCGGCGCCGACACGGTCACCGTGCTCGATGTCGAAACCGGCAAATTCGTCGCCGTGGTGCAGGTGGGCAGTCAACCCCGCCAGATCGTGATCACGCCGGACAACGAGTACGCGCTCGTGTTGAACGAAAAATCGGGAGACCTGGCGGTCATCCGCATCTTCTCGCTGGGTGGCAATCAGGTGGGCGGCGACCGCGTCAAGCGCTACAAGTCGGCGCCGCTGTTCACGATGATTCCGGTCGGCGAAGGTCCGGTAAGCGCCGCGGTGGTTGCACTGGTTTAGGCTAGCGCTTGATCACGCATGGACCACCCACACAGCGCTTCGCGTCGGCGCTGTGGACCCATGCGTCCAATCTCTCAAAGCGCTCGTCCCGCAGAGCAGCCTTCAGTTGCTGTTTTGCCTGTACCGCCTGTTCCGCCAGTTGTTCGTTCATCTTCTTCATTGCCTGATTGAACTTTATGGACTCCTGGCCGGTATCGGCAAATTCCAGCCGGGCTTCGAAGACGAGATGCCCGTAGGGCGCGCGAATCAGGTCTACCCGCCGGACATACGAAGCGGCGACTGCTTGCAGCGCCTGCGTCTCCTGATCGGTGCAGCGAAACTCTTCACGGAGGTAGAGAGCAACCGCATCTCTAACAGTCGGGAGCGAGCCGGGTGTTGGATTGCCAAGGCGGGCGATCTGCTCAACGTAATACAGAAATGAACCCAGTGGGCCCGTTTCCGGCTCGCCGGCAGATGAGGCGACAGGAACATCCTGCGCTAATGCGCACATGGCGAAGGCGAAAGCCAGGAGTTTCATGGGGTCCCTCCTCGGAGAGAGTATGACACAGGGGGCCTCCTGGTGCGGCGCGCCGTACGCCAAGAGCGGCCCCGCACAAAAACCTCCTTATGCCGCTGGCGTCAGCGGCATAAGGAGGGTAGTGACGAACTTACTTCTTCTTACCCTGATTCGCCACCGCGTCCATCGCGGCCTTGACCTTCTCGGGGTCGCCGAGATAGTAACGATTGAGTGCCTTCAGATCGTCGTCAAGTTCGTAAACCAACGGCATGCCCGTCGGAATATTCAATTCGACGATATCCGCTTCGCTCACGTTATCCAGATACTTCACCAGCGCCCGCAGACTATTTCCGTGCGCCGCGATCACCACCCGCTGCCCGCTCTGAATCGCGGGAGCGATGGTCTCGTGCCACAACGGCAGGAAGCGCGCCACCGTATCCTTCAGGCATTCGGTAAGCGGTAGTTCCTCTTTCGTCAGACCCTTGTAACGTGGATCGTGCCCCGGATAGCGCTCGTCGTCCGCCGTCAGTACCGGAGGCGGTATGTCGTAACTGCGGCGCCAGATCTTCACCTGGTCCTCGCCGAACTTGGCCGCGGTTTCCGCCTTATTCAGCCCCTGCAGCGCGCCATAATGACGCTCGTTCAGACGCCACGAGCGATGCACCGGAATCCACATCAGGTCCAGCCCATCCAGCGTCATCCACAGAGTGCGAATCGCCCGCTTCAAGACGCTGGTGTAGGCCACGTCGAACACGTAGCCTCCCGCGCGCAGCACTTCGCCCGCTTCCTTCGCTTCCTGCCGTCCCTTGTCGCTCAGATCGACGTCGGTCCAGCCGGTGAAGCGATTTTCCTTGTTCCAGGTGCTTTCACCGTGGCGTAGCAGAACCAGTTTCTTCACTTGCGGTATGCCTTTCTGCCGGGGAATACAGCCGACGAACCCAGGCGCTCTTCGATCCGCAGCAACTGGTTGTATTTGGCGATGCGGTCGGTACGGCTCGCCGACCCGGTCTTGATCTGGCCCGCATTGGTCGCCACCGCCAGGTCCGCAATGATGGGATCTTCGGTCTCGCCCGAACGGTGGGATACTACCGCCGTGTAGCCGGAGTTCGCCGCCAGTTGCATGGCTTCCAGCGTTTCGCTCAGGGTGCCGATCTGGTTCACCTTGATCAGAATCGAATTCGCCACGCCGGCTGCAATCCCCTTGGCGAAGATCTTCGGATTGGTCACGAACAGATCGTCGCCCACCAGTTGGATCTTCTTGCCCAGTGTGTCGGTCATCAGCTTCCAGCCATCCCAATCGTTTTCGGCCATGCCGTCTTCGATGGAGATGATGGCGGGATATTGGCGGACCCAGTTATCCCAGTATTGGACCATCTGGGCGCTATCGCGGGCGCTGTTGTCGCTCTTCTTGAAGATGTACTTGCCATCTTTGAAGTACTCGCTGGACGCGGGGTCGAGGCAGATGCCCACGTTCTCGCCCGGCTTGTAGCCCGCCTGGGCGATCGCCTCCAGCACGCTCTCGATGGCTTCTTCGTTGCTTTTCAGCATGGGAGCGAAACCGCCCTCATCGCCCACCGCCGTCGAATAGCCCTTCTTGGACAGCACTTTCTTCAGCGTATGGAAGATCTCCACGCCCATGCGCAGCGCTTCCCGGAAACTCGGCGCGCCATACGGCGCGATCATGAATTCCTGCACATCCACCGAATTGTCGGCATGCGCGCCGCCGTTGATGATATTCATCATCGGCACCGGCAGCGTATTCGCGCCCGCGCCACCCAGGTAACGATACAGCGGAGTGCGCTGCGCGACCGCGGCCGCGCGCGCCGTTGCCATCGATACCGCCAGGATCGCGTTGGCGCCCAACCGGCCCTTGTTCGGCGTCCCGTCGAGAGCGATCATCGTGCTGTCGATCTCGCCCTGCGCCGTGGCATCCTTGCCGTGCAGCGCGAGCGCGATCTCGCCGTTGATGTTGGCGGCGGCCGTCAGGCAGCCCTTCGCCAGATACCGGCCCTTATCGCCGTCTCTCAGTTCGACTGCTTCGTATTCTCCGGTGGACGCGCCCGATGGCACTGCCGCGCGTCCCATGCTGCCGTCTGCGAGATAAACATCCGCTTCCACTGTGGGATTCCCGCGCGAATCCAGAATTTCTCGTCCAATTATCTTTACGATTGTCATCAAAGTAGTGCTCCTCACTAAAAAATCGGCTCGCTGAATGCCATCAATTCCCAACGACGGTTACTCCGCCCTCGGTCACTTGATAGCCGTTCGCCAGGTCGACTGCAGAGTCGAACCCGATGGTATGCATTTCGGGGATCTTGATGCCCGTATTCACAATCGTGCGGCGGAGCCGGCTGTAGCGCCCAATCTCCACCCCGGGCATCAAAATCGAATACTCCACTTCGCAATAGCTGTGCACCCGCACGCCGGGGGCAAGGACGCTATGCAGCACCCTGCCGCCGGATACGATACACCCGGCGCTCACGATGGAATCGAGCGCGAGCCCCATTCTCCGGCCCGTCTGCGCAAATACAAACTTCGCCGGCGGCTGCTGGGTGGCTCGCGTGCGGATAGGCCAGTGCTGATCGTACAGGTTGAATTCAGGTGTTACCGAGACCAGATCCATATTGGCTTCGTAATAAGCGTCCAGGGTTCCCACGTCCCGCCAGTAACGCGATTGCTTGGCGTTGATGTCGCGGAAATCGTAGGCTATCACGCGGCACGCGCTGAGTAGGCGGGGGATCACGTCCTTCCCGAAATCGTGGGTCGATTCCGGGTTCTGCGCGTCCTCATGCAGCGCCTCGATCAACAGCGCACGATTGAAGAGATAAATCCCCATCGACGCGCTTACCATGCTCGAATCGAAACGCGACCGCGCCGGCTTTCCGTGGCGCGGCTTCTCCTCGAATCCCGTCACGCGGAAATCCTCTGCAATTTCCAGCACGCCGAATCGCCCCGCTTCCTGCGGCGCCACCTGGATCGTCGCCAGCGTGACGTCCGCCTGATGCGCGCGATGCCAATCGACCATGTCACCGTAATCCATCTTGTATATGTGATCGCCTGAAACGATCAGCACCGCTTCCGGGTTTTCGGCTTCGATACTGTGGAAATTCTGGAAGACCGCGTCCGCCGTCCCCTGATACCAATCGTCGTGCACCCGCTTCATCGGTGGAATTACTTCCACATACTCGCCCAGCGCCGGCGAAAGGATGTTCCAGCCATCCCTTATATGCCGGGTTAAGTCCAAGGATTTATATTGTGTTAGGATTAAGATTCGACGTATGTTGGAGTTAATGCAGTTGGAGAGGGTGAAATCGATGATTCGGTAAGCTCCCCCGAAGGGCACGGCCGGTTTGGCGGTGTCCTTGGTCAGGGGGTAGAGCCTCTCTCCTGCGCCGCCTGCCAGCAAGATTGCCAACAGTTTTTCCATTTCAGCCTAAACCACTGAAAACAAACGGCGAATTGAGCAAGCAAGCGTGCCCGCTTCGCGACGTCAGAAATTTTGGCTTGACTTTCTTTGTCAACAACCTATGATATCAGTACCTCTTGTACGAAGTGTAGGAAAATGCATGTGGCGCCTCTTACCAAACAGGCCGCCCTCCAGGCTGAATCCCGCATCTCGTATGAGTATTCCAGGTCCGGTTGGGAGGTGTATTTCGTTTGGCAGAAGTAA
>JBDTMZ010000002.1:0-66046 GCA_039934035.1 Candidatus Solibacter sp. | reverse complement strand
GTGCATGCCGGTAGAGAGCCAGGCTGGAAATCAGGTCACTTGGAACCATTTTTTTAGCTTTCAGCGATCAGCTTTCAGCTTTCAGCTTAGCCTTCGGCCGCTGCCCACCCAGTCTTCCCCCAAAAGCCATCCCGAAAGGGCCAGAGCATTCCAGCCACAAGAATTGCGCTGAGCCGCCAGCGAGATGAGAGCGCGAACCACCCGACCTGTACGGGGCCTCCGGTGCTCCACTTGCTCCGTTCAGCAAAAAAAGAGCCGCCTCACGTCCAGCATGACTTGGCCTTCCAAAAAGGACCCTGTCGCGCTGGACAATCGGCGGCGATGCCGTTCGCGGGCTGGTGACTAACCGCGGGAATCGCTCCCCATGGCAAACACGATACTGCTGCTTTGCCCAAAGGTCACCAGTTATTCAATCCGCCCACGCCGGAGGCGAGGCTGAGAGCTGAAAGCTGATAGCTGATAGCTGATAGCTCCGACGCTACTTCGGCTGGGCGACCGTCCGAAGGTAGGGCTTCACGGTCTTGAAACCGGCGGGGTACGTCTGCCGGGCTTCTTCATCCGAAACCGCGGGCACGATGATGACATCTTCGCCGGACTTCCAGTTCACCGGCGTGGCTACCTTGTGCTTGGCAGTGAGTTGCATCGAATCGAGCACGCGCAGGACTTCGTCAAAGTTGCGGCCGGTAGTCATCGGGTAGATCAGCATCAACTTGATCTTCTTATCGGGTCCGATCACAAAAACGGTGCGCACGGTGGCGTTGTTGGCGGCGGTCCGCCCTTCCGACGTGGTGCCGGCGTCGGCCGGAAGCATGTCATACAGCTTCGCCACGTTGAGTTCGGGATCCCCAATCATGGGGTACGTGACGGCCGAGCCCTGGGTCTCTTCGATGTCGGCAGCCCATTTGCCGTGGTTGGTAACCGGGTCGACACTGAGGCCGATGATCTTGGTGTTTCGTTTATCGAACTCGGGTTTGAGCCGTGCCATGTAGCCGAGTTCGGTGGTGCATACAGGAGTGAAGTCCTTGGGGTGCGAGAACAGAACCGCCCACCCGTCACCGATCCATTCGTGGAAGTGGATGGTCCCCTGGGTGGTTTCCGCGGTGAAGTCAGGCGCTGTATCGTTAATTCTGAGCGACATTAAGTTGGTACTCTCCTAGTTGGTCAGTATATCCGCAGTGGCCACCCGGCTGGTAATTTTCCAGCATCATTCCAGCAAGAAAAACCAGTCCCTTCCGTGGCACGTTTCCCCGTCGGAAACCAGCGTAATCCGCCCCTTGGAAACAGCAACGAATTCGGGGAAGCACTCACGGTGAATCCCGCCTCCCGCCGGCGCGGGACCGGTGACGGCCATGGTGCCGGACGTGGTATCGCCCTACCGAGCGGCGAGCCCGATTCTATCCCTGGAACGCTCTATCCCTGGAACATGGAGATGCCGGCGACGCCGGCGGCGCCGGCGGCCATACACTCGCTGGCATTTTCCGCGCTAACGCCCCCCAGCGCGAGCACCGGGATGGCGACGCTGCGCACCGCCGCGCCCAGCGCTTCCACCCCCAGCGCCGGACCGTAACCGGCCTTGGAGCGCACCGGGAAGATCGGGCTGTACACCGCGAAATCGGCGCCCTCCCCCTGGGCGCGCTGCAACTCATCCAACGAGTGCGCGGAAACTCCGATGAGGAAGCCGCGAGGCACCATGCCGCGCCACAGGGAGGGAGCCACGGAGCCGCCCGGAAGATGCACCCCGTGCGCCCCGGTGGCGAGCGCGAGATCGATCCGGGAATTCACCAGGATGCGCGTGCCGTGCGGATTGGGCAGGGCCAGAATACGGCGGACCAGTGCCACCTGCGCCCGCGCGGAGAGGTCCTTTTCCCGCACCTGAATGCGTTCGACTCCATCCTGCAGCGCGCGGTTCACGGATTCCACGAGCGCCGCTTCTCCACCAGCCGCGTGCCGGTCTGTAATGTAATAACGGAGCATCAGAGCACGCGGTAGTCTCCTTCGCCCGCGCATGCGCGGCACAGCGTGCGGCCGCCGGCATCCACTTCGCGGCGGAAACTGATTGCTTCCCCGCACTGCGCGCAGATTACGCGCGCCGCCTTATAGCCGGGAAGATCTTCCTCCTGCATGCTCACCTGAACCCACTGGGTATCGAACAGGTCCGCGGCGTCCATTTCCCGATAGGCGCGCATTTGCGCCTCCCGCTCCGGCAGTTCGGGATAGAGCCGGCGGGCCTGCTGTTTGCTGCTTTCGCGCGCGGCGATCCGCACGGCGCGCCCGGCCTGCAGATCGCAGAACGTCGCGGCCGCCTTACCGAAATCGCGGAGTTTCAGCGCGCGTTTGCCGAGCCGGCAGCCCGTCACCACGCCGATCGCGTCCGTCATGCAGCGATCGATCTCCACATAAGAGATGAGGCGCTTGCGATCACCGCCCAACGGATCTTGAAGTTCGAGCAGGGTCAGGCCGTGCATCGCCATGCGCAGGCCGAGCACCTGCCCGGCGCAGAGATGCCCGTGAACCCGGACTGCCAGCACTTCATATTCGGCGAGAGTCTGTAACGGCATGGCTAAAACACACGGAGCGCCGCGGGAGGGAACTCCACCTGCCAACCTTTATTATCCTTCTGGCGCGCGAACTGTTCGCGCGAAATTTCGGCGGCGATGCCTCCGGCAAATTCCAGGCGGACGGTGCGCGGACGCTCCAACACCCGCAGCAGAGCCACGGGGACGTAGTTAATGTCAGCCTCCATGGAATCGGTATGCACCCGGACGTCTTCGGCGCGAATGCCCACCCAGACGCGGTCGCCATTGAGGTGCCCTTTCAGGTAAGGCGCGCTGAGCACGAAATCCTGACACTCCAGGCGGCAGTGATTGCGGCCCGGATCGAGCGCGGCCACGGTGGCGGCGTACACGTTGCTGAAGCCTGCCAGGCGCGCGGCATCTGCGTTCTCGGGGCGCTCCATCAGATCGCGGGCAGGGCCGCAGCCGGCGAGATGGCCGCCTTCGATGAGCGCCAGCCGGCAACCGGCGGCGTAGCAGAGATCGAGGCTGTCCATCACGATCAGCGCGGGCCCGTCGAAGGCTTCGGCGAGCAGCCGCAGCAGGGCCTCATCGGGTTGGCGGCGGTCGAGCAGCAGGGCGCGCGGTTCCGACATGAGGGCGCGCGCCACCTCCACACGCAGACGGCGCGCGGCACTCAAATGGTGCGGGCGCATTTCGAGAGTGTCGGCCAGTTCGAAACGTTCCAACATTTCGGCGACGCGCCGGGTGCGTTCCAGGGGCGCCCAGCGGCCCGCCGCGAAGAGAAGGTTCTGGCGAACCGTCATGTGCGGGAACAGGGCTTCGTTCGCGCCGACCCAGCCGCAACGCCGTTGCCGCGCCGGGAGATTCACGCCGGCCTCCGCGTCGAAAACAATGGCGTCACCCACCAGAATGCGGCCTCGCGCGGGACGCCGGAAGCCGGCGATGGATTCGAGCAGCGCCGTTTTGCCGGAGCCCGCGGGGCCGTGCAGTGCAGTGATGCCATCGGGCAGCGCGAGGTCGATCTCGAGTTCGCTACCGGCGATGCGGGCGTGGGTCATAAGGCAGCCACGATGCACCACTCCGCCCACACGCGGAGAAACGCCAGCGCCGCGGCGGTCAGCATCGCCGGCCACGCCAGCGGCAGCATGACCCGCCAGAAGATGCGCCACTCCGAGCAGCCGAGGCTGCGAGCCGCGTCGCCATACGCGCGATCGACCTCTGTCACGCGGGAGCGCGAGCCCAGCACCACCACCGGCAGCGCGGCCAGAGTTCCCACAGCGGCGCCGGCCTGCCAGGGGAACGCGGGGCGCAGAATCAGGTACGCCGCCAGAATCAGGGGTACGGCCCAAAGAACGATGAGTGCGCCCAGCAGCGCCTTGCGGCCGGGGCGGACGCGCGTGGACAGGCGGTATGCCAGCCACAGCCCCAAGACCAACCCGCCTGCCGTCGACACACCGGCCACCTGCAGGCTGAGCCACAATTTCGGGGTCATAGGGACCTTCAATTATAGCTGGCGCATTCGCGCGCTGAAATGGCGCAATACGGGCGGACCGTCGACAATTTCCATGCCGCGAATCTCGTGCTTGCGCTCGTTCACTTCGAGGATCGCTTCGACCACGTAATCGATGTGGCTCTGCGTATAGACGCGCCGCGGAATGGCCAGGCGCAGCAGCTCGTGGCGCGCCGCATCGCCGAACATCAGGCTGCCGATTTCCACGCTGCGAATGCCCGCGTGGCGATAGAGTTCCACCGCCAGAGCCTGTCCTGGGAACTGTGCGGGCGGGATATGCGGCAGCATGCGCGCGGCATCGACATAGATGGCGTGGCCGCCCGGCGGCTCCACGATGGGCACGCCATGATCGGCAATGTGGCGTCCCAGGTAACCCGTGGACGTGATGCGGTAGTGGAGGTAGTGGATGTCCAGGATTTCCTCGAGGCCGACGGCGATGGCGTCGAGATCGCGCCCGGCGAGCCCGCCATACGTGGGAAAGCCTTCGGTGAGGATCAGCAGATTGGTCTCCAGCGCGAAGACGCGGTCGTCATTGCCGCAGAGCATGCCGCCGATATTGGCGAAGGCGTCCTTCTTCGCGGAGAAGGTGCAGCCATCCGCCAGGCGGAACATCTTCTGCGCAATCTGCCTGGGCGTCCAGGAGGCGTAGCCTGCCTCGCGCAGGCGAATGAACCAGGCATTTTCCGCAAAACGGCAGGCGTCCAGATAGAGCGGAATGCCGTGTTGCGCGCACACCGCTTTCACCGCCTCGATGTTCGCCATGGACACGGGCTGGCCGCCCCCGGAGTTGTTGGTGACAGTGAGCATCACCAGCGGAATGCGCGCCGCCCCTTCCTGGGCGATCAGCGCTTCAAGCGCGGCCACGTCCATATTGCCTTTGAAATCGAGCCGCGCCTGCGTGTCGCGCGCTTCCGGGACGGGCAGATCGACGGCGCGCGCTCCGGTAGCTTCCACGTTGGCGCGGGTGGTGTCGAAGTGGGTATTGCTCGGCACCACATCGCCGGGCTTGCAGAGCACGGTGAAGAGTATGCGCTCGGCGGCGCGCCCCTGGTGGGTGGGCACCATGTGACGAAAGCCGGTCAGCTCGTCGGCGGCCTTCTTCAGGCGGAAGAAACTGTCGCCGCCCGCGTAACTTTCATCGCCGCGCATGATGGCCGCCCACTGCTCGGTGGACATGGCGCTGGTGCCGGAGTCCGTCAGCAGGTCGATCAGAATATTGCGGGCGTCGATGAGAAAGAGGTTGAAGCCGGCGGCTTCCAGGTAGTGCTGCCGCTCTTCCGGCGTGGTGTGGCGCAGCGGCTCCACGCTCTTGATGCGAAAGGGTTCAATGATCGAGCGCACGACTCGGATTATCGCACCCGGCACGGGCCGACGAGCGGTTAGAGCGCACGGGCGACGACCGGAAAGGCGAGCAGCAGCAACGGCCGGTGGCGCCGGGACATCTCATCACACTGGCAGAAACAGCCATTGGGGGGCGATAATTGGAGGGGAACAATGCCTGCGGCATCGAACCTGAAATCCTGCGTGGAAAGCGAGCGGAAGACGAACTGAAATGGCCAAACGATTGATGCTGGCAGTGGTCGGCGCCGGAATTGGAGCGCTCTCGGGGCTTCTGGTGGCGGCGATGGGGATGGGCACGCCCGCCCTTTGGGTGGGTGCGGCGATCGGCGCGGTGGTGCCGCAGTTCGTAATCGGGCCTCCAGGACACTAATCGGGGGCAGACGACGGTTGCCCTCGGGCGCGTCACCCATTAGAGTCTAGGTGGAGGAATTCCCAATATGGCGTTTTGTGCGACATGCGGTGCATCGATGGAGGGGCAGTTCTGTGCGAAGTGCGGTAGCCGGGCAGGAGCGGCGCCTTCCGCTGCAGCCGGTCCCGGTGTGCAGCAGTCCGAGGGCCTCGCGGAGAATGTGGCGGCGGCATTGTGCTATGTGCTGGGGCTGGTCACGGGAATTCTGTTCCTGATCCTGACACCGTACAACCGGAATCCGGTGATTCGTTTTCACGCCTTCCAATCGATCTTTCTGAACGTCGCATGCATCGTGGCCAGCATCGCGGCGAACATAGTGTTCGTGATGCTGCACATGTGGGCACTGCTGCCGCTGATTTCGCTGGCGATTTTATGTCTTTTCATCTACATGCTGGTCATGGCCTATCAGGGCAAGACGATTGTGCTGCCCGTAATCGGTCCGCTGGCGCAACAGCAAGCACGCAACTGAACCCGAATTTCGATCTGGCGCGTCTGAGTAGTGTGCTTCTGAAGTTCGCGATACTCGCGGCGGTGGTGTGCACCGCCGCGGCCCAACCCCCGATTACCGGCGACATCAACTTCTACGGACTACGCAAACTCACTCCAGACAAAGTGGTCGAAACCCTCGACCTGAAGACGGGCGCCCCTTTGCCGCCTTCGCGGGGCGATATGGAGGAGAAGCTCGAACTGCTGCCCGGCGTGGCGGCGGCGCGCGTCGAGGCAGTGTGCTGCGACGGCAAGAG
The DNA here is from genome assembly GCA_039934035.1 of Candidatus Solibacter sp. Lineage (GTDB taxonomy): Bacteria > Acidobacteriota > Terriglobia > Bryobacterales > Bryobacteraceae > Solibacter. The sequence continues at coordinate 59,527 of JBDTMZ010000002.1, read as the reverse complement.
CGTCATCCTGTTCATTGGGATTGAGGAGCGCGGAGCGCCCCATTTCGGCGTGCGCCCATCGCCCGCCGGCACCGCCGCCCTGCCCGAGGCAATCATGGCGGCCTATCAGGAATACGTAGGCGCGGTCGAGCGCGCCGCTCAGTTCGGAAATGCGGCGGAAGACTTGACTGCCGGCGAATCGCGCATGGCGGACCCGGCAGCGCGCCGGGTGCAGGAGCAATTCGCCAGCCTGGCGGTGGACAATCTGGCCACGCTGCGCGACGTCCTGCGCACTGGGGCCGAGCCGGAGGAGCGGGCAGTCGCGGCGGCCGTGATTGCCTACGCACCGAAGAAAGATCAGGTCATCAAAGACCTGCAATTTGCCATGCAGGATGCCGAGCCAGCGGTCCGCGCCAACGCCGTTCGCGCCATGATGGCCATCGCTGTGCTTGCGCAGAAGCGCCCGGAGCTGAATTTGAAGATCGAACCCACCTGGATGGTGGAAATGCTGAATTCCATTGTGCTGGGCGACCGCCAGCAGGCGGCGCTCGCGCTGGTCACCCTGACCGAGCAGAACGGCAAAGCCGGTACCACGGCCGCGCTGAATCTGATTCGCGATCGGGCACTGCCTTCCCTGGTCGATATGGCGCGCTGGAAGACGCTGCGCTACGCATTGCCGGCCTTCCTGTTGGTGGGCCGCACGGCCGGTATTTCCGATGTGGACCTGCAGGCGCAATGGCAGCAGGGCGACCGTGAGACGGCCATCCGGAAGGCCACGCTGCCTGCGCCCAAGCCACGGGCCGGGAAGTAGCTACAATATCAGGGACGAACGTTCCTGTGGGCAACCGGATGGCAATCACGAGACGGGGAATTCTGACAGGCATCGCCGCGGCGGCGGCGGCCATCGCGCAACAGCAGCCCCCCGGCGCCGCGCCGCCCGCCATCCCGCCAATGCCGGGCGCACCCGACGGGCCCCGCGTACCCAGGCCCCGCACCCCGCCTAAGGCGCGCACCACGCCCGCCGTTTGCCTGTACTCGCAGCACCTGATCAAGGTGGAATACGAAGCCGTCGGAATGGTGTTGCGCGATCTGGGCTTCGATGGCTGCAATCTGGCCGTCGTGCCGGGCAGCCACATTCCGCCCGAGCAGGCGGGGAGCGATCTCATGCGCGGCATCGAAGCCATCGCAGGGGTGGGGCTGGACGTACCGATTATCACCACCAATGTGATCTCGGCCAACGATCCCTACGGCCGCCAGGTTTTGAGCATCGCGGGTTTCATGGGCGTCGGACTGTTCCGCCCGGGCGATTGGAAGTGGGGCAATGCGCCCGACCTGGAGGCACGGCAAACCGAGGTGCAGCGCGACCTGCTGCAGTTGGCGTCGATCGCGCGCGCTTACAACGTCGCCATGGCCGTGCATAACGGCACCGCGGAATCGGCCGGCGCCAGCGTGTGGGACGTGAACGGCATGCTTCGAGGCATCGACCCGCGCTGGGTAGGCCACGATTTCGATCCCGGGTATGCGACGGAGAATCTCGGCGCGAGCGGCGCGGCCCTGGCGACCCGCCTGGTGACATCCAAGTTGAAGGCCGTGACGGTGCGCGATTTTACCTGGGGTAAGGATGCTGCCGGAGCCGCGAAGGCCGCTGCTTGTCCGCTGGGCGAGGGGGTCGTGGACTGGAAGACCTTCTTCGCGGCGCTGGCGCGCATCCGTTATGTGGGTCCGGTCACCATCGAAGTGCGCTACGACCCGAAGGACGAAATCAACGCCTTCCGCAAAGATCTGGATTTCGTCCGCAAACAGATCGCCTCGGCATACGCCGGCTAACGCGGGGACACACATTTGCTCTGGACAGAGGCGGCCGGGCCGGGATATAGTTCCGTCTGATGCGAACCGTGTTCTGTTTGCTCTTCACGCTGGCTACTTCCTGGGGCGCTTCCTGCGATTCCCTCGCGGCGCTCACGCTGGCCGATACCACCATCACTCTCGCGAAGGTCGTAGGTACGGGAGCATTCGCGCCGCCCACCGGACAGGCCGCGCCGTACCAGAAGCTGGCAGCATTCTGCCGGGTGACCGCGACGGTGGCCCCGTCCAAAGACTCGGATATCAAGCTCGAAGTGTGGCTCCCGGTCGAAGGCTGGAACGGTAAATACCAGGCTGTCGGCAATGGCGGCTGGGCGGGCAGCATCAGCTACGGGGACATGGCGGCGGCCGTACGGCGCGGCTACGCGACCAGCTCGACGGATACGGGACACGCAGGGGGAGGCGGCAGTTTCGCCTTGGGGCATCCCGAGAAGCTGATCGATTACGCCTACCGTTCGGAGCACGAGATGGCCGTGAAGGCCAAGGCGATGATCACCGCGTTTTACGGGTCGGGACCAAAACTGTCGTATTGGAACGGTTGTTCGGCGGGCGGCAAGCAGGGTTTGAAAGAGGCCCAGCGCTATCCCGCGGATTTCGACGGCATCGTGGCCGGCGCGCCGGCGAGCAATTGGACCGGGCGCGCGACGCAGAGCCTGTGGATCGCCCAGGCGGTGCGTGCCAGCGAGGCCAGCGCGCTGCCGGCGGACAAACTCGCGACGCTTCATCGCGCCGTGCTCTCGGCGTGCGATGCGCAGGACGGCGTGAAGGACGGCGTGCTGGAGAATCCGCGCGCCTGCCGGTTCGACGTCGAAACGGTGGCCTGCAAAGGCCAGGGCAGCGACGGGTGCCTCTCCGCTGCGCAGGTGGCGGCGCTGCGTAAAATCTATGCGGGAGTGCACGACTCCGACGGAAAGCTGATCTTCCCCGGACACGAGCCGGGCAGCGAACTGGGTTGGGGCACCATGGCGGGCGCGCGGCCGTTTGCCATCGGGCTGGATCACTTTCGCTACGTGGTATTCAAGGATGCGAATTGGAATTTCACTTCGCTGGAATTTCCCAGGGATGCGGGGTTGGCGGCGCGCGTGGACGCCGGCCTCATCGATGCGCTGGATCCGGAGCTGAAGGCCTATTTCGGGCGTGGCGGCAAGTTGATCCAATACCACGGTTGGAGCGACCCGCAGATCTCCCCGTGGACCAGCGTGCTGTACTACCAGAGCGTGCTGGCGGCGATGGGCGGCGCGGACAAAGTGCAGTCCAACTACCGGCTGTTTATGGCGCCGGGAATGGCGCACTGCGGAGGCGGCGACGGTCCGAATCAGTTCGACATGCTGGACGCCCTGGAAACTTGGGTGGAAAAGGGCAAAGCTCCGTCCAGCGTGATTGCGGCGCGCGTGCAGAACGGCAAGACCGAACGCACACGACCGCTCTGCCCGTTTCCTCAGACCGCGGTATACCGCGGTACGGGCAGCACGGACGATGCCGCGAACTTCACGTGTAAATAGGTCCCCGCCTACCGCAGCCAACTGTGATTCCTGGTGGGATGGGCCATCGCTTTTTGTGGCCCGTCCTCCCCGCTTCGAAGCGCGAGCAGGTGGGATAAGGCTCTGCCTTGTCCATCCGAGCGCAGCTCGGACTAGCTAGGCGATCCCAACCCATCTGGTCGTCCGTCCAACCAGCCGGAAGCCAGCCCCCGCCCGTGCTACCCCAACTCCCGCAATTCGCCCAGCATCGTCGGAATCAATTCCGACACCGTCGGATGAATGTGCACGGCACGTTGCATCACCGTGTACGGAGCCTTCGCGTACATCACATCCAGGACGCAGTGAATCACCTCGTCGCCGCCCACTCCTAATATCGCCGCGCCTAGAATCTGCCGGGTCTCGGCGTCCACCAGCACCTTCATGAACCCCTGCGACTCGCCCTTCTCCACCGCGCGCCCCACCTTCGTCATCGGACGCTGCCCCATCAGCGCCTTGCGTCCCGACTTCCGTACTTCCGCCTCCGTCATCCCGGCGCGGCCCAGCGGCGGATCGATGTACAGGTTGTAGGCCGTGATCCGGTCGCTCACCCGCCGCGCCTCGCCATCCACCAGGTTGGCCGCCACAATCTCCCCATCGTTGTACGACGTGTGCGTAAACGCGCCCTTCCCGTTGCAATCGCCCAGCGCCCAGATGCCCGGTACGCTGCTGCGCAGTTCGTCGTCCACCACGATATAACCGCGCGCGTCCACCGCGACTCCCGCTTTCTCCAGCCCCAGATCGTCCGTATTCGGCCGCCGCCCCGTCGCGATCAGAGCGTGCGAGCCCACCACCTCGGCCGCCCCCTCTGTGCAATCCACCCGCGCGCAAATCGCTTCGCCCTCGCGCCGGAATGCCAGGCATTTCGCATCGGTCCGCACCGTAATGCCCTCTGCTTCCAGAATCCCGCGCACCGCCGCGGAAATATCTTCATCTTCGCGAGACACCAGGCGAGGCCCCATCTCCACTACCGTCACCTCGCTGCCGAAACGGCGAAACATCTGTCCGAACTCCAGCCCGATGTAGCTGCCGCCCACCACAATCAAATGGCGCGGCAGGTAATCCACTGCCATCATCGAGCTGTTATTGAGATACGGAATCTGGTCGAGCCCCGCGATTTCCGGCACCGTCGCCCGCCCGCCCACATTCACGAAAATGCGCTCCGCGTACAGCAACTCGTCACCCACGCGGACTTCGTGCGCCGCTTCGAAACGCGCGTGGCCCTCCATCACCGTGCAGTTCGCCATGCCTTTCAGCCACGTTTCCACCCCGGTGCGAGATTTCGCCGAGATCTCGTCCTTGCGCGCTTTCACACGCCGCATGTCGACGCTCACGCCGCCCGGCAGCACCACGCCATATTCCGCCGCCCGCCGCGCCACCTGCGCCGCATAAGCGCTCGCCACCATGGCTTTCGTCGGAATGCATCCGGTGTTGACGCAGGTGCCGCCAAAGAGTTGGCGCTCAATCACCGCCACCTTCATTCCCGCGCCCGCCAGTCGCGACGCCAGGTAAGGACCCGCCTGCCCCGTGCCAATCACGATGCCATCGAAGCGGCGGCTCACCGGAATGCCCCCACCACGGCCAGCGCGGTCAGTACTGCCACCGCGTCTTCCAGCAGTGCAACCGGCAGATCTCTTCCGCCCGTTGCCTTCACCAGGCTCCGCCGCGCCTCGTAACCTCCCAATGTCCCCAGCACCGCGCCCACCACGCCCGCCGCCAGTCCGGCGGCCAGCGAATCGCTCGCCGCGCCGATCGCTGCCCCGCACAACGCGCCGCTTGCCACACGCGCCGCAAAGGCCGCGGGAGCTTTACGGCTCGGCGTCTTCGGCAGCTTATCGTTGATCAGCTCCCCAATCGCCAGCACGCCGAACACCCAGGGCACCGCCGTCGCGCCCAGGAACGCCAGCGGCGTATTGCCCAGTTGCAGCCACCCCAGCCGTGCGGCTAGGCTCACCGCGGCCGGCGCCGTCAGCGTACGCAACCCGGCCACGAACCCAATCAGCAACGCCATCAAAAGCACAGACTATCCCTCCTCCGAAATCAGCACCGCGCCCGAGATTACTGATGTTTCAAGCGCTCGTGCACGAACTGCACCGCCATCGAGCCTTCCCCCACGGCCGAGGCCACACGCTTCACCGACCCCGCCCGCACGTCGCCCGCCGCGAATACTCCCGGGCGGCTCGTCTCCAGCAGGAACGGCGGGAAGCGCCGCGCCTTCCACTCTGGCGATTGCGCCACATCCGCGCCCGTGCGCACAAAACCCTTGGCGTCGCGCTCGATCTCGCCGGGCAGCCATCCCGTGCGCGGGTCCGCTCCGATAAAACTGAATACGCCCTGCACCGGCACCGTCTGCTGCTCCCCCGTCTTACTGTTCGCGAGTTCCGCGGCACTGACATGCGTATCGCCGGTGAGCCTTTGAATGGTAGTGTTGCACCGCAGTTCGATATTCGGAGTGTGTTCGATGCGGTGGACCAGGTAGCTCGACATGTTCTTGTACAAATCGTCGCCGCGAATCAACAGCAGCACCTGGCGCGCGTGCATCGCCAGAAACACCGCCGCCTGTCCCGCCGAGTTCCCCCCGCCCACCACAATCACTTGCGAGCCGTCGCACATCTGGCCTTCGGCCGGCGTGGCCGCGTAGTAGACGCCGGCGCCTTCGAAGCGCTCGCAGCCTTCCACGTCCAGCCGCCGGTAGTCGGCGCCGCTGGCGATCAGCAGGCACTTCGCCGTCACCGTCTCGCCGCCATCCAGATGCACCACGCTGTAATTGTTTTCGAAGGCCAGGCGGCAGACGCGGCTCGGCACCGAGAGGTGCACGCCGAACTTGTTGGCCTGCAGAATCGCCCGGCCCGCCAGTTCGCTGCCCGTCAATCCCGTGGGGAATCCCAGATAGTTTTCGATGCGCATGCTGCTGCCCGCCTGCCCGCCGGGAGCGGTATGCTCCAACACCGCCGTCTGCAGCCCTTCCGATGCCCCATACACGGCCGCCGCCAAGCCCGCGGGACCGCCGCCCACAACCACCAGATCGTACAGCCGGTCTTCCAGCGGCTGCCGTATGCCGATCGCTTCCGCCAGTTTCAGATTCGACGGATTGCGCAACAACAGCAAGCCGCCGAACGCCACCACCGGCGTGTCCGCTTCCGTCAGGCCGAACTGCTTCAGCAGGCGATCGACATTCGGGTCGGTCTCCACATCGATCCAGGTGAACAGAATGCGATTCTTGGACAGGAAATCACGCACCCGGAAGGTATCCGGCGAATACCGCGAACCAATCACGCGCAGCCCCGTGAACTCTGGCGATTCGCGCAGCAACTGGCGCCGCGCAATGAAGGCCTGCAGGATGATATCGCTCACCGTGGGGCACTGGTTCAACACGCGCCGCAAGGCTTCCGGCGAAACTTCGTACACTTCGACGTCGCCCCGCGCCACACCGCTGACAATGGCGGGCAGCCCCGTAAGATGCGAGATATCGCCAGTGAATTCACCCGGACGATGCACGGTCACGGTCTTCGGTTGATCGCCCGAACTATCGATAATCTCCACCTCGCCCGATTTGACGATGAAGAAGTTCATGTTGCGATCGCCGATGGCGAAGAGTTTCTCGCCCTCGCGATAAACCTTAGGCTGGGCAGAGGTGCAGTTCGCCAGTCTTCCGATCTGCTCCTCGGTTAAAACCGGAAACGCGACGGACTGCAGATTGTGTTCGTTCATGGCTGGTCCCCAATGGTTCCCCGGAGAGCCTGTTCGATCTGCTCCAGGTGATGTTCGTTATGCCATGCTACCTTGTCGAACTCGTCCTTCAGCGTGCGCACGCCGCTCTCACTGTGTACAAACTCACGCTGGCCATGATCCGTAATTGAGGCGCGCCTGATAGATCACATATTCTTCCTCTGCGTTTGCTCTGCGTTCTTTGCGTCTCTGCGTTGAATCTGAAATCGTCCGCCATCCTGATACTCCGCAGGACAATCCCTCTCTAATCATCACTGTCTTCTCTGCGTTTTCCTCTGCGTCTTTGCGTCTCTGCGGTCCTCTCTGAAGTCCTCGGAGTTCCCCTCCCCTCCCCCCTGCTAAAATCAAAGCAGTTCCCCGACACGCATGAAGCCGGCACTTCTAGCTCTTCTTCTCTCCGCCTGCGCGCTCAATGCGCAGGACCAGCACATCGCCTGGAAATTGAGCGTGGAACCCGCTTCGGCGCCCCCCGGTGGCACAGTCCTCCTGCGCCTCGCCGGACACCTCGATGAGGGCTGGCACATCTACTCCCTCTCCACGCCCGCCGTACCGCCGACGAAATTCGAACTCACCCCCAGTCCCGCCATCGAGAAAGTCCGCGCCCTGCAACCGCCGCCCAAACGGGCCTTCGACCCCAATTTCAACGCCGAGACCGAGACCTACCAGGGCGACGTCACTTTCCTTCTGGAACTGCAACTGAAGAAAGACGCCCCCGCCGGACCCGCTGAACTCGCCCTCAAAGCGCGCTATCAGACCTGCAGCGACAAACAGTGCGTGCCCACCAAGTGGAGCGGCGCCGCCACCCTGAATGTGGACCCGGCGGCCGCCAATGCCGCTCCCGTCATCCCGGCCGGATTTACCGAACCGCAGGCGCCGCCTCCGCCCTCCACCGCAACCGCCCCCGCGCCGGACCAGCAGGGCCTCGCCGCCTTCATCGCCGTGGCGTTCGGCTTCGGCCTCGCCTCCATCTTCACGCCCTGCGTCTTCCCCATGATCCCCATCACAATGTCTTTCTTCCTCAACCGCCCGTCGGGCGGGAGGCGCGAAAGCATCGTGCAGGCCGCCGTCTTCTGCCTCGGCATTATCGTGCTCTTTTCGGGACTCGGCTTGGCCACCACCGCCATTCTCGGCCCCTTCGGCATCGTGACCCTGGGTTCCAACCCGTGGGTGAACGCCTTCATTTCCGCCCTGTTCATCGCCTTCGGTTTCAGCCTGCTGGGCGCGTTCGAAATCACCATCCCCTCCGTGATCCTCACGCGCCTGAACCAGGGCGCGGACCAGGGCGGCTTCATCGGCAGCCTGCTCATGGGGCTCACCTTTTCGCTTGCCTCCTTCGCGTGTGTCGGCCCCTTTGTCGGCACCCTGCTGGCGGCGTCCGTCTCCGGCGGCACCACCCGCCCCCTCATCGGCATGGTGAGTTTCGCCAGCGGACTGGCACTGCCCTTCTTCCTGCTCGCCCTCTTCCCCGGCTACCTCAAACGCATGCCGCGCAGCGGTGGCTGGATGGCGCGGGTCAAAATCGTGATGGGCTTCGTCATTCTGGCAGCCAGCCTGAAGTACCTCAGCACTCTCGATCAGGTGCTGCAGTACGGCTTCCTGACCCGCGAGCGGTTTCTCGCCGCCTGGGTGGTGCTGTTCGCGCTCCCCGGACTCTATTTGCTCGGCTTTCTGCGCATGGAAGGTATCAAACCCGATGAACCCGTCGGCTTGGCCCGGTTGCTGCCCGGCGCCGCGTTCCTCATCTTTGCCCTCAGCCTGCTGCCCGGCATGTTCGGAGGCAAACTCGGCGACCTCGATGCCTACGTGCCCGTCTCCACCCAGTCCACGGGCTTCGGCGGCGCGGGCGGCAGCGAGTCGGGCCTGGTGTTCCTGAAGAATCAGTACCGCGAGGCTCTAGCCAGCGCGCGCAGCGAAGGCAAACTCGTCCTCGTGACCTTCACCGGGTACGCCTGCACCAATTGCCATTGGATGAAGGCCAATATGTTCACACGGCCCGAAATCGCCGCGGCCCTCAAGAATTTCGTCCTCGTCGAACTCTATACCGATGGCACCGACGCCGAATCCGAGGCCAATCAGAAGGTGCAACTCGACAAATTCAAGACCATCGCCATCCCCTTCTACGCCATCGTCGATCCCGACGGGAAGGTGGTTGCCACGTTTCCCAGTTCCACCAGTAACGCCGCGGAATACCTGGCCTTCCTCAACACGGCCTCTCCGCCCGCAACCCCTGCGCCTGCCTCCGCCAGTGCCGCGATTGCGGCCACCGGCGCCGGCGGGTTTCCCCTGGCGACCAAGCTCAATGGCGAGCCGCTCGACGCCAAAGCGTTCTCCGGCAAGGTCGTGGTGGTGAATTTCTGGGCCACGTGGTGTGTGCCCTGCATTGGGGAGATCCCTGGTTTCAACCGGATCCATAAGGATCTGGCCGCGCAAGGCGTCGCCATCGTGGGCATCGCTATGGACGAAGAGGGTGCCAGCCGTGTCCCTCCCTTCCTCAAAAAGCATCCCATCGACTATCCGGTGGCGCTCGGAGCCGATGCATTGAACACGCAATACAGCCTTGATGCCCTGCCCGTCACCCTGGTGTACGACCGGAAAGGCAAGCAGATCAAAAGGTTCGATGGAATCGCCACCGAATCGGAACTGCTCGCCGCGATTAAGCCAGCGCTCTAACGAATCTGCCCGTCTATCCCCGTGTCAATACAAGACTCGTATCCTGCTACTCCTTAGAGCCATTGCAACACTGGTACTTCGTTAACCATAGCCGATAACCAAAGCGTATATTTTCCCAGTGCCAATCGCGCCATACTCTTTTTCATGAGTAGATGGCCCACTCAAATAATGCCGGTGGGGTCAAATTTTTCAAGGATTGGTAGCGACCGTGAGCGTAATTAGAAACTTCTGGAACGACGATCAAGGACAGGACCTGATCGAGTACACCCTTCTGATGGCATTTGTTGCTTTGGCATCCGCAGCGTTGTTCTTAGGCGCAGGCGGCAGCATCAAAGGCATCTGGACAACCTCTAACAGCCAGTTGGAAGCAGCCAACACTAGCGCCAGCTAAACCCTCAGTCTTTTTGGGCGGATCGGATTCAGCCCGTTCCGCCCACTCTTCTTCATTCGCCTCGATCCGCGGAAGCCCACACCAGCCAGAGAATCGTTCCGCCCCCACCCAAACCACTCAACACCGCTCCGGCCCGCAACCCGGTAGAACCTGTTAACGAACCACCATTTCATGGTGCCGCCCGGTACCAGCGCCCCACCAGCAACAACATCCGCGGGTGCCACCGGCACCGTCTTTCCATCCACTTCCGCCCTCCAACCGGGGAACCAGGGCACCGCGATGCGCAGCAACGCCCGTCCCTTCGCCTGATAGCGCGCAAGTGTCCGCGACAGCATGCAGCAGGACCGGCCGCGCGTTTGGCAGCGCCAAACCGTTAATCTTAGGACTATTTCTTGGTGTCGGTGGCGCCACCGAAGGTGATCGACGACTCGCCCGAATACTTGTGGTAATTGCGGAAATCGATCACGTTGCGCGAGCAGTACGCGGTGCCGCGCTGGCAGCTCAGGGTTTCCGCGTGCACCGGCAGTAGGTACTGCTTGGTGTCACCCAGGCGAATGTAATTGTAATCCGTGGCCGATTCCACGTGATCCAGCGGAAAATCGCCAGGGAAGCCTTTAGCCTCCATCTCGATTCGCAGCACACGCGACGTCGCCGGGTCGATCCATACGGAACCCTCGTAGGCCGGCATGTAGCTCTGCGAACCCATATGGATTTCCCAGTGCGAACCCTCGCGCGCCACTTTGAAATCGTACAGCTTCGCCATCACCCCGCCGGTGCGCGAATCGCGGTTGAAGTGGAACTCCGCATTCGTCGCCGGAGAGAACAGGTCTATCAGCACGGTGCCGAATTCGCCCGTGCTCCAGGCGCCGCCCGTCTCTTCGATCTTCTTGCCGGTCTTCTTGCCATTGATCTGGATGTTTTTGTACTCTTCGCGCCCGTTAGTGTACACCACGTCCATGCTGACCACATCGATAGGCTGGAAGTCGGCCGGCTTGCTCTGGCTCTGCGAGCGCGTCACCATCTCCGTGCAGACATAGCTCGGCAAGGTATCTGTAAACTCCAACGCGGTATCGGCCGCTCGGCGGATCAGCGGCTCGTCTTTGCGAGGCGTGCTTCGCACTGTGTCGTCATCGGAATCGCCCCGCATCACCGAAGGCCTGGAACCATCCGTCACACGCTCGACTCCACGCCCCGAAGGCGCCGCCACCGGCGCGCCGCCGATGGTTTCCGGACGGGCGGAGGCCGTTTGTTCCGGAGCCGGTGCCGCCTTTTGGCGGGTGGCATCCGCCACACCGCCGCGCTTCAAACGCGGGGGACCGGGATCTTCCGGGTCCCGCGCGATCGGCGTCACTGGCTCGGTAGTACTTGGCCGGGTGGCACGCGGAGCCGGCGCAGCCTCCTCGGGCGCTGTCGCGGACGCGGAGGACTCACCGCGCCGCGTCAGCCGCGGAGGCCCATCGTCCCCGGAATTATCCTGTGATTTCGCGCTGCTGCTCTCCGGTGCGGATTTGGTCTCGTCCTTCCAGGTATCGACCACGCCGTCGTCACGCTTGCCACTGGCGCCGCCGCCCGATTTCTCCCAGTAGACGTTGACCGCCGTCAGGTACCCGTTCGGTTCTTCCTGCGCTTCCACAGACACCTGATCGCCCACCGCGAAATTCGGACTCTTAACTTCGTCGCCACCCTTGAAGAATTTGGTCTTGTCGTTGCGCTTAAAATCCATCACGCGCTTGTCGCCCAGTTCCACACTGATGGCCTTGGCATCGAACACCTTGAGGGCGCCGCGGAAGTTCGGCATCGGCTGCGCCACTTTGCTGTCTTTCTTGGTGGTCTTGCCTCCCCGGCTCGGAATCGGGATCCCCGCCCCGCCGGTGCCGGGGTACTGGCTGGGGTTCTGGCCGCCAGGATAGCCGCCACCGCCTGGGTAGCCTCCGCCGGGATAGCCCCCGCCGGGATAGCCCCCACCGGGGTAAACTTGCGCCATCGCCGCAGCGCACGCAGCCAGCAGTAAAATGGGAGTTCTCACGCTGGATGGTGAGATGCGGCGGGAAGGGTCCTGGTTACTTTCTATTAATCTCGGCATGGCCCCCTGCTTTCCTCCGATACCGTGGAGTGTGCTTCTACCTACATGGTATGCTGATCCTCGTCTAAATTAAATACAGGATTCAAACTCGTATAAATTAAGAGTGGAGATGTTTTGAGCGCGCGCAGCCTGTTACTGATCGATGCCGACCCCGACGACCAAGGTTATCTTGCCGGCATTCTGCAACGTGACGACCGCGAAATCCAGAGGGTTCCGGACGGCCGCGAAGCCATTGAAGTCATACGCTCCGGCCCCGTCGACGTGGTGCTGGCCGCCCAGGGCAGCAACGGTTTCGACCCGCTCAAACTGCTGCGCCGCGTCCGCTCCATCCGGCCCGACACGAAAGTCATTCTCACCGGCGACCTGGCGCCCCAACAGATTCTCCACGCCATTCGCCAGCGCGCCTTCGGCTACCTGCACCGCCCCCTGACGCCCGGTCCGCTGACCGAACTGGTGCAGCAGGCGCTCGAATGCGACACCTGGCAGGACGATATCCGCGTGGTGTCGGCGCGTCCGGAATGGATCACCCTGGACGTCCGCTGCAAGATCGACGCCGCCGACCGCACCACCCACTTCCTACGGGAAATCACCGCCCACCTCTCGGCGCAGGCCAGCGAAGACGTCTCCGCCGCCTTCCGCGAACTGCTGATGAATGCCATCGAACATGGCGGCAAAAACGACCCGCACAAGCGCGTGCGCACTTCGATTCTCCACACCGGCAAATCCATCATCGTTCACATCCACGACCCCGGTACCGGCTTTTCCCTGGATTTCCTGCCCCACGCCGCCATTTCCAATCCGGAGGATTCGCCCATCCGCCACGTCGAGGTGCGCGCCGAAACCGGCATCCGGCCCGGCGGCTTCGGCATTCTCCTCACCAGGAACATGGTGGACGAGCTCCTCTACAACGAACGCGGCAACGCCGTCCTGTTCGTGAAGTACCTCTGACCGCGGAAGGCGCGTTTCCCACAAGACCCTGTGGGATCATAAGGGTTCTACAGGAATCATGCCTGAACTGAAAGCCTTACCGACCGCCATTCTCCTGCACATTGCCAAATTGCTTAACATCCCCCTGGCCGGGATGGCCGCGGTGATTGCCCTGCTCGACGAGGGCGCCACCGTGCCCTTCATCGCGCGCTACCGCAAAGAGGCCACCGGCAATCTGGACGAAGTGCAGATCCGCGACATCCAGGAAAAGCTGGAGTACTTCCGGGAACTGGAAGACCGCCGCGAGACGGTGCTGAAGTCGATTGAAGAGCAGGGCAAACTGACGCCCGAATTGAAGGCCAAAATCGAGGCCGCCCTCGAGAAGACCTCGCTCGAAGACCTTTACCTGCCCTACAAGCCCAAGCGGCGGACCAAGGCGTCCATCGCCCGCGATAAGGGCTTGCAGCCGCTGGCCGACTTCCTCTGGGCGCAGGACGACGCCACCCCGCTCGATCAGGTTGCGGCGCAGTTCGGCATGCCGCCCGAGGAGGCGCTGGAAGGCGCGCGCCACATCGTGGCCGAAATGGTCAGCGAGAACGCCGAGTTCCGCAAAGCCGTGCGCGGCATGATGATGAGCGACGGCAAAGTCACCAGCCGGAAAATCGAAGGCGTCGAAGATCCCGAAGGCAAGTTCAAGATGTACGCCGAATACAGCGAACCGGCCAGCAAGATCCCGTCGCACCGCATGCTGGCTATCCGGCGCGGCGCCAAGGAAGGCATTCTGACCTTCGAGATCGAGCTCGATCCGCAACAGCCGGTCGGGTGTCTGCGCAGCCATGTGATCCGCCAGCCGGGCGATTGGGTGCCGCACCTGGAAACCGCGGTGGAAGATTCCTACGAGCGTCTGCTCAACCCCTCGATTCAAACCGAAGTGCGCCTGGAACTGAAAGACCGCTCCGACGAAGAGGCCATTAAGGTATTCCGCGAGAATCTCGAAAACCTGCTGCTCTCACCGCCCGCCGGGCGCATGACCGTGCTCGCCATCGACCCGGGAATTCGCACCGGCTGCAAGTTGGCCGTGGTTGACGACACCGGCAAGTTCCTGGAAGACGCGGTGATTTATCCGTTCCAGCCGAGGAACGATACCGCCGGCGCCCTCAAGACGCTGGCCTCGCTGGTGGCGCGCCACAACGTACAGGCCATCGCCATCGGCAATGGCACCGCATCGCGCGAATCCAACTCCTTCGTGCAGGACTTCCTGCGGCAGGCCAACCTCACGAAGATTTTCAGCGTGACGGTGAGCGAATCGGGCGCCAGCGTATACTCGGCGTCGGAGATGGCGCGGCAGGAGTTTCCCGATCTCGACCTGACGGTGCGCGGCGCCATTTCGATTGCGCGCCGCCTGCAGGATCCGCTGGCCGAACTGGTGAAGGTGGACCCGAAATCGATCGGCGTCGGCCAGTACCAGCACGATGTAGATCAGCGCCGCTTGAAACAGAGCTTGGAAGCCACGGTGGAAAGCTGCGTCAACCGCGTGGGTGTGGACCTGAACACCGCATCGTGGGCGCTCTTGCGTTACGTCGCCGGAATCACCGAGCGCACCGCCGTGAAGATCATGGAGTACCGCAACGAGAACGGGCGCTTCCGGTCGCGGCTGGACCTTATGGCGGTGCCGGGCTTCGGGCCGAAGACGTTCGAACAGGCCGCGGGCTTCCTGCGCATCCGCGATGGCGAGAACCCGCTCGACATGACCGCTGTGCATCCGGAAAGCTACGAGGTGGTAAAGAAGATCGCCGAATCGCTAGGCACTACGGTGGCGGACCTGGTAGCCAAACCGGAACTGATCGAGCGCGTGAAGCTGGAAGGCTTCGCCACGGCAAGCGTGGGCATGTACACGCTGGGCGACATTCGCGAGGAGTTGCGCAAGCCGGGGCGCGATCCGCGCGATAAGTTCGTTGCCGCCAAGTGGCGCGACGACGTGCAGGAGATCGCGGACCTCAAACCGGGCATGACGCTCGAAGGCGTGGTGACGAATGTGACGCGCTTCGGCGCATTCATTGACGTGGGCGTACATCAGGACGGGTTGGTGCATGTGAGCGAACTGGCGAACCGATTCGTCAAGGATGCGAGCGAAGTGGTCAAGGTCGGGCAGATCGTGAAGGTGCAGGTGCTGAGCGCAGATCCGAAGGCGAAGCGCATCGCGCTTTCCATCAAGGCGCTGGAAGAGCGCACGCGCCCGGAGGGCAAGCCGAAACCTGAGGCAGGAAGGCCGGAAGGGAAAAAGCCGGTAGGGAAAAAGCCTGAAGGCAGCAAACCCGAAGCCAGGAAGCTCGACGTCAAAAAGCCGGAAGTCCAGAAGCCTTCCCTGCAAGATCAAATGTCCGCGCTGAACAGTAAGTTCAAGCTCAAGGCATAGCCAACCCAGGTTGTAGAAGAAACCGCAAGCGGAAATTAGTTAGTACCCCAAACAGAGACGCAAATTAGGGCATCAAACTGAGACGCAAACAGTGAGGGAGCGTTAGACCGAAGAGTACCGGCCTAACGCTCCCTCACTGTTTGCGTCTCTGCGGGTCTACCGCATTGCGTAGCTGCTAAGCACCTTCATGTAATTCGCGCGTTCGAACGCGGCGGGCTGCGGGACGGCGTTTCGGCTCATGCTGCCCTGCATCTGGCGGATCGAATCGTATTCGTGCTCGCCCATCCACACCAATAGTTCGGTAGCGATGGTATCGAGGAAAGTGATGCCGCGCTTCAGCAGCGCGGAGGTCATCATGGCGACTCTGGCGCCGGCCATCATCGCTTTGATGACGTCGGTGGCGGAGTGGACGCCGCCGGTGAGGGCGAGATCGGCCTTGACGCTGCCGTAGATGACGGCGATCCAGTGTAGGCGGAGCAGCAACTCGTGGGAGTTGCTGAGAATCAGGTTCGGCACCACTTCCAGGGCTTCCAGATCGTAATCCGGTTGATAGAAGCGATTGAAGAGCACCAAGCCATCGGCGCCCGCGCCATCCAGCCGTTTGGCCATATTGGCCATGGAGCTGAAGTAGGGTCCCAGCTTGATGGACACCGGGATGGTGACTTCCTTCTTGACGGCCTGTACGAGATCGATGTAGCCCTGTTCCACCTCCGCGCCCGAGATATCCGGGTTTACGGGGATGTTGTAGATGTTGAGCTCGAGCGCATCGGCGCCGGCCTGCTGCATGAGTTTGGCGTATTCCAGCCAGCCGCCGGTGGTGGTGCCATTGAGGCTGGCAATGATCGGAATCTGTACCGCGGCCTTGCACTTGGCGATGTGCTTCAAGTAAGCATCGGGGCCCATCACCTTAAAGAGCAGGTCGGGGAAATGGCTGGTGGATTCCGCGGACGTATCCGAACTCTCGGTCATGAAGCGATCGAGTTCGTCGCTATCGATATCGATCTGCTCTTCGAACAGCGAGTGCAGAACGACGGCGGAGGCGCCGGCATCTTCCAACCGCCGCACGTTGCCGACCTCGCGGCACATGGGCGAGGAGGAGGCCACCAGCGGGTTCTTGAGTTTCAACCCAAGGTACGTGGTGGAGAGGTCGATGGTTTTCGTCAGGTCGATCATTTCTTTACCTCCTCTGCAACGCCGTTCTGGTGCGACATGTGTTCGTAGAGCTTCCACTTGCTGGTGACGTCGTCCTGCGCCAGCTTGAAGAGCTCCTGGGCACGTTCGGGGTTGCTCTTGGCGAGCATGGTGTAACGAGTCTCGTTGTAGATGTAGTCTTTGAGACCGATGCTGGCGGGACGCGAATCCAACTGGAAGGGATTCTTGCCCTGCGGGGCGAGGTCGGGGTTGTAGCGGAAGAGCGGCCAATAACCGGAATTGACTGCCGCCTTCTGTTGATCCAACCCGTGAGCCAGATCGTAGCCGTGCGCGATGCAGTGGCTGTAGGCGATGATCAGCGACGGTCCGTCGTAGGCTTCGGCTTCGGTGATGGCTTTCACGGTGTGCATGTCGCTCGAGCCCATGGCGATTTTGGCGACGTACACGCTGCCATAGCTGATGGCCATGAGGGCGAGATCTTTCTTGCCTGCCGGTTTGCCGCCGGCGGCGAACTTGGCGACCGCGCCGCGCGGGGTGGACTTGGATGCCTGTCCGCCGGTGTTGGAGTAGACCTCGGTATCGAGTACCAGGACGTTGACATTGCGGCCGCTGGCGAGCACGTGATCGAGTCCGCCGTAACCGATGTCATACGCCCAGCCATCGCCGCCGATGATCCAGACGCTCTTCTTGACCAGCGAATCGGCGACGCTCACCAGGTCGCGGGCTTCCGCCGTATCGACGCCGGCGAGCTTGGCCTTCAATTGGGCCACGCGTTCGCGCTGCGCGAAGATGCCCTGCTCCGTCTTCTGATCGGCATTGATGATGGCCTGCGCCAGTTCCTCGCCGATCTGGAAGCCGAGCCGCCAGACCAGTTCGCGGGCGTATTCGTTCTGCTTGTCCACCGCCAGGCGCTGGCCGAGACCGAATTCGGCATTGTCTTCAAAGAGTGAGTTCGACCAGGAAGGTCCGCGTCCCTCTTCATTGATGCAGTACGGCGTGGTGGGGAGATTGCCGCCGTAGATGGAGGTGCAGCCGGTGGCGTTGGCGATCATCACGCGGTCGCCGAACAACTGGGTGACCAGCTTGATGTACGGAGTCTCGCCGCAGCCCGAGCAGGCGCCGGAGAATTCGAACAGCGGGCGCAGAAGCTGGATGTCTTTCACCTGGGTCGGAGAGAGCGCCTTGCGATCGGTTTCGGGAATGCTGAGGAAGTAATCCCAATTGGCGGCTTCGCTTTCGCGCAGCGGCGGCTGGGCCATCATGTTGATGGCGCGATGTTTGACTTCGCTCTTGCTCTTGGCGGGGCAGACTTCCACGCAGAGCTGGCAGCCGGTGCAATCTTCGGGCGCCACCTGCAAGGTGTACTTGCGGTCCTTCATGTCCTTCCAGCGTGCCGGGGAGGCTTTGAAGGTGGCGGGCGCGTTGCCCAGGTAGCTATCGTCATACACCTTGGCGCGGATGACGGCGTGCGGGCAGACCAGTACGCACTTGCCGCACTGGATGCAGAGCGCCTCGTCCCACACGGGGATTTCGAGGGCGATATTGCGTTTCTCCCACTGCGCGGTACCCGACGGAAAGGTGCCGTCGATGGGCATCGCACTGACCGGCAGGTTGTCGCCATTGCCGGCAATGATGTGGGCAAGAACGTCGCGGACGAAGCTCGGAGCTTGAGCGGGAACGGGGGGACGGAGATCGAACAGGGCCGTAACCTTATCGGGAACCTGAACTTCCTGCAGGTGATTGAGAGCGGCATCGACCGCGGCGTAGTTTTTCTGCACGACCGTATCGCCGCGCTTGCCGTACGTCTTCTTGATGGCGTACTTGATCGCGGCGATGGCTTCCTCGCGCGGCAATACGCCGCTGATGGCGAAGAAGCAGGTCTGCATGATGGTGTTGATGCGGCCGCCCATGCCGGTGGCCTTGGCGACCTCGTCACCGTTGATGACGTAGAACTTCACCTTCCTGCTGATGATCTGTTCCTGCACCAGCCTGGGCAAATGGTTCCAGACTTCAGTGGCGTCGTAGGGGCTGTTGAGCAGGAAGGTGGCGCCGGGTTCGGCGCTCTTCAGCATGTCGATGCGTTCCAGGAAGGAGAACTGGTGGCAGGCGATGAAGTTCGCCTTGCTGATGAGATAGCTGGAACGGATGGGTTTGGGGCCGAATCGGAGGTGCGAAGTGGTGATCGACCCGGACTTCTTCGAGTCGTACACGAAGTAGCCCTGCGCGTAGTTTTCGGTCTCTTCGCCAATGATCTTGATGGAGTTCTTGTTGGCGCCGACCGTGCCGTCCGCGCCGAGCCCGTAGAAGAGGGCGCGCACCGTGCCGGGTGCTTCGGTGGAGAATTCGGGGTCGAAATCGAGCGAGGTGTGAGTGACGTCGTCTTTGATGCCGATGGTGAAGTGATTCTTGGGGTTCGGCTTGAGCAGTTCGTCGTAGACGCCCTTCACCATGGCGGGCGTGAATTCCTTGGAGGAGAGACCGTAGCGGCCGCCGATGACCTTCTTGGCGATGCCCATTTCGGCCAGTGCGGTGAGCACGTCGACGTAGAGCGGTTCGCCGGTGGCGCCGGGTTCCTTGGTGCGGTCGAGGACGGCAATCGACTTGACGGACAGGGGAATCGCGGCGACGAAGTGTTCGATGGAGAAGGGCCGGTACAGGCGGACCTTGAGGAGGCCGATCTTCTCACCGGTGGCGAGCAGGGCTTCCACCGTCTCGTGAGCGACTTCCGCGCCGGAGCCCATCATAATGATGAGGCGCTCGGCATCGGGCGCGCCGAAGTAGTCGAACAGGTGATACTGACGGCCGGCGATGGCGGCAAACTGGTCCATCGCATTCTGCACGATGGTGGGCGCCGCGATGTAGAACGGGTTGCAGGCTTCACGCGCCTGGAAGTAAACGTCTGGGTTCTGCGCGGTACCGCGAATGAAGGGGTTATCGGGGGAGAGGGCGCGTTTCCGGTGAGCAAAAACGAGCTTTTCGTCGATCATGGCGCGGATGTCGTCGGCCGAGAGCTGTTCGACCTTGGCGACTTCGTGCGAGGTCCGGAAGCCATCGAAGAAGTGCATGAAAGGCAGGCGCGATTCCAGCGTGGCGGCCTGCGCGATCAGCGCCATGTCCATGACTTCCTGTACCGAGTTCGACGAAAGCATGCCGAAGCCGGTGGAACGTGCGCTCATGACGTCGCTGTGATCGCCGAAAATCGATAAGGCCTGAGCGGCGAGGGCGCGAGCGGCAATGTGGAAAACGGTGCTGGTGAGTTCCCCCGCAATCTTATACATATTGGGGATCATCAGCAGGAGGCCCTGGGAAGCTGTGAACGTGGTGCAGAGCGAACCCGCCTGCAGCGCGCCGTGGCATGCGCCCGCAGCGCCGCCTTCGCTTTGCATCTCGATCACCGTCGGGACGGTGCCCCAGATGTTGGTTTTCTGTTCGGCGGACCATTGATCGGCCCATTCGCCCATGTTGGACGACGGAGTAATAGGATAAATAGCGATGACTTCGTTTGATTGATGGGCTACGTATGCGGCCGCCTCGTTACCGTCGATGGTTACCTTCGGCCGAGTGGTGGTGGTGGATGAGTTGCTCAACTCTCCCCTCCTTATGAGTATGGGATTCACGTCCTTAAACCATATTATAAGACCCAAATGTCGTAAAAATCTACAGATATTTAGGTCTTAAATAAGGTTTCACGCAAGTCGTTGCAATAGCTGGGTATATTGGTGGACATGCGGTGTGGGATTTTGCGTGCGGACCTGATCCTGGTGAGCAAAACGAGGCGGGAAATGGTGTTGTTGCGCGGGGAGAAGGTGCTGCGGACGTACCGGATTGCGCTGGGGCGGGAGCCGGCGGGTGCGAAGCGGCAGGAGGGGGACGGGCGGACGCCGGAGGGGCGGTATACGGTGGACTGGCGCAATCCGCGGAGCAAGTACCATTTGTCGCTGCACCTCTCGTATCCGGACGCCGCGGATGTCGCGCGGGCGAAGGCGGCGGGGGTGGATCCGGGCGGGGAGATCATGATCCACGGGCAGAAGGACGGGGTGTGGGTGGAAGGCGATTGGACGCAGGGGTGCATTGCGGTGCGCGATGAGGAGATGGACGAGATTTGGAATCTGGTGCCGGACGGGACGCCGGTAGTGATCGAGGCGTGACGGCCTGGGTTCGTTGGGTTCGCCGGGTTCCCCTTTTTCGCGAGTTTTGTTGATGGCAAAGAACTTCTTGGGTTCGATGCGAAATTTGGCGTAGGTCCCAAGGATTCGAGTGGCATGGTGGCCGACGACGGGTTCAGGTGAAGGCATAGGGGGTAATTCTCTCCGTTTCGACGCTAGCATGGCGGGGTGGAGAGGGCAGGGCGTTGAATGCCGCAGGTTGTTGATTTGGTTAGGTTTGGTAAGGAAAATGTCCGTGTGACAGTTAAAGGTTTCCTTGGCTTCGCGGCGGAGAAAGCTGGAAGGGAAGAAAGCCTCTGGATTGCCGCGAAGGTAGGCTGGCCGGCCCTAGCTGCAAACACCACACGACAAACTTGATGCCCCAGGCGCGATGCCACGTACCGGACCGACAACCTGAGTTTCCTGCTTGCGGGTCCCGCCGTTGAGATTTGTAGCGAGGCTAGTGGCCGAACCGCGACAATGTTGATCACCGTTCACAGCGCATGCCGGGCCGGGTAGTACACGTTGGTGTCCTCGATGATCGACAATGGTCCTTACGGGAAAGGAGATCGGACGGTCGCGATGGCTGCGCCGACTTACAGAGGATACGTGTCGACGAGCTATCACGCCAAGTACTTCGGCAACGAGTTGACCCGCCGGTCTGGAACGGGCGGCGTGGAGAAACTGTCGATTTCCCTCTTCGATGCCGCCGTCGATCTGAACCCCTACCAGATTGAGGCCGCGCTGTTCGCGTTACGGTCGCCTCTATCGAAAGGCGTTCTGCTAGCCGATGAAGTCGGCCTAGGCAAGACCATCGAGGCGGGCCTGGTGCTGTGCCAGTGTTGGGCCGAGCGTCGCCGGAAGCTGCTGGTCATCTGCCCGGCATCTCTCCGCAAACAGTGGAGCATGGAACTCTCGGAGAAATTCCATCTTCCCAGCATCATCCTCGATTCGGCTTCGTACCGGGAGGCTCTCCGCGAAGGCAGCGCAGCACCCTTCGCCGGCCTTGGAGTCGTCATCGTTTCCATGAACTTCGCCAGCCGCATGGCAAGCGAGGTGCAACTAGTACCGTGGGATCTCGTCGTAATCGATGAGGCGCACAAGCTCCGGGGCGCCTACCGCACAAGCAACAAGATGGGCCAAGCCATCCGCACGGCCATTGCGGACCGCAGGAAGTTGCTGCTGACCGCCACCCCCCTGCAGAACTCATTGCTGGAACTCTACGGCCTCTCTACCCTGATTGACGAGCATCTGTTCGGCGACCTGACCGCCTTCCGAACGCAGTACTGTTCGAAGGACGGCGACCTGGACGGCTTGAAGGACCGGCTTCGTTCCTTCTGCTACCGGACGCTGCGT
This sequence comes from Candidatus Solibacter sp., assembly GCA_039934035.1. Taxonomy (GTDB): domain Bacteria; phylum Acidobacteriota; class Terriglobia; order Bryobacterales; family Bryobacteraceae; genus Solibacter. The sequence goes on along the minus strand of JBDTMZ010000002.1, from coordinate 37,299 downwards.
AGCCAGGTGCTGGAGTACGTGAAATACACCGAGCGCCGGCCGATTACGCGCCCGTTTACGCCCGCCGACTCCGAACAGCAACTCTACGAAGCCGTTTCGGCGTTCCTGCGGAGGGATGACACCTACTCCATTCCGCGCCGCCAGCGAGAACTGACGACGATGATTTTGCGCAAGCTGCTGTCCTCCAGTTCCCAGGCCGTGGCGGGCACGCTCGAAATGATCCGCCAGCGCCTACTGGATCTTAAATCGCGCTCCCACGCGGGTGCGGCTTTGCCTGAGGGCGAAGGCCTGGCAGAGAAGCTGATCGAAGAAGATGAACTGAATGCGGAGCTACTGGACGAGCCCGCGAACGGCGGCGAAATCCCGGTTTGCGATCCACCCGCATCGCCCGCATCCGTCGACTTGAAGAAGCTGGACTCCGAGATCGCTGAACTCGACCGCTTCGTGCAGTGGGCCCGATCCATCCAAATCGACGCGAAGACCCGCGCTCTCCTCACGGCACTGCAGATCGGCTTCGATGAGATGGAGAAAATCGGGGCTCTACGCAAGGCCGTCGTCTTCACTGAATCTCGCCGCACGCAAGAGTACCTGCGCAACTTCCTGGAAACCAACGGCTACGCGGGGAGAATCGTGCTGTTTAACGGGACGAATACGGGAAGGATTACCACATCCGCAATCTTTCCGAGGAGCAAAACGAGGAGCAGCGGCGACTCTACCTGACCGCTGGCTTGCTCGCCTTTTATCAGCAACATCGGCTTTTTGCTGACCGGAAGACGAGTTTTGCTGCCTTTCTGATCGAAAAGCCTCTGTGGATCTTCGTTGGTGGAAGCGTGAACGCCGTGCGCACCGAGAACAAGCGTCCGGTCTCAGACGTTCTGGACGTGCTCTTGTTCTTCGACCGGTTCGTCCGCGAACGCCAGGAGAGCGTCGCCTCGATAAATCGACTGCTCAACGGGGACCCAGGTCTGAACGATGAGAGAGGGCGGCCGATTTTCGCCGGCGCCTTTGGCTACCTGATCAAACAGCACGCGACGCCGGCCGCCCATTATGACGGAATTCTTCAGACGCTGTTCAATTCGGACAGCGAGGCGGCACTGCATGTCGATAATCTGAAGGGAGCCGAGGGGGAACTGGGCATCCGGGTAGGCGAGAACGACTACTTCGGTGTGATCAACGTTGGCGACGAGACGAAGCTCTTGAAACTCTGCCAGGAGCAGGGCGTGCCAACGCAAGACAAGGATTTCTCAAAGTCGCTCTTTGCGAACCTCAATAACGCCGATAGCCGGGTTAACCTTCTCATCGGTTCCCGCAAGTTCAGCGAAGGATGGAGTAGCTGGCGCGTCAGCACGATGGGACTGATGAACATCGGCAAGAGCGAAGGCTCCCAGATCATCCAACTCTTCGGGCGCGGTGTTCGCCTCAAGGGATACGAGTTTTGTCTGAAACGGAGCACCAGGTTCAGCGACGTCAAGGCTCCGGAGAATGTGGGCATTCTGGAGACGCTGAACGTAATCGGCGTGCACGCCGATTACATGAAGCAGTTCAAGGAATATCTGGAGGAGGAGGGCCTCCCCGCCAACGAACAGCGGACGACGTTCATACTCCCTGTCGTGCGGAACCTGAACGGTAAGCAGCTCAAGACGGTGAAGCTGAGGGAGGGTATTGACTTCAAACGCACCGGGCCGAAGCCTACGCTTGGGCCACCTCCCGAAAAGCTTCTCAAAGCGAGGGCCGTGGTGGACTGGTATCCTCGCTTGCAGTCCATGGCGAGCGCCCGTGGTTCCGACAAAACGGAAGTCGCCATTCGTGAGGAAGGCCGCCTGAAACCCGGCGTGCATATCCCGTTCCTCAACCTGGACGAGATCTATTTTGAGTTGCAGCGTTTCAAGGCTGAGCGCGCTTGGTTCAACCTGAATCTTTCCAGGCAGAACATCTCGGACTTGCTTGATCGCCACGATTGGTATACGCTCTACATCCCGGCGGAAGAATTGGAATTCCGGAGCTTCGCCCAGGTCCGCGAATGGCAGGAGATCGCCACAGCGTTGCTGAAAAAGTATGCGCTCCGCTACTACCAGTACGAGAAAAGTGCTTATGAGCAGCAGTTCTTGGAACTGCGCGAACTCGCGGAGGACGATCCCAACTTCATCGCTGAATACCGCTTATTGATCGAGGAGTCGGCGGCGGACATCGCGGAGAAACTGGGCGAACTCAAGGAATTGGTGGAATCGAAGAAGATCCAGGATTGGAACTTTTCGAGCCTCCACGCCATCGGGTTTGGGCAGCATCTATACTACCCGCTGTTGCACTGCACCAGCAGCGCGATTGAAATCAGTCCGGTCGATCTAAACGAGGGCGAAAGTGATTTCGTCCGAGACCTGCGGACTTTCTACGATGCCAACAAGCCATTCTTTGCAGAGCGCGAGATGTACCTGCTTCGGAATCTCAGCCGCGGGCGTGGTGTGGGCTTCTTTGAGGCTGGCAACTTCCACCCGGACTTCATTCTTTGGCTGCTCGTCGGCAAGCGCCAATACATCACGTTTGTGGACCCCAAAGGAATACGTAATCTGGAAGGTCGCAGCGACCCCAAGATCGCGTTCCACAAGACTATCAAGGAGTTGGAGGTTCGCCTGGGCGACCCGTTGGTGACCTTGGCATCGTTCATCGTGGCGAACACGCCGCACATGCAGGTGAAGTGGTGGTCGGACGGCATGACCAAGCATGAATTCGAGGCGTGCAACGTGCTCTTCCAGAAAGACGACGCGGACACGTACATTGGCAAATTGCTCGAAACGGTCGTCGGACCAGGATAGGTCGCGCACCGTACGAACGCCCTTCGAACCAGTTCGGGAATATCTGCATTTCGGCATCGACAAGCTCGGCCTTTTGCGCTTCATAATGGACGTGCTCCTTGCCCAACTGACCGACACAACCTGCATCGGCCCCGCGCTGTCGTCACGCCACGCACCGGCCCTGATCCTGGTCATCCCGCTGCCCCCCGTCGGGAAGAGCGAAGCATGCCACCCAAACAAACGATCCGCAGTGAGCGGGTGGTATAGTGGCGCGCCGCGTCGAGCATCATCTCGACCATGCCTTCGACATGCCGGTCAGCGGGCTTGAGCGCTCCGATGTCCATGCCGAGACGGCGCGACCGCCTGTTGTAAGCTTGATCGTTTTCTGGAGGGAAAACACGGCCCCTGATTTCTCTCTGCTCGCGGTTAGTCAGGGGTAATCTAGAAATTGGGGATACCGCCAATTCCGATTCCCAAGCCCCTCGAGCATGATCCGCGCGCAACGAGCATGTCGTGCCGCTGGACGTGACGAGAGAATAGGGCGAATCGCCACAATCAGAAGGGATGACCTAATGGAGCATTTCCCAGGTAGCTGATAGACTATTTCAACGCCACGGAGGGCGCTTTGATTGACTCGTTTGCAAACCGTGCGATTGCATACTGTCTCGTCGATTTGGAAACCGTTTCGCGGAGTCTTGCTCGCGTCCCTGCTGGCCGCCGGAACCGCGAATCATGCCTTCGCGGGATTCATTACTTTTGAGACGGCGGGCGCTACACCTGCGTCGATCACGCCAACCCGCGACGCGTTCCGTGCCGCGGTCGGCGGCGGCACGGTGGCGGGCGCCAATGGCGATTTCGGCGGGCTTCGCAGGGAGATCAACTGGGACGGCGTGCCCGCCGCTTCGTCCGACCCGAATCCGATGCCGGCGAACTTCTTCAATACGAATTCCCCGCGCGGGGCCGTCTTCAGCACTCCCGGAACAGGTTTCCTGGTAAGCGCGAATGCCGGAGGCGTTCCTGCTCCCTTATTCGGGTTTGCCAGCGATTTTCAGACCTTCAGTCCACAGAAGCTGTTCACCGCGATCAACAGCAATATCACCGACGTCAGCTTCTTTCTGCCCGGGACCACCACCACGGCGACCACGACCGCGTTTGGGCTGGTCTTCGTCGATGTCGAAGTGGCGAATCTGTCGAAACTCGAATTCTTCGACGCCAACGACGCGCTATTATTCAGCCGCTTTGCGCTGGTCGGCGGCAATCAGGGGCTGTCCTTTCTAGGCGCAGTGGCGGATGCGGGCGAGCAGGTTTCACGGGTGCGGATCACAGCGGGACTGAATACGATCGTCGCCAACGGCGTGCTGGGTAACCCTAATGACGATGTGGTGGTGATGGACGACTTCCTGTTTGCGACACCGACGGCCGCTCCCGAACCCGGGACGCTCAGCCTGCTCGGGCTCGGGATCGCACTATCCGGTCTGACACGCAGACTTCGCCGGCGCTAGCCCCGGGCGAGGCAGGCGCGGCAACTTAGAGCGCATAACTCGTGCTGCGGCCGCCTTCGGGGTTTTGGACGAGAATATACTGCGCGACAAGCGCGACAATGTCACGGTGCGCCGTGTCCTGCGAACACTTCGCGAGCGCGGCATATCTTGAGGACGTAAGCTTGCCCTCGAAGCCGTCGAGCAGGCGGTTGATCACGAGGCGCTGGCGCTCGTTCAGTTGGACATCCTTGATGCGCTGCCAGAAGCGCGCCTTGACCAATACAGTTCTGAGAGTCGTCTGCGCGCCGTCGATGGCGCGACCGAGACAGCCGACGAACCATTCCATCCAGGGTGTGATGTCCATCGTGCCTTTCTGCGTGCGTTCCAGCATGTCGTAGTAGTCGTTCCGTTCCTGCCGGATTTGGGCGGACATGCTGTAAAAGCGCTGGGGGCTGTTCTCCGATCGCGCGAGAGCCATGTCCGCGATAGCGCGGGCGATGCGGCCGTTGCCCTCGTCGAACGGATGGATGGTGACGAACCAGAGATGCGCCATGGCCGCTTTCCACACACCGTCCAGATCCGAACGCCCTTCGAACCAGCTCAGGAATATCTGCATTTCGGCATCGACAAGCGCGGCCTTTTGCGCTTCGTAATGGACGTGCTCCTCGCCCAACGGACCGGACACAACCTGCATCGGTCCCGTGCTGTCGTCACGCCACGCACCGGCCCTGATCCTGGTCATGCCGCTGCGCCCCATCGGGAAGATCGAAGCATGCCACCCAAACAAACGATCCGCAGTGAGCGACTGGTCATAGTGGCGCGTCGCGTCGAGCATCATCTCGACCACGCCCTCGACATGCCGGTCAGCGGACTTGAGCGCTCCGATGTCCATGCCGAGACGGCGCGCAAGGGAGGAGCGGACCTGGCCCGTATCAAGCTTCTCGCCTTCGATCTCGCTACTCTTGAGAACATCTGTCGTCAGGGTCTGCAGCACGGCCTCTTGCTGCAGGTTGAATCCCAGGGCTTCCATATGGCCGATGAGTTTGCCTTGGCGGTGGCGCACCGAGGCCAGAGGTTCCGCGAGTTTCTCCGCGTTCCAGTGGAACTTGGGCCAGTCCTTCCGCTCATGGATATACATTCTCCGCAACTCCTGCGGATATTATACGGGTCGATCTCCGCCTCCGCAAGCCTTCCTCCGCATATTGTGCGGACAATAGACTATTTATTCTCCGCATGACTTGCTAGCCAGCACTTGACTGGTCTTTGCGGTTCCGCAATGTGGTTACGATGTCATGGCGGCGGCGCGGAGCCCGGACTTTCGCCGTCCAGGAACTTCTCCAATACGGCCTGGAGTTCGGGTATGCGGGAGGACGCCACGTTCCAGAGTCCGTCGAGATCCACGCCGATGTAATCGTGGATCAAGACGTCGCGCATGCCGCAGATCGCCTTCCAATCGAGGGATGCGAGCCGGCCCCGCCCGTCGGCAGAGACGCGCTTTGCGGCTCGCCGATCACCTCGACGTTGCGGATGACAGCGTCCTGCAATTCTTCCGACGCCAGGAAAGCCTCTCTGCCGGGTCCGATGAAGCGAATGATGCGGTGGCAGCGTTCCAGCATGTGGTGCAGATAGAGACGGTCGTCCTTCACAACGGTCTGGCCTCGCGAAGGATCCGGTCACGTACGTACCAGTGGAGCGACTGCTCGGTCCCGACATGGACCTTCATCCCCAGCAACTCCTGGAGGTCCTCGACAAGCCCCGCGTGGTCCATCAAGCTCCGGCCCGGTTCCCAGGCGACCAGCAAATCGAGGTCGCTATTCTCGTTGGCTTCACCGCGGGCAACCGAACCGAACACGCGCAGGCTGTGGGCGCCGCGTTGCTCGGCGAGGCGGAGGATTTCCTCCCGCCGTTCCGCCCGCAATGTGTCCAGGGTGACCATGTTCCATTGTGCGACAAAATCAGCCCTGGCGATGCGACAAGACCCAAGCGCCTTGTCGTACCGGGATGCTGGTCGGTACCTTGGGTATTCCTTCGCCCGAACAGCCCAAACCGGGCGGCGTGCAAGAGCCGGCGCTCCGTGCAAGAATAAGTGCGGTACCTCATCGATTGAAGTCCCAAAAATACATTGCCACCTGCCGTTATCTGCGCGAACAGCCCGTCTGGAAGCTACTCGCTTCGCGCCACAGCCCGATTGTCATCGGCCTTCTGCAGGCCCACCTTCTCGACTCCGAACAGGGACTCTCCGCGTCGGTCTTTTTAGAGCGCATCAGTCGCGATCTCGAAGATCTCCGCTCTGCCGGGGAAGACCTCCCTCAGAGCGCGCAAGCCTACGTCGCCGAATGGCTCCGCGACGGATATCTCGAGCGGCGATTCCCGGCCGGCGCCACTGAAGAAGTCTATGAAGTCTCGTCAGCCGCGGCGGCCGCTACCCGCTTCATCGCTGGTCTTGCTGAGCCACGCAGTGTCGCCACCGAGAGCCGCCTCGCCGTCGTGATTCAGCAATTGGTCAAGCTGGCTGAAGAGACCGACGCCAACCCCGAAACCCGCGTCGCACGACTCCTGGTGGAACGCGACCGCCTTGACCGGCAGATCGAGCGGCTTCGCGGTGGAAACGTCGACACGCTGTCCGGCCCACAGGCCACCGAGCGAGTCCGCGAGATCATCGCCCTGGCCGATGCCCTGGCCGGCGACTTCCGGCGCGTTCGTGACGATTTCGAGCGTCTCAATCGCGATCTACGCGAATGCCTGATGGACAACGATGCAAGCCGGGGCGAAGTTCTCGAGCGCCTCTTTGCCGGCGTTGACGTGATCGCGGAAAGCGAAGCCGGCCGCACTTTCTCGGCCTTCTGGCGCTTACTCACGGATCTGGAGCAGAGCAGCACACTGGATGACGCCCTCGATCAAGTGCTCTCCCGCGGCTTCGCGGGCCAACTCCAGGCCAAGGAGCGGCGCTTCTTACTGACACTCACCCGCACGCTTCTCACTCAGGGCGGAATGGTGCACGATGTACTGCGCCACTTCGCGACCAGCCTCAAGAGCTTCGTGCAAAGCCGCCAGTATATCGAGCAACGCCGTGTGGTTCACGTGTTAAAGGACGCCCAACGCGCCGCGCTGGCACTGAAAGAAATGGTCGCCGCGACCGATGCCGTCGAGTACACGCTTCAGTTGACCAGCAGCCGCCTGACTTCCGTTTCGCAGTGGTCGTTATACGATCCATCGCTGGAAGCGCCGTCCGGCGCGATGCACGATGGCGACGCTCCGCCCATCGCGCTCGAGACTGTCGCGGAACTGGTGGCACAGTCGGAAATCGATTTCCGCGCGCTCAAAGCGAACATACGGTCCGTACTCTGCGAGCGTTCCCAGGCATCGGTGGCCGACATTCTGCTGCAATATCCAGCCGCGCCAGTGCCGCCGCAAGATCAGAAGACGAGCTTCAAGCCGAGTTGGAGCTGGCGCGAACTGCCCAGATCTCCGCGGGCGGTCCGGGTAGCCACAATCTGGCCGTAGCTGGTCGAAGAAAAGTTGTTCGACGGCTGGGCGAAATTCGGGTGGTTGAAGAGATTGAACGCCTCGGCCCGGAATTGCAGGGAGAAGCGTTCTTTGATCCTGGTAAGTTTCGAGGCCGCGAAATCGATGTCCTGAAAACCGGGCGATCTGAGAATATTGCGGCCGGCATTTCCGAACGTGCCGGGAGTCGCCGTCACGAAGGCCGCTTTATTCAACCACAGCGAGGGAGACGGATTGGGCACGTTCAGCGATTGCCCGGCGACCACGTTCGGCCGGTCGAAAACTTCCAGACTGCTGGGGTTGGTGACCGGATAAATGGGACTGAACGGGTTGCCGCTCTGTAGATTGACGATGGGCGCGATGCTCCAGCCTTCGACCAGGCGGCTGAGTACCGGGTGGCTGCCCGAGCGGAAGGGGAGCTGATAAACGCCGCTCAGCACGAAGCGCTGGCGGGCATCGAAATCGGAGAGCGCGTGTTCCGAAGCGATGTCGTAGAAATTCTGGATCTGCGGATTGGCGCTGCCCACGGAGTTATTGTCGATGGACTTAGAGAGGGTGTAAGAGGCGTTGAACGTCAGTCCCTTGGCGAAGCGTTTTTCGGCGCTGAGCCAGAAGCCGTTGTAGTTGGAGTTGGAGACCGATTCCTGTATGGTCATGGCGCCTCCGTTTGAGGCCACCGGCTGGCCGGCCGCGTTGAGCGAAGTGATGCTCTGAATGCGGCGTTTGCCCCCGATGCCCTGGTTGTAATCGCCGGTCAGGCGGAGATGGCGGCCCTGGCTGCCGACATAGGCGGCCTGTATCACGATTCCCGCGACTTCCTGCTGGATGTTGAAGTTGTAGGAGAAGACGCGCCCGCTCTTGAAATTGGGATCGACCATTTGCAGCGAAGCGCCCACGCCGGGAGGCGAGTTGAAGGGCGCGGACAGGTTGATATTCTGCGTGATGTTGACGGATTGCGAGAAGGGCGGGTTGTTGCCCAAGGGCGTCACGATGTTGGTCACCGGCTGGTCGTAATAGAAGCCGGCGCCGCTGCGAATGACGGTCTTGTGCTTGCCGAAGGGGTCCCAGGCGAAGCCGACGCGCGGTCCGAAATTGGTGAACTGCTGGTGATAGGGAGCGTCGATCCCATTGGTGCCCACGCGGACTAGGGCGAGGTTGGTGAAATCGAAGACGCCCAGGCGGTTGTGGGTCTCACTGGGCACGCCGTTATATTCCCAGCGCAGTCCGAGGTTGAGGGTGAGGCGGGCGGTGAGTTTGACATCGTCCTGCACGAAGGCGCCGAGAGCGCTGACTCGAATGGCGGGTGTCACCGGGAGAGCGGTTTCGACGGTTTGCGAGGGGGTTCCCGCCAGGAACGTGGCCAGCGAAGAGAAGAGAATGACGCCGCCGGTGCCCCCATTGAAATTGTTATTGCGGAAGCGGCGGAAATCGGCGCCGAACTTGATCGAATGGCGTCCCCGCGTCCAGGAAAGCGTGTCCGAATACTGGAACGTGGTGTCGCCGCGGCCTTGCGGGAAACCGCTGATGCCGCCAAACCACGGGGTCCCTGTGCCGGCGCCGCCGACTTCGACCTGCGGCATGACGCTGGATGGCGAGGTCATCCCGTAATCGGCGGGGTTGCCGTTGAAGGCATGCACGAAATCGATGCGGACGCGGTTGAGCCCCGCGTGGAAATCGTTGGTCAGGGACGGCGAGAAGACGTGGATATACCCCAGTGAGATGAGGTAGCGTTTGGCGGGGCGGGCGTCGCCGAAGCCAGGGAGATTGTTCGCCTGCAGCGTAGGTTCGGTGCGCTCATCGCGGTTGATGATGAAGCTGCCGAACAGGAAGTTCTTCTCATTGAAGGTGTGGTCGACGCGTCCGGTTTCCTGATTGAGAGTGCGCTGGCGCGCGGCTGAGCCGGCGAAGCGGGTCCCGGTAGCCTCGTTGGAAGCAGGAACGAGAGCCAGCAGTTTCAGAATCACCGGATTGGTGACGCCCGCGCGCTGCGCCGGAGTGGGCACCAGCGTATTGATGGTGGCGACTTCGCGTCCGCGGCGCCCCTCGTAGCTATGGAAGAAGAAAGTCTTGTTCTTGATGATCGGGCCGCCCACGCTGTAGCCGAAAATATTGCGCTTGAAGGGCGGAATCTTGCCGGTCGGATCGAAATAATTCTTGGCGTCGAAGTGATCGTTACGCACGAATTCATAGGCAGTGCCGTGCAGGCCGTTGGTGCCGGATTTGGAAGCGGCGTTGATCACGATGCCGGCATTCCGCCCATATTCGGCGGAGAACGCGTTGGTTTGAACTTTGAATTCCTGAATCGAATCGATGTTGGGCTGGAAGGTGATCTGGTTCTGCACCATGTCGCTGAGATTCTGGCCGTCCACCAGGTAGTTAGTGGAGTCTTCGCGGGTTCCCGAGGCATTGATGCCGGAGATGCCGATGCCGCTGGGCGCGGCGAGGAAGGTACGGTTATTGGTGGAAGGGACGACCGTGCCCGTTTGCAGCAGCGCCAGATCGAGGAAGAAACGCCCATTGAGCGGAATCTCCATGATCTTCCTGTTTTCGACCACAGAGCCGAGCGTGGAGCTTTCCGTGGAAACCGTGCTGCTCGTCGCTTCCACCGTCACCACCGAGTTGGTGTCGCCCACCTGCATCACGATATCGAGCCCGCGGCGCTCGCTCACCGCGAGCGTGAGTCCGGTCTGGCTGTAAGTCTGAAAGCCTTTCTGTTCGGCCTTCACCTGATAGGCCGCCGCGCGGACGGTCGGAAATTCAAAATTGCCGGTATCGTCGCTTTTGGTGGCCTGGGTGACACCGGTATCGACGGCAGTCAGGGTAATCGCGGCATTCGCGATGACTCCGCCCTGCTGATCTTTGACCGTGCCGGTGAGTGAAGCATTTTGCGCGGCCAAGGGCAGCGCGGAAAGGAGCAGACACACTACAGACTTGAGACCAAGCGTTTTAGGCATTCGAGACTCCCTCTCAGACAACGTGGTCAAGACTTTTACTAAAGGTACACCCGACTGACATATAGGACTCTGAGGGAGAGAAGAGGGGTCGCGAGTTTACAGGCAGGACCGTGAGAATTTACACAAATGTTCGCGATTCAGCTGACAGCGTTCAGCGGTCAGCTGTCAGCCTCGCCTCCGGCTCCGGAACACGTTTTTCCTCGCGTGAAAGGAAAGTGGCGGTGGCGGCATACAGGAAGCATGCGAGCTCTTCTTGTGCTGTTGACGTTGAGTTGCTGCGGGTTCGGACAGGGATTTGTGCGGCCTTGGGTCGTGAAGCCTCCCCAGGGGAAAGCCGGGCACTCTCCCTTTTTGGAGGCTGGGCCGCAGGAGCCTTCCGCGCCGCCTCGTCAGGGGGAAGTCCGGCGGATGCCGTGGCCGGTTGACCTAATCCTAATGTCTCCCGAAGAATTCCCCCTGGGAATGGTGCTGATTCCCTGCACGAGTTTCCCTGGGAATCCGGTATTTCTCATTCGGGACGGCAAGGTCACGATGAGGAAATTGGGGCGCTGATTTCGGTGTATTCGAAGACCTGGTCCACCGTCGTGTGGAAGGCGCTCGCGATGCGGAAGGCCAGCAGGAGCGATGGAAAGTACTTCCCTGCCTCCAGCGCCATGATGGTGTGGCGGGTGACGCCCGCGCGTTTGGCGAGTTCGTCCTGCGTCATTTCGTCGTGGTGAAAGCGCAGGCTGCGAATTTGGTTGCGGATTGCCGGCGGCGGTCCGGGCGCTTCAGGCATGCGTGCCCCGGTAAAGCAGCAGGGTCGCTATGGATTCCACCGCTAGTATGAGCATGGCCGCCCACCAGATGGCAGAGGTCAGCAGCCATACCGGAACGGTAAGATTGGCATCCCACCCTTTGAGGAATCCAGTGGCCAGCACCAGGCCGATGAAGGCACCCCACAGAGCGCGCATGCCGGCCAGCAGCGCTTTGTGCGAGATCTCGGATTCGCGCTCATCCAAGCAGCGGTGGTGCGCGCGGCGTTTGGCGGCGGGGATTGCGGCGAGGGCAAGCAGGGCGAAAACGGAACTGGCGGCGGGGCCATTTCCGAGGAAGGCCACGAAGGCGGCCCAGGCGAGAATCGTCAACGCGATCACGCCGAGGGTCCACCTGGCCCACTTCTCCGAATCTGTCATGTACATTTACCTTTATGGTAATTATTCATTACCTAATGTAATGTATACAGCACATGATAGCGATCGTCAAGCGGTATTTCGACTCTTCGGCTGGCCGCGGCACGGGGGGATAATAATGCCACGGCATCCGGAGGAACCTGCTACTGTTGGGCATCATGTCAGCAATCAATGGCGACAAAGCGCGGTTTCACCGGATTCGAAAGGCCAGACTCGCGCGGCGGGAGCGCAGTCAGGCAATGCGGAAGAAATTGACGGAGGCCGCGCCGAGGCGTCCCGACGGCCGCGATCTATAGACCGGGCGATTTGTAGTGCATACGCACGGCACGTACTTCAACCCTAAAACGCTCAGCGCATAAACACCTCAACTAGCACGTGGCCCGCTGGCTATATTCCACCCAGCGGGCCTTTTCTTTTCCCTCCTGCATGAATCCTTGACTTCACCGCCCGCCTCCTGTAAAAGTAGAGTACGGGCGAATAAAAGGCGAAATAGCGGACGGGAATTTATGGGCGCGGCGGTGCTGATCAGGCAGTTCGAATCGATGCTCGGCGGGCCGCTGGGATGGCAGGCGCGGCCGGAACCGGAGCGTGCGCCGACTGGCGTAACGGAGCTCGATGCGGCAATCGGAGGGCTGGCGCGCGGGGGGCTGACGGAAATCGTGGGTCCGGCCTCGTCGGGGCGGACGAGTCTGCTGTTTGCGGTGCTGGCTGCGGCTACGGCGAGGGAAGAAGCTTGTGCAGTGATCGACGCGGAAGATACGTTTTCCCCGCATTCGGCGGCGCGTGCCGGGGTCCAATTGGACCGGGTCCTGTGGGTGCGCTGCGGGCACAGCGCGGAGCAGGCGTTAAAGGCGGCGGATCTGTTGATTCAGGGGGGAGGCTTTGGACTGGTGGTGATGGAGATGGGGGACACGCCGGTGCGCACGGCTCGACGCATTTCGCTGGCCTCGTGGTTCCGCCTGCGGCGCGCGGTGGAGCATACGCCGACGGTCCTGCTCGCGGTATCGCGGCAGGCCAATGCGGGCACCTGCGCAGGCATGGTGCTGGAGTGCGCGCGGCAGGCGGCGAGGTGGAGCGGCGCGCGCCAGGTGTCGCGCCTGCTGCGGGCCATGGAGGTGCGGGCGCAAGCCACACAGAGGAGGAAGCAGTGTTCGCCTGTCTTCACGGCCCGGGCAATCTGACGGCGCTGGCATTCGAATTTTCGCCTACGGTGGAGCGCACCGGCATGTTCCACGGGGCGGAGACGGTGACCTTCGACGTGTCGGGGCTGGAGCGTCTGTTCGGACTGCCGCAGGACGTAGCGGCGGCGATTGCGCGGCGATTGCGCGAGGTCGGGGTGAAGGCAAATCTGGCGCTGGCGGCGAATGCGGACGCGGCAATCTGTGCGGCGCGCGGCTTTACGGGCGTGAACCTGATTCCGCACGGCGACGAGGGCAAGTTTCTGGGGCCGCTGCCTCTGGCGGTGCTCGCGCCTTCGCCCGGAATGCTGGAGACTCTGGAGCGGTGGGGGATCCGGCGGTTTCACGAGATGGGATCGCTGCCGCCCTTGGGAATCGCGGAGCGGTTGGGAACGGAGGGACTGCGGCTGCGCGAACTGGCGCGCGGCGAAGGCGATCGCAAACTGCTGGCGCTCTGCGAGGCGGTGCATTTCGAAGACGCACTCGAGTTGGATTATCCGGTGGAGTTGCTGGAGCCTCTGGCGTTTTTATTGGCGCGTCTGATCAATGGCTTGGCCACGCGGCTGGCCACGCGCGGGCTGGCCACGGACGAGTTGCGGCTGCGCTTGAAGCTGGAGCCGGCGGGCACGCACGAGCGTACGCTGCGTTTGCCGGTGCCGTCGCTGGACACGAAAGCGTTTTTGAAATTGCTGCAACTGGATCTGGAGGCGCATCCGCCCGCGGCTCCGGTGGTGCATTTGTGGCTGGGGGTGAATCCGGTCAAACCGCAGGCGGCACAGACGGGATTATTCGTGCCGGTGACGCCGGAGCCGGTGAAACTCGAATTGACCCTGGCGCGCGTCGAAGCGCTGGTGGGCGAGGGTCGCGTGGGCACTCCGGAGCTGCTGGATACCCACCGTCCGGACGCGTTTCGCATGCGCAAGGGCGCGGGCGCGATGACGGGGCAGCGGGTGAAAACGGTGGCGGCGCCTTCGATGGCGCTGCGCGTTTATCGTCCTCCGCGGGCAGCGCGCGTGACGGTGACGGAGGGAAGGCCGAGCTTTGTGATGGCCGATGGAGTACGCGGGAAGGTGGTCGACTTGGCGGGTCCGTGGCGGACGTGCGGGGAGTGGTGGACAGCGGATCCCTGGCAGCGCGACGAGTGGGATTTGGCGTTATCGGACGGAGCGTTGTACCGGGTGTATTGCGAAGCGGCGGGGTGGTTCGTGGAAGGGAGTTATGACTGAGCGCGGGCCACGGATATACACAGGTCGGATTTGAATTGTGTTCATCGGCGTACATCGGCGTTCATCGGCGGCCCATTTTCTTAGGAGAGTAAGCCACGGATGGACACGGATTGACACGGATAACGCCCTACGTTTTATCTGTGTGCATCCGTGTGAATCCGTGGCTCATAAGTTTCTTCGGACTTACAAAGACAATCATGGGCCGCCGATAAACGCCGATGAACGCCATAAGATTTCTTGAGTAAGTTATGCATTGCGGCGATTACGTGGAACTTCATGGACGGTCGGCATTCAGCTTTCTGGAGGGAGCTTGTGTGCCGGAAGAGCTGGCGGGCGCGTGCGCCCAACTGGCCATGCCCGCCATGGCGCTGCTCGATCGCAATGGCGTGTATGGCTCGCCTCGCTTTCATCTGGCGGCGCAAAAGGCGGGCCTACGCGCGCATATCGGCAGCGAGATCACTTGCACCAACGGGCGCACCTACCCTTTGCTGGCCGCGTCGCGGGAAGGCTATCGCAATCTCTGCCGCCTGGTGACGCGCATGAAACTGCGCGCGCCCAAAGGGGAAGGCGCGGCGACGCTCGACGAACTGGAAGAGTTTTCCCGCGGGCTGATCTGCCTGACGGCGCAGCCCGACGAGCGCCTGCTCTCCATCTACGGCAGGCACGGACTGTGCGCCGAAGTGCAGCGACATCATCTTCGCGAGGAGGAAGCACACAATCAGGCCACCATTGAACAAGCTCGCGGTTTGAAGATTCCGATTGTCGCCACCAATCATCCTGCCTACGCTGTGCCGCGGCAGCGCGAACTGCTCGACGTCTTCACCTGCATTCGCAATAAAGTCACGCTGGCCACGGCGGGCCGTCTCCTGGAGCGCAACAATGAGCGTCATGTGAAGGGCGCCGAAGAAATGGCGCGCCTGTTCGCCGACCTGCCGGAGGCCATCGCCAATACGCGCGAGATCGCATCGCGCCTGGATTTCACGCTGGCCGATCTGGGGTACGAATTCCCGCGCTACCCCGTGCCGGAGGGTGAGACGCAGATAAGCCTGCTGCGCAAACTGGCGGACGAAGGCGCGCGGCAGCGCTACCGCCCTTACTACGAGCGGGCTCGCAAACAGATCGAGCGCGAACTGGCCATGATCGAAAAGCTGAAGCTGCCGGGCTACTTCCTGATCGTGTGGGACATCGTGCGCTTCTGCAAAGAGCACAACATTCTGGCGCAGGGTCGCGGCAGCGCGGCCAATAGCGCCGTGTGCTACTCGCTCGGGATCACGGCGGTGGATCCGGTAGGCATGGATCTGCTGTTCGAGCGCTTCCTGAGCGAAGAGCGCGGGGAGTGGCCCGACATCGATATCGATTTGCCGAGCGGCGATAAGCGCGAGCAGGCGATTCAATACGTCTACCAGCGCTTCGGCCAACTGGGCGCGGCCATGACGGCGAACGTGATCACTTATCGCGGCCGGTCGGCGGCGCGCGAGGTGGGTAAGGCGCTGGGGTTCGAAGTGACGTCGCTCGAAAAGCTGAGCACCCTGGTGCGCGCCTGGGAGTGGAAAGATCCGGCGGAGACCACGGAGCGGCAATTCCGCGACGCGGGCTTCGATATGCATCATCCCAGGGTGCGCAAGTTTTTCGAGTTGTACCGCATGGCGCAGGATCTGCCGCGGCATTTAGGCCAGCACTCCGGCGGGATGGTGGTGTGCCAGGGCACGCTGGATTCGGTGGTGCCGCTGGAACCGGCCACCATGCCCGGCCGTGTCGTGGTGCAGTGGGACAAGGAAGACTGCGCCGACCTGGGAATCATCAAGGTGGATCTGCTGGGGCTTGGCATGATGGCGGTGCTCGAAGACTGCCTGGAGATGTGCCCGGAGGTGGATCTGGCGCAATTGCCGCCGGACGATCCGACAGTGTTCGCGGCGCTGCAAAAGGCGGACACCGTCGGCATGTTCCAGGTGGAGAGCCGCGCGCAGATGTCCTGCCTGCCGCGCATGAAGCCGGTGCGCTTTTACGATGTGGTGGTGCAGGTGGCGCTGATTCGTCCGGGACCGATTGTCGGCAAGATGGTGCATCCCTATTTGAACCGGCGGCAGGGGCGCGAGCGGCCGGACTGCCTGCATCCCTCGCTCGAGCCGGTGCTGCGGCGCACGCTGGGCGTGCCGCTGTTTCAGGAGCAGTTGCTGCGCATGGCGATGATCGCGGCTGGGTTCACGGGCGGCGAGGCGGAAGAGCTGCGGCGCGCCATGGGCTTCAAGCGCTCCGAGAAGCGCATGAAGGATATCGAATTGAAATTGCGCGCGGGCATGGACCGCAATGACATCACCGGGCAGGCGCAGGAGGACATCGTGCGCTCGATCACGTCGTTCGCGCTTTATGGATTTCCCGAATCGCATGCTGCGAGCTTTGCGTTGATTGCGTATGCCAGCGCGTATTTGAAATGCCATCATCTGGCGGAGTTCACCTGCGCGCTGTTGAACAATCAGCCGATGGGGTTTTATGCGCCGGCGGTATTGATTAAGGATGCGCAGCGGCACGGCTTGCGCGTGCTGCCGGTGGATGTGACGTGCTCGGAGTGGAAGTGTACGGTGGGCAAGGGTGAAGCGGGTTCCACGCTGCGACTGGGATTGCGCTATGCGCGCGGACTGCGGGAAGAGGCGGGGCAGGCGCTGCTCAAGGCGCGCGCCGGACGGGCATTCACCAGCGTGGACGACCTGGCGCTGCGTGTTCGGGAATTGCGCAAAGACGAATTGAATCGGCTGGCGGAAATCGGCGCGCTCAATTCGTTGGAGAAGCAGCACCGGCGCGATACGTTATGGCAGGCGCAGCGCGCGGTGCTGCCCGTAGGTCCGCTGCTGGCGGCTCTGGAAGAGACGGGCGAGGCGTCGCCGCTGTTGCCGATGACCACGGAAGAGCGGCTGTCGGCGGACTATCGCGGCACGGGGCTGACGGTGGGCAAACATCCAATGGCATGGCGGCGGATCGAGATGAATGCCATGGGCGTGGTGCCGGCCATGCATCTGGAGCGACTGCGCAACGGGAGTGTGGTGCGCATCGCGGGCAGCGTGGTGGTGCGGCAGCGCCCGGGGACGGCGAAGGGTTTCGTGTTTTTGAGCATGGAAGACGAGACGGGGATGATGAATGCCATCGTCACTCCGGCGACCTTCGACCGGTATAAGTTCGAGCTGTTAACGGAGCCGTTCCTGATGATCGACGGGGTGCTGCAGAATCTGGATGGAGTGATCAGCGTGAAGGCGGGGCGGGTGGCGGCGCTCCGAGCGGGCGCGGGGCCGGAGTCGCACGATTTTCATTGAGAGGGAGAGTTTTCAGTTTTCAGTTTTCAGTTTTCAGCTGTGCAGCAACCACAATCCGAACCGCCAAAGCGTCAACTCGGAACGTAAGAACCGCTAACTGATAACTGACGACTGATAACTGACAACTTGTAACTCGGTGCCTGACGACTGACAACTGATAACTTGTAGCCGTCTATGCTCCGTGAATGACCTTGATGGCGAGCGCCGGATCGTGTTTGATGATAGTCAAAAGCGCCATGGCGGGGCCTGTCGGGCGCCGGCGATCCTGCTCCCAATTCTGCAGGGTCTTTACGCTTACGCCAATCAAATCCGCAAACTCCGATTGGGACAGACTGGTACGTTCACGAATGGCACGGACGGTGGAAGAACCCATGACAACGCGACGGGACGGTCTTTTTTCTCCCCTCAGAATTGCTCCCCCTTCCCGTACGCTGCTCAGCAATTCCTCAAACATCGCCTTCTTCATTTGCCGAATTCCTCTTTCACTACACTGGCTAGTTGCGCAACCTGCTTCGGAGTCAAGTCCGGCATGACATTTTTCGAGTAGGCGTAGAGCAGCAATATCATGTCATCCCGTACGGCCCAATAGTAAATCACCCGAGCACCACCGCTCTTTCCACGCGACCGAAGAGCAACCCGAATCTTGCGTATCCCACCGCCTCCTTTTATGAGATTGCCGAGTTCTGGGTTCTTCGCCAGCCGTAACTGAAATCCGCTATATTCCTCATCACTTAACAACGAAGTGATCTGTCTGGTAAAGACAGAGGTTTCGATTAACTCCACCGGTCTCATTATCCGCCAATGGCGGACAGCTGACAAGAGGCAGATCGTGGGCGTTCTATCGCCCTTTCCCCGCTTCAGCGCGCCGAATCCGGCAGGCCAGGCAGAGGTCGATGGTGACCGTGCCGTCGGCATTTTCCGGCGCTTCGGAGCCATACTCCCGCGCCTCCTCCCGCGACATCGTCTGCTGGCCTAATTTGGCGGCCGGCGGGAGCTTTTGGGTACAACCGTCGCAATACCGTCGCTCGTCACGTAGCATCCGGAGAACCTCAACTCCTTTTCTATCATTCGCTTGACCAAGGTCAAAGAAAAGTATTGACTAGTAATATCAAAGTGATATCATTTTGATGTCATAAGGAGAAGATGTACATGTTGCAGGAAAAAGAGCTCACGCCGATCTCCGGTAGATTGATGGTCGCCGTGTTGATGTTGGTGATTCCGGCGGCGGCCATTTATGGCATTGTCTGGTCGGTACAGGAGAACCAAGTGGCGGGCGTCCTGATTTCGGTGCTCGCGTTAATCATCGATCTAGCCTGTATCGGCGGGTTCACCGTCGTGAATCCCAACGAAGCCAAGGTCTTGCTGTTCTTCGGCACCTATCGGGGCTCGATCAAGCAGTCCGGCCTGTGGTGGGTCAATCCGTTCACGCGCCGCCGGCGGGTATCGCTGCGCGTGCGCAACTTCGAAAGCAGCAAGCTGAAGGTGAACGATCAGGACGGCAACCCCATCGAGATCGCGTCGGTGATTGTGTGGCGCGTGATCGAAACGGCGGAAGCCGTCTTCCAGGTCGACGATTACGAACATTACGTTCACGTGCAGAGTGAAAGCGCGGTGCGCACGCTGGCCACAGCCTATCCGTACGACGCGCACCTGGACGGGCAGATGTCGCTGCGCATGTCGGTGGTCGAGATTGCACACAAACTGCGCGATGAGATTCAGGAGCGGGTCGGCAAGGCGGGCGTGGAAGTCATCGAGGCGCGCATCACCCACCTGGCGTACGCTCCGGAAATCGCCAGCGTAATGCTGCGTCGCCAGCAGGCGCAGGCGATTATTGCCGCGCGCCAGAAGATTGTGGAAGGCGCCGTAGGCATGGTGGAAATGGCGCTGGAGCTGTTGAGTTCCAAGGGTGTCGTACAGTTGGATGAGGAGCGCAAAGCGAGCATGGTGAGCAACCTGCTGGTGGTGCTCTGTAGCGACCGTGACGCGCAACCGATCGTCAACGCGGGAACCCTGTATCAGTAGAGAGATTCGGCATGGCGCAACGGAAACCATTTCTGCTCCGGCTGGACCCGGCAACGCACGAAGCGTTGCAGCGCTGGGCAGATCAGGACCTGCGCAGTTTGAACGCGCAGATCGAGTTTCTGTTGCGCCGCTCGCTGCAGCAGGCCGGCCGGTTGAAACCGGTCGATGGCGCGGCCGGCGCCGCCGAGGATTAAGCCATGTTGGAACGTGCAGAGAATTGGACTCCCCCCGATGGTTTGGGCTATTCCAGCTTGCGCCCGGTGCGTGTGAACGGCGCGGGGAAGGCGATGCTGGCGGCGGCGGTCTGTCTGCTGATCGCAGGCGTCGTGGCAGCGTTCTTCCTGGATCGCTCGTCGCGGCGGCAAAACGTCGAGGCGCAACTGCTGGCGGACCAGGGAGTACAAACCCAGGCGGAGATCACCCGGGTTTGGCGCACCGGCGGGAACGCCAAGAATCGTAATGCGGAAGCGCGCAATCGCGTCTCTTACACCTTCGAACACGCGGGCGGGCGGTACAGCCGCAGCACCCAGGCGCCCTATAACATCTGGCGCAACCTGCGCGCGGGCGGCAGCCTGACCGTACGATACGTCCCCACGCAACCGGAGATCAGCCATCCGGTGGATTGGGACAACCGGCCCCTCGCGCGCTGGTTTCCGTTTCTCATAGGCGGCATGCTGATCTTTATGGCGCCTCTGATGATCCTGCCGTTACGCAGGCAGTACCTGCTGCTTTGCGAGGGCCGGCCGGCGCCGGGGAAGATCACGGAAATCAAGAAAAGCGATAAGACGCTGACCGTGAAATACGAGTTCCGGCTGATGAGCGGGGGCATCGCCACGGGCAAGGCGAGCGTGAGCAAGGCGCCCGTGGAACCGCTCTGTGTCATCTACGAGCCGGACAATCCACGCCGCAACGCGTTGTACCCGATGTGCCTGGTCAAGCTGGAAGGCGCGTCCGACGCCAGGAAACGAAAATAGGTCCTAAGGCCGGCCTTTTGGCGCGGGGCAGCAATCTGGCGCGCAGAACGGCAGATCTTCCGACTGGCGCTGTTCGATCAACTCGCACAGCATGCCGATCACTGCCGGATGCGTGCCCGCCGTCTGCGCACGGACGAAGTTCAGTCCCAACTTACCGGCGAGTCCGGCCGCTTCGTAATCCAGGTCGTACATCACCTCCATGTGGTCGCTGAGGAAGCCGAGGGGCGAGCACACCACATCGCGCACGCCGTTGTCAGCCAGCGCGCGCAGGTGGTCCAGGATATCGGGTTCGAGCCAGGGCTGCGAAGGCGGTCCGCTGCGGCTCTGCCAGACCAGGTCCCACTCCTCATGCCCGGCAGCGTCCGACACGCGGCGCGCGGTTTCCACCAACTGATCTTCGTAGCGGCAGTTCGCCGACATCCCTAGCGGGATGCTGTGCGCGGTGTAGACCAGGCGGGCGGCCTCGCGGCGATCTGCCGGAATGCGGGCGAGCGCGGCGCGCACGCGATCGGCATTCGCCTCGACAAAGCCGGCATGGTGCCAGAATGGCGGCAGTTTATCGATCGCGGGCGCGTCCGCCCCCACGGCAGCGCGCGCCGCGGCAATGTTCTCGATGTATTGCCGGCAGCCCGAGTACGACGAATACGCGGAGGTCGCAATGGCAAGGGCGCGGCGCACACCGTCGTTCGTCATTTGCTGTACGGTTTCGGCCAGCATGGGATGCCAGTTGCGATTGCCCCAGTAGACCGGCAGCGAAATCCGTTCGCGCAAGCCGGCAATCAGCTCGCGGCACTGCCCGTTGATGGGGCTGCGGCCGTCAAAGTGGTAATAATGCTCCGCCACTTCCAGCATGCGCTCACGCGGCACGTTGCGCCCTCGCAACACATTCTCCAGAAAGGGAATTACCTCTTCGCGGGCTTCGGGTCCACCGAAAGACACGAGCACAATGGCGTCATAGCGCATGAAGCATATGATGCCGCACCTGCCGCCACAGGTGTATTCCGGAGCCCGCATTTTTCGCTTGACACCCACCCCTTTTAGTACTAATTAATTAGTATGCGACGGCGGAGCACCACCTTAACCGAGCAGGAACTGGAAATCATGAAGATCGTCTGGGAGCGCGACCGCTCCTCGGTACGTGATGTCTACGAGACCTTGCTCGAGCGGCGAAAGGTGGCCTACACCACGGTCATGACCATGATGAAGATCCTGGAGCAGAAGAAGTACCTGAAGAAGACCATGGCCGACCGCGCTTACATCTACCGCCCCGCGCAGCCCAAGAAACAGGTGATCGGGGACATGGTGCGCGACTTCATCGACCGCGTCTTCAACGGGTCGGCCGAACCGCTGCTGGTTCATCTGGTCCAGGAGCACGATCTTTCGCCCGAGGAACTCGAAGAGATTGCGCGTCTACGGAGGAAGCCATGAACAGTTCGATGATCTGGGACAACCTGGTGGCTTACAGCCTGCAGATCGGGCTGCTGGTGGGTCTCGCCGCCTTCGTTCCCGCGGTCTTGCGCCTGCGCTTGCCTGCCGGCCGGCTCGCCTACTGGCACGCGCTGCTCGGCGCCTGTCTGCTGCTGCCGGCGCTGCGGCCGTGGAAACAGAACGTGATCACATTATCCGGCTACGTTCCCCCCACGCCGCCTCCGGCGATCCTCACACACACCCCACCCGAGCGGTTCGTCGACTGGATCGGGATCGCGCTCCTGGTACTGGCGGGCGGCATGGCGTTGCGTCTCGCATGGCTGGCCGTGGGCCTCTGGCGCTTGAGCAGCCTGCGCCGTCATGCCGTGCCGCTGCGCCACGAAACGTCCTGGAGCGTGGAAGCGGAAATCCGCATCTCCGACGCGATTTCGAGCCCGGTGACGTTCGGCTATTTCCGCCCCACCGTGCTGCTGCCGGCGAACTTCGACGAATTGGAAGCGCCCACGCAGGAGGCGATTCTGTGCCACGAAGTGCTGCACGTCCGCCGCAAAGACTGGCTGTTCACGGTAATGGAGGAAGTGATTCGCAGTGTATTTTGGTTTCATCCCGCGATCTGGTGGCTGCTCGGCGAGATTGGTCTCGCCCGCGAGCAGGTGGTGGATCGCGAGGTAGTCGAGATGACGCGGTCGCGAGAGCAGTATGTGGATGCTCTGTTGGCGATCGCGGGCGCAACACCTCGGCTGGACCTGGCCCCGGCGCCGCTTTTCTTGCGCAAACGGCACCTAAAACAGCGAGTGGTATCCATCATGAGAGAGGTTCGCATGTCAAAAACGAGATCGATTTCTTCGCTCGCCGCGGGGTTGGGAATCCTGGCCGCCGCTTGCTGGCTGGTCACCGCAACCTTCCCCCTGGCGGCAGCTCCCCAGATGGTGACGGATGGTCCCGGCGTGACCGTGGATGCAGGCGGCTCCGTGCTGCATAGAGACTCCATTCAGTACCCCGCGGCCGCGCGCTCCAAACGCATTCAGGGCGTAGTCACCGTGGAAGCCAGCGTCGATGGCAGCGGCAATGTCGTCGATACGCGCGTGCTGAGCGGGCCAGTGGAATTGCGCAGGGCGGCACAGCAGTCCGTATTGAACTGGCACTTCGCGATGGATTCGGCTGCCAGTACGCGCAAGGTGACGGTGAACTTCGATCTGACGGGAGTACCGGAAATCCCGCAGCCGACGATGGTGGCAACCGGCCGGATGGCGGCTCCCCAGGATGCCGCCACACGGGCCGCGGCCGAAGCGCAGTTGCAGGCGCTGCGCAACCAAATGACGGAACAGCAGAAACAAGTGGTGACGCAGCCCCTGGACCAGGCTCAGCGCCAGCAGGCGATGGCCAGGTTGAACGAACTGCAGGCATCAATGAGCGCCATGCAATCGCGCATGGGACCGCCTATCGCGGAGGGCCGCCGCCTGGCGTCCGTCGACGTCTTCGGACTCACGGAAAATATGAAGAACGATCTGACATCGCGAATGGGCGTGCGTCCTGGCGATACCATGACTGCGGAATCGCTGGCCCGGGCGCGGCGTGCGGCGATGGAGTTCGACGAGCACATTCAATTCGGCACCGCCTATAACGGCACGGACGAAATGCGCCTGACGTTGACCATGCCGGGAGCGCGAGCCGGGGTGAGTTCCGGCGGCGTACTCAGCGGCGTGATCAGCAGCATCCCCTCCCCGCCGGATCCCAACATGCCGAAGCGCATCACCATCGGCGGCAACGTGCAACAGGCGAAATTGATTTCGCAAGCGAAGCCCGCATATCCGCCCCTGGCCAAACAGGCGCGCATCTCGGGTGTGGTGCACCTGCAGGTGATCATCGCTAAAGATGGGACGATGCAGGATATTAAGGTGATCAGCGGGCATCCTCTGCTGATTCCGGCGGCGATCGAAGCGGTAAAGAATTGGGTCTATCAGCCGACCCTGCTGAATGGCGATCCTGTGGAAGTCTCAACTCAGATCGATGTGAATTTCACGTTGAGCGACGAACTGCCGCAACAGCAACAGCAGCAGTAAGCAGGCAGAAGGGAAGCCGCGGATCCTGCGGGGTCCGCGGCGTTTCCGCGGGGGCCGCCTGGCACTACACACGCGGCGTCGAAAGGCAGAACAAGCCAATGGGCCGCCGATGAACGCCGATGCACGCCGATCAACACAGCGTCTTCTTATCGGCGTTTTCTTATCGGCGTGCATCGGCGTTCATCGGCGGCCAATGCTCTTTGTCTTTGAAGCTCAAATCCTGTGGAAAGCCTTCAGAATCTCCCTCGTGGAGTAATGCATTGCAATCGGCCTGCCATGCGGGCAGCTCATCGGACAGTCGGTGGCCGCAAGCGCGCGAAGCAGCCATTCCATCTTCGCCATATCGAGCCGCATGTTGATCTTAATCGCGGCGCGGCAGGCGATGGAGGCGCAGATATTGCGGCGCAGATCGTCAAGCGAGGCGGTGCGCAGTTCGTTTTCGGCGATCTCCAGAATCTCGAACAGAATGCGCTCCAGATCCTGCGGCCCCACCGTCGCGGGAGCGGCCTTGATGGCGATGGTGCGATTGCCGAATGGCTCGGTCTCAAAACCCGACGCGTGCAATTCGTCAGCGATGCGGGCGTAGTCGATCTGCTGCTCGGGCGTGAGTTGCACGATCAGCGGCATCAACAGGCGCTGCATTTCCACCTTGCCCGCGGCGCGCTGTTTCAGCACCTGCTCGAACAGGATGCGCTCGTGTGCCACATGCTGGTCGATAATCCAAAGGCCGTCGCGTCCGGCGGCAATAATGAAGCTCTCGTGGATCTGGCCGAGCGGCCGCAATTCGCTCAGCACCGAGAGCGACATTTCGGGCGCAGGAATCGCGTCGGGCGGAAATTCGCCGTGCATGTCCAGGCGGCGGGATAGTTTGCCGGAGGGCGGTGGGCCGGGGGTCACTTCGATGGGCGGCGCGCTGAAATCCAACCGCGGCACGGGAGCGGCGCTGGCACGCAGAGTGAACTCCGGCATGGCGGTCGCGGCTCCGGGATCGCGCGCGGTCAGCAGGGCGCTCTGCGCTTCGCCTTCGCGTTCCACCAGGCCGGCGGCGGCGGGCTCGTCGTTGGCCAGCATCTGGCTGAATTCGGAGTACGGCAGTCCGGCGGCGGGTTGCGCCGGGGGAGCAGGCGGCGGGACCGGTGAAAACGTGTTCGCCGGACGGCTTTCCATGAGGCGCTCGCGAATCGTGTCGCGCACGAAATCGTGGACGAAGGTGCCGTGCCGGAACCGCACTTCGGTCTTCGACGGGTGGACGTTGACGTC
Source organism: Candidatus Solibacter sp. (assembly GCA_039934035.1). GTDB lineage: Bacteria > Acidobacteriota > Terriglobia > Bryobacterales > Bryobacteraceae > Solibacter. Next base: position 11,943 of record JBDTMZ010000002.1, on the reverse strand, counting down.
GACCTCTTCGGCGTCGCAATCGATAAACAACAGAGCAAACGGGTACGCCGAAGGCGGCATCAGATTGTGGTACGCGCTGGAAAGCGCGTGCAGCACCAGGCGGTCGCGAATCAGGCGGCCGTTGACGAAGACGTAGATCGAATTGCGGTTGGACTTCTGGATCTGCGGGCGCGAGAAAAAACCGCCCAGGCGGAAGCGGCGCATCGGCGGATCTTCGGGCTCTGGCGCGCGGTATTCGGCAATCGCCAGCCCCTGCGAGACCGGCGCGGCCGGCGGCGGCAGAAACAGATCGCGCTCGCGCACACCGATTTCCACCAGTTCGTCGAGTATCTGGCTGCCGAACACCTGGTAGACGCGCTCCTTCACGCTATCGACCGGCGTGACGGCGAGCAGTTCGCTGGGTCCGGCGCGCAGCGTGAAGCTCTTGTCGGGATGCGCCAGGCTGTAATGCGTCACCAGCGAGGCGATGTGCGCCAGTTCGGTTGGCTCGGTGCGCAGGAATTTGCGGCGCGCCGGCACATTGTAGAAAAGGTCGCGGACCGTGATCACGGTGCCGCCGCCCAGCGCCGCTTCCTCGCAGCGCAGCATCTTGCCGCCGGCGATTTCGATGCGCGTGCCGGTGGCCTCTTCCAGCGAACGCGTCTCCAGCAGCAGGCGCGAGACCGAAGCAATCGACGGGAGCGCTTCGCCGCGGAACCCCAGCGTGTCGATGGAGAGCAGATCTTTGACGTTGCGCAGTTTGCTGGTGGCGTGGCGTTCGAAGGCGAGCAGCGCGTCGTCGCGCAGCATGCCGCAGCCATCGTCCACAATGCGGATGAGACGCCGCCCGCCGGCTTCGACCTCCACGCGGACGTCCGTGGCGCCGGCATCGAGCGAATTCTCCAAAAGCTCTTTCACCACCGACGCGGGACGCTCCACCACTTCGCCGGCGGCAATCTGATTGGCAACCTGGTCGGGGAGAATGCGGATGCGGCCCATGGAGACTTCCTCACTATAACGCGAGGCGGCGGACGGACGGTTTTCGCGGACGAAGCAGCGCGCTACGGCAACGCGGGGGGCGATGTTGTTCCGAGCGCTCCCCGACTACCGCTGAGCGAGGCACGCACGCCTGCAACTTCGTCGCTGTTATCGTTCTGTGACGGCCCGCAACAGAGCTCCGCCTTTTCAACTGTGATACTCTGAAATTTCCACGTGTGCCGGCACGCGTCAGTGAAGCGCTCGTTCTGCGTACTTACCCGTTGAAAGAAGCGGACCTCGTCGTCAGCTTTCTGACCAGGGATCAGGGAAAGCTGCGTGGTGTCGCCAAGCGGGCGCGGCGTCCGAAGAGTCCTTTCGGAAGTGGGCTGGAGCGGTTATCGCACGTGCGCATGGCTTATTACCAGCGGGAAAGCCATGAACTGGTGAACCTGGATTCCTGCGAATTGATCCGCTCGCAGTTCGATCTGGTCACCGATTATCAGGCGAGTATCGCGTTGGATTTTTTCGCGGAAGCGAGCGAGTTGTTATTGCCCTCCGCGGAAGCGAATGAGCGGTTTTTCCGGCTCCTCGTCGCTGTGCTGGATTCCCTCCGGCAGACGGGCGAGGAGCGCAGGGAACAGGCAGGAAGAGTTTGGCGCGCCGTCACCTACTTTGCACTGTGGGCGGTGCGGCTTTCGGGGTGGCTGCCGGAATTGCATGCGTGCCTGAATTGCGGCAGCATGCTGGACGATCCCGAAACGCCGGAGCGGGCATTCTTTAGCCGCGACCGGACCGGACTGAATTGCAGCCATTGCCGGCGCACCCTGGGCGCAGGCAATAGTTGGGAGTTAACCCGGGAATCCAGGGAACTCGCCGGGCGGATGTTGCGCACCCCCGTGGCACAACTCGGGGAGGCCTGGACGCAGTCCACCGCCGCGGATTTGCGGCGCTTCCTGGTGCAGCAGATGGAATCCCATGGGGAGCGGCGTTTGATCACGGTGCCGATGTTGGAAGGTTTGACTGGATAAATGCAATCGTTTCAGGAAATTATCCTCACACTCAAGAAATACTGGGCAGATCGCGGCTGCATCATTCAAGAGCCTTACGATACCGAGGTCGGAGCCGGCACCATGTGTCCGGAAACCTTCCTCCGGGTGCTGGGCCCAGACCCTTATCGCACCGCCTACGTACAGCCCAGCCGCCGTCCCGCCGATGGCCGCTATGGGGATAACCCCAACCGGCTGTACAAGCACGCGCAATTGCAGGTAATCCTCAAGCCCGCCCCCGCCGACGTGATCGAGCAGTACCTGGGCAGCCTGGAAGCCATCGGCATCGACCTCAAGCAGCACGATCTTAAACTCGAAGAGGACAATTGGGAAGCCCCCACCCTCGGCGCCTGGGGGATTGGCTGGCAGGTCATGCTGGACGGCCTGGAAATTTCACAATTCACTTATTTTCAACAGTGTGGCGGCATCGATCTGGACCTGGTCCCGGCCGAATTGACCTACGGCCTGGAGCGCCTCACCGCCTTCCTGCAGGCGAAGGACAGCGTCTACGACATCGAGTGGGCCAAGGGCTTCAGCTACGGGGACGTGCGCTACCGCGACGAACTGCAGTATTCCGTCTACAACTTCGAGTTGGCCGACATCCCTACGCTGTGGAAATTGTTCGACTTACACGAGGGTGAGGCCACCCGCCTGCTGAAGCTGTACGACCCCAAGGCCTCCGACAAGAAGCGCTTCCCCCTGCTCCCCGCCTACGACCAGGTGCTCAAATGCTCCAACCTCTTTAATACCCTGGATGCCCGCGGCGCCATCAGCGTGACCGAGCGCGTGGGCGTGATCCAGCGGGTGCGCAAAATGGCGGTGGCCGTAGCCGGCGCCTGGGTGGACCAGCAGACTCCGGAGCAGCCAGCGCCTGCCGCGGTGGAGGTGGCCCAGTGAGCGATCCGAAGACCGCCGGCCAGCCGGTGGACGTCTCAGCGGTTTTGGAAATGCCCAGGGAAACCCTGGAGGCGAAGAAAACCGCGGCGGCCTCCCTGGACCCCGATCCCGCCGCCCAGCGCAAGCACGACCGCGGCCCCGCCGGCCTTGCCTTCCTGCTCGAGATCGGGACCGAGGAAATCCCCGATTGGATGATTCCCACGGCGCTAGAAAATCTGCGCCTCTCGTTCGAAAAGCTCGAAATCCCGCACGAATCGGTGCGCCTGGATGCCACGCCGCGCCGCCTCGTGCTGCGCGCCGAGGGACTGCCGCAGCGGCAGCCCGACTCGGTGGAACGTGTACTCGGTCCGCCGAAGGCAGCGCCCCAACAGGCGGTGGCCGGATTTGCGCGCAAGCAGGGAATCCGCCCGGAAGACATGAAGGTGGAGTCCACACCTAAAGGCGAATACTACACCTTCACCAGGAAGGTGAACGGCCGCAACACCATCGACATTCTGGCCGAAGCCCTGCCCGGCATCATCATCGGAATCTACTTCCCGAAAACCATGTATTGGACCGGGAAGAGCGGCCCACGCTTCATCCGCCCCATCCGTTGGATCGTGGCGCTGCTGGGCGACGCCATCATCCCGTTCGAACTCGCCGGAGTCCGCTCCGGCGCCCTGACCAGTGGCCATCGCCGCCTGGGCGCGCGCGAAATCGCCGTCACCACGGCTGATTACCAGCGCCGCCTGGCCGACCACGGCGTGATTCTCTCCGCCGAGGAGCGCCGCAACCGAATCCGCACCGGCATGAAGGGCATCCGCGTGAAGCCCGACGAGGCGCTGCTCGAAACCCTGGTCTACCTCACCGAGTGCCCGCAACCCATCGAGGGCAGCTTTGACCCGCAGTTCCTGGAACTGCCGGAAGAGGTGCTGATCACCGTGATGCGCCACCACCAGCGCTACTTCTCGGTGCAGGATGAAGACGGGAAACTGGCGCCGGCCTTCGTCGCCATCATGAATATCGCGAGTGACCCGGAAGGCTTCGTGCGCAGGGGCAACGAGCGCGTGCTGCGCGCCCGCTTCAACGATGCCCGCTTCTTCTGGGAAACCGATCAGAAGAAATCGCTGGCCGACCGGAAGCCGGACCTGGGGAACGTCACCTTTCAGGCCAAACTGGGCAGCTATCTCGCCAAGACCGAGCGCATGATGCAACTGGCCGCCGAACTGGGCGGGGACGCCCATGCGGTGCGCGCCGCCGAACTCTGCAAGATCGATCTGACCACGGAACTGGTCAAGGAGTTTACGGAACTGCAGGGCGTGGTCGGCGGACTCTATGCGCGGGTGCAGGGCGAAAGCGAACCGGTGTGGCAGTCGATTTACGACCACTACAAGCCGGAAAGCATGGAAGATGCCATTCCCCGCCACCGCACTGCGCAAATCGTCGCCCTGGCCGATAAGTTGGATACGCTGCGCGGCTGTTTCGGCGTGGGCATGATTCCCACCGGATCGCGCGACCCATTCGCCTTGCGGCGCGCGGCGCAGGGCGTGGTGCGCATCCTGGTGGAAGGACGCTTCGAGCTGGACGTGACTGCTCTGCTTGGTTCGGACGAAGCGCTCAAGGCCTTCTTCGCCGAGCGCGTACGCTATTACTTCAAAGACATTCGCGGCTTCGCCTACGACGAAATCAACGCCTGCATGGCAGCCAGTTGCGGTTGGGGAAATCTGATGGACCTCGATGCCCGCCTGGAGCGGGTGAACGCGCTCCGCGCCAGTCCCGATTTCGAACCCGTGGCCGCCGCGTTCAAACGCATCGCCAATATCCTGAGCCAGGCGCGGTCGGGCGGTTTTCAGGCTTCGGTGGTCGACGAAGGGTTATTGGAAGAGGGTCCGGAACGCGACCTCCATCAGGAGGTACGGCGCAACGCGGGCCAGCAGATCGAGAACGTGATCTCGCACCTGAGACCGAAGATCGATCTGTTTTTTGACAAGGTGTTGGTGAATGCGCCGGACCCGGCTGTCCGGCAGAATCGGTTGACCCTGCTACAAACGCTCTTGGCGGAGTTTTCCACCATAGCGGATTTTTCTGAAATTGTAACTAATTCATAGGAGCAAATAGAGCATGGCGAAGTATGTGTACTCGTTCGGCAATGGAACAGCCGACGGCGATGGAAAAATGAAAGACACGCTCGGTGGCAAAGGTGCCGGGCTGGCCGAAATGTGTCGGGCCAAGTTGCCGGTGCCGCCCGGCTTCACGATTTCGACCCAGGTGTGCAACATCTATTTCGATAACAATTTCTCGGTCCCCTCCGAGATCGATGAGCAGATGATGACGGCCTTGAAGACGCTGGAAAAGCGCATGGGCCAGACCCTCGGCGACACCAGCAATCCTCTGCTGGTCAGCGTACGCTCCGGCGCCAAGTTCTCCATGCCGGGCATGATGGACACCATCCTCAACCTCGGGCTGAACGATGTCACCGTGGAAGCCGTTGCCGCCAAGTCCAATAATCCCCGCTTCGCTTACGATTGCTACCGCCGCTTTATTCAGATGTACGGCGCCGTGGTACTGGAAGTGCCGAAGCATGATTTCGACACGGTGTTCGATGGCCAGAAGAAGAAGGCCAAGGCGAAGCTGGATACCGAACTGACTGCGAAAGACCTGCAGGAAGTGATCGTCGGCTACAAGAACCTGGTACAGAAGAAGACCGGCAAGCCCTTCCCGCAGGATGCCCTGGTGCAGCTCACCGGCGCGCGCGATGCGGTTTTCGGTTCGTGGTTCAATGAACGCGCCAAGTACTACCGCAAGATGAACCAGATCGCCGACGATCTGGGCACCGCCGTAAACGTGCAGGCGATGGTATTCGGCAACCTGGGCGAGACTTCGGCCACCGGCGTGGGCTTCACGCGCAATCCGGCGACCGGTGAGAAGGCCTTCTACGGCGAGTTCCTGGAGAACGCGCAGGGCGAAGACGTGGTGGCCGGCATCCGCACGCCGCACCCGATTTCCCAGCTCGAAAAGTGGAATTCCGCGGTCTATAACCAGCTCAAGGACATCACTACCTCGCTGGAAAATCACTACCGCGACATTCAGGATTTCGAGTTCACGATTCAGGACGGCACGCTCTACATGTTGCAGACCCGCAACGGCAAGCGCACCGGTCCGGCGGCGGTCCGCATCGCGGTCGAGATGGTGAACGAAGGCCTGATCAGCAAGAAGGAAGCGATCATGCGCGTGGATCCTCAACAGCTCGATCAGCTGCTGCACCCCGTGCTCGATCCCAAGAGCAAGAAGGAATTGACTCTGCTCGCCAAGGGCCTGCCGGCATCGCCGGGCGCGTCCGTCGGCATGATCGCCTTCACGGCGGAAGCGTCGGTGATAGCCTCCAAGAATGGTCCTGTAATCCTGGTCCGCAAGGAAACCCAGCCCGACGATATCCAGGGCATGGAAGTCTCCAAGGGCATTCTGACCTCGCGCGGCGGTATGACCAGCCACGCGGCGGTAGTTTGCCGCGGCATGGGCACGCCCTGCGTCGCCGGCGCCGAGTCGGTCTCCGTGGACGAGCACAAGAAGGTGGTTTCGGTCACCGTCAACGGCAAGCTGATCAGCCTGAAGGAAGGCGACTGGATGTCGCTCGATGGTTCCACTGGTGAAGTCTTCGCCGGCAAGGCGAATACCATGGAAGCCGACCCCTCCTCGGGTATTCTGAAGACCTTCATGGAATGGGCGGACGAATTCCGCGGCAAGTTCGGAGTGCGCGCCAACGCCGACATTCCGCGCGACGCCAAAGTGGCCCGCAAGTTCGGAGCGGAAGGCATCGGCCTGTGCCGCACCGAGCACATGTTCTTCGCCGAAGACCGCATCGAATTCATGCAGGCGATGATTCTGGCGCGCGATGAAAAGAGCCGCCGCAAGGCGCTGTTGAAGCTCCTGCCGATGCAGCGTAAGGATTTCGCCGGCCTGTTCACTGCCATGGACGGCTTCCCCGTCGTCATCCGCACGCTCGATCCGCCGCTGCACGAATTCCTGCCCAAACGCGAAGACCTGATGGTGGACGTCGCGGTTCTGCCCTACGCGGACATCAAGAAGAAGAAGGAACTGGTCGCGAAGTACGTGAAGTTCGGCGCTGAGGTCAAGAACCTGAAGACCGTCATCCCCGACCTTCTGAAGCGCGTGGAAGAACTGCACGAATTCAACCCGATGCTGGGCCATCGCGGCTGCCGTCTGGGGATCACCTATCCGGAGATCACCGAGATGCAGGCGCGCGCCATCTTCGAAGCCGTGGTATTGGTGGCGAAGAAGGGCATCAAGGTCATTCCCGAAGTCATGATTCCGCTGATCGGCGGCGTCAAGGAACTCGAGAACCAGAAGAAGATCGTGGTAGCAGTTGCCGAGGAAGTGCTCGGCAAGGCCGGCCTCCAGGACCTGAAGTACCTGGTCGGCACCATGATTGAAATTCCGCGCGCCGCGCTCACCGCCGGCGAGGTCGCTAAGGAAGCGCAGTTCTTCAGCTTCGGCACCAACGACCTGACCCAGACCGCCATGGGACTTTCCCGCGACGACTATACGAAGTTCTCGCAGGAATACCAGGACAAGAAGATCTTCGCGGCCGACCCGTTCGCCGTCCTCGACCAGGAGGGCGTGGGCTTGCTCGTGAAGATTGCGGTCGATGCCGGCCGCAAGACCAACAAAGACCTCGAAGTTGGCATCTGCGGCGAACACGGCGGCGAGCCGAGTTCGGTAATGTTCTGCTACCACGTGGGCATGGATTACGTGTCCTGCTCTCCGTTCCGCGTACCGATCGCCCGCTTGGCGGCAGCGCAGGCTGCCATCGGCGACAGCGGCGAAACGTCGCGCACGAAGTAAGCGGCATCCAAGTCGTAAGGCAAAGGACCGGGGCGCAAGCTCCGGTCTTTTTTTGTCTTGGCTTACCGCTGCCTATTTGACGCGCCGGCTGACGTGATCGCCGAACGGCATCTCCCGTCTTCGGATTGATCGAAGCGACGTCGCTACCCTTGTAGCGATTGCAGGGGGCGCAGGCATACGCCAAGTTGTCAAAGACGGACGTTCCGCCGTGCTTACGGCTCACGCTATGGTCGACCTGATGTCGAAAACCAGCGTCGTCTTCCTGGATGAGGCAGTATTCGCAACGGTGTCCTGCCTCGGCGGGCTACGTTAGCACGAAGCTGCTCGCTGATATCACTAGCCACCGGCAAGGATATGGCGGGCTTTCGCTTTCGCCATTCTCAGAATGTGCTCGAGTTCCATGAAGTGGTCCAACTCGGCAGCCTCTGCGGGAGACAGTCCTTCTTCTTTCTCACGTTCAATCAGCTCAGCGACTCGGCGTTGCGCCTCGATCGAGGGGTGGAAATCGACAACCGCCGCTGGAGTTGTGCCGGCGGCAATAAAATCGATGATCTCGAAATAGGCGGGACTGGCCGTACTCATTCTCTCCTAATCTTACACCAGCGGAAGCTCGATGGTTCCACAGGTGAAGTCTTCGCCGGCAAGGCGAATACCATGGAAGCCGATCCCTCCTCGGACCGGTGCGCAAGCTCCGGTCTTTTTTCGTTTGAAGCTCACCGGCGAGGCTTTGCGGCAGGCTCCCGCCAAATCCTGCAGGCGGCTCAAATCAACTGGATCTGATCGGGACAGGGGACTTCACCCCCGAACTGGTCAAACCTGCCATGCACACCGCAGAAAGGGGGTGGCTCCGAGAGCCACCCCCTTATCCAGCAGATTGTTGAGTTTCGATTTATGCGGTGCGCCGGCGTTTCACCAAGCCAGCCAGGCCAATACCGGCACCCACCAGAACCCACGTACCGGGTTCGGGAGCTTGCTGACGGTTACCTTCCTGTGTGAAACGCGTCACGGTATCGGACAGGTGCGCACCATTGCCGTACGCCACATCCGTGATGTACGAAACGGCTTCGTCTTCGTGCAGTCCGTCGCAAACGTTCACACCCAGGTAGATGATCGGGCTGGAGCAGTTCGGGGTGTTGCTTCTCAGATCGGCACTCAGCTTCACATGAACCGGGTAAGAGGCCGGCACCGTTGGGTAGACGTAGGTGCCGCCGCCGCCGCCCGCCGGCAAATCGACGACAAAATCGGACCCCGGATTGGGTGGATCGAGGCTGCCGAACACATTTTCGGTCCCGATTCCATCCAGTGAACCCGAGAAATCGGCGTGCACCGTCTTCAGGTTGTTCGCCAGCATGCTCACATCGAAAGTAATGGTCAAAATGGCGCGCTGCCACCCGCCCACGACCCAACTCGCGTTGCCAATTCCCAGGCTCACCTCCCCCGGCCCAGTGATGTCCGCGGTCACCATAACACCCGATGCGGGAATATCGGGAAAGGGACCACTCTCACCTAGCGATTGAAAATACGCCGGGGAATCCACGTTTGTAAGGGTATAGGTGTAGTTAAAATTGCCGAACACAAAGTCGCCCAACTGGCACCCTGGGATGCCCAAAGCCTGGTAGCCGACCATGGTGCCCGTGGTACAGATTGGAACAGCCGAAGCAACCGCCGGAGCCAAAATCGCCAGCAGTGCCGCAAGAGCATACCGCATTTTACAGCGCCTCCGAATTATTCTTATTTTTGTCTTGCTCGCTTATGCTTGCGGATTTACGCGTGGCCGGCATGAAACGCTTCCCCGCTAGACCCAGCACCAGCAGTCCTCCACCAAACGTGAAGAACACGGCAGGCTCGGGAACTGGGCGTTCGTAAAAGGTTTCCGTGAAACTTATGAGCTTGACCGATTCCGCCTGGTACGCCGGATTGTTTGCGATGGTTTGACTCGTGCTGCCGCCGGAAGACAAGGTCAGGTCCTTCGAAACCGTGAGAAAAGTCCTGTCGGAGAACGTCGCCGAACTGGAACTGGTTTGTATCGAACTGTCGGGCGACGACGAAGAGGTCGTAATCGGCGCCGGAGAGAGCGATGCGATCGCACCTGGGCCAACCGTTTCCCCTGCCTGAATTTTGCCGACCGATTCAATAATCCCAACCGGTCTGGTGTAGAAAATCTGGCCCGTCATGCTCAAACCTGTCTGCCACATCGGCAACGAGGAAGGCGCGGATACATTGAACCGAAGGGTGACATCTGTGGTCTGAGTGGTCTGACCCACTGCCGCCGCGGCAATCCAATTCCCTGTAAAGGTCAGTGCCAGATCCAGCCCGCCGTTCGCCGATGAGGTAGTCACCGCGACCCCGCTGGCTAGTACGCCCGTTCCCCCGGCCCCATAGCTGAAGTTCGAAAACAGCTTGTCACCCAACTGGCAGCCGCCTGCGCCCGTGTCGATGTAGGCATCCAGTGTGGTGAGGGAAGTACACAGGGGGGCAGCAGCGGCGTAAGACGCCAGGAACAAAGCACTTACAAAAACTCTTCGATTCACTGCCATAGCCTGAATTCCTCCGTCTCTACAACCACCACACCAAAGTCATCAAATGACCGACTGATCTGGAGATTGGCGCTCATAATTGAGAGACGATCCCGGCGCATACCCTTCCAGGTCTAGTGGAGACTAGTATAAGTATTCTTACGAACGTAAGTCAAGCAATTGGTAGTGCGGTAGTACTAGGCAGCTCCGTACGTATACCCATATCCCACCACTATCCAGTGGGTGTGATCAGAACTCCAGATCTTCACGGCCGATTTTGAGCTTTTCCAGATTGCCCAGCACCGTCAATGCGATCTGCTTGGGTTCAAAGAACGTTTGGGCGATCCGCCCAACGTCCTCCGCCGTCACCGCCTCGATACTCTCCAGCAGTTCGTCGAGCGAGAAAAAGCGGCCAAAGTAAATCTCCTGCCGCGCCAGATTCGACATCCGGCTTCCGGTGGATTCCAACCCCAGCATCAGCGACCCTTTCAGGTGGTCTTTGGCCCGCCGCAATTCCTCGTCGCTGACGCGCTCCTGCTTGAGCGCCCGGAATTCCTGCACCACCGCTTCCACCACTTTCGGCGCCGATTCCACGCTGGTGCCGGCATATATTGAGAGGCAGCCGGTGTCGCGGTACGGATTCAGCTCGCTGAACACCGAGTATGCCAATCCCTGGCGCTCCCGAATGTTCTGGAACAGGCGCGAGCTCATCCCGCCACCCAGCAGCGTGTTCAACACGTAGCAGGCGAAGCGCTCCTCATGAGGCAGCGGATAGCTCGGCACCCCCATGCACAAATGCACTTGCTCGAGCGATTTCTTGTTTCGCAATGCAATACGCGCATGAGTTCCCGGGATCGCTTCCTGGGGCGCCGGAGCCCCCGCCGGCAGCCCGGCAAAGTATTGCTTCACCAGCGCCGTCAGTCCGTCGTGCGTCAGATTGCCAGCCGCCGTGATGACGATGTTGGAGGGCACGTAAACCTCCTGGTAGAAATCGCGCACCATCGTACTGTCAAACCGGCGGACGTTCTGCGGGGTACCCAGAATGGGCTTTCCTAATGCGTGATCCTTCCAGAAATTCGCCGAGAAGATTTCGTGCACCAGATAATCCGGCGAATCCTCCTCCATCTTGAGTTCTTCGAGAATGACGCCCTTTTCCTTCTCGATATCTTCCTCGCGGAACATGGGACGAAGCACCAGGTCGGCCAGGACGTCGAACGCCAGCGAAAGATGCTCGTCCAGCACCTTGGTGTTGAAGCAGACCAGTTCTTTGGAGGTGAACGCGTCCAGGTTGCCGCCGATCGAATCCACGCTGCGCGCGATATCTTCAGCGGACCGGCTGGTGGTGCCCTTGAACAGCATGTGCTCGATAAAGTGCGAAATGCCGTTCTGCCCGAGCGTTTCGCGGCGCGACCCGGACCCCACCCAGACCCCCACGGACACGCTGCGCACGTGGGTCATCACCTCGGTAATGACGCGTAAACCATTATCGAGCGTGGTGGTTTCGATATCGCGGAGAGGGTTGTTTTGTACTTTCATTGCGGTTCAGGTAGGCCTACACCAGTTATAGCACCCCACAGGCCCCCCGCCCGCCGGATCCTCGAATGCGACGACGCCCCGCCCCCGCACGAGCCACGAACTTCGCACGCGAAAGCGATCCACAAGTAGCTCAATGAGATAGGCGGGAA
>JBDTMZ010000001.1:0-53258 GCA_039934035.1 Candidatus Solibacter sp. | reverse complement strand
CTACTTCCGTCGAGGCTGCCGCGTGACGTCAACTCATAAATCTGACGTGCACCCATTAACAACAGAGTCGTTCACGGGAGCATGGATGCGGTGAATCCGCAGCAGCAGGGGACGAAAGTGGCGCCGCATTACCGGGTTGTGCTCGGCTCCGGACAGCAGCAGGAGTTTCGCCTCCGGCTATCGAATGTGGCACCGGCAACGCCCGGGGTTCCTGGCGGCGAAGAACTGCTCGGTAAACAGTTCGACGAGGTGCTGCAAACCCGCCGTCAGGAAGCGGACGAATTCTATGCGACCGTGATTCCTGAGTCGCTTCCCCCCGATGCTGCTAACGTCATGCGCCAGGCGCTCGCGGGCATGATGTGGACCAAGCAGTATTACAACTACGATGTAGACAAATGGTTGGAAGAGCGCGGTGCCGATCCCTTTAATGCGGGGCGGCAAGGCGGTCCCCGCAACGATCACTGGCACCACATGAACAACGGTGACATCATCTCGATGCCGGATAAGTGGGAGTACCCGTGGTATGCCGCTTGGGATCTCGCCTTCCACGTGCTCGGGCTGACGCTGGTTGACCTGGAGTTTGGCAAGCAGCAACTGCAACTGATGCTGCGCGAGCGGTACATGCATCCTAACGGTCAAATTCCGGCCTACGAGTGGAACTTCGGCGATGTCAATCCGCCGGTGCATGCCTGGGCGACCATTTTCACCTATCGCCTGGAAAAGGCGCAGAAGGGCGTTGGGGATACCAAGTGGCTCAAGAGCTGCTTCCTCAAACTGCTCCTGAACTTTACCTGGTGGGTCAACCGTAAGGACCGCAGCGGGAGGAACGTATTCGAGGGTGGGTTCCTCGGTTTGGACAATATCGGCGTGTTCGATCGCAGCTCTCCGCTGCCTACGGGCGGCTACCTGGAGCAGGCTGATGGGACCGCGTGGATGGCCCTGTTCGCGGACAATATGCTGGAGATCGCCATGGAACTCGCCCTGACGGACGAAGATTACCTGGACATGGTGATCAAGTTCCTGGAGCACGATGTCTGGATCACGTCTTCGCTCGTGCACCTGGGGGGCACCGGGATGTGGGATGAAGAAGACGGCTTCTTCTATGACGTCCTCCGCCTGCCGGATGGTAGCGCACAGAGGCTGAAGGTTCGCTCGATGGTAGGCATATTGCCGCTATGTGCGGCCACGTCGTTCGAACCGGACTTGCTGAAGAAGTGTCCGGAGATCCGCCAACGGTTCCGTATGTTCATGGAAAGCCGCCCGGAGTTGGGGGCAGCGTTTCACGATCCGCTCGAAGCTGGAGTGGCCGGCCGGCATCTGTTCTCTGTGCTTGATGAATCGAAGCTACGCCGCGTGCTGGAGAAGATGCTCGATGAGGACGAGTTCCTGAGCCCGTGCGGGATTCGCTCGCTCTCGCGCTACCACGAAAGCCACCCCTACGTGCTCCCTGTGGAAGGGCAGGAATACCGGGTAGGCTACCTGCCGGCGGAATCCGACAGCGGGATGTTCGGCGGCAACTCGAACTGGCGCGGCCCCATTTGGATGCCGGTCAACATGCTGATAGTCCGGGCGCTGGTCAACTACTACTCCTACTACGGGAACGAGTTCACCATCGAATGCCCGACCGGTTCCGGAAACCGGATGAATCTTTATCAGGTGGCCGAGGAGATTACCCGGCGCCTGACCGGCATCTTCCTTGCCGGTGCGGACGGCCGGCCTGTATACGGCGGGTGCAAGAAGTTCCAGGAGGATCCCCATTGGCGGGATCTGATCTTGTTCTACGAGTATTTTCACGGGGACAACGGGGCGGGGATCGGAGCCAGCCATCAGACCGGTTGGAGCGCGATCATCGCCCGCATGATGCATATGTTCGCGACCAGCACGGCGGAACAGGTTCTGGAGTTGGGCCAGGTCGCGACCATCGTGGAGACGGAGTCGGATTGGAGTGCGCAACTCGCGCCCCAAGGCAAGTCCGCGACCTCCACGACGAGCTGATTGATCCCCACAGGAAGTGTTCTGGTACGTGCGCGTTCCGGCACAAAAAATACGCCACGCTGTAGAACTCCAGCATCATGCTGGCTGAGCGGAGCTAATGCCCGCTCATTCCCGCAAGAAAGGAAACCGAACGAAATGCGAAAAGTTCTGCTAGTCCTCGTAGCTCTCACGGCAATCGTGCCGCTCGCGTTCGCCCAAAGCCAGACCTACACGTATACCTACAGCGGCGTGCCTCTACCGATCTATCCAGATGACTGGGACACGGTCGCTGTGGCCAACATCTTTGTACCGAGGAGTATTGCGATCACAAAGGTAACGGCGGCCGTCCAGGTACAGTTCAGCGGAGTCGGTGAGCTGAATGTGTACATGTTGTCGCCGCAGGGTACAAGAACCAGACTGTTGGAGCGCAACTGCGGAAGTCTCGTCAACATCGACACCACTTTCGACGACAGTGCGCAGACCATGTACAAGGACTTCTGCCCGGCAGAGGCCGGCCGTGGTCCCTTCAAGGGCAATGAGCCCCTATCCAATTGGAATAACCAGAACGCTTACGGTTATTGGAAGCTTGGAGTGGAAAATAACGGGAGCGGTGCAACGGGCTATCTGACCGGCTTCAGCGTTACGATTGTCGGTACTCCGTACGGACCTCCCGTAATCGATGCGAAGACCATCGTCAGCACGTCGAGCTTCAAGAGCGGCGGCGTCGCTCCGGGCGAGCAACTCGCTGTCTTCGGGGCGAACCTTGGTCCGGTCGGCGGATCCTGGGCGAACACCAGCGCCTCCTTACCGACGAGCATTGGCACTACCAGCGTTACATTTGACGGTGTCGCAGTGCCGCTGTTCTTCGCTGCCGACAGGGCCGCTATCGTACATGCACCCATGACCATCACGCCAGGGGTGAGCACCAGCATCAAAGTCACATCCTCCGCGGGGACAAGCACGGCCGTCTCGATACCCATCGTGCCGGCGAGACCCGGAATCTTTACTTATGAGTCAGGCGGCACCGGCCAAGCCAAGGCAATCAACCAGGACAACACGCTGAACGGCGACGGCGGCACCAACAAAACTATCCCTGCCACCGCGGGTACGATTATTCAGCTTTACTGCTCCGGCATGGGATCGGTCACTCCCGCAATAAATTCCGGCACACCGGCTCCGTCGAGCCCCTTATCTCGCGTGACCCTGCCGGTTACCGCCACCATTGGCGGCGTGTCGACGACAGTGACCTACGCCGGAGCGGCCCCTGGCCTGATTGGCGCCTATCAGGTGAACGTATTGATTCCCCTCAGGACACCGAGCGGAGCCAACCGTATCGTGTTGACCGCGGGCGACAACAGCAGCCAAGACGAAGTGACGATTCAGATCAAGTAGGACTGCGGAAACGTTGTAGATAGAATAGGCTCCTCAGAGTCCACGAACTCGATCCGCTTCCGGCTAGAGCGGACTAGGGGCCTATTGCCGGGCTCTGGCTGACTGGGAGCGCACGGTCAGGCCAACGGCCCGGAGGGCCTGCTCAACCGTCCGATACCTTGGCGCGCGCCGTCGATTCGGCTGATACCATGACGATTAAGCCAGTCAAATGCAAACAGACGTTAAACGGCCGCTCTGAGCCACCGCCGCGACGGAGATCCGAATGAGCAGCCAGCAGGTCATCGCCGAAGAGCCCGGGCGCATTCTCCTGGTCGACGACGACTCCAACAACCTCGAACTGCTTCGCAACACGCTGGACGGAAAAGGCTATCGCCTGTTCGTGGCTCGCAACGGAGGGGAGGCCCTGAAGGTCGCCGGGAGAGTCAAGCCGCTGCTGGTCTTGTTAGATGTGATGATGCCGGGCATCGACGGGTATGAAACCTGCAGCCGCCTCAAGTCAGACCCGGAGACCCGCGACGTGGCAGTGATCTTCCTCTCCTCCCTGGATGAAACGAAGGACAAAGTGCGCGGCCTGGAAGTGGGCGCGGTGGATTTCATCACCAAGCCCTTCCAGCGGGAAGAGGTGATCGCGCGGGTCCACACGCACATGACCGTGCAGCGCCTGCGGTACCAACTCGAGAGCCGCAACCGTGAGCTCGCGCGCGAGCTCGCCGTGGCCCAGGAACTCCAGAGCGACGCCCGTCAGCGGGTCAGCGGCCCGCTTCTCGGCGACAGCCCCGCCATTCGTGCCTTACGCGAGTCCATCACCCGGCACGCCGCCACGGCGGAAACGCTGCTGATCACCGGGCCGCTCGGGGCGGGAGAAGAGGCCACCGCCCGCGCCATTCATCACGAATCCGCGCGCGGTCGGCAGGCTTTCATTCACGTCAATTGCGCCTTTCTGCCGACCGGGCCGGACCCGGGGATTCTCTCGCGTGCCGAGATCCCCTCATGCATGAGCAAACTGGAGTTAGCGGACCGCGGCACCCTGTATTTCGAAGAAGTTCAAAAGCTCTCCAGCGAGCTCCAGCAGCAGCTTGCGGAGACACTGGCAACCGTGGACGGCCAGCGCGAGCGCGGCGAGTCCGCCGTGCCCGACGTCCGCTTCATCGCATACTGTTCCGCACCACTCACCACAACCTCCGGATTTCATCCCAAGCTCCTGGCGCACCTGGAGCGCACCCAGCTTCGAGTTCCCGCGCTAGCTGAACGGGTCGACGATATTCCGGACCTGGCGAACTTCTTCGTGGCGCAGTACGCCCGGCGTACCGGAGCTGTGGTGGAGAGCATCTCCGGCGAATCGATGAAGCTCCTGCGCCGCTATCATTGGTCGGGGGATGTTCGCGAATTGCAGACCGTCACCGAGCGCGCGGTGATGTCGGCGCGCACACGGACGCTCGAAATCGATAAGACGCTGCTCGACGAGGGGGTACCCCTCGGCCTCTACCGCCTGACGGAGAAGTTGGGTGAGGGCGGCATGGGAGAGGTGTGGCGCGCAAAACACCAGTTGCTCTCCCGCCCTTGCGCGGTGAAACTGATTCGCACGGAGCTGCTGGGAGAATCCAGACGCGACGCAACCATCGAGCGCTTCCGGCGCGAGGCCCGCATCATCGCGCAGCTCACCTCTCAAAACACCGTCAAACTGTATGACTTCGGCGTGAGCGATACGGGCAGCTTGTATTTCGTGATGGAGCTGTTGGAGGGGATGGACCTCTTCTCGCTTGTGGAGAGCTACGGACCGATGCCTGCGGAACGGGTAGTGGACGTGCTCCGTCAGGCCTGCCGTTCGCTCGGTGAAGCCCACCGCGCAGGGATGCTTCACCGGGATATCAAGCCGCACAACATCTTCCTATGCAGACTGGGCTTGGATTTCGATGTAGTCAAAGTGCTCGATTTTGGCTTGGCGAAGTCCATGCTCGGCGAGGACTCGAACCTCACGGCCGACGGCAGCATCATCGGAACTCCGGCGTATATGTCTCCCGAGCGTGTCATCGGCAGCGAGAGCGAGGAGCGCTCGGATCTCTACGCGCTTGGCTGCGTCGCCTATTGGATGCTGACCGGCCAGCAGGTATTCCCCGGCGAACCGATGGCTGTGATGCTCCACCACGTGCGCACCGCACCGAAGGCGCCCTCGGCGGTCAGTCCGAACCCTATCCCGGCGGAGCTCGACCGGATTGTGCTGGCTTGTCTGGAGAAAGAGCCCGGTAAGCGGCCGGCCTCGGCGGTGGAACTTTGGCGGCTGCTGGGCGAAGTGCCCGTGGCGAATTCGTGGACCCAGGATCGGGCCGCAACCTGGTGGAGCGAACACCTCCCCAACCTCGTCACACCCTCTCATCCGCAAAGCTTCGTTTCAGGATGCGAGACCTTGTAAGGCCACCAACGTGCGATCCTGAGCTTTTAGGATCGCGCCGTTGATTTTGCTCGCCTCATCGAGGGCATCACTGAAGCACGGTCGACTGCTGCCGCCAGCGTCCAAAACAGAATCGCATTAGTAGGTCGTTATGCTCGCTGATCCCCGACATCATGCCTCGGCGAACTGAATGATAACTTTGACGTCGTGTGCTTCTCGATGAAGAGCGTTGGCGAAGTCTTCGGGACGTTCCACCCTCGAAATCAGGCGCGACAGCCACGAGCGATCGGCGCGGGCGAGCGCTTGGCTGGCCTTGTACCAGTGACGTTTGTTCGCGTTCACGCTGCCCACGATGGCTTTGTTTTGCAGCACCGCTTGTGTCGCCACGTCCGCAGTGGCGAGCCCGCTGGTGCGGCCGCCACTTCCTACACCAGTCAGACAGACAATTCCGCCCGATCCGACTTGTTCGATGGACTCGTTGATGACCATTCCAACACCGGTGCACTCCACGATAATGTCCGGTTCAAATCCGATTTTGGCTACTCTGCCGCTATGGTAGGTTGCGCCGAGAGAGCGCACCAATTCAGGCTTGGGACCTGACTCGGCGCGATCCAGCACATGGACATCCAGGCCGCGCTGCCTTCCGAGAAGTGCTGCCAGCAGGCCGATCGGGCCTGCGCCTGTCACCAGTACGGTACGCGGTTCCCAGAAGGAACGCTGGCCCACGGCCACTACCGCTTCCCAAGCTTTGGTGACTACCGTAGTTGGCTCGAGTAATACGCCAAGCAGCCCGAGGGAGCTGTCAATCTTCATGGCGTAGTAAGGCTCAATTCTCCAGCGCTGCGACATGTAGCCGTCAATCTCTTTGATGCCTCGCTCTGTATATTGACCGTTGCGACACATGTCCCACTCACCAACCGCACAGTTGGGGCAGGGAACCGGGTCAGGCCGGCGCACGATGCCGACGACCAGATCGCCCTTCTTCAAGCGACCAGACGGGTCGGGCTCGAGCACTCGGCCGAGGGATTCGTGACCGAGCACAAGGCGCGTCTGGCCGGGAGGAGCCCAGCCATATTTGCCTTCTACGATTTCCACATCGGTCCCGCAGACACCGACTGCCACGGCTTCCACCAGCACGGATCCATTCCGGGCATCGGGTTCCGGAACATCCTCAAAACGTGCACTTCCGGGCTTCTTGGGCTCCACCGTGATGGCCTTCATGGGCTTTCTCCTCCTTACCTCATACTCAGCGTGTCATACTTCCGGACGGTCGCCGTCCGTCACCAAGCCAGGGCCGCCCTTGCATTGTTGAGTAAAATGCCGCAGCCCCCGGCCATGCGACAGTCGGGAATTGAATTTCCCAGGCGCTAGAGATGTCCCTTTGGATGCCAAGACTTTAATTAACTGGGTGGCGCCCCATGTCCCGCCGCAGATATTGGAAGCGAGGCGGAATGAGTGCACCACTCGCCAGGTCACATTTTCTCGCTAGTTCATTTCCTCTCCCCGGCCGCCATCAGCTCCTCATACGCGTCGGAAAACGCATAGCTGCGGACCAGGTCCGCAAAATGTTCGAACCCGTGCTCATCGAAGAAGATCCGCAACTGAGGAGCTTCCGTCTCGAAATAATTGATCGCGGCGGAATCGTAATCGGCCAGGTAGCGCGATAGCCGTTCGACAACCTTCTTCACTTGCGCGGGATCGCCTGCCTCGGCGGGTTCGCGATCCGCCTCTTCGAGTACCGCCGCTAGTCCCGAGATGAGCCCGTTGACGCTTTCCGCAAGCGACGCACGCAAGACTTCGATCTCAGCCGCGGGGGCCGAACTCGCAATCGCTTTTTCCAGATTGGCAGCCGCCTTCTGAACAACGGAAGCGCCGAGATTCCCAGCCGCTCCCCTGACAGAGTGGGCTACCCGCTGGGCCGTGGCTCTATCATTCTCCGCCAGGGCTGAGGCGATACGCTGGGCTGCATCGACTTCCGTTTTCGAGAATTGGCGCAGCAGTTTCAGGTATAGCTTCTTGTTGCCTGCCACTCGCATGAGACCGTCCGTAGTGTCAAGGCCGGGCACATCCGGCAACTCATCAGGTTCGGCTACCAAGGCGGGAGCGGGCTCGTGGCGTGGCACAGTGGGAGTCTTCGCGCCTGGGACGACGAACCGCTCCAAGGTTTCGAATAGCAACGAGGGATCAATCGGTTTGGATACGTGCCCGTTCATCCCTATCGCCAGACACTTTTGCCGTTCTTCGACGGTGGCGTGGGCGGTCATGGCAATGATGGGAAAGCTGGCGAATCGTGGGTCCGACCGGATTTTACTCGTCGCCTCGTATCCATCCATTTCAGGCATTTGAAGATCCATCAGCACCACGTCATAATTGGGTGGCACCGGCTGGCCCAGCAACTTGCGGACCGCCTCCAGGCCGTTGTTGGCGACCTCAACCGTCGCGCCCACTCCCTCCAGCAACTCAACGGCGATCTGCTGGTTGATCTCGTTGTCTTCCGCCAGAAGAACTCTCAGGCTCCTCAGCCGGTCCGCATGGCGATCGACGTCGGGAGCGAGAACTGTTCTGTCCCGCGCATCGCCGGCGAAAAGCGTGACCAGAGTATCGACGAGCATGGATGATGTGACGGGTTTCAGCAGGAATCCCTCTACCTGGATCCTCTCGGCTTCTTCGCGTACCTCCTCGCGCCCAAAGGCGGTGACGAGCACGATGGCAGGGCGGGCCTTCAACTGGGTATTCCCTTTGATCAGACGGACCGCCTGAAGTCCATCCATGCCGGGCATTCGCCAGTCCATGAAAATGACATCGTACGGCTGACCCGAGTCGTGTTGTTCCACCGCGCGGATTGCTTCCTCGCCCGAACTCACCGCATCGACGCGAGCACAGAGTCCGTCGAGCGAGTGCACCAGAATATCCCGCGCTGCGGCGTTATCATCCACAACCAGGGCCGAGATTGCGCGAAGTTGCTCCGGAACAATCCTGTTCCGCGCGGAACTGGAGGCAACCCCCAACGACACCGTAAACCGAAACGTGCTTCCTACGCCTGGTTCGCTTTCAAGCCAGATCTCGCCACCCATGAGTTCCACGAGGCGCCGGCTGATGGTCAGACCGAGTCCCGTCCCTCCGTGTTTGCGCGTCGTCGACATGTCGGCCTGGCTGAAAGGCTGAAATAGTCGCGCCGTCTGCTCGGGCGTCATGCCCATGCCGGTGTCCGTCACGGAAAATCGGAGCCTGGCCCTTTCCCCAACCTTCTCCAACAGTTCCGCTTTTAAGCAAACATCACCGCGCTCGGTGAATTTGATCGCATTGTTGATCAGGTTTGTCATCACCTGGCCCAGGCGCAATGGATCGCCGACCAGATTCGGCGGAACCGAACTATCGACCTCGGCCAGAAATTCCAGCCCTTTATCCTGCGCCTTCTGAGCCGTGATGGAGGTAACCGAGGAGATCACCTCATCCAGGCGGAATTCGACCGATTCGATGTCGAGCTTGCCTGCCTCTATTTTTGAAAAGTCGAGGATATCATTGATCACGCCCAGCAGTGACGTGCCCGCATTGTGAATCTTTTTGACATAATCCCGCTGCTTCTCGCTCAATGGTGTCTTCAACGCCAGGTATGCCATTCCGATCACCGCATTCATCGGGGTGCGGATTTCGTGGCTCATGTTGGCCAGGAACATGGACTTCGCCTGGGTGGCATCTTCGGCTCTTTGGTTCGCGGCTTGAGCCTGATCGCGGGCCTCGACCAGTTGCGTGGTCCGCCGCTCCACTACGCGTTCCAGATGTAGCTGACGTTTTTGGAGGGCGGTCACGCGCAGCTTGTACATGCCGAAAAGTAAGCCCATGAACGCGAGAGCCGCCGCGGAACGGAGCCAGATAGTGCTCCACCATGGAGGCGCCACGTTGAGACGCAGGGACGCTCCCTGTTCTGCCCAGTTCACGCCGCCGTCGGTCGATGCCTGTACTCGAAATACGTAGTCGCCAGGACTGAGACCCGGGTAGCGGGCATTGTGCTGCTGGGCATCCGCCATTGTCCATTGCTTCTCTAAGTTGTCAAGTTTGAATCGGTAACGGATCTTAGGCGGGTTGGCGTAGCTTAGAGCTGCGAACTCCAGAGACAGGCCATTCTGGTTGTGAGCCAACGCTAAATCAGCCGTATCCCAGATCGGCTTCGGAAGCATGGAGCCTGCCCCAACCGGTATCGTCTCACCATTGATCTGAAGCTTGGTAAGCACTACCGGTGGCGAGATCGTGTGGCTATTCAGAATCTGTTGAGGCTGAAAACGGTTGAAGCCGTTCAGGCCGCCGAAATACATCCAGCCTGACTGGTCACGGAAGCAGGCCCTGCGATTGAAGAACTGTCCCTGCAACCCATCGGACTCGGAGTAGTTTAGAAAGCTCTTGTCCTTGGGATTGAACTTCGATATACCTTTGCTTGTGCTGATCCAGAGATTGCCCGCATCGTCCGGCAAAATGCACTGCACGATGTTGTCCGGCAACCCTTCCTTCGTGGTGAAGTCCGTATGGCGCTCGGTTTTCGGATCGAACTGCACCAGTCCGGATTCGGTAGCCAGCCACAACGTGCCCGCTGAGTCTTCGTGGATGAAGTTAACCTGAATGTGCGAAGGCTCGGCGGGTTCGGCATTTTGAGAGAGAGAGATCTCGCGGGACATTCCCGTGTTGTCGATCTTTCGAATCCCGACTCCGGCGCTAGACCAGAGGTTGCCCTGACGATCTTCGTAAATGCTAAGCAATCCGTCGCGGTCAAAGTCCTTGTTAGTTGCTTGACTATACGTTCCGTTGCGCCTGTCGAACAGGAGGCCGGCGCCCAGCCAGAACCGGTCGCGTCTGTCTTCCAGGATGGAGTAAATTCTACCCCGTTGGAAATGATGAAACTTGCCGGAGGCGCGATCGAAGTGACTGACGCCCGCGTCGGTACCGAGCCAGAGGGCGGCTTGCCGGTCTTCATAGACGGCGAAGATCACGTCACGGCCAATACCTGAATCTCTCGTGCCTTGCCGGTAGGATTGGAATTGTCCGGAGCCTGATTCGAAGCGGTTCAATCCGCCCCCATACGTCCCGAGCCACACAACTCCAGAGCGATCCACGTAAATGGCGCGCACATTATTCTCGCTTAGAGTTTCAATGCCTTGCGACACCTTCCTCCACGCGCCAAACCGGAGGGCCTGCTGCGAGAACCGGCTGGCGCCCCCGCCCTTGGTACCTACCCACAGGCTGCCTTCGCGATCGTAGCGTAGCGACGTCACGTCATTCGCGGGCAGGCTGTAGCGATCGGCGGGATCGTGCGCCAGGTCCCTGAATATTCCTGCTTCGGGATCGAACAATCTCAATCCGCTCCTCGTGCCCGCCCAGACCAGTCCAGTCGGATCGGGGAGTAGGTCTGCCGCAGGATCGGTCAACGGCCAATCGTGAATGAATGTCTGGCTCTGGGGATCGAACAGGCTCAAGCGCTTCTCACCCGCCACGTAGAGCTTTCCTTCGGCGTCGAGAGCAAGCGCCCATACACCTTCAGGCCCGGTATGGTTGGAGTTCCCGCGCTGGTGGAAGCGGACGCTGCCCGTAGCGGGATCGACCCGCACGAGTCCGCGATAGGTTCCGATCCACATGACCCCGGCTGCATCTTCCTGAATCGAGTTCGCTATGTTTTGGGGCTCGTCCGGACGGTCGATGCCGATGTCGAACTCGGTAAAAGACTCACGTTTCGTATCGAACCGATAAAGAAGGCGCCCGTAAGTTGTCATCCACAGGAACCCGTGGGCGTCAAGATGGAGCTTTCTGATCTGGGTGGAAGCGCTCGTCGTTTTCGGAACGCCTGGCGGTCTGTACCGGATGAATTTTCCGGTGCTGACGTCAAGTTTGTTCAATTGGCCCGCGGAAAACCAAATGGAGCCCTGTTCGTCTTCCAACACATCCTCAATGAAGTCGCCTGACGGTGAGTTCGCGTTCCTTGGATCATGCCGGTATTGAGTAACGACGTTGCCGTCGTAACGGTTCAGGCCCCCCTGAGTGCCAAACCACATGAAGCCCCTATGGTCTTGCAGGATGGCGAAAACGTTGTCCTGAGATAAGCCATTGGCGCTGGTGAGATGTTGGAATCGGATGCGGGCTTGAAGGCTCCCCGGGGCGATCAGGGGATTGGCAGCGAGAGCACTGACGTTTTGCGCGTTCTGCGCGGCTGATTTGCTCTGGCCAGTGCAGACCGATGGCACTACACAGAGCACCAGCAGCGGCAACACTGCGGCACATCCTTGAGGCACCTTCCAACCTGTACGGAGTTTGCTCAATGTGTGCTGACTGATGCGGCGGCCGGTCAAGCGAACACCTTTCCCCTTTCGAGTAGGTATACAAGAAGGTATACAACATGACGCTTGGCAATGTCCCGGGACTCAATATATTAGCCAATCCAGCTTTCTGTTCGACCAGAGAAATAATACACCGGGACGGATGCTCCTGACATCGACAACGAGGCTTGCTGTGTCGAATCGTCCTTAGGGATCCACGCAGGTGTCGACCGCGATCACTTCCGC
Source organism: Candidatus Solibacter sp. (assembly GCA_039934035.1). Lineage (GTDB taxonomy): Bacteria > Acidobacteriota > Terriglobia > Bryobacterales > Bryobacteraceae > Solibacter. The sequence continues at coordinate 40,958 of JBDTMZ010000001.1, read as the reverse complement.
CCGCGTCATTCGAAAAAGAAGTCGCGGCTGGATCTTCTATCCGGTTCGGAGCATGCGGGTGCTGATTTTGTGATGCCATTCGTGGCAGGATTTCTGTGAGGAGTGTTTCAATGCGACAACACCGCTCTTGGGCCTTTGTCATGTGCGCGCTGCGCGCCGCACTGCTCGTATCTGCCTGCGGCGCGGCGTGGGGTCAAAACGCCATCGTTTCCGGCCGGATCAGCGATTCCTCTGGAGGAGTCATTGCGGACGTCGCTGTCGAGTTGATCAACCGGGCGACGCAGGTCAAATTACCAACGCTCACCAACGGAGAAGGCATTTTTGTCTTTCCGTCGGTCCCGCCGGGCGCCTACGAAGTGAACGCCAGGATCACCGGATTCGCCGCCAGCCATATCGACTCGGTGACGCTGGAAGTGGGACAGTCCAAAACCCTGAATATCACTCTCACACCGGGCGACATGAAACAGTCGCTCACTGTGACCGATGAAACGCCTCTCATCACCACCAATCGCGCGGACCGCGGAACGGTGGTTGAGAACCAGTTCGTCACCAGCATTCCGCTGCTGACGCGAAACCCTCTGCTGCTGGTAACCATGACCGCCGGGGCCATCGGCACCACCACGCCCGGCGGCGGACTGGTGGCGGGCGACAATACGGTCAGCGAGAATCAAACCAATTTTTTCCGCATCAACGGAGGCCGCAACCGGTCCAATGAAATCCTGCTGGACGGCGCCACCGACACCGGCGCGTACAACAACCAGGCTGCGGCTATTCCGCAGGTGGACGCCGTTCAGGAGTTTAAGATCAACACCAATCCTTACGACGCGGAATTGGGCCACACCGGCGGCGGTATCATCAGCTACACCACCAAGTCCGGAACCAACGATTTCCACGGCAACCTGCGCGAGTTTCTGCAGAACGCTGTCCTGAACGCGAACGGCTTCAACGCAAATAAGGCCGGTACGCCGCGGAGGCAGCTACAGAAGAACCAGTTCGGTTTCGCGCTAGGCGGACCGCTAACCATCCCCAAGCTCTACCGCGGCAAGAACCGCACCTTCTATTTCTTCGCCTACGAAGGACTGCGGCAGAACAGCTTCGCCTCATTTACGGGAACCGTGCCGACGGCCGCCCAGAAACAGGGCGATTTCTCCAGCACCTTCGATACCAACGGTGCTTTAAAGCTGATCTACGATCCTTCCACGACGCGCCTGGATCCGACTGCTCCAGCCGGTACGACGCGGTATATTCGGGATGTCTTCCCAACCAACCGCATCCCCAGCGACAAGATCAACCCGATTGCAACGAACCTTCTGAAATACTTTCCCGCGGCGAATCAGCGAGGCATCGGCCTGAGCGACACCAATAACTACTTCAGCCCGGCTCCGAGCACCCTGGACAACAACCGGATCGACGCCCGCATCGATCACAGTTTGTCCGCCAGGCACATTCTATTCGCACGGGGCAATTACTTCGCCAACCTCAACTCGTCGCCCGATGTGTACAACAGTCCGATGTCGCCGGTGAATACGCCCAACCTGATCCCGGGCTGGGCCTGGGCGGTTGGCCATACCTGGAGCATCAAACCCTCCACGGTATTCGTGCAACACGTTTCCATGGCGAACAGTCAGACCAACCGCGTACCGCTGACCCTGGGATTCGACCAAAAATCGTTGGGCTTCCCATCGACGGTCACGGACGGTCAGCTGGCAGCGTTCTTTCCACAGGTCGCGATCGCGGGGACTTCCGGAGTCGGCGCCGTCGGCACCATTTTCAACGTGGTCATATCGCGAACCTATCAATACAACGCCGCGCTCACCATCCTCAAAGGTTCCCATACCATCAAGACGGGTTTCGATTATCGCTTTTTCACAATCGACCTGAATAACCCGCAAGCGCTGAACATTAACGCCAACGGTACGTACACCGGCGGATCGAATGCCAAGGCAATCAGCAGCAACACGGGCGCCGGCGTCGCCGACCTGCTGCTTGGCGTGGCGGCGATGTCGTACAACATCAACCCGATCCACAACAACAGTCATCCGTACTATGCCGCCTATGTTCAGGATGAATGGCGCGCCACAAAAACTCTCACCGTGACTGTGGGCCTCCGCTACAACCTCGAGCTGGGCAGTGCCGAGAAGAACAATCACTACGTTTATCTCGACACGACCAGCCCTTCGCCGCTCAAAGTGCCCGGGTACAACCTGGTTGGCGGACTCGCATTTACCGGCGTGAATGGAAACCCGCGCCGGGCGGAGCAGGCCGACCACAACAACTGGGATCCTCGGGCCGGTCTCGCCTGGCGAATCGGGAATGCAACTGTTGTGAGGAGCGGCTTCGGCATCTTTCACAATCCCCTGATTTCGCCCGATCGTGACGTATCCCAGGGTTTCAGCCGCGCGACTTCCAACATCGTCGCGCAAGCGGATGGCGTGACTCCGACCTTCAATCTCTCGAATCCATTCCCGCAAGGCCTGGCGGCGCCGACGGGCAATTCACTGGGGCTGGCCACGAACCTCGGGCTCGCCATTGCCGCCCCTGCGCATCAGCGCAAGACCCCGTATCAGATACAGTGGTCTTTCGACATCCAGCGGCAACTGCCGTGGTCGATCATGGCCGACATCGGGTACACGGGGACGCACGGCGTCGCCCTTCCTGCCCAAGTCACATTGAATCAACTGCCGCTATCTGAGTTGGCGCGCGGAACGCAATTGTCGCAGGCCGTGACGAATCCTTTCTTTGGCTACATCACCGACCCCTCATCCACCTTGAGCCAGCCGACCGTGCAGTACGGTCAACTGCTCCGTCCGTACCCGCAGTTCACCGGCTTCACTCAGCTCGTGCCGCCAATCGGTTACTCTTCGTATCACGCACTGGAGCTAAAGGTGGAACGGCGCTTCGCTCAAGGGCTGGCGCTGCTCTTCAATTGGACGCATTCCAAGGGCATCGACAATGTTGGCGAAAACTCGGCGATCAACAATGCTTACTGCTTCTCCTGCGACCGGTCGCTTTCCTATCTGGACACGCCGGACGCCGTGAACCTGAGCGGACGCTACGAGTTGCCTTTCGGTGTGGGAAAGAAGAGATTCAACAAGGGGCCCGCCGCCGTGATCCTGGGCAACTGGGCCGCAGCCGGAATCTACTCCCATTCGAGCGGATTCCCGGTGGCGGTGTCTTCTCCGGACAATACCAATGCCTTCGCCATCGGACCCTTCCGCCCGGTAGCGACCGGAGTTCCAGCCGCCTTGCCGGGTGGCCCGCAGATCAAGGACAATGGCAAGTATTTTAACCCTGACGCCTTCCTCAGAACGCCGCAATTCCAGTTCGGCAACGTCAGCCGCTATCTTCCCGATGTGCGCTATCCTTCAAACTTCGGGTTGAGCGCTCTCATTGAAAAGCAAATGACGATCCACGAACGGTTTAAGGTGGAATTCCGAACGGAACTGTTCAATATCACCAACTCGGTAAACTTCGCGGGCCCGCAGACAGCAATTACATCCAGCGCCTTCGGGACTGTTGCCCTCACGCAGGTCAATAACCCGCGTGCCATTCAGTTTGGCCTGCGGGTACTGTTCTAATGCGTTCCGGTATGTGCTGCTGCGGCTACTAAGGCTGGTGCAGCCTGTTCCGGTGTCGTCGCGGCGCTCTTCTTCGCCATCGCCTTCCTGGCGGCAGATTTCTTGACAACGAGTTTCTTTATGACGGCCGGTGCCTTCTTCGCCGCTGGTGATTTCTGTAGGGTCACAGCCTCTTTGACACGATTCATCGAATCCTTGGCATCTTCGAGCAATGCATGTATGTTGTGGTCACTTGCTGCATACCGTTCACTCACGTTCGATAGCAATGCCTCGATCTTTGCCAATTTCTTCAGAGCCTTGGTCGCTTTCATAACGCTCCTGTTCTTGCGGTGGTGGCTGGATTCTTGAACCAGACTGTAACAGATGTCGAAATTGTCCGAAGGATGTACGTTTTTCGTCATGATGCAGGTGCCATCTCTACGATCTGCGTACCCACATATATTCCATCGAGGCGGATGCTGCGGGCATCAACACCCCGGCTTGGTGTGCCGAATCGTCCATAGGATGCACGCAAATGTCGAAGGCGATCAATTCAGCCCGCGTCATTGGAAAAGAAATCGCGGCTGCCCCGTTGGCCGCCGGTGTCGGCGCCTCTGCCGGAGGCCTGGAGGCAATGCTGCCGATGTTCGCCCGGGCGCGCCAGACCGGCCGAATCGCCTATGTCGTGGCGCAGCATATGATGCACAACGGACACAGCGATCTGGTAGCGCGCCTGATCAGCCGTGAATCGGCCTTACCTGTCGTGTTGGGGCGCGGCCGCATGCGTCTCCAGACCGACACCGTCTACCTGATACCCTCCGGCAAAGACGGGCGCGTCAGGGATGGTTTCCTGGAACTCTCCGAACCTTCGCCCGCAAACATCTCGACCCCATCCGTCAATGTACTCTTCCAGTCGATCGCCGAAGCACAGAGAGAAAACGCGATCGGGATCGTGCTCTCCGGGGCTGGCTCGGACGGCACGATCGGTTGCCGGGCAATCAAGTCCGGTGGCGGGCTGACGTTGGCGCAAGATCCGGCCGAGGCGAAGTTCGACGGCATGCCTTCAGCCGCGATTGCGGCCCGGCTTATCGACCGCGTACTGCCGGTGCATCAGATCGGAGAAACCCTTGCCAAGCTGTTCCCGGGGGCGCCGTCACCTTCACCTTCGCCGGACCAGCAGTCGCTTTCCGGCTCGCCTGCTCTACCGGAGCGCGCGGGGCCAGGCGAGTCCACCACAGAGGCGCAGAATCAGGAACTTGCCCTGCTGCTGCGGCAGGTGTTCGACGCCACCGGCATCGATTTCTCCAGCTATAAAGAGGAGACCCTGCTCCGCCGTCTGGAGAAGCGGAAGTCCACACTTGGTACGACCTCGGCGGCGGAATACCAAGCCGTGATCCGTCGAGATCCCAGTGAGTTGAAAGTCCTGCAGCATCTGTTTCTGGTTTCCGTATCCTCTTTCTTTCGGGACCGGGAATCATTCCGGGTGCTGGAGCGCTCGCTCGCCGAACTGGTGCTCCTGAAGACCGAAGGCCAGCCACTCCGCGTATGGGTGCCGGGCTGCGCCTCTGGCGAAGAGTGTTACACGCTCGCCCTGGTACTGTTTGAAATTCTCGCCGAATCCCGCCGTCGGCATCCGATCCTAATTACCGGAACGGACCTGAACCCCGAAGCGCTGGAGATGGCGGCGAAAGGCGTTTACCGGTTGACCGCCTTCAAGGAGATGGATGCGGAGATAAGGGACCGGTATTTCGCGGAGGCGGGACAACACCTGTCGGTCAAGGCGGATGTGAAGGCGTGCGTCACCTTCGAGAAGCGCGACGTATTCACGGGCGCGCCATCCAACGACCTCGATCTGATCAGTTGCCGTAACCTGCTGATCTATCTGAAGAGCAGCTTGCAGGATCGCCTGGTGAAGACTTTTTACGAGGCATTGCGTCCAGGAAGCCTGCTGTTCATCGGCCAGTCGGAATCGCTGTCGTTTAGCGGCAACTCATTTTTCGCCACCCTGGACTACCACCACCGCTTATTCCGCCGGCGCGATCTTAAACTTCCCTCGTCACCTGACCGGAGAAATCAAGAATGAAAAAGTTCATTGTCAGCCTGAGATCGAATATCCGCATCCTCGCCATGCTTGGCGCCGTGGTATTGATTACGGCGGGCGCAGGCACAGTCGCCGTCCTCAATCTGAGTAAGTTCGACCGTAACCTTGGGACTCTCTATGGGAAAGACCTGGTCGGTGTATCTCGTGTCAAAGAGGTCAATATCAACGTCGTCCTGATGGGCAGATCGTTAAGGCAGATGATGGTGGCGCCTAATCGGGAGGTTAGGGAGGCTGCCAGAGCGCAGCTTGTCCAGGCGGAAGCCGCCGCAGTAAAGGCGACCGAAGAAAGCCGCGGCCAATTCTTCCGGGAAAGTAACAAGTATCTCCTCCCCGAATTCGAGGCCCATTTCAGCCAGTATCGAAAAAATGTTGCCAAGGCCGTATCGCTGATCGACGCAGAATCGTTCAAGCCCGGCGCGGCGGCCGAGTACGTGACCGGCTCGGAATTCATGGGCAAGGTCAATGACACGGACCAAACCCTGAGAATGCTGTCGTCCACAAAAGAAGTCGCCGCACGGGAGAACGTTGACGATGCCAGAAAAGAGAACCGCCAGGCGATCCTCATCACGGTGAGCCTCCTCATCGCCGGCCTGCTGGGCGAGATGCTCGTCGTAATCAAGCTGCTCGGCGCGATGGCGAGGATGGATGACCAGCGCTGGATCAAGACTTGTACCTCGGAGATTTCCTCGAAGATCCAACAGGCGGAGACGTTCAACGATCTGGCTCGGAATTTCCTCTCACAGGCGGCGCCGCTGTTGGGCGTCGGACACGCTGTCTTCTATATTTACGAGGAAGCCGGAGAGCAGCTCAAGCTGTTAAGCGGTTATGGCCACCGGGAACGAAAGAATCTGAACCAGAGCATCAAGGCCGGTGAAGGGCTGGTGGGTCAATGTCTGCTTGAAAGAGCGCCGATCACCCTCACTCAGCCACCCGGCGATTACATCAGTATTGCCTCGGGTTTGGGCGAATCCGTTCCGGCTTGCATCGCGGTGCTGCCCATCATCCACCTGAACCGTGTGCTCGGCGTCGTGGAACTGGCGTCTTTTCATAGGTTCGACGAGCGGGAGACCGCACTTTTAGACGCACTGATGCCTGTGCTGGCAGTCAGCCTCGAGATCCTGGAACGGAACTTTCAGACCAGGCAACTCTTGGTGGCGACGCAGCAGCAGGCGGAAAACATGGAGAAGCAGGCGGCCAAACTCGAAGAGCAGTCCGTCGAGATGGAAGCGCAGCAGTCGGAACTCCAGGCGACTGAAGCCTGGTTCCGCGGAATCATCGAATCGGCGCCGGATGGAATCATCGTCTGCGATCAACAGGGGAAGATTGTCCTGGCAAACCCAATCGTCGAACAGATGTTCGGCTATGAGGCGGGCGAACTGATCGAGCAGGCGATCGAATCCCTGGTGCCCTTGGACAAGCGCAGTAAGCACGTTGGCTTACGCCAGAGTTTCACGTCCGTTGACAAGGCGCGGTCCATGGGTAAGGCCATCATGGACCTGCGGGGCGCGCGGAAGGATGGTACGGAATTCCCGGTCGAAGTCGGTTTGGCCCATTTGCCGGCCGTGGGCGATCGCGGGGCGTGCGTTTGCGCTTCGGTGCGGGACATCACCGAGCGCAAGCAGGTAGAGGTCGAGGTTATGCGCGCCAAAGAAACGGCGGAAGACGCGACCAAGGCCAAGAGTGAATTCCTGGCCAATATGAGCCATGAGATTCGCACCCCGATGAACGCGATTATTGGAATGTCTCACCTGGCCCTCCAGACTGAACTGGACAAGAAACAGCGAAACTACATCGAAAAGGTGCACCGCTCGGGAGAGAATCTTCTGGGCATCATCAACGACATCCTCGATTTCTCAAAGATCGAGGCTGGCAAGTTGTCCATGGAGGCCATTGATTTTCACCTTGAGGATGTTCTTGACAACCTGGCGAACCTGGTTGGGCTGAAGGCGGCAGACAAAGGCATCGAACTCCTTTTCAGCATCGCGCCGGATGTGCCGACGGCCCTGGTTGGCGATCCGCTGCGGCTGGGCCAGATCCTCATCAACCTGAGTAACAATGCTGTCAAGTTCACCGAGAAGGGAGAGATAGTGGTGGGCGCCGAAGTAAAAGGACTTACACCGGACTCGGTCGAACTCCATTGCTGGGTGCGTGACTCCGGTATCGGTATGACGCCGGAGCAATGCGGCAAGATGTTCCAGAGTTTCAGCCAGGCCGACGCGTCCACTACCCGCAAGTACGGCGGAACCGGGCTCGGATTGGCGATTTCCAAAACCCTGGTCGAGATGATGCACGGACGGGTTTGGGTGGAGAGCCAGGTGGGCAAGGGTTCGACGTTCCATTTCGAAGCGCGCTTCGGCGTCCAGGCGAAGCCGGCACCCAGGCGTGTATTCCGGAAGGACGAACTTCTCGGCCTACGCGTTCTGGTTGTGGACGACAATGCGGCGGCGAGAGAAATCGTTTCCACCATGACCCGGAGCCTCGGACTTGAAGTGGATGTCGCCTGGGATGGCAAACAGGCATTGGACATGGTTGGCGCAGCCGAGAGTAAGGGGCTGCCCTACGATCTGCTGTTGTTGGATTGGAAGATGCCGACGATGGATGGCGTCGAAGCGGTTCAGCGCTTACAGCAGAGCCATAGCGGCCATATCCCGGCAGTGGTCATGGTGACCGCCTATGGACGCGACGAGGTCTTGAGCAACGCCGAGGAGCGGAGTGTCAGCCTACGAACCGTTCTGACAAAACCGGTTACCGCGGCGGGGTTGCTCGAAGCCATCGGCGAATCTTTGGGGAGGGGTGTCGTACTCGAAAAGCGCAGTCACGATAAATCAGAAAGCCCCAAGGCTGCGATGGAGGCGCTGCGCGGCGCACGGGTGCTGCTGGTGGAAGACAACGAAATCAACCAGGAGCTTGCGGTCGAATTGCTGACCCAGGCCGGAATGGAAATCGTCGTTGCCAACCACGGACGGGAGGCGCTCGACGTGCTGGCCCGGGACAGTCGTTTTGACGGCGTATTGATGGATTGCCAGATGCCGGTGATGGACGGCTATGAGGCCACCCGGCAGATTCGCGCGAATCCGGCCTGGGACAACATTCCAGTCATCGCCATGACCGCCAACGCAATGGCAGGCGACAAGGAGAAAGTCGCAAAGGTCGGGATGGTGGACCACGTGGGCAAACCTCTCGTGGTCGGCGTGATGTTCGAAACTCTTGCGAAGTGGATCAAGCCCCAAAAGCCGCGGGTCGCCGCAGAGATCGAAACGGTGACGCCCGCCCTGCCTCACGAACTCCCCGACCTCGAGGGCATTGACGTCCAGACCGGACTGGCAACGGCCATGGGGAATTCGAAACTGTACCGGCGCTTGTTGATCAAGTTCCGCGATGCCAACGAGACCTTCGCGGACCAGTTTGCAGCCGCACGAACAGACGCCGATAGCGATGCGGCGCTGCGATGCGCTCACACGCTGAAGGGCACCGCTGGTAACCTCGGCGTCCGCCGCCTGGCGAGCGCGGCGGGTGAACTCGAAGCCGCCTGCAAGACAGGGCTGGCGGTAACCTTCGTGGACGAACTACTGGCCATGACACTCGCCGAACTGGACCCCGTAATCAGATCCCTCAAATCGCTGGATCAAAACGATGTCGTGGAGACGCGACCCGGTGCGACGGTGGATAGGGCGGAATTACGCCAGCTCATCACCACAATCCACAGCATGCTCGACAATAGCGACTCCGATGCGGTAGGGGCTGTGGAGAAGCTTGCGGGCCTGGTCAAAGGCACAGAGATCTCGCGGTCGGTGGAAGACATCTCCGCAGCCGTGGCCGACTTTGATTTCAGCACCGCGGCGGAAGAACTCCAAAAACTTGGAGATAGCCTGAAATGAGCGAGAATCGCTTCACCGTCTTGCTGGTGGATGACACGCCGGCGAACATTCACATACTCGTCAACATCCTATCGGAGTACCGAACCAAGATCGCCACGAACGGCGAAGCCGCGCTGAAGCTCGCTGCCAGGCAACCACCGCCGGACGTAATCCTGCTGGACGTGCTGATGCCCGGAATGGATGGGTACGAAGTCTGCCGTCAGTTGAAGGCCAGTCCGGCCACTGCATCGATTCCTGTTGTCTTCGTGACCGGAACCGCAGATCAGGACGACGTTACGAAAGGCACTTCGCTCGGCGCAGAAGGCTTCCTGATGAAGCCTCTCGACCCTGCCGCCGTGATCGAAACCGTCAGACGCACCATCCGGGCGCCGTTGTCGTAAAGCCCGCTTGCCGATTCCGTCCTGGAGGCCGCTAGCGGCATAGGTGTCAGGTGAACGGATTGATTCCCCTCAGGACACCGAGCGGAGCCAACCTCATCGTTTTGACGGCGGGCGATAGTACCAGCCACGACGAAGTGACGATCCAGATCAAATAGGGCTGCGGAGAGCGACGTGAAGAGAGCTTAGCCTCCCCGGTGAGCGCCGCATTGAGGCCGTGCTCGATCCTTATAACCCCGCCGGATCCACCGGCCACGTCACGTTCAACTCTTCGAAGACCTCACGCCGGGAATCCGGCCAATGGGTTGGCCAGGTATGAACCATTGGGACCTGCTCCATCGACACGCGGTGTACGAACGCATTTGCGCTGGGCTGGCCTGAGCTGCCGGCACCGTCGCGTTAACGATCCGCCCTATTTCCGCAGGATTCGCGGTGTTGGAAAGATTGGCGGACTTTTCCAGAATCCGCGCTTACCTGTGCGAGGCTTCACGGCCTCTACAGAGGAAAAAGAGGTGCAAATCAATGAAACTTAACGTCTGTGTCACCATTTTGCTGGTTGCCGCTTCGAACCTGGGCCTGCAGGCCCAAACGATGAAACTGACGGCAAACATCCCATTCCCTTTCTACGCCGGAAAAGTGGCGATGCCGGCCGGGGAATACACGGTAAACCACGACCGAGGCATCCTGACTGTGCGGAAGGCGGACGGCCGTTCCAGCGGGGCGATGTTCCTGACACGGCAGGAGAACCTTCCAAAGCCGGCCGCCAACCCTGTGCTGGTGTTCAATCAGTACGGCAATACGTTCTTTCTTTCGTCCGTACGGAGTCCGTACGCCTCGGACGGAGTGACTATCCCGAAGACGCGAACCGAGATCGAATACGCCAAGGCGGCAACGCAGCCCACTATAACCGCGAGCGTTCCGTTGCAGACCCACTAGGAACGGCGACGAAGCGAACCGCTTCGTTTCCAGGCAGGCGGAGCGCCGTGAGAAATCTCGCGGCACTCCGCCATCTTTTTGGCGACGGGATGAGCGTCCCGATCCACGGAAGCTTGGGGGCTCGCGAGGAAACCGGGTGTATCCTGCCGGGCAAAACAGGATAGAAGGAGAATTTGGGGCACAAGAGGAAAATGGGGCGTATCCTGCCCCAAAGGGGTTAACCCGCTGGAAAAAGGCGGAAAAAGGGCAGTTTCCCGATTGACAGGTCGTGATACACTACTTTCGCGCAAGCATGGCGCGCGGTGTCAATGGGCGACATTACAGAACTGCTACACAAGTGGCGCGAGGGTAACCGAGAGGCCGAAAACGAACTCTTCGCCATGGTGCTGCCTAATCTGCAACGCCTGGCACATTACCTGATGAAGGGGGAGCGCCCGGGCCACTCCCTGCAGGCCACGGAACTGGTGGATCAGGTCTACTTTCGCCTGGTCGCAGCCAAGGATCGGGATTGGGAGAACCGGGGGCACTTTTTCGCGATTGCCGGCAGAGCCATGCGCCGGCACCTGATCGACCATGCGCGCGGGCGTCCCGACGCGGTGTTGGTCTCGCTCGATGGAATTCAGAATCTTCTCCCGGCCAATGGCTCAAAGCTGGATCTGGCGATCACCGTGGACCGGCTGCTGGACAGGCTGGCGGGGACGAAGCCGGAATGGTGCACGCTGGTGGAGCTTAAGTACTTTCTCGGCCTCACGGACGAGGAGACGGCAGAGGCGCTAGGTATTAAGCTCCGCACCATGCAGCGGATGTGGCTCGATGTTCGCAAGTGGCTGTTTGAACAGGCGGAGCCCTATGATGCCGCATCCGGCGCATGATGACGACCTGGTGATGAGCCTGGTCGAGATGGCGCTCGCCCTACCCCCGGGCGACCGCGAAGCGTACTTGCGGAGCGCCTGTGGGGGCAGCGACGAATTGTTCACGCAGGTGTGGGCGTATGTCGATTCGGAACAGCGCATGAAGGGGTTTCTGTTGGACCCGATCTTTCCTCGCGTTCTATTCGAGCATCCATTCCAGCCGGGAGACCTGCTGGAGGGGCGCTTCCGGATTGTGCGCGAAGTGGCGCAGGGGGGCATGGGCATCGTCTACGAAGCCATGGACGAGAAACTGGAGAGGCGCATCGCGCTCAAGTGCGCCAAAATCGGGTTCCACAAGCGACTACCTCCCGAAGTGCGCAACGCCAGCGAAATCGGCCACCCCAATGTGTGCAAGATCCATGAAATTCATACAGCTTCCAGCGAGCGTGGGGTAGTCGACTTTCTGACGATGGAGTTTCTCGACGGCGTCACGCTTGCCGAGCGCCTCGTCGCCGGACCGCTACCCCCAGGGGAAGCGCGCACGATCGCGCTACAACTCTGTGCGGGACTGGCCGAAGCGCATCGCAAGCGGGTGATTCACGGCGATCTGAAGAGCAACAACATCATCCTGACTACTGCGGATGATGGCACCATCCGCGCGGTGATTACGGATTTCGGCCTGGCGCGAAGCCAGGAGGCATTACAGCGGAGCATGCAATCGGGAGGGCCGGGGGGAACGCCGGAATACATGGCGCCGGAACTGTGGAATGGAGGAAGGGCATCGATCGCATCGGACATCTACGCCTTGGGTGTGATTCTGTTTGAATTGGCCACGGGCCGGCGTCCGGGGGCACCGGTAGGAGACACGAAACAATGGCTCGGCTGGAAACCGCCGGCGGTGGATCGGAAGTGGGACCGCATTCTGCAGCGATGTCTGGATCCAGACCCCGCGCGGCGGTTTGGCGACGCGAATGCGGTTGCCGAAGCCCTGGCGCCTCCCCGTAAACGACTGTGGTTCCTGGCGGCGGCCGCGGCAGCGGTATTGGCCGCAGCCACTGGCATTGTGACGTATCAACGGACCACCGCGCCGCAGGAAGTGGTCAGGCTGGCAGTTCTGCCGTTTGAATCCCGCGGAGCGCCAGATCCCCTGCACGAGACCATGCTGCGCGACGCCGCCAATCGGGTGGGCCAGCTCAAAGGCAACAGCCATACGAAGCTCGAAGTGATCTCCTTCAATGACGTGCTGCGGAAGCACGCGGACTCGGTTGAGAAGGCCGGGGCGATGCTCGGAGCCACGTACGTACTGCACGGCACGATCGCCAGGGAAAAGGACCAATTGAGGATACAGGCCTACCTGACCGACACCCGTTCGCGCGCCGATGCGAAGGAATGGGAGGCCACGTATGGCGCGGGGGAAGAGCGCTACCTTCCGGTGGCGCTGGCGAGCATGGTGACGGCAACGTTCCATCTGCCGCCAGTAGGTGCCGTGGCGGTCAACGCGGCGGCACGTGAGGATTATCTCTCCGGCCTCGCCTATCTTCGGCGCGATAGCGCGGTGCCCGCCGCGCTGTCATCGTTTGAACGCGCTGTCCGCTCCGACCCGGACTCGCCGCTGGCGTATGCCGGACTGGCCGAAGCACAGTGGTTTAAGTATTTCCAGACCAAACAGCGCAGCTGGTTGGCCCGGTCGGACAAGTCCGCCCGGGAAGCGCAACGCCGCAACCTGGATCTGGCGCAAGTGCATCGTGTTGCGGGCCTGCATCTGGCGAACGTGGGCTTTTACGAGCAGGCCGCGGCAGAGTACCGTCGAGCGATTGAGTTGGAACCGGGCGATGCCGAGAACTATCGCAGGCTGGGCCAAGTCTATGAATACGACAACCGGAAGGGAGAGGCCCTGATCGCGTTCCAGACCGCCATTTCCCATCAGCCGGATTACTACCGGGCTCACGTCGAGTTGGGCTCCTATCACTATAATCGAGGCGATTACACTGAAGCTGTTGAGCCGTGCAAAAAAGCCGTGGATCTGGCGCCAGACGAGCCGAATGTGCATTTTGCGCTTGGTGCGACGTATTTGAACCTGGGGATGTTCGACCAGGCCGAACGTCAACTGCGCCTGGCGGTAGGTCTCGACGAGTCGCCCAACGCACTTCATTCACTGGGGCTGACGCTGATGTACCAGAAGCGGGATCGGGAAGCAATCGAGTACTTCTCGCGCGGATTGCGGCGTAATCCCGAGAATTATTTGTCCTGGATGTACCTGGGGATCGCATATCGCAGAACGAAGCGGACCGCGGAATCCGTGGCCGCTAATCGCCATGGCCAGGAACTCGCCGAATCGGAGATGGCCAGGAACCCCCGTGACGGGTATGTGCGATCGATACGTGGTTACTTCGCCGCGGCGCTGGGTGACCGGGGCCGGGCCGAGTCGGAGACCGCGCAGGCCCTGATCCTGGCCCCCGGCGACGCGGAAACGCGTTGGATGGCGATTTTGACCTACGAGGCATTAGCCGAACGGGAGGCCAGCCTGGCGGTTTTGAGCCGTTCCTCGCGCCCTCAACTCATGGACATCACCCGCTGGCCCGACGTGGCGGACTTATCGCAGGATTTTCGCTTCTTACAGTTGTTAGCGACTCTCAATCTCAAGTGAAGGAGAACTACCGTACATGAAGACCGGAAAGACAGCAACTAGAACACCCATCGGGGGCGGCGGCTCGGGGCACATCAGCGTCGGCTCGGGGCCTATGGGCGGCGGCGGTTCGGGGCCCATCGGCGGCGGGATTGGATCCCGGACGATCCTCAAGACGTTGGCCCGGCAGTTCCGAGAAATTGCGAAGACGATTGACGCCCTATCCAGGACGCCAATCGGCGGCGACTCGAAGAAACCGGACCCTCTTAGGCCAATCGGCGGCGACCCGAAGAAACCGGCCCCCACGAAGAAGTAGCAGCATTTCCATGGATTGACAACGACTCGGCCACGTCGGTGGCCGAGGGGCCGGGTGGCCACTGTCTGGGGGAGAGCCACCCCATGTGGCGGAGTGTGGAGACTGACCGGACTAAATTCAAACGAGAGGGAAGGAGCATTATGGCGGTAGATTTCAACCCGCAGATCCAATTTGACGAACAGGATCAACAGGGGGATGAATTGTGTTGGATCGCGGTGGCGGTTAGCGTCAAGCATCACTTCGACCCACCGTCGCAAATGAAGCAATGCGGGCTGGCGAGGACGCTGCTCGGAATCAGCGGCCCCTGCTGCACGGCTTCGGACGGCGTTCGCAAGAAATGCGATCAGCCTGGCCGCCTGGAGGACGCTTTGGGGCACTCTTCGGTGGACCATCTCGCGCGATCCACCACGGCAAGACCTAATCCGATCGGAGGCGGCGCTATGACGTTTGCGGAGGTCAAAGCTCAGATCGATAATCAACTGCCGGTGTGTGTCTACATTCACTGGCCCGGGGAAGACATTGGACACTTCATTTTGATCTCGGGCTACCAAGAGGTAGACGGGAGACAGTATGTTTACGTGATGGATCCTCGGTACGGGGGCGGCCCTATGCCATATAACCGCGTCGTCTCCAATTACAACCTTGAACGCGGGAAGTGGCAATTTTCGTATCGATTGAAAGCGTGAATACCATGGCATTGAAAGAACCTCTTACACCCGATGCAGCCAAGCGGATATTTCTCGACGGATTGGGTGCCGACCAAGCCCTGCATTTGAAGTTTGCTCTTCGGATCTACGCGCTTGACCTTGAGCAGTTAGGGAAGCCAGGCCCCCTAAAACCCATCGAACTTGGCTGGCAGTTTCTCACGATTGAAAAGGGAAGCATCGTCGCCGGCGAGGTTTCCAACGAGCCCGACGATCCGAATGGGGAGTTCTCTACCAGCCTGGTCCGCGGAACGACCATTGACGGGGCTTGGAAGGCTTATGACGTGGTCAAAGAACATCTCGACGAGCTGAAGAACGAACCAATGGAGTTGCGCCGGTTGCGTATATCCCCACTGAAGATCGATGCCTTCTGGTTGACGATGTCGCCCTCGGAAAGCGTCCTAGGCGCGCGAGACCGCGTGTACGCGTTTGCTTCGTTTGAAAAGCGGTTGAATTCCCAATTGCTGCCTGCGCCCGAGTTCGAGGCTGTCGTGAGGGAGATGGCAAAGTACGCAGCCGGTCGTAAACTGCCTCCCAAGGTTGAGCCTGCCAAGGTTAAGCCTGCCAAGGTTAAGCCTGCCAAGGTGAAGCCTCCCAAGGTTAGGCCTCCCAAGCTCAAGTAGGCTGCTCCATTATGGGGCCGATGCGACAGGGGACGAGGGACCGGTGTATTTGCAGGGGTCGAGTCCCGCCCGGCTCAGAATTATTTTGACGTCAGGCCGCGTCTCGCACATCAAAGGCGATGCGCTTCCCGAGTACGGCGAAAGCCGCTTCGATCTGGTCCAGACGCGAATGGTTTTTGAAATCGAAGAGCCGATCTACATTCGTCTTCGGGATCCCAAGCTGGCGGGCGAGTTTGGGCATTATCGTCGGATGTGGTCTCTCAGTAAGGCCAACAGACCACGAAATCTACAGGGGTGAATCCGCCAGTTTGGCGTCGATCTGCGCCCGGGCCGCTTCCGCTGTTCCGCAGAGCCACGAGTCCGGCGAATGCGGCAGCAGGGCCGTCAATTCGGCAAGCGGCCAAGTGCTTGTGGCGGCCGACGCCGCATAGCCCAGCGTGTCGGTCAGGCGGCGGCAGATACGCAGCAGTTCCGCCAGCCTACCGCGATGGGGCGCCGGATCCTCATGATGGGTCGCGATCGCGTCCTGCAACTCTTTCGGGAATTGCCACTCCTTGGCGAGGTGCGCGCCGGCAGTGCAATGATCGATTTCGAAGCGGGCGCGCTCGGCGCACAGCACATCGATTGCTCCGCCGCCCGCATCCTCCAGCACCTGCGGGTATTCGTCGGGGTAGGCCGACATGAGGCCGAGCGCGCCCAGGTTGTGCAGCAGGCCGGTGGTGTAGGCGGAGTCGCGCTCCAGGCCGCAGAGGCGCGCCGCCTCGTCCATAATGATGGCGGTGACCACGCAGTGGACCCAGATCTTGCGCAGCGCCGGTGCGTGTTTCGAGGACCGCACCATGTGGTTCACGGCGACGAAGGTGGCCATGGACTTCACCCGTTCCATGCCCAGCAGCGCCACCGCCTGCGTCAGGCTGCTGACTTGGCGGCGAACGCCAAAGAGCGCGGAGTTGGCGCAACGTAATAACTCCGCCGAAAACGTGGGATCGAGCCGGATCAGGCGGCCCACCTCGGGCGCGCTACTGTCATCATGGCCGGCCAGGGCTAGAATTTTGTGGGCGATGGCGGGGAACGGCGGCAGCAGGCTGAGCGCCCTGGGTGTCTGACTCTCTGCGAGATGGTCCATGAATACCTCACCAACTTACCTATCGGATGTTCGCCGGTAAGTGTGAAGCTCCCCCCGCTGTTTGGGAGAATAAACCATGCGCAGACTCGGCTTGATCGGCGGGCTCGGACCCGGCGCCACGGTCCATTACTACGAGCAACTCTCCCGCCTCGGGGCAGGAGAGTTCCTGCTGATCCAGGCGGATATGGCCCACGCGCTCTCCCACGTGCAGCGCGGCGATACCGCCGGACTCGCCGCCTATTTCGCCCGCCTGATCCAGCGCCTGGCCGACGGAGGCGCCGAAGTGGCCGCCATTTCGGCGGTGACGCCGCACATATGCATTCGCGAACTCGCACCTATCTCCCCGCTGCCGCTGGTGAGTATCGTGGACGAAATCGGCGCGGCGATTCGCGCCAGCGGCTATCGGCGGGTGGCGCTCTTCGGCACGCGCTTCACGGTGGAATCGGGCATGTTCGGGATGCTGGCCGGGTGCGGCGCCGAGATTGTTCTGCCCTCGCCCGAACAGATCGCGGAGATCCACCAGGCGTATATGCAAACGGTGGAAGGGGGCAGCCAGGGACTCGCGCCGCTCACCCGGCTGGCGCACGAATTGCCGGTGGACGGCATTGTGCTGGCGGGCACCGACCTGGCGCTGATCTACAACGAAAGCAACATCGATTTCCCATGCATCGACGGAGCCCAGGTGCACGTGCAGGCCATCCTGCGCGAGTTGCAGAGCACCGCTCCGGCGGCGGCGAAATCAAGTTAGAGTGTAGTGATGCCGAAACTGCTGATCGTCACCGGCGATGGTGGCGAGTCGTACGAAGCGCTCTACGCGGTGCACCGTTTTGCCGAAGAAGGATGGGAGACCGCCGTCGCTGCGCCTTCCAAGCGGCGCCTCCATCTGGTGATGCACGATTTTCAGCCCGGCTGGGATACCTACATCGAGCGGCCCGGCTATGGGATGGAAGCGGACCTGGATTTCGCCGGCGTGCAGGTGGAAGATTACGAGGCGGTACTCCTGCTGGGCGGCCGCGCGCCGGAGTATTTGCGCAACGACGAGGGGCTGCTCGCGATGCTGCGCGCTTTCGATCGCGCCGGCAAGTGGGTTTTCGCCATCTGCCACGGGATTCAGATTCTGGCCGCGGCGGGCCTGGCCGAGGGCAAGAATATCACCTGCTATCACCACGTGAAGCGCGAGGCGGAACTGGCCGGCGGGAAGTTCGTGGACGAGCAGACGGTGCGCGATGGACGCCTCGTCACGGCGCAGACCTGGCAGTCGCACCCGCACTTCTACCGCGAGATCTTCAACCTGCTGCGGAAGGGCGATGCCGCTACACGCTGAAATCTCGGCCTTCCTGGAAGCGCAGAAGCACCTGCCTCCGCGCGCGTCGTTGACCATCGAGCAGACGCGTGAGCGCATGCGCCAGGGAGCGGCGCTGGCCGGTCCGCCGCCCGAATTGCCGCGGGTGGAGAATATGGTGCTCGCCGGATATCTGCGCGCGCGGCAGTACTGGCCGTCGCTGGATACCGGGCTTCCCACGCTGGTGTACTTCCACGGCGGGCGCTTCATTAGCGGGGACCTGGAAAGTCACGATCCCCTTTGCCGCATGCTGGCGATTCAGGCGCAGTGCCGCGTCTTCGCGGTGGACTACCGCATGGCCCCGGAACATCGTTTTCCATCCGCCGCCGAGGATGCGGCGCTGGCCGTGGAATGGGCGCTCGGGCAGGGAAAGACGGCGGTGGCGGGCGATAGCGCCGGAGCCAATCTGGCCGCGGGCGCGGCGCTGGCACATCGCGGGAAGGGCTTGCGCTGCCAGTTGCTGGTCTATCCGATGATCGACGCCACGTGCGGTTTGGCGAGCTACCGGGAGTTTGCGGAGGGCTACGGCCCTGGCGCTCTCGATATGCAGCGCGGGTGGATCGAGTATCTGCCGGACGGGGTGGATCCGCGCGATCCGCTGGCGTCGCCGCTGTTCGCGCGCGATGTGGAAGGGGGGGCGCCTGCCTTCGTGCAGACGGCGGAGTGCGATACGCTGCGCGACGAAGGCGAGGCATATGCGCGCAAGCTCGGTGCGGAACTGAAGCGCTATCCCGGGACGATTCACGGATTCTTCACCATGCCGGGACTATTTCAAGTGGCGCGCGAAGCGATTGCCGATGCCGCGGCGTTTGTGCGGGCACACTGGTAGGCCGCAAGGCCTGGCGACCTGGATCGCCTGCACAAGGCAGAGCCATGTGCCCCATTGCAGCTAGGGCAGCAGATAGCCGGTGAGCATTTCTTTTAGCTCTTTCAGCACTGCCTGGCGCGCCTCGGGCGTCTCCTGGCGATAAGCAAAGGCGATCACGCGATCCCCCACCTCCGCGGCGATGCGGATGCGCAGTTGCAGCTTCTTTCCAGGCTTCCAACCGCATTTCTTCACCAGCAGGTCGCCCAGAATTCCGCCCGGACCCGTTTCCGGATTGGTCTGCCTTTCGCGCGTCCACTCGCTGATGTGGTTGCCGAGGGCAAGCTCGCGAAAGTGCGGCCGGCTCTCCAGAAAGGCGATATAGGCATCCAGCACGCGTCCCAGCGATTTGCGCGGTGAAAAGATCAGTTGACGCGCGCTGAAGGCGCGTTCGATCTCCTGCCGGAATGCTTCCAATTCGCGCACCGCGATGGCGTCGAAGATGGCCTGGCGGCCGGAATAGAAACGGTACAGCCCGCCCACCGAAATTCCGGCTTCGGCGGCAATGCGGCTGGTGGTGATGTCGTCGAACGGGACGCGGCCCAGCAGGTTGCCTGTGGCGTCGAGAATCTCCTCGACGGTCTGGTTGCTACGCGCTTGCAGGGGCGCGCGCCGTCCGGCCTGGGAAGAGGTGGTATCCGCCATGAAGTTTGGGAAACGCGAATGCGATTCGCATTCGCATCCGCTCCTTTGTATTATAGGAGATATGCCCGTACCCGCGTCACAGGCCTGGACCGTCGCCACCTACGTGCTCAAGCAAAAGCTCATGGGCCGCAAGCAGTATCCCCTGGTGCTGATGCTGGAGCCGTTGTACCGCTGCAATCTCGCCTGCGCCGGCTGCGGCAAGATCCAGTATCCCGGCCACGTTCTGAAACGCGAACTGACGCCGGAAGAATGCTTCCGGGCGGTAGACGAAAGCGGCGTGCCGACCGTGGCCATTCCGGGCGGCGAGCCGCTCATGCACCCGCAGATCGACGAGATCGTCAAGGGGCTGGTGGCGCGCAAGAAGTATGTCTACATGTGCACCAACGCGCTGCTGCTGAAAGAGAGGCTGCACCTCTTTACGCCGAGCAAGTACCTTACGTTTTCCGTGCATATGGATGGCGATAAGGAGCACCACGATCTTTCGGTGTGCAAGGACGGCGGCTACGAAATCGCGCTCGACGCCATACGCGCCGCGGTGGGGGCCGGGTTCCGCGTCACCACCAACACCACGATCTTTGAGGGAGTGGACAGCAAATCCACGCGGCAGTTCTTCAGCGAGATGATGGACGCAGGCGTGGAAGGCATGATGATTTCGCCGGGCTACTCGTACGACAAAGCGCCCGACCAGCAGCACTTCAGCGGGCGCGAGGGCAACCAGGGCATGTTCCGCAAACTGCTCTCCAATCGCGACCCGCGCTGGCAGTTCAACATGTCGCCGCTTTTCCTGGAATTCCTGATGGGCAAGCGCAACCTGCACTGCACCCCGTGGGGCATGCCGGCTTACAGCATTTTCGGCTGGCAGAAGCCCTGCTACCTGCTGCAGGATGGTTACGCGGACACGTATCAGGAATTGCTGGATGCCACCGACTGGTCGAAGTACGGCTACGAATCGGGCAATCCGAAATGCGCCAACTGCATGCTGCATTCGGGCTACGAAGCGTCGGCCGTCGATTACACGTTCACGCTCAGGGGCATGTTCGATACCGTGAAGGCGATGCTGTTCCCGAAGTATCCGGACGCCGCCGCCCTGCGCGAGATCGAGACGGAGCAGCCCACGAGTCCCCTGGTGCAGATCGATACGCTGATGGCGCGTCCCACATTGACGGGCACGAATGCCGCGGGCGCGGACGGGTTGGAGGAGGCGTTCGATTATCGCGGCGACGTGACGGTGGCGCTGCGTAATGGCGAGAAGGTGGAAGGCTATGTGTATGATCGCGATCCGAAGGCGTCTACCTTGCGGATCATGACCAAGCCTGGGGCGCGCCTGACCATCCAATACGCCGAGGTCTCCGGCGTCACGTTCAGCGGCCGGGACATGGCCGATGGACGCAGTTGGGAGGCATGGGTGAAGAAGTACGCGGAACGCAAGGCGGCCGGCGAGACGAATATCGAACTGGTCCCCGAAGCGCTGGATTAGCAGCTACCGAATCGCCCGCCCGCGCGTCGATAGGCTGACTCTATGGGACACCTTTGGCAGGACGTTCGCCATGCGCTGCGCGTACTGGGGCGGACGCCCGCATTCACGGCCGTGGCCGTCTGCTCGCTGGCGCTCGGCATCGGGGCCAACACGGCGATTTTCAGCCTGGTCTACGCCACCCTGCTCAAGCCGCTGCCGTTCCGTGACCCGGCGCGCCTGGTCGCCGTGTGGGATACCTATCAGCCGCTGTTTCCCAAACTCGGCGTCTCGCCCGCGGAGTACGATGCACTGCGCCGCCAGACCGACCTGCTGGAGCAAGCCGCTTGGTACCGCTACGTCCCTGTGGATCTGAACTGGTCAGTGCCGGGCGCGCCCGCTATCGAACTGCATGGCGGCGTCATTGATCCCGGACTCCTGCCGCTGCTCGGCGTCGCCCCCGCGGCGGGGCGCGCTTTTGAAAACGATGGGGAATCGCACCGTGTGCTGCTCAGCGACCGACTCTGGCGTAGCAGCTTCGCCGCGGCGCCGGACGTGGTGGGGCGCGGCATCCGCCTGGGAGGCGAAGAGTACACGGTCTCGGGGGTCATGCCGCGCGGTTTCGACTTCCCCACGGACACGGACTTTTGGCTGCCGCCGGGTCCTCTGATGGGCGACGAGCGCACCAATCCAGTGCGCCACGCGTTCGGCTTTGTGGCCCGTCTACGCCCGGGCGTGAGTCAGGAGCAGGCGCGGCGCCGTCTGGCTGAAGTCATGCAGCGACTGGCCGGGGAGCATCCGCAGACGAGTCGTGGGTTCGGCGTACAGATCGCTCCGTTGCAGGAGGATCTCACGGCGGGGATGCGTCCCTCGCTACTGCTGTTGCTGGGCGCGGGCAGCCTGGTGCTGCTGGTGGCCTGCGGTAATGTGGCGAACCTGCTGCTGTCGCGCGGTGCCGGCAGGGTGCGCGAGATAGCTATCCGCACGGCGTTGGGCGCCGGTGTGGGGCGTCTGTTGCGACAACTACTGACGGAGAGTGTAGTGCTCGCGCTGCTCGGCGGCGCACTCGGACTGACGCTCGCCGCGTGGACCGTCGAGGCGCTCTCCCCGGCGCCGGCCGGGCTCGACGCGCCAGTGCTCTGCTACGCGTTCGGTATTTCGCTGGCCACGGGCGTCTTATTCGGAGTCGCGCCCGCGTGGCAGGCGCGGCGCGTGGACCCGATCGCGGCGATCAAGTCCGGCGCGGGGCGCGGAGGGTCGGCGCGGCGGGCGTCCGGCGCGTTGGTCACGATCGAGGTGGCGTTCACGCTGGTGGTCGTGATCGGGGCAGGCATGCTGGCGAAGAGTTTTTTCAGACTCATGCGCGTCGATCCGGGGTTCGATCCGCGTGGCGTGCTCTCTCTACGTATGGCGGCGCCGGCGGCGAGCGATGCCGCCGCGCGATTCGCGCGCATTCACGATCAATTGCGCGGCCTGCCGGGCGTGCAAGCGGTTGCGTCGGCCAGCGCGCTGCCGCTGGTGGCGCCGCGTGCCAGCGCGATGCGTTTCAACGTCCCGGGTAGTCCGCTGATTCGCCCCGATACTTTTCCCGTCGCGCAGCAACGCGCAGTCAGCCCGGAATATCTGGTGGCGCTCGGACTGCCGCTGCGCGCGGGCCGCTGGTTCACCGCGCAGGACCTGGCGCAGCCCGTCGCGGTGGTCAATCAGACGCTGGCGCAGCGCTTCTGGCCGGGCGAGGACGCCACCGGAAAGCGCTTCATTCCTGGACCGCCGGGCAGTCCGCCGAACTTCGTCACCATCATCGGGGTAGTGGGCGATGTGAAGCAGTTTGGACTCGATTCCGAGACGACTATGGACATCTATTTCCCGAGCGTCGCCTCGCGCTACCTGCTCGTGCGCACGGCGGGCGACCCGGCGCAGTTGGCGTCCGCCATCCAGCGGGAACTGGTGTCCTCGGAACCCGGCGTCGCGCTGGCTGATGTGCGGACCATGCAGGAGGTGGTAGCGCAGTCTGGGGAAGCGCGCCGCCGCACGGCTGGCATACTGGCAGCGTTTGCCCTGCTAGCCTTTGTGCTCGCCTTCGTGGGGATATACGGGGTCATGTCGTGGACTGTGGCGGAGCGCACGCGAGAGATCGCCATTCGCGTGGCGCTGGGAGCGCAAGGCGCGCAGGTGATGCGTATGGTACTGGGGAATAGCGCTCGGCTGACGGCGCTCGGGCTCGGAATCGGACTGGGCGCGGCGTTCGCGTTGCGTCCGCTGCTGGCGGGGCTGATTTTTGGGATGGGCACGACGGACGCAGCCGTGTATGGAGGAGCGGCTTTGCTGCTGCTGCTCACGGCGCTGCTCGCGGCGTACCTTCCGGCGCGGCGCGCCAGTCGCGTCGCGCCAGTGGAGGCGCTGCGCGAATAGGCGCCGGCATCGGCAGGGCGGACGATGCAGTACGGTATCGTCCCGCGTGGGCGTTCTTGCGTTGGTGGAAGGGGTGCGCGAATAGGGCGTTCGCATCAGGCGTCGAAGGATGCTTGCCAACTTTGGCGGCTGGATTTCGCCACTCTCGCCCGGCCTTACTTTATTCCCTGCACTTCCAGGCGGAGACTGGCCACGCCACTGGCGGTGACTTCGGTCTTCGGGGCCGCTGCGAGCGCACGTTCGATGGACTCGTCCTGCCCGCGGCCGAGGGTTCGCAGGGCGATAACGTGATATTCGCCGGGAGCGAGTCCGCCGACGCGGAACTGTCCCATGGCGTCGCTCCTGCCGCCCGCCAAACCGGACTGTTCTTTCGCTGGAGGCCAGCGGCGCGCGATGATTACGGCTCCGCTCACGGGTTGCTCGCCGCTTAAGACGCTGCCGATGATTGCGCCCGGCTTGTCGTCCAGCACGATGTTCACCTTGTGCGCCATCGCGCCCGATTGCAGGGTGATCTCATCGGCTGCCGCGAGCGCTCCGTTGTAACGAATTTCCTTCACGTAGTGACCGGCGTCGAGTCCGGTTACCCTGACGGTCTGGGTGGTGAGCCGGACCTCCTGCACTTGGAACCGCCCTTCCTGATCCAGCAGGGCGGGCGCGGAGCTTTCCATGGTGGCGAGGAAGCCGTCGTTCGGGCGTAATCCGACTCTCACCTTCGTCATGTCCGGCAGCGCGGTGCCCTCTGCGGCTACCAGCGCGCCGTCCACCGTGACGCCGCGCATGAATGGCACATCGAGTTCGAGATTCTCATCCTTGACGGTGAAGTCGAGCAAGGCGGTAGGAGGGTTGAGTGCGGAACTTCCGTCCAGGCGGAGCATCAGCCGCCACGTACCTGCAGGGAAGCCGGCGACGTATAACCCGTTCGCGCAGGCTGTTGTGGCGAGCCGATGCTGGACCTGGCCGCCGCGCGCCGTCCGAAACGCTTCGGTGACGGCGAGTTTCTCGCCATTCCGGCACTCGTCGCCCGGTATGCGCAGATGGACCCAGTAGTAGGGCACCTTACGCGCCGTGATGCGGCCCACATCGGTGTTCGCTCCCGCGATCACCGTCACCGGAATCGCCGACTCCGCACCGTGCCCGCCCGGCCAGTAGGAGTGTTCCCAATCGTGCTCGGGAGACTTGGCGGCGGCAGGCTTCCGCGCGGAGACTCGCTGGTCTTCGGCGAACCGCGGACGAACTTCGACGGCATACTCCCCCGCGGAGAGTCCGCCAATCTCGAATTCGCCCGAGGCCGTGGTGACACCCGCCGGACCCGTGAATCCGAAACCTATCGAGGGAGTCTCCCGCAGGGCGTTCAGTGGCAAGCCGCCTACCGGCGCTCCGCTGTCCGCATCCACCACGCGGCCCGTGATGCGCCCCGGCAGCACCAGATAAAGACGCACATTCTCAGCGGGGGTGTCCGTAACCCGGACATCGGCGCTGTTGGGCGGATTGCCGGCTCCCGGCGTCGCGTAGCCGGATTTCTTCGCCTCGACGCGATACTCTCCGGCTTTGTCCACTGCCAATCGGAAGGCGCCGCTGAAATCGGTGTGGGCCTTGCGCGTCTCGTCGAGCTTCCAGCCGCCGTTGATACGGATTGCTCCACCGGCCTGAACGAAAAGTGCAATCTCCGCATCAGGTACGGGCTGCTGGCTGCCCGCCTCCAGCACCACGCCGCGAATCTCAGTGGCGTTCCTGGACTGTGCCAGCGCGAAAGCGACGAAGGCCGCGAGGCAGGCGAGGTACCGCGCGCAGCGCCGCATAAATGTCTACTGGCCGGGACCCGGTAGTGACGGGGCTTTCGGCACGGCGGCCACGGCGTCGCGCCGCGGACCGAGCCCCAGCGCAATCAGCGACAGCGAATTGATCTTCCCCTTGGAATCCAAATTCTGCTCGCTCTGGAAGTTACTCAGGGCGTCGACGGAGGCCTGATTCCACGCGCCGGTGGCATCTTCCTCTTTCAGATATCCCCGCGCCACCAGAGCGCTTTGAATCTCCCGATAGCGGTCCGAAGAAGGAGCGGTCTGGCGGTTGCGCCAGGTGGTCTTCTTTACGGGCGCTTTCTTGCCGTGCGCCGAGGCAGTGATGGTGCTGCCCTTCTTCGCACTCGTGAAACTCGCGCCCGCGCCGGTGCTCTTCTTGCCCGCTGCGGCCGTGCTGCCGGATTTCCTGGCAGGGGACTTACTTGCCGTGGATTTCGTGCCCGTCTTGCCCTTGGAACTCTTCTTCGCGATGGTCGCTCCATCCGCATTCCAGGCAAGGGCCATCATCGCCAACGTGGCGGCACAAGTAAAGATCTTCTTCATGGAGTTCACTTACCAGTTTAACAATTCCGTTACAAATAAAAAGGGCGGCCAGGTCTGCCCCAGCCGCCCTCTTCTTTGTGCCCGGTGCCCGCGTTAGTGCAGGCTGTTGGGCAGGGTTCCCGCCGCGTAGCGCGCGGTCCACTCGTTGCCACGGCCCTTGCTCAGCACGCGGAACTGCACGGCGTCGCCGGCTTTCAGGTTGGCGCCGAAGCGCGTCACGTCCTCGGTCGTATTCACCGGCTGCCGGTTGATCGACACGATCACGTCGCCGGTCAGCAGGCCGATATCATCGGCGAACGAGCCGGGTTCCACGCCCATCACCTGCACGCCGCCCTTCTGCTTGATGCCCAGCCGGTCGGACTGCTGTTCGGTGAGGTTCTGAACCTGCATGCCGAACTTGGCGCTGGTGGGTTCCACGCCGCCCTTGATCGCGTCGTCCTTCCCGTTGCCATACTGCTCCGGGAAGATCTGCGCGAGGTCGGCCACCACTACCTTCAGGTCGTGCCGTTTGCCATCGCGCTCTACTGCGATATTCAGCGCCTGGCCAAGCTGGGTCGCGGTTACCGTATTCACCAACTGGTTGCCTTCCGAAATCGGCTTGCCATTGATGCCTACGATCACGTCGCCTTCCTTCATGCCGGCCTTTTCGGCGGGGCCGCCCGGGGTCACCTGGACCACGAACACGCCATCCTTCACCCCTGCGACCTTCAGATTGGCGCGCGCCTGATCCGAATCGCTAGGCGTAAAGCGGATGCCGATGGAGCCGCGCGTTACCCGTCCGGTCTTAATGATGTCGTTGTACACCTGCGCCGCCGTGTTCACCGGCAGTGCGAAGCCGACACCCTGATTGCCGCCATTACGCGTGGCGATCGCGGTGTTGATACCGATCAGTTCGCCGCGGATATTGAGCAGCGGTCCGCCGCTGTTGCCGGGGTTGATTGCCGCGTCGGTCTGCAGGAAGTGCTGGAACTGCATCGTGGGATCCACATCGCGTTCCTTGGCGCTGATGATGCCCGCGGTCACCGTGGCCTGATAGCCGAACGGAGAACCGATGGCGATCGCCCAATCGCCCACCTGCACCGCGTCGGAGTTGCCGATCTTCACGGGGCTGAGGTCTTTCTTGCCTTCCACGCGGATGACGGCGAGGTCGGTGGCGGCGTCGACGCCGATCACCTTGGCCTCGTATTCCACCGGATCGTGGGCAAACTTCACGCGGATACGGTCCGCCTTGTCCACCACGTGGTTGTTGGTGAGGATGTAGCCGGCCTTATCGACCACTACGCCGGAACCGAGCGCCTGACCTTTGCGCTGCTGCATCTCGGGTCCGCCGCCATTGCCGAAGAAGCGATACAGAAAGTCGTCCATACTGTTGCCGCCATCCTGATCTTCGTCAGGCTGCTGCGGAATCATCTGCCGGCGGCTGTTGCCGCGCGGACGGGCCGGGGCCTTGGGTAGGTATTCGGTGGAGATGTTGACCACCGAAGGCTCTACATCTTTGGCCAACTGGCTGAACGAATTCGACAGTTCCACCGGGTTGGGAATTACCAGCGGGGTCGCCCCAGGCGCTGCCGGACTGTCACTCTTCGCCGCCTTAACGCCCTGGTTCACGAGGGTGCCGATGACAATGCCGACACTGAGCGTGAACCAAATCAACGTGAACGAAAGCACCTTTTGGGTTCGAAGTCTGTCAAAGAGATTCATGGGAAATTTTTCTAACTCCTCTGTGTGTCGCAGTCCCCGAAGCGCCCGCGCTCCACTGGAACTACTACCGTTATAGATGTGGTCCAACTTGGAACGGTTTCATTTCAACCAGGATCACTCCCGTCAAGATCAACACTGCCCCTGCCGCGCCGCGCGCCGAGAGGCCTTCGCCCACCAGCAGATACGACGTGACCCAGGCTACCACCGGCTCTAAAGCGTAGATTAACGCAGTCCGGGTGGCTGTGGTGTAGTGCTGTGCCCACGCCTGAATCGTGAACGCCAGGGCCGTACAGAGCAACGCCGTGACCAGAATTGTAACGACGACCATGGGCCGCCACTCAATCATGGGAGTTTCCAGCCACCAGAACAGCGCCAGGGCGGAAACCGCCGCAGTGCCAATCTGCATCACACTTAACACTTCATAGCCGATTTGTTCGGCGAAATGTCCCGTTGCCACAATATGAGCCGCAAATGCAATTGCCCCGCCGAAAGTCAGCAGGTCGCCGCGGCTGATGGAACCGATTGGGCCATGCAACGTCAGCAGTCCCATCCCGAAGGTGGCGGAAAGCACTCCGGCCACTTCGGAAATTCGCGGCTTGATTCTATAGACGAGCGCGGCGAGCAAAGGTACCATCACGACGCAAAGGCCGGTGATGAAAGCCGATTTGGGCGGGGTGGTGGTCTGCAGACCAAGGGTCTGGCACAGGTAGCCCAGGAACAGGAAGATGCCGATCATGCCGGCGGCGGCAAAGGCCGGCCTGCGCAGGTGCCACCGGTCGCGCAACCGGCGGCGGGAGCGCAGCGTGCGCCATCCGAACAGGGCAACCAGTGCCACGGTCGCCAGGGAAAAACGCAGCGCCAGGAAGAGCACCGGCGAGATCCGCTCGAGCACCGACTTGACCAGGACAAAGGTCGCGCCCCAGAGGAACACATTCAGCAGCAGGGCCAGTTCCGCCCTTTGGCGGGTCACTAGCGCGCTGCCGTCCCTCGCAGCAGCATCAACAGAGTCAGTAGGATGCGCTTGAGCCCCAGGTCGCGCCCGTCGGGACTGAACCATTCGCCGGTGGTGTGGGCGCCGCCGCCCTGTCCGCCGGCGCCGATGGCAATCGCGGGAATGCCCAGCGAGAGCGGCAGGTTGGCGTCGGTCGACGAGCAGTCGAGATGCGCGCGAATGCCGAGGTGGGAATCCACCGCACGGATAAATTGCAGGATAGGCGCGGTATCCGGCAGCGTGGCCGCGGGGCGCGAGCCGATCTCCCGGGTACGCGCCTGCACCCGGCCGCCGCTCTGCCGGTGATTCTCCACATCGCGGCTGCGCTCCACCGAATTCATCAGCACGTCGACCAACTGGTCCATGCGCGCATTGTTTTCGCTGCGGATATCCACTTTGCAGCGCGCCGTCTGCGCGATCGCATTCACGCCGCTGCCGCCTTCGACCATGCCCACATTAATCGACGACTTCGGACCGGTATCGACGTGCGCTTCGGCAAACAGGGCGACCGCGCGGCATAAGGCATGCACGGGGTTGCCGACTCCGAAATCGCTCCAGCTATGGCCGCCGGGTCCGGTGAAGGTCACTTCGAAACGCCGGCTGCCCAGGCCGCGGGTGGTGATGTGGTCGGTATTGGCACCGTCCACGATGACGTAAGCGAGAATCTGCCGCGCCAGCGGAGAGGGTCCGCAGAGATGGCGCATGCCGAGCAGGTTGCCTTCGCCCTCTTCGCCCACGTTGGCGACCAGCAGCAGGCTGGCTTCGGCCCCGGGCAGGCGGAAATTGCGGCAGGCGCGAGCGATGGCCAGCAGAGCGGCCAGGCCGGCGCCGTTGTCGGACACGCCGGGCCCGCGGAAGCGCCCCTCGCCATCCACGGAAATTTCGTCTTTATTGCGCGGCGCCAGCACAGTATCGAGGTGGGCGGTCAACGCCACATAGGGCGGCGGACCGAAGGCCGCCAGCACGTTACCGGCGCGGTCGATTGAGGCATCGCAGCCGTAGGTCCGGAATTGCTCCAGAAACCAGGCGGCACGGTCCTGTTCCAAAAAGGTGGGGGCGGGGACGCGGCAGAGTTGCAGATGGACTTCGTTGATCCACTGCTTTTCGCGGGTGAAAAACTGGAGACAATCGCGGACTCCTGCCTGGTTCACGATTTCGCTGAGGTTGATACCCGTTAAGGCCGGATTGGCAGCCATGCTCCCTGCCAGTGTACCAGTCCTTGCTGCCCCTCCGCCTTGCGGTTGGCCCTTTAGAGCTATCTTTCGGCGTATGTAGGCCGTCTTGGCTTGCGCTGCGCAGGCACCTGCACTGCCCCGGGCACCTCCTGGGGGTGGTATAGCAGTTCAGAATGCCGGAAGGCAGGCTGCTCGCCGGGTTACTCGGGGAGCGGCTTGCCTTTGGTTTCCGGCGCGAAGGGCAGTGCCGCCAGCCCGACTAGGAACACCAGGCTCATGGTGACGCCGGCATAGCGCATCGGCTCCGCGTATCCGCCGAACACATCCTTCGTGAGATAACCGAGGGTGAACGGACCGGCCGCCGCGGCGAAACGTCCCACGTTGTAGCAGAAACTGGTTCCCGTACTGCGCAGGCGGGTGGGGAACAACTCCGCCAGGTAGATCGAATAGCCGCCGAACAACGAGAGCTGCGCGAACCCCATCAGCGGAATCATCCAGAAGATATCGCTGATCTGCTTCAGGTTCCAGAAGGTGTAGGACGTCATCACCATGGCTGCCAGGAACGAGACAGCGAAGGCCTTTTTGCGGCCGGTGTAATGCGTCAGGTAGGTGAATGCGTACACCCCGAAGAAGCAGCCAATGTTCTGGAGCAGGGAAGTAATGCCGATCCAGGTGGTGACCTTGCCCGCGAGAGCTTTCCCCGCGAGACCTTCGGCCTGGAAGGTGGCTTCCAGCACGGGGCGGAACAGATCGTAGCTGAAGAAGCCGATTCCCCACAAGCCGACCACGCCGGCGAACGCCAGCAGGAAGCCCACAATGGAATTACGACGCCAGCGCGGGTCGCTAAACAGTTCGCCGTACGAGCCCATCTTCTTCTTCTCGTCGCGCGCCTTCAGCCAGCTTTCCGGTTCCTTCAATTTCTTGAAGACGACGAAGGCGAGAGGCGCGGGGACGGCACCCGCCAGAAACTCCCAGCGCCACGCGTGGGTAATCGTGCCCGCCGCTTCCATCTGGCCGATGACAATCCCGGTGAGGGCGGCGATCATGTTGCCGATAGCCGAACAGGCCTGCACGAAGCCCAGGGCGTAAGGGCGCGCGCGGGAGGGCACCACCTCCGCCACCAGCGCCACGCCCACGGCAAACTGCCCGCCCACTCCCAGACCGCACAGGAAGCGGAATACGTTGAAGTTCCAGACGCTGGTGGACAGGACGCTGAGGCCGGTGAAGACGGTGTAGCTGAGGATGGTGATGGTCATCGTCTTGACGCGCCCGATGCGGTCGCCGAGGATGCCGAAGAAGACGCCGCCGATGGCCCACCCGATCATGAAGATCGCGGTAGCCCAGGCGGCCTGCTGATCCACCGTGGCGTTGCTCGCGCCCTCGCCCAGCAATTCCTTGATGGCTGGTTTGCGCGCCAGGTTGAAGAGTTGCTGCGCCATGGTGTCGAACATCCAGCCCATGCTGGCAACGCTCAGCACGAACCAGTGATAGCTGGTCAGCTCCCGCCACCAGGAATATTTCTGTCCGTCCGCCTGCGCCGTGGTTTGAGACATGGAACAGCTATTCTACATCGCGGCAGTTACACGATCGCCGGCTTTGAGCGGGATATCGGCGGGCAGCGCGACGCTATCGCCCTCGTTCAACCCTTCCAGCACCTGCACCTGGCTGAGGCTGGAAATGCCCTTCTTCACGGGGCGGCGTTCGAGCGTGCCGCCCCTCAGGACGAACACGTAATCGCCCTGGGCATCGTGGCGCAAAGTCTCTTTGGGTATGACCTGCGCGTTCTCCACCACTGCCGTGCGGATCTCCGCGTTGACGTTGGTCCCCGGAATCAGCAGGCGGCCTTCGTTGTCGATGGAGCAGATGACTTCGCCCACTTGCCGCGAGCCGAGAGGCTGCACGGCCACAGGCTTTTTCTCCACCTGTCCGTGCCATTGGCGTCCGGGGAGCGCGTCCCAGGTGATGGTGACCGGTTGGCCCACGGCGACGCGCCCGAGTTCCGGTTCGTCGACGTAGACGCGCACCAGCAGGCGGTCCATCCTGCCGACGTTTGCCACCAGGTCGCCGGCATTGACGTACGCGCCCTGACGGACTTCGCGCCCGTAGACCACGCCGGCGATGGGCGAGTGCACCAGCGACAGGGCGGCACGCTTCCGCGCCAGTGCCAGCGCGGTCTCGGCGTCACCGATACGCGCCTGGGCGGCGGTCACTTCGGTGGGCGATACCAGGCTCTTGCGACGCCTTTCGAGTCCGGCGATTTCCATTTCGAATTGCTGCACCTTCTCGCGCGCGGCGTCGGACTCCTGCTGGGTGGAGGCGTGCTGCGCCACCAGGCGTTCCAGGCTGGCGAACGTCTTCTGCGCCTGCGCAAGATCGAATTTGGCGCGGGCCAGGCTATTGTCGATTTCAGTGTAATCGGCCGGTTTGCCGCCCGCTTCCTGGGTGGCGAGGTTGGCGAGAACTTCGTTGAGGCGCGCCTGCGCGGTATCGATTTCGGCCTGCAATGCCGGGTCGGCGATCGCCGCCAGCAGGGCGCCGGCGGCGACCATCTGTCCGTCCTCGACGGACACCGTGCTCACGACTCCCGCGGTCTCGGCGCGTACCGATTGCCACTGGCTGGGCTCCGCTTTGCCGTTGGTGGGCAGCGTGCTGATCAGCGTGAGGCGCTGCGCGCGCACAAAATTCACCCGCGGCGGGTCGGCTTTGCGCATGAGGCCCCATACAATTACCGCCGCAACGCCAACCAATAGCAGCAACCACAGCAGTTTTTTCAAAATGTCGGCTCCATTCCCATTCTACGAACACCGGCGGGGTCCGGCTGCGCCACGGTAGTATCTATTGACTTCGAGGGGAAGGGATGGAAGGCTATCTCAAGCCCGGCAGGAGGGAAGCATGGCAGAAAACCACAGCAACATCCCATTCGGGCTCGTGTGGTCAGGCATTCCAGCCGGGTATTCGTGCCTGCCGCAACCGAGTGGGATGGGCCATCGTTTTTTGTGGCCCGTCCGCACCGCTCCGAAGCGGTGCAAGTGGGATAAGGCTCTGCCTTGTCCATCCGAGCGCAGCTCGGACTGCGCAGCCTAAAGGCGGCCGCCGCGAATGGCTGCCCTACATTGCTCATTTCGAAATACCGGCTGGAACCGGGTTCGTCGACTCCCAGACGCTGGCGCCGAAGGTGGTGATGTAGAGATGGGTGCGGTCCTGGGGGTGAACGATGACGCGGTGGCCGCATTTGAAATCGTAGCCGGGAAGCGTCTTCCAGGTAACGCCGCGATCTGTGCTGCGCCAGGCCTTCGATTCGAAGCCGGCGGCGTACAGGGTGCGCGGGTCCGCGGGATCGATCGTGATGTCGTAGATGTGCTGGTCGCGATCGAGGACGCGCCGCCACGCAACGCCGCTGTTGAGCGAGAGGTAAATTCCGCCATCCACGGCATTCGGCCGGGCGGACCGTCCCCAAGCGGCGAGGTAGAGGCGCGAAGGGTTGGCGGGATCGATGGCGAGCCCATTAGGGCCGTTGACTCCCTTGGGCAGTGCGACGCGCGTCCAATGCTCCGCGCCGTCGGTGGAGCGGTAGAGTGCGCCATCGCCGGGGATGGCAAGGGAAGCGTCATCGCTGCGGCGGGCGACGATCAGGTAGAGCGCGCCCTTGGGATCGCGCACGATGCGCCAGGCGAGCGGGTTGGCCGCGGCGAGGCCGGCATTCTTGAGGGTCCAGTGCTCGCCTCCATCGGTGGATTTGAACACGCCGCGGCCGAAGCCGGTAACGTAAAGCGCGCCTGCAGGGTCGCGCACGATGTGGGTGGCGGCAGTGGCGGGCATGCCGATGCTCTGCACGCGCCAGGTGCGTCCGCCATCGTCGCTGCGCACGACACCGCCGCTGAAAGTTTCGGGCGCGGTGCGCTGCCACATTTTAGGGCGCGGCAGATCGTGCGTGCCGCTCATGACGGCCCACATGCGGCCGCGCACCGTGGGATCAAACTCCATCCAATAGGTGGTGTTGACCCACGCGTTGGGCACTCCGTTGCGTGTGGCGCTATGCCAACTGGCGCCCCCGTTGTCGCTGGCCCAGAGGCCGATATCGGTGTAGCTGATAAACATGTGGCGCGGGTCGAAAGGGTCGAAGTGGACGCCGTAGGAGGTAGTGACGTCGATTCCGGTGGTGGTCCAGTTGCCGTCGGCGGCGGGCTGTGAGTAGGCCTGATTCCACGACTTGCCGCCATCGTTGGTGCGGAGCACGCGGCCGGAATCGGTGGCGTAGATAAGCTCGGGGTTGAGCGGCGCGACGGCGAGTCCCAATGGATTGCCGGCCCAACCGCCGCCGAAGCGGGCGGAGAGCCAGGCGTCGTGGATGGAATCGTAAGCCATCTCCCAGTGGCGTCCCGCGTCGGTGGTTTTGGCCACGCCCCACAGGCCGCGCGTCAGGGTGCGGAGGCCGGCTACCGAGACGTAGGCGGTCTGGGGACGGCCGGGCGCGGCAGCGATGGCGGTGACCTCGCCACCAGTGCCTGGCAGGGCGCACTCGCGCCACGCCGCACCGGCATCGGTGGAGACGTAGACTTTCGAGCCGGTGGTGGCGTAGAAAATGGGGGCGGTGCCGGTGATGGAGTGGATGGCGCCGGGCAGGGAAGAGGTGCGCCACTTGCCGTCGCGGCGCGTGTAGAAGGCGTTACCGCCGGCGATGTAAAGCGTGCGGTCGCCGGGGAGTGACTTTGGGTCCACCCAGATGTGGCGGGCGGGCCCGGGCAGGCCCGGGGAGGGCTCCCAGTGGACGCCGGAATCGAAGGTGGTGAAGAGCGTGGTGCCGCGGGCAAGATAGAGGATGCGGGAATCGGAGGGATCGATGGCGAAGGCGGTAACGGGCGGGACTTCCTGCTTGCCCACTTGCAGGCTACCGGACGCGTGGTCGTCGCCAGTGGACATGAAGGAGTTGGGCGGGTAGAAGGTGCGCCAGGTGTCGCCGGTATCGTCACTGCGAAAGAGAGCGTCGCCGAGCGCATAGAGGATGTTGGCACGCGTAGGATCGAAGAAGAACGCGTTCACGGCCTGGCCGAGATTGATCATGCGCCAGTGCGCGCCGCCATCGCGCGTGAGGTAGGCGCCGGTCATGTCGCAGGCGACGAGAACGGTACGGCTATCGTGTGGGGAGATCGCGGGGTGATAGAGGGAACCTCCACCACCCGGTCCGACGATGCGCCACTGCGCGGCGGGCGAAGCCGCACCGGCAAGGAGGGCGATAAACAGAGCGAGGCGCCGCATTCCCGGCAAACCTCGAACTACTTAACGATTTCGATCAGCTCGACTTCGAAGACAAGGGTAGCGCCGCCGGGGATGGAGGGGCGTCCCTGATCGCCGTAGGCGAGGTCGGAGGGGCAGACCAGCTGAGACTTGCCGCCGACTTTCATGCGCTGCACGCCTTCGGTCCAGCACTTGATGACGCCGTTGAGCGGGAACTGGGTGGGTTCGTTGCGTTTGTAAGAGCTATCGAATTCGGTGCCGTTGGTGAGGGTGCCGCGGTAGTGGACTTTGACGGTGTCGGTGGCCGCGGGGGAGGGTCCGGTGCCGACCTTGAGTTCTTTGTAGACGAGGCCGGACTCCGTTTTGACGGCGCCCGGTTCGGCGGCGCATTTGGCCAGGTAGGCGGCGGATGACGCCTTTTCCTTTTCGGCGACGACGGCGGCTCGGGAGCGGGCGAGGGGATCGATCTTGGGTCCCCATTCGCTCAACTCGACTTCATGCTTGCCGACGGCGGCATCGCCGATGGCGCGCTTGACGATCTCGACTTCGGCGGGCGTGAGGTTGAACATGGAGAGCGATTGGCCGATGGATTGACCGAGCGCGTAAACGGTCTTTTCGTCGTCGGTCTGCAGCGGTTTGACGGCGGGGACGGCGGGTTTGGGCGCGATCGCGCCACGTCCCGCGGCGCCGCGTCCCGCAACGGCCGCGGCGGCAGGTTTCGGGGCGGCGGCACCGGTAGGCGCGGTGGCAGCGACGGCCGGTTTGGCCGCGGAAGGGGCGGCTTTCTTCGCGGGGGCCGCGGACTTCGCCGGGGCGGCGGGAGGGACCGACGGGGTTTGGGCCAGGGCAAGGGCTGGCAAAAGAGTCAGTAAGAGACGCATCTCCGTTCAGTATAGCGGGGTGTCCGTATATCGGGAAACTGGGGACGATCACCGTTTGTTACAATGCCATCCGGCTCGCGGCGAGCGGGCGGGATGGGATGACATGAAGCATTTATTTGAGCAGGCAACGCGGGACGAGGTGATCGCAAGGATTGGCAAACTGGCGCCCGTGTCGCCGCGGGCGTGGGGGAAAATGGACGCGGCGCAAATGATGGCGCACTGTTCCATAACGATGGATATCGCTTCCGGAAGGCTGAATCTGCCGCGCGTCTTACTGGGACGGATCTTGGCTCCGTTTGTGAAGTCGGTTTATACGAATGAGAAGCCGTTCCGGAAGAACGGTCCGACGGGGAAGGAGTTGGTTGTCGCGGACCAGCGGGAATTCGCCCGGGAGCAGGAAGAACTGGTGAGGAAGGTCCGGCAGTTTTCGGAAGGCGGAGAGGCGCGATGCACGCGGCACCCGCATCCTTTCTTTGGTGCGCTCACACCGCAGGAGTGGAGCCGGGGAATGTACAAACACCTGGATCACCATTTGCGGCAATTTGGCGTGTGACTGCGGAACCGGACCGCTGCGCGAGATTAGCTGATGCTACGGTCGCGGGGTTCGGAGCCGATGCGGAGCACGTTGCCGTCGGGATCTTCGATGCGCATTTCCAGGGCCCAGGGAAACTCGGTAGGCGGCTGTAGGATCGCCACGCCGCGGGACAGGTATTCCGCATGGAGGGCTTCGACGTCGGTGACGCCCAGCCAGAGCCAGGCATTGCCGCGTCCTTGAGTCTGGCGGCTGAGAAAAATACCGGCGGTGTCGCGGGACACGCTGGTGAAATCGGTGTTGGCCCACGCTGCGTTCTGAAACCCGAGTTGTTCGACGTAGAACCGGATACTGCGGTCCATGTCTTCGACACGAAGGATGGGCTGGCTGCACTCGAAGCGGGTCGGGTTATTCATGCCCTCATCGTAGCGCTAGACCAAGCCCAGCGTATGTGGCTGGTAGCCCGGGAACACGGTTTTCAGTGAAGGATTGCCCAAATGGCTGGAAACCAGTTCGCCGAGGACGTCGCGGAAGTCGGTGGTCAGGTCGAGATCGCGGCCTTCGTAAAGCTGCTCTTTTTCCAGGCCGGGCCACTTGCCGTAGACCTTGCCGCCTTGGACGCTGCCGCCCATGACGAACATGGAGTTGGCGTGCCCGTGATCGGTGCCGCGATTGCCATTTTCTTTGGCAGTGCGGCCGAATTCGCTCATGGTGACGACGACCACATCGCTCATGCGGTCGCCCATGTCGGTCCAGAAGGCGGAGAGGGCCTGGCCGTACTCGCGTAGGAGGTTGGCGAGCTGGCCTTCGGCGGCGGTCTGGGCGACTTCGTTTACGTGATGGTCCCAGCCGCCGATATCTGCGAACGCCATTTCAACGCCGACATCGCTTTTGATGAGTTGGGCGATCTGCTGGAGGCTCTGCCCGAAGCGGCCGCGGGGATACTCGGCGCCCGGGGCGGGTTGGTAGGGCCGCTTCTGAATGGCCTGGAGCATGGCGACAGCTTCGAAAGTCTCTTTGCCGGCGGCCTGGAGCAGCGGGTCTTTGGAGGCGGCATAGCGCTGCTCGAATTCCATGCTGGCCTGGGCGTTGCGCAGTTGGAAGCTATCGATGGTCTGCATGGCGATAGCGGGTAGGGTGCCCCGCATGGCGCGCGGCAGCACGGGGCCGAGCGAGACGGCGCGCAGGGGCGATGGCTTGCTGGCGGCGGGCGGAAGGGCGCGGTTCATCCACCCATCCTGGGTGGCCTTGCGGCCGGGGGTGCCGGATTCCATGTAGTCCTGGGCGTCGAAGTGGGAACGGGTGGGGTCGGGCGAGCCGACGGCGTCCACGATGGCGAGATGCTTCTGGTCGTAGAGGGGCTTGAGGGGAGCGAGCGCGGGATTGAGCCCGAAGAAGCCGTCGAGGTCGATGGCGGACGCGGCCTTTTTGGCCGGGTCATCGGTAGGACGAGGGATGGCGATGTTGGGGCGGAGGGCGTAGTAGGCGGGCTCGCCGTGAGGTACCACGACATTGAGTCCATCGGCCGCGCCGCGCTGGAAGATGGCGACGAGGATTTTCTTGCGCTGGCTGGGCGCGTCGGCGGCGTAAAGGGCGCGCTCGAGCCAGAGGGGCGATGCGCCAACGCCGACCATGGCGAGGGCGGAGTTACGGAGAAAATAGCGGCGCGATGGCATAGGTTACCTCATTCTGAGACATGGGGTTGAGTCATGGGGCTAACGCTTCTGGAATTCGGGCGAGCCGAGGGCGATGCCCGCGATGGGATCGTCCGGCTTGGCGGCTTTGGCGGCATCGACCGCGACACCCGGAACTTTGTTGCCGGCCAGTTGCAGGGCGAAATTCATGCGCGCCAGCAGGCCGCCGGCATTGAGCCACTCCTTACTGTGATTGGAGTAGCCGGTGGGCTCGACCTTGCGATAGAGGGGTTGGCCGAGTTGAGAGACCTGGTTGGCGAGCGAGGCGGCATAGGCGATATCGGCGTTGAGCGCGCGCACGGTGCTGGCCACCACCTCGAGGGGCGTTTTCAGCTTGGCGCGATAGGCCCCTTCGCTGAAGAATTCTTTGGAAGCGAACATCACCTGCATGACTGCGCGCAGGTCGCCATCCGTCTTAGTGAAGGTGGCGGCCATGCGGTCGACCAGCGCGGGCGGCGGATCGTCGGCAACGAAGCGCAGGGCGAGTTTGTGCGAGATGAAGCGGGCGGTGGAGGGATGATGAGCGACGAGGTCGAGCACCTTTTCGCCATCGGAGATGCCGCCGCCGGCCGGGATGGTGACGCCGAGGACGGTCTTCTCGCCGCTATCGTGCGTGCGCGGATTGAAGGAGAATTCGCCGCCGCGCTGGGGTTGGAGAATGGTCCAGCCGGTGAAGCAGCGCGCGGCCTCCGTCACATCTTTTTGAGTGTAGCCGCCATCGACGCCGAGGGTGTGCAGTTCGAGCAGTTCACGACCGTAGTTTTCGTTGAGCCCGCGGGCGTTCTTGCGCAGCGGGCGTCCGGGAACGGCGGCTTCAGGTCCCACGGACTGCCAGTTATCGAGATAGAAGAGCATGGCCGGGCTCTTGGCGGTGGCCGCCAGCAGATCTTTAAACTTACCGAAAACGTGGGGGCGGATGACGTCGCGTTCGTAGGGCGTGACAAGGTAACGGTCGGCGCCTTTATCGAGGTAGACGTTGAAGTGGTTGAACCAGAAATCGGTGAGCACTTCCTCCAACTGGCGATCGCTATAGACGGCGCGCAGGAGCTTGCCTTCGGTAAGGTCGCGGGCCACCATCTGCTGGGGTCCGGCGATCATATCGAAGCGGCGGCGGAGTTCGGGAGGGGCAACGGTGACGAGGCTCTGGCGGAGCTGGCCGGGGATGGCATCAAGAAGTTCCTCCTGCTTTTCGGGAGGCAAAGCCTGGAAGAGGGCGAGGCGCTCCTGCGGGGTGCCCTGGCGCATGGTGCGAAGATCGGTGGGGGCGAGCAGGCCGGCCAGTCCGCGGGCGGCGGGGGCGGCGGCTGCGGGCGGCGCGGGTTGACTGCCTGGGGATGCGTTGTTAAGCTTCTGGCGTTCCTCGAACTTCTCCATGAGGCGGGTGAGCATGCGCCTGCGGTCGGGGTCGGTGGGGAAAGGGAGTTGGCCGTTGACCATCTGGCGGACCATCTGGGGGGTGGGGTAATTGCTGACGAGCTCGGCGCCCGTCATGCGGAGGGAGTCCAAGGTGCGGAGCTTCTCGAAGAGGACGGGATTCTCGGCGATGGAATCGGGGTGGAGTTGGCGGTCGATCCACTTTTTGAGGCCAACGGACTTGACGTGCTGGGCATCGCCGGGGCGCGGTCCGAAAGTGAGGCGGTTGAGCGCCTGGAGGATTTTCTGGTCGCCGGCGAGCGATTTTTGAAAGAGGCGGGAGGGCTCGGGAGATTTCTTTTTGGCGGAGGCTGAAATGCCGGCGAGGGCCACGGCGAAGCATAGAACCAGAGCTACCCGATGACGCATTTTGATTTCCTCTGGATTGTCAAACGCCAATGTTGGGAGTAAGTTGCGGACCCCGCCGGTAAAAGTGTGTAAGAGGCATAAGGTGGCGCGCCGCAGCATGGAAGCGTCGGCAGGACGGCCCGGCACACAGCGGCTTGTGCGTCATTTCACAACGTGAAACGCTGGTGCCGTGACAGGCGCTCAATGATAGGAGAGAATGGAACAGCTAACCGGCGGTGGCGCCAGCAGCTTTTCGGCTCAGGAAGCATTCCCGGCAATAGACGGGACGGCCTTGAGTTGGTTTAAAAGGAACGGTGGTCTCCCGCCCGCATTGGGAGCACTCCGTAGTGGTTTCGGTTTTGGCGAAACCGGGACCGGAGGAACCCTGGCGCTTGGTCTTGCAGGTCTTACAGCGCTTGGGCTCATTCTTGAAATTCTTGTCGTGGAAGAAGTGCTGCTCTCCCGCGGTGAAAACGAAATCCGCGCTACAATCCACGCATTTGAGAATGCGGTCCTGAAACTCCGGCATGGCCTGTTCCCCGTAAACAACTTGAGCAATTTGTTTGGTTCAGACGGGGCTGGTATCGACCCCGCCTGAACCTTTACCCTGGGTTCTGTTGCGCTATTCGACTTCCCGGCGGGACTTCTTCCGGTTTCGTTTTCGGGCCAACGCCTGTTTGACCCTGAGCTTCTCACCCGGCTTGAGGTAGAAGGAGTGACGCTTCACTTCCTTAATAATGTCCTCTTGCTGGACTTTACGCTTGAAGCGGCGGAGGGCATTTTCTAAAGTTTCACCCTCTTGAAGTTTTACTTCTGCCAAACGAAATACACCTC